>JEMX01000098.1:0-58756 GCA_000585055.1 Candidatus Accumulibacter appositus
ATAGCGGTACCAAGGGCGCCCGCCCCGATCAGGATGGCGACGGCGATGGCGGTGTTACCAAGCAACATTGACAGAGCGGCTTCCATTGGTGGTTCTCCTAACAAAAAATGCTAAATGGGTTAAACAGGAACAACGTGAACTAAGCGGATGAAAAGGGACCTGGCAATGCTAATTAGCCGTGTGACTCGCTGGCCATCGACAGATAGACGATGGTCAACATCATGAACACGAAAGCCTGCAAGGTAATGATCAGGATGTGGAACAAGGCCCACGGCAGGGCCAGCGGCAACTGCCAGACACCAAGCAGGGCGATCAGGATGAACACCATCTCACCTGCGTACATGTTGCCAAAAAGACGCAGCGAGAGGGAGATCGGCTTAGCAATGTCTTCAATGATGCGGAAGAGAACATTGACCGGCGCCAGCTTGGGGCCAAACGGCACGGCGACGACCTCGTGAAAGAAGCCGCCCACGCCCTTCACCTTGATGCCCATGACGATCATGATCGCGAACACGGTCAGGGACATGGCAAAGGTCAGGTTTGGGTCGGTGGTCGGTACCACCTTGAGGTAGTGGACGCCGAACCAACCAAAGATCGTCGGCAGGAAGTCAACCGGGATCAGGTCCATGGCATTCATCAGGAACACCCAGACGAAGATGGTGATTGCCAGAGGTGTGACCAGCGGGCTTCTGCCGTGATAGGTGTCCTTGACCTGCTGATCGACAAAGGTCAGCAGGATCTCGATAAAACTTTGCAGCGGACCGGGCACACCGGAAGTGGCCATTTTTGCGACCTTGGCCATACCGAGAAAGGCGACCAGCCCGAGAATGCCGGAGACCAGCAGAGTATCCAGGTGAAGGGTCCAGAAGCCCTCACCGGCCTGCAGGTTGGTGAGGTGGTGGACAATGTATCCACTGCTCGTTAGCGGTTCGCCTGAAGCCATCTTTTTTCCCCTGTTTGACTAGTGCTGTCTGAGCAGCGCCATCCAATAAACGACAATCGTTGCGGCATAAGCCAGGAAGAGCGGCAAGGCTGCGAGCTGTGAGTAGCTTTTGAAAACCAAGGCAAACAGCAGAAGGGTGACGGCAAACTTGTACCCTTCGGCGACAACCTGAGAATTGAACGCCTTTTTCGCATCAGCAGCTGCCGTTCCCGCTGGCCGCAAACCTCGCCACACGTATGCCGCGGCGCTGGCAATCGCAATGCCACCACCAAGCGCGGCAGAAACGGCCGCATGAATCCCCGCAACAAGGCCCGCTATCGACGCAGCCACCAGGGTGACGATCACCTGACAGCAGAAAAACCAGCGAACCTGAGGATGCACGACCAGCCCCTCCAAAACACGGGCAGGATACCAGACTCCTATAGAGGAATCAAACCGCATGTGCAAGAAAGTTCCCTTTCCTTGGCGAAATCTGCCTTGCAGGCGGGTTCGGCGGCTTGCAGAAACCTTGCTTTGGTGCGACGCATCAATGGCGTAGCCGCTGCAGGATTCCTTCCAGCTGATCCAGGTCGCCGAACTCGATCAGCACCTTGCCGGCGCCGCGCTGGTTGGCGCGAATGGCCACCTGTGCGCCTAGCAGATCGGCCAGTTCGTCCTGCAAACGCAGCACGTCGCGGTCCGGCTTTGGCGACGCCTGCTCTTTCGGTGGCCGCAAGGCATACTGCACGAGGCGCTCGGTTTCGCGTACCGATAGTCCCTTCTGCACCACGCGTTGCGCAACTTGAACCTGCAGAGCACCGGCCAGCGGAAGAAGTGCGCGCGCATGCCCCATGTCCAGCTCAGCGCGCATGAGAAGCTCCTGCACGGGTGCTGCCAACTGCAGCAGGCGCAGCAAGTTTGAGGCCGCCGGCCGTGAACGGCCGACCGCGTCGGCCGCCTGCTGATGGGTCATCGCGAACTCGTCGATCAATCGCTGCAGGCCGAGGGCTTCTTCGAGCGGATTGAGGTTTTCGCGCTGGATGTTCTCGATCAAGGCCATGGCCAGCGCCGCCTCGTCGGGAATCTCCCGGATCAAGGCTGACACCTCGGTGAGGCCAGCCATCTGCGCCGCCCGCCAGCGGCGCTCGCCGGCAATGATTTCGTAGCGCTCATCGCTCACCGGGCGGACCAGGATCGGCTGCATCAGGCCCTGCATCCGGATCGACGCGGCCAGCTCTTCGAGCGAGGCGCTGTCCATGTGCGTTCGTGGCTGATATTTCCCGGGCTGGATGTCCGCCAGGGGCACACTACGCAGCTGCTCCTTGTTCTGCGCATCGTTGCCCGCCAGCAAGGCGTCGAGACCGCGGCCCAAACCCTTCTGTTTCATGGCTAGACCCCCAGTCCCGCGGCCGTTGCACCCGCTCGCGTCTTGCCGGCGCAACGATCGAGAATCTCCTGCGCCAGCAGCAGATAGGCCTGCGCCCCCTTCGAGCTGCGGTCGAAGGCGATCACCGGTTTACCGTAGGACGGTGCTTCAGCAAGGCGGACATTGCGCGGAATGATGGTGCGATAGACTTTTTCGCCGAAGTGTCCTTCGAGTTCATTCGACACCTGTTGGGTCAAGGTCGAGCGTGGGTCGAACATGGTCCGTAGCAGCCCCTCGATCTCCAGCCTTGGATTGAGATTGGCGCGGATCTTCTTGAGCGTCGCGACGAGGTCGGTCAGGCCTTCCAGGGCGTAGTATTCGCACTGCATTGGAATCATCACCGTATCGGCGGCCACCAGCCCATTGACGGTCAGCATGTTCAGTGCCGGCGGGCAATCCATGAGGATGAAGTCATAGTCATCGCGGACGCTGCCGATCGCATCGCGCAAGCGATATTCGCGCTGCCCGAGGTCGATCAGGTCAATCTCGGCGCCGGCCAGTTCGCGGTTCGCTGGCAGCAGGTCGAAGCCAAAGTCGCTGCTCAAGCGCGTCTCCGCAACCGTCGACCGACCGATCAATACCTGATAAACGGTGGGCATGGCGCCGCGCTTGACGACGCCGCAACCGGTGGTCGCATTGCCCTGCGGATCGAGATCAATGAGCAGCACTCGCTGCCCACATTCGGCCAGGCAGGCCGAGAGGTTGACCGCGGTCGTGGTTTTGCCGACGCCGCCTTTCTGGTTGGTTACCGCGAGTATTCTTGCCAAATCAAACCCCCCTCAATGCCCGACGGCACGGCTGCTGATCCGCACCAGATGCCGCTCGCCGGTGACTCCCGGCACTTCCAGACGGTGTATCGCGTCGACCACGACGTCGGCCGGCAGACGTGCGAGCTCGGCCTGCGGGCAGACGCCTTTCATGGCCAGCCAGTGGCCACCCGCTTGCAGTAGGTGACGCGACAGACTGACCAGCGCGGCCAGATCGGCAAACGCGCGCGCGGTGATCGCCGCAAAAGCGTCCGCCGGCCGATAGGCCTCTACCCGCCCGCAGTGTACGGCAATATTCGCCAGTTCCAGCTCGATCGCCGCCTGCCGCAGGAAGGCGCTCTTCTTCGAATTGCTGTCGAGCAGGACGACGCGCAGATCTGGACGGGCGATGGCCAGCGGAATTCCTGGCATGCCACCGCCACTGCCGACGTCGAGCAGGCTCTCCCCGTGCACGTAGGGAAGCACCGCCAGCGAATCAAGCAGGTGATGGCTTACAGCCAGCGCCGTATTCGGAACCGCGGTCAAGCGGTAGGTTCGGTTCCATTTCTCGAGCAGCGACGCGTAAGCCAGCAACTTGTTCTGCGCAGCCGTTGGCAGCGCTATGCCGAGATCCTGCAAGCCCTCTTCGAGTTGTTGCGCGGCGCTCATCAACCGCCGGTCGCGGCACGCTGGCGTTGCGCGGCGAACTCGTTGCGTTTCAAGCAGACCGTCAGGATAGAGATCGCAGCCGGCGTCATCCCCTGAATTCGCGACGCTTGGCCAAGGGTCTGCGGCCGCTGCAGGGACAGCTTCTGCTGCACCTCGCGTGAGAGACCGGCAATGTTGCTGAAATCGAAGTCGGCCGGAAAACAGCGCGTTTCATTGGCCAGACTCCTGGCCACTTCTTCCTGCTGGCGTTCGATGTAGCCCTGATACTTGGCCTGGATTTCGACCTGCTCGATGACCCGTGGATCGCTCAAGCCAAGGTCGGCCGATGCGTCGCCTAGGCGCAGACTCATCAATGCCGGGTAGCTCACATCCGGGCGGCGCAAGAGCTCGTGTAGGCTGTACTCGTGCTCCAGTTCCCGGCCAAAGACGCGCAGCGCCTCGCCGTCGGCGAGCTTTCCCGGTTGTACCCAGGTCGCTTTCAAGCGCTCCTGCTCAGCGGCAACCGCTGCGCGCTTTTCGCTGAAGGCCGTCCAGCGCCGATCGTCCACCAGCCCCAGGCGGCGGCCGTGCTCGGTCAGGCGCATATCGGCGTTGTCCTCACGCAGCGACAGGCGGAACTCGGCGCGGCTGGTGAACATGCGGTAGGGTTCCGAGACGCCGCGGGTGATCAGGTCGTCAACCAGCACGCCGAGATAGGCTTCGTCACGGCGCGGTGTCCACGGCGCCTTGTCCTGCGCCAGCAGGGCGGCGTTGGCTCCGGCCAGCAAACCCTGCGCCGCAGCTTCTTCGTAACCGGTCGTGCCGTTGATCTGGCCGGCGAAGAACAGGCCGCCGATGGCCTTGGTTTCCAGGGAGGCCTTGAGCGCGCGCGGGTCGAAGTAATCGTACTCGATGGCATAGCCGGGGCGCAGGATATGCGCGTTCTCCAGGCCACGGATCGAGCGAACGATCGCCAACTGCACGTCGAACGGCAGGCTGGTCGAGATCCCGTTGGGGTAGATCTCGTGCGTGTGCAAACCTTCCGGTTCGAGGAAGATGTTGTGGCTGTCCTTGCCGGCGAAGCGATGGATCTTGTCTTCGATCGAGGGACAGTAGCGCGGACCGACGCCTTCGATGACGCCGGTGTACATCGGCGAGCGATCCAGATTGGCGCGGATGATGTCGTGCGTGCCGGCGTTGGTGCTGGTAATCCAGCACGGCAGTTGCTGCGGATGCTGCGCCGCGTCGCCAAGAAAGGAGAAGACAGGATGCGGCTGATCCGAATGTTGTTCGACCATGCGCGAAAAATCGATGCTCCGCCCGTCGAGCCGCGGCGGCGTGCCGGTCTTGAGTCGCCCGACGGGCAATTGCAGTTCGCGCAGCCTTGCCGCCAGCGACACCGCCGGAGGGTCACCCATACGTCCGCCAACCATGTTCGACATGCCGACGTGGATCAGGCCGTTGAGAAAAGTGCCGGTGGTCAGGACCACCGCTCGCGCAGCAAAGCGTACGCCGAGCTGGGTCACCACCCCAGCCACCCGATCGCCGTCGACGATCAGATCGTCACAGGCCTGCGCGAAAATCGTTAAATTCGGCTGATTCTCCAGGCGACGGCGAATCGCCTGCCGGTACAGGACGCGATCGGCCTGCGCGCGCGTCGCGCGCACCGCCGGACCCTTGCTCGAATTCAGCGTCCGAAACTGGATCCCCGCCTCATCGGTGGCCTCGGCCATCGCCCCGCCGAGGGCATCGATCTCTTTGACCAGATGCCCTTTGCCGATGCCGCCAATCGACGGATTGCAACTCATCGCACCCAGCGTATCGAGGTTGTGGGTCAACAGGAGGGTCTTCATTCCCGCACGCGCCGCAGCCAACGCCGCTTCGGTGCCGGCATGGCCGCCACCGACGACAATCACCTCGAAACGGTCAGGAAAGAGCATGGACAGTCCGGCCTTCCTCGCGCAGTGGCCTGCGCAAAAGAGCGGAATTCTACGGCAGTTCTCTGAAAAATAACAGGTTTCAGGAAGCTCGACAGCGCTTCCTCAATGCGGGACAGTTGGCACGGATAGCGCTTGGCTATGACTGGAATTGCTAGAATCAATTGGAACAATGCTACCGAATCCACTACCATCGCCACGTCGATTCAGTTTATTCACCCAACCCGAAGGAGAGTTCAAGATGTCCTTGATCAATACCGAAATCAAACCGTTCAAAGCAACTGCTTTTCACAACGGCAAGTTTGGCCCCGTATCTGACGCTGATCTGAAGGGCAAGTGGTCGGTGGTCTTCTTCTACCCGGCTGACTTTACCTTTGTCTGCCCCACCGAACTTGGCGATCTGGCCGACGAGTACGCATCGTTCCAGAAGCTTGGCGTCGAAGTCTATGCGGTGTCCACCGACACGCACTTCACCCACAAGGCATGGCACGACACTTCCGAAACGATCAAGAAGATCACTTACCCGATGGTGGGCGACCCAACCGGCGCAATCACGCGCAACTTTGAGGTGATGATCGAAGAGGAAGGTCTGGCGCTGCGCGGTACTTTCGTCATCAACCCCGAAGGCGTCATCAAGGTCTGCGAGATCCACGACCTGGGTATCGGGCGTGACGCCAAGGAGCTGCTGCGCAAGGTCCAAGCTGCCCAGTACGTCGCCAGTCATCCAGGTGAAGTCTGCCCGGCCAAATGGACACCCGGCGACGCAACGCTCGCTCCGTCACTCGACCTGGTTGGCAAGATCTAGAAACCATTGCTCACTCGCGCTGCCTGCACCGCCGGGCTGCGCGAGCCCGGGTCCCAACGCAAAGGGGCCGCGAAGCAATGCTTGGCGGCCCCTTTGCATTGGGGGCCTTTTTTCAAGCCACTCGACAAGGAAGCACTGTCATGCTCGACGCAAACATAAAGACTCAACTCGCTGCTTACCTGGAAAAACTGCAGCGACCCATCGAATTGGTCGCCACTCTCGACAGCGGCGAGTCCTCCCGCGAGATGCTCGCTCTGCTGCAGGAAATTGCGGCGCTGTCCGCTCAGGTGACTCTCCGGGAAGACGGTAAGGCGGCTCGTAGTCCGTCATTTGCGGTCGGCCTCCCTGGCGAAAAGGCACGCATCAGCTTCGCGGGCATCCCGATGGGGCACGAATTCACCTCGCTGATTCTGGCCCTGTTGCAGGTCGGCGGTCATCCGCCGAAGGTCGATGCCAGCGTGCTCGAGGGAATTCGCGCCATCCCCGGTGAATTCCATTTCGAAACCTTCATCTCGCTCTCCTGCCACAATTGCCCGGATGTCGTCCAGGCGCTGAACCTGATGGCGGTCAGCAACCCCGGCATCAGCCACCAAATGATCGACGGCGCGCTATTCCAGGACGAAGTTAGCGCGCGTCAGATCATGGGTGTGCCTACGGTCTTCCTCAACGGCACGCAGTTCGGCCAGGGACGCATGGCACTGGAGGAGATCGTTGCCAAAATCGATTCCGGCGCTACGCAGCGTGCCGCGGAGAAGATCAGCGCTCGCGACCCTTTCGACGTACTGATCGTCGGTGGCGGGCCGGCAGGCGCTGCGGCAGCCATCTATGCCGCGCGCAAGGGAATTCGCACAGGGGTGGTCAGTGAGCGTTTCGGCGGCCAGGTGCTCGATACTCTGGCCATCGAGAACTTCATCTCGGTCAAGGCAACCGACGGTCCAAAGCTTGCCGCCGGTCTCGAAGAACACGTCAGGGAGTACGACGTCGACATCATGGATCTGCAGCGTGCTGAAGCGCTGCTGCCAGCGACAGCCGGCGGCCTCACCGAGCTACGACTGGCCAGTGGTGCGACACTGCACAGCAAGACGGTGATCCTCGCCACCGGGGCACGCTGGCGGGAGATCAACGTCCCTGGCGAGAAAGAGTATCGCGGTCATGGCGTCGCCTACTGCCCGCACTGCGACGGGCCGCTGTTCAAGGGCAAGCATGTGGCGGTAATCGGCGGCGGCAACTCCGGCGTCGAAGCAGCGATCGACCTCGCCGGCATCGTCGGCCACGTCACCCTGCTGGAGTTCGAAGCCAGCCTGCGTGCCGACGCCGTGCTCCAGAAAAAGCTCTTGAGCCTAGGCAACGTCGATGTGATCACCGAAGCGCTGACCACCGAAGTGAGTGGCGACGGCCAGAAGGTCGACGGCCTGCTGTATACCGATCGCGCCAGCGGCGAAAAGCGGCGCCTCGAGCTCGCTGGCGTCTTCGTGCAGATCGGCCTGCTGCCGAACAGCGAGTGGCTCAAGGGCACGCTCGAGCTGTCGCCGCACGGCGAAATCGAGATCGATGCCCGCTGCGCCACTTCCTTGCCTGGAGTTTTTGCAGCCGGCGACGTGACCACCGTGCCCTACAAGCAAATCGTGATCGCCATGGGCGAAGGCACAAAAGCTGCACTCAGCGCCTTCGATCACCTGATCCGAAGTTAATGTAGAAGTCGCCTACGCGACTCACGCAACTCCCTCCTCCCCGCGCGGCAAATGGTGGGGGAAGAGGGGGCCAGCAAGCAAGCTTCGCCGCCAGCATGCACAGGCTCGCTGGCGGCGAGAAAAGGCAGCGCATGGGGCCGATTTCCTTGCTTGCCCGCCAGTGCGGTGTCGGGTAATGTGCCAACAATGATGACAGCCGAGACCACCGCCGATCTGCTCCACAAGATGAGCAAGGAACTGGCGCTCAAGCGGGCCTTGTTGATTGATCGTTATCCCAACGCGCGCAGTTCGCTGCGCATCATGCTTTCCGCGCTGGGGGTCACGTCGGTGCACAATGCTGGAAGCTCGGCCGAAGTGCTCCGTCAGGTGCGCAGCCACCATTTCGACATCATCCTCTCCGACTACCAGCTCGAAGATGGCCGCGACGGCCAGCAACTGCTCGAAGAGCTGCGCCAGCAGCGACTGGTAGCGCTATCGACAGTATTCATGCTGATTACCAGCGAGCGCGCCTATCACAACGTCGTGTCGATCGCCGAGCTGGCGCCGGATGACTATCTGATCAAACCGTTTACCGCTGACGAACTGCATGGCCGACTGGTACGCGCACTGTACCGCAAGCAATTCTTCGCGCCGCTCTACGAACATCTCGACAACGGCGCTTTCGGCGATGCGCTGGAAGCTTGCAAACGCCTGCTCGAGCAGGATAGCGGCTTCCTCTTCGACCTACTGCGCTTCAAGGGTGAGATCCTCAATGTGCTCGGGCGCCCAGCCGAGGCGCAGGCGGTGTACGAAGAAGTGCTTCGGCAACGAATGGTACCCTGGGCGCGCATGGGTCTAGCCATCGCCCTGCGCAGCCAGCAGCAGCTCGGCGAAGCGGAAACCGTCACCGAGGCCCTGATCGCCGACTTTCCAGAGTTCATGGCCGCCTATGACTTCCTTGCCGACGTGCGCGAAGAGATGGGTAAGCTCCCCGAAGCTCAGCAAGCCCTGCAGGCAGCAGCGATGATCTCGCCCAACAACACCGCGCGGCAAAGAGTGGTCGGCGACGTGGCGGCGCGCAACCTGGATTTCCAGACGGCCGAGCGCGCCTACGGCAAGGTGCTCGAGCGTCGACGCGGGTCGTCGCTGAACAACATCGATGACTACTCCAATCTGGCGCGCGCGATGCTCGATCTCGGGCACGTCGAAGGCGCGAAACGAATTGCCGACGAACTCCGTCGCGACTGGCGCGGCAGCAAGCAGGGAGAATTGGCGGCACTGGTCATGGACGGACTATGTGCCAACAAGGAGGGTGACCCGACCAAAGCCAAGCTAGCCGTCGAAAAAGCGCTGCTCCTGCACGATGGCTTGAAAGCGGAGGGGAAAGACGCGTTGGTATCGAGCAAGCTGGCCCTCGACCTGGCACACGCCTGCCTGGCCACTGGCAACGAAGCCAGCGCCCAGGAAGTGGTGCGCAAGGTCGCCGCAGAGAACCACCAGGACCGGGCCATGATCACCCAGATTGAAAATATCTACGCCAGGACCGGCAAGGAAGCGACCGGCCAGGCACTGCTCGCCCAGGTCGGTAAGGAAATTGTCGAACTCAACAACCGCGGCGTTCTGGCCGCCCGCAGTGGCGATCTCGAGGGCTCGGTGAAGCTGCTCATCGAGGCCGCCGAACGGGTACCAAATCTGCAATTCCTGGTCAATGCCAGCAAGGCGATTTTCACCCTGCTCGAACTCAAGGGATGGAATCCCGCCCTCGCCAAGCGCGGCTTTGGTTATCTGCAAATGGCTCAGGAGCGGGATCTGCGTAACCCGAAGGTGATCTCGGCACGCGAAATTTACCAACGCGTGTCACGCAAGTACGGAATTGCTGTCGTTCCCTTTTCGGCAGTGCGCCAGCAGGCCGACAAGCATCGCAGTTAAGGTGAAAGTCGCGCAAGCGACTCACCAAGCTCCCTTGCCCCCGTGCCGGGTGAGGCAGGGAATTCAGGGAGCATGCTCTCCCCGCGCGGCGAACGAGTCCGGCCTGCAAGCCGGAAAGACAAGACGAGCTCAAGCGAAGGTGTCGTAGGCGAATTTGACGATAAACAGGCTTACGACGCACAAGAACACCTTCCTGACGAAGCCGCTGCCGTGCCGCAGCGCAAGATGGGTGCCAAGCAGCGAACCGAGGACGTTGCAAGTGGCCATCAGGATCGCCAGACCCAGCAGAATATGACCGTTCGGGAGAAAATAGCCCATCGCCGCCAGGTTGGTGGCAACGTTCACAACTTTGGAGGCTGCCGAAGCGTGCAGAAAATCGAAGCCGAAGAAGCGGATGAAGAGAAAGATCAGGAAACTGCCGGTACCCGGTCCGAAAAAGCCATCGTAGAAGCCGATCGCGCCGCCAACGATCAATGCGTAGATGAACTCGCGGCGACCGGTGTGCTGCGGCCGGTGAATGGCGCCGAATTCGCTGCGCGCAAAGGTGTACACGGCCGCTCCGATGAGCAGGGCCAGGATCAATGGTCGCAGCAGTTCCGGTGGCATCCAGGCAACGGCTGCCGCGCCAAGATAGGAGAAGGCGAAAGCTGCAAACGCTGCGGGCAGGGTAGTGCGCCAGGGCATGTTGACCCGGCGGGCGTAGCGCCAGGCGGCATTGCTGGTGCCAAAAACGCTTGAGAACTTGTTGGTCCCGAACAAGGTGGCTGGAACTTCGTTCGGCAAAGTGGTGAATAGTGCCGGGATCTGGATCAGCCCCCCGCCACCGACGACCGCATCGATAAAGCCGGCAAACAGCGCGGCCGTTCCCAGGGCAAGAAAAACGGAAACCTCGGCGGCGGTGAATTCCATTCAGCGCTGGGCCACGAAGAAGACCCGCTTGAACGGGAAGAGGGTATGGCCATCGCTGGCGCGCGGGTAGGCCACTGCCAGCAGCCCACGATAGGCGGTCAGAAAGTGTTCCTTGGCGACCGCATCGAGACAGGCGAGATAGGGACGCAGTGTCGTACCCTTCATCCATTCGATGATCGCGTCGTCACCGCTGAGTGCTTGCCAGTAGATGGTTTCCCAGACGTCCACGCGACGACAAAACGGCGAGAGCAGGCGGTAGTATTCCGCTGCAGAGAGGACCTTGCCCATCGCGATGCCGCCCAGCGTCTGCTGCCAGCGGTAATCGTCTGCCAGCTTGCGCAGGATCTGATGCGACGGTGAGGAAAAGTTCGACGGCATCTGCACGGCCAGCACCCCGCCCTCGGCGAGCTGCGCGATCAAGCTGGGAAGCAGCTGCGGGTGATCGGCTAGCCAGTGCAGCACAGCGTTAGAGAAAATCAGGTCGGGTGCGACCGCTGGCTGCCATTCGACGATGTCACTGCTCTGCCAGTTGATCTGCGAGGCCGTCGATGAGGCCTTCCTGAGCATCGCCGCGTCGTTGTCGACACCGACGACCTTGGCCTGTGGCCAATGTTCGGCGAGTAGGCGCGTGACGTCGCCGGCGCCACAGCCCAGGTCAACGACGTTGTTCGGGCAGACGCCGCCAAGCCGGGCGATCAGATCGAGCGCCGGTCGTCGCCGCGCTTCGCCGTATTTGAGGTATTGCTCGGGGTCCCAGTTCATTCCTTGAAATCCTCTTTTAAGTGCCGGCAACGCTGCAAGCGGCACCAGAGACGTCAGCAGCCGCATCATTTGCCGATACAGAAGCGCCCGAAGATCTCGCCGAGTAGGTCGTCGGCACTAAACTCACCGGTAATCGTCGCCAGCGCTAGTTGCGCGAGACGCAGTTCTTCTGCGAACAGCTCCAGCCGCGGCAGTTGCGCCTGCGCCTGCTCGATGCGCTGCCGCGTTTCGCTCAAGGCACTGAGATGGCGTTCGCGAGCGATGAAGACGTCTTCCGCCGGATGCCAACCGGCAATCTGCAGCAGGGCCTGGCGCAGAAGCTCGATGCCTTCTCCCGATCTCGCCGATAGGGCTATTGCCACGCCGTCGGCGTCATTCATGCTGGCGGCGCCGCGGCCGGCGAGGTCGATCTTGTTATGCACCGTCACGCGGGCAAGGTGGCCGGGAAGCCGGGCCACTATGGCCCGATCGGCTTGACCAACGCCGCTACGCGCGTCTACCAACAGGACGACGACGTCGGCGCGCTCGATCTCGCGCCAGCTGCGTTCGATGCCAATCTGCTCGATTGGGTCGTTGGTTTCGCGCAGGCCAGCGGTATCGATCACGTGCAGCGGAATTCCTTCGAGTTGTAGAGTGCTACGCACGACGTCGCGAGTGGTTCCCGGCAAAGCGGTGACGATCGCCAGCTCGTCGCCGGCAAGACGATTGAGCAGGCTGGACTTGCCGACGTTCGGCTGGCCGGCGAGGACGACGTGTAGGCCACCCTGCAGCAGGCGGCCCTGCTGGGCACGGTCGAAGACCGTTGCCAAGCGCTGTCGCAAGCGATCGAGTCGGCCGAAAGCGTCGCTGGCTTCAAGAAAATCGACCTCTTCTTCCGGGAAATCGAGCGTCGCCTCGACCAGGGCACGCAGTTCGACCAGCTGCTCGAGCAAGGCCGCGACTTCACGCGAGAACTCGCCCTGCAGCGAGCGCACGGCGCTACGCGCGGCGGCAGCGGTTGCCGCGTCGATTAGGTCGATGACCGCTTCAGCTTGCGCCAGATCTAGCTTGCCATTGAGGTAGGCGCGGCGGGTAAACTCGCCGGGCTCGGCCAGGCTTGCCCCCAGTTCGAGACAACGCGCCAGAAGCATTTTCATGACCACCGGGCCACCGTGCCCGTGCAGCTCGAGAACGTCTTCACCGGTAAAGGAATTGGGCCCGGGGAAGTGGAGGAGCAAACCGCTGTCGATGACACTGCCGTCGCCGGCCTTGAAGGTAGCGAGCGTCGCGAGGCGAGCAGCAGGCCGCTTGCCGCTCAGCGACGCGGCGAAGTCCAGGAGCTTCGCTCCCGAGACGCGAACGATGCCAATGCCACCGCGACCGGGGGCGGTGGCGATGGCGGCGATCGTTGCTGCCGTTTTCCCCGGCTCAGGCTTTGGGGTCGTTGGCAGCTTTCGCGGCTCCTTCCATCATTCGCGTGATTTGCCATTGCTGGGCAATTGACAGGGTGTTGTTGACCACCCAGTACAGCACCAGGCCAGCCGGGAAGAAGAAGAACATGGCGCCGAAGATGAACGGCATCATCATCATCACCTTCGCCTGGATCGGGTCCGGCGGTGTTGGATTGAGGCGTGTCTGGATGAGCATGGTGATCACCATCACTACCGGCAGGACATAGTAGGGATCGCTCGCCGACAGGTCGGTAATCCACAGGATCCACGGTGCATCACGGATTTCCACGGCACCGAGAAGTGCCCAGTAGAGGGCAATGAAGACCGGGATCTGCACCGCGATCGGCAGACAACCACCCAGAGGATTGATTTTTTCGCGCTTGTACAGCTCCATCATTTCCTGGTTGAGCTTCTGGCGATCGCCGGCGTGCCGCTCCTTCAGCTTAACCAGCAGTGGAGTGACAGTGCGCATTTTGGCCATCGACTTGTAGCTGGCCGCCGAAAGGGGAAAGAACAGCAACTTGATGGCGACGGTAAGCAGAACAATTGCCCAGCCCCAGTTGCCGACCACTTGGTGGATCGCCTGCAGACACCAGAAGATCGGTGCGGCGATGATCGTCAGCCAGCCGTAGTCGACGACCAGTGGCAGGCCCTGCGCACCAATTCCACCTTCAGCCTTGGGCAGTGCCAGATGGTCGAGCTTGCTCTGCAGTTGCGGACCCGCATAGAGAGGAACTGAAAAGTCCACCTTTGTACCGGGTGCGACCACCGGCACCGGCACGATCACGCCAGCGGTGATCGCCGGGGCGGTGGTGCTGTCCAGCTTACGCATGTAGTACTCGCGCGACAGCTTTTCCGGCGGTACCCAGGCGGCGACAAAATAGTGCTGGATCATCGCGACCCAGCCGTTGTCCGCCTGCGTGACAAACTTGGCTTTACCCGCTTCGATATCGGAGAAGCCGACCTTTTGGAACTTCTCCTGCTCCGTATAGACCGCGGGCCCGGTGAAGGTCATCACCATGCGGCTTTCGCCTTCCGGTGGCGCCGTATCGCGCTGGAACTGATAGTAAGCGTGCGCCGTGACCTGCTTCTCGCTACCATTGTCGATTTCGTAGGCGACATCGATCAGATAGCTGCCACGGGTAAAGGTGTAGATCTTGCTTACCTTGACGCCATTGCTGGGCGCTGCTTCGAGGCGAAGCTGCAGCGTGCTCGCGTCGCCACTGAGTTCTCGGTCGCCGGGAACGGCCGAGAAGGCAGTCTTGTGGTTTGGCAAACCTTCGCCGATCAAGCCACTTTGCGCGGCATACTGGTGACGTCGCTCGAAAAGAGCGAAGTCCTTGCTCTTGCGCTCGGTGTCCTTGTAATCGTCCAGAGTCATGCGAACGATATCGCCGCCCTGTGACGAGATCTCGGCGACGAAGAGGTCGGTCCTGATGGTCACCGTCTCACCGGTTGGCATAAACGGCACAGCTGCGGCGCCGGGTAGCGTCGGCACCGGCGAATGCAGGCTTGTGGAGGGTTGCGGCGCTGCCGGGGCGGCCGTCGATCCGGAAGCCACTATCCCGGCGGTCGCCACGGGTGCAACTGGCGGGGGCTGATTGTATTTCTGCCAGGCATCCCAGAGCATTACCAGCGAGAAGGAGAAGATCAGCAACAGGAGCAGGCGTCGGTTATCCATGAAAGCCTATACGATTCGATTGATGTTCAGGGTACGGGGTCAAAACCACCCGGATTCCACGGATGACAACGGAAAATTCGCTGCAGCGCGAGACGCCCTCCCTTGCCGGTGCCGTATTTTTCAACGGCTTCCGCGGCGTACTCGGAACAGCTGGGGAAGAAACGGCAACGACGCCCGAGAAAGGGACTGATCGCGTAGCGGTAAAAGCCTATCAGCGCGAGCAACAAGTGTTTCATCGGCCCATCATTGAGTTGAGGTCATCTTGCGCAGCAGACGTCGAATTTCCAGCGCCAGAGCTTGCCGGTCAATTGGTTTCGGCTTGGCCGCCAAGCGCAGTACGAAATCATTGCAGCGGAGGCGGATGCGCAGCAGACGGAAATTCTCTCGTGCCAGGCGCTTGACCAGATTGCGATCAACCGAGCGCCGTAGAAAGCGCTTGGCAACGACCAAGCCAAGCCGAGCCCCGACTATATCGCCTGCTTCACGAGGGCGGTAATGTAGCAGGAAGTGCTGGCTTCTAAGCGCCTTTCTGAAACCAAAAACGGATGAGTACTCATCCGTTTTCAACAGGCGATAGTGCTTTGGAAAGGCCGCGGCGGCGAACGAACGATTGCCGACGAAAGCAGCGCTACCGCTCAAACTGCCAGACGGTGACGACCTTTGGCGCGACGGGCACGAATGATGGCGCGGCCGCCGCGGGTAGACATGCGGACGAGGAAGCCGTGCGTGCGTTTGCGGCGAACCACCGACGGTTGATAAGTGCGTTTCATGGTTAAACCCTTGAAGTCATTGCGAAGTAAACGCGTAATTAGACAGCTTTAGGGTAAAGCCTGTCAAGACCATATTTTGAATGAAGCTGTGGATAACTTTGGTCTGACGGGTTAGAATTGTCCTTTGAGCGCTCCAGACAAGACAACAAATGCGAAGCGCAGAGGGTCAGCGGCGGCCTCTCGCTGGCGGCGTCACGCCGGTAGCCTGCAACAGGCGGGGATAGTGGTCCATCTCAATGATTTTCAAGCGGTCTTGTCAGGGCGAACTACCACCGTTGCGCGCTTGCGTTGGCGCACTATTTCGGGATGTCAGTCCATGACTATTGATGGCTAGCTTCTGGTCCACCTGTCTGAGCCAGTTCGAGCAGGAACTTCCGCCTCAGCAATTCAGCACCTGGATTCGCCCCCTCGTTCTGCAAGGGGAGGAGGACTGCGCGCGCGGCTTGCGGCTCCTGGCGCCGAACGGTTTCATCCTCAAGTGGGTCAAGGAACGCTACCTGGCACGCATCGAGGAATTGGCGAGCGAGCACTTTTCGATGCCGGTCAACATCGTCTTGAGTCTTGGCGAACGCACCGCGCCCAAAATGCAGCCGGCGACCGGGACTATCGGCGCGGCGCTGCGCAATGATAGCCGGCCGACGGCTGCTGCGCTGACGGCGACCGCCATCAGTACCAGCTCGCTCGCCGAGAGAGACCGTACGGCGTACGAAAAGACCCGCTTGATCAAGACCTTTACCTTTGACAACCTGATAGTCGGCAAGGCCAACGATCTGGCGCGCGCCGCATCGCGACAGGTTTCAATCAACCCGGGAGAGACAACCTACAACCCACTGTTCATCTATGGGGGGGCCGGTCTCGGCAAGACGCACCTGATACACGCCATCGGCAATCATATTCTCGATAACCATCCCGACCGGGTCGTTCGTTACGTCCACGCCGAGGACTACTATTCGGATGTCGTACGCGCTTACCAGCAGAAGTCCTTTGACGTCTTCAAGCGCTACTACCGCTCGCTCGATGTACTGCTGCTCGACGATGTCCAGTTCTTCAACGGCAAGAACCGGACCCAGGAGGAGTTTTTCTACGTTTACAATGCGCTGAGCGAAACGCGCAAGCAGATCGTGATCAGCTGCGACACCTATCCAAAGAACATTTCCGGCCTCGAGGATAGGTTGATCACCCGCTTCGACTGGGGTTTGACGGTGCAGATCGAGCCACCGGAAACGGAAATGCGGGTAGCCATCCTCAAGAAGAAGGCGGAAGGGGACGGCGTCGCCCTCGACGACGATGTGGCCTTCTACATTGCCAAACATCTGCGCTCCAACGTCCGCGAGCTTGAGGGCGCACTGAAGAAGGTGCTTGCCTACTCGGCGTTCCATGGCCGTCTGATCTCGCTGGACCTGGCCAAGGAAGCACTCAAGGACGTGATTGGTGCGGTTAACCGCCAGATCACCGTCGACAACATCCAGAAGACGGTGGCCGACTACTACAAGATCAAGGTAGCGGACCTGTTCTCAAAAAAGCGAACGCGAGTGATTGTCCGGCCACGGCAGATCGCCATGTGGCTGGCCAAGAATCTGACCACGCTGAGCTACCCGGCGATTGGCGGCGCCTTCGGCGGCCGCGACCATACCACCGTGCTGCACGCAGTGCGTACCATTGATGATCTGCGAACCAAGGACAACGAGCTCAACCACGATGTGCACGTGCTGCAGCAGGTCCTGAAGAGCTAGGGCAGAGCATCTCGAGGTGTAGAAGTCGGTGGAAAAAAGGCAAACGGAAAGTGGATAAAGTGAAAAGCAAGACCCTGTGGAAAAGTTATCAGATTTTCCCCACAGTCGAAGACAGGCTTTTTTCAGTTCAAAAAAGTATCGTAATTCGTTGAAAATAAAACTAAATATACAAGTATCAACAGACTTGTTCCGACTATAGTCTTTATAGGATTTAGATATATGCTTCTTATTAAAACAAGACGCGACACGCTGCTGGCACCTTTGCAGGCTGTTTCGGGGATAGTTGAGAGGCGTCACACCTTGCCCATCCTATCGAACGTGCTACTCGAGAAGCGGGGCGAGGTGCTCACTCTTCTGGCCACCGACATTGAGATCCAGATCACCAGCTCGAGTACCGAGGTGACTGGCGACGGAGACGGCGCAGTCACGGTCGGAGCGAGGAAGCTGCAGGAGATTCTACGTTCCCTGCCGGAAGCCTCCGAAGTGAGCTTGGTACTGGACGATCGGCGCCTGCAGGTCAGGGCTGGCAGGAGCCGTTTCAGTCTGCAGACCTTGCCGGCTGACGACTTTCCCTGCCTGGCGCTGGCCGAGGGTGAGGTCAAGCGTTTTAGTGTTCCGCAAAAGGCCTTCCGCAGCTTGCTGGCGCAAACGCAGTATGCGATGGCAACGCAGGACGTTCGCTATTACCTCAATGGGCTTTTGCTGCTCGTGGATGGCAGCGAGCTGCGTGCTGTGGCCACAGACGGACATCGTCTGGCGTATGCCAGCATGCCGCTCGAAGATGTGCCAGAGGCCTTGCGCGCCGAGGGTTCTGCGCGCCAGGAATTGATCTTGCCGCGCAAGACGGTCATCGAACTGAACAGGCTGCTCGCCGATAGCGACGAGGCGCTGGAGATAGAAATGCTGCCCAACCAGATACGCTTCCAGTTCGGCCATATCAGCCTGATCTCGAAGTTGATTGATGGTCGCTTCCCGGATTACGAGCGAGTCATTCCGGCGAGCCTGCGCAACGTGGTGTCGGTCAGTCGTACGCTGTTGCTGCAGTCAATGGTCAGGGCGGCGATTCTGACCAACGAGAAATTTCGGGGCGTTCGCCTGATGCTTGGCGAGGGTTCGCTCAAGATTATGGCCGCCAACGCCGAGCAGGAGGAAGCGCTGGAGGAAATCGAGGTTGATTATGACGGTGAAGCACTCGACGTCGGCTTCAACGTTGCCTATCTGCTCGACGTGTTGAACAACCGCGCTGAGGAAAGCATCGAGTGGGGCTTCAATGACGCCAATTCGAGTGCGCTGTTGACCGTTCCCGGGAACGAGAGATTTCGCTACGTGGTGATGCCGATGCGCATCTGAGGTGATTCGAAAGTCGCAGAGGCGACTTTCGCGGTAGCGGCAACACCCGTGGTTACACCGACGAATGACAGTTTGGATCAAGAATGACTGAAGAAAACGAGCAACCCGCCTACGACGAAACGAGCATCCAGCAGCTGGAAGGCCTGGAGGCGGTCCGCAAGCGCCCGGGAATGTACATCGGTGACACCTCCGATGGCACGGGTTTGCACCACATGGTTTTCGAGGTTGTCGATAATGCCATCGACGAGGCCCTGGCCGGTCATTGCGACGATATCGTCATCACTATCCATGTGGATAACTCGATCTCGGTGACCGACAACGGTCGCGGAATCCCGACCGGCGTGAAATTCGACGACCGTCACGAGCCAAAGCGCTCGGCGGCGGAGATCGTGATGTGCGTGCTGCACGCGGGTGGCAAGTTCAACCAGAATTCGTACAAGGTTTCGGGAGGCCTGCACGGCGTTGGCGTTTCCTGCGTCAACGCCTTGTCGAAATGGCTGCGTTTGACTATTCGCCGCGATGGCCAGAAGCATTTGATCGAGTTCAACCGTGGCAAGGTCGTCGATCGTCCGATTGAAATTCAGCGGGGGGTCGAGGTTTCGCCCACGAGGGTGGTCGGCACTACCGAGAAGCGCGGCACCGAGCTGCACTTCATGGCCGACGAAGAGATCTTCGGTGAGGTCGAGTTCCACTACGAAATCATTGCCAAGCGTCTGCGCGAGCTGTCCTTTCTCAACAATGGGGTCAAGATTCGCCTGCTCGACCAGCGCCACGGAAAGGAAGAGAATTTTGCCTTCCTCGGTGGCGTGCAGGGCTTCGTCGAGTACATCAATCGCAGCAAATCGGTTCTCCATCCCAACGTTTTCCACGCCGCTGGCGAATCAGTGAGCGCCAATGGTCCGATCACCGTCGAAGTGGCCATGCAATGGAACGACAGCTACGCAGAACAGGTGCTGTGCTTTACCAACAACATCCCGCAGGCCGACGGCGGAACACACATGACCGGCTTGCGGGCGGCGATGACACGGGTCATCAACCGCTATATCGAAGAACACGAGATCGCTAAGAAGGCCAAAGTCGATATAGCCGGCGACGACATGCGCGAGGGCCTGGCCTGTGTGTTGTCGGTAAAAATGCCTGACCCGAAGTTTGCTTCGCAGACCAAGATGAAATTGGTTTCATCGGAGGCGCGACCGGCGGTTGAGGAGGTGGTGGCCGCCAAACTGAGCGAGTTTCTTCAGGAACGGCCGCTGGATGCCAAGGTAATTACCGGCAAGATCGTCGAAGCGGCACGCGCACGCGATGCGGCGCGAAAAGCCAGAGAGATGACACGTCGCAAGGGTTTACTCGACGGCGTTGGCTTGCCCGGCAAGCTGGCCGACTGCCAGGAGAAAGACCCGGCGCTTTGCGAGCTGTACTTGGTCGAGGGAGACTCCGCTGGTGGTTCTGCCAAGCAGGGTCGCGATCGCAAGTTTCAGGCCATCCTGCCGCTAAAGGGAAAAATCCTCAACGTCGAGAAGGCGCGCTTCGACAAGCTGATCTCCTCGCAGGAGATCGTCACGCTGATTACGGCGCTCGGAACGGGAATAGGCAAGGACGAGTACAGGCCCGAGAAGTTGCGTTATCACCGCCTGATCATCATGACCGATGCTGACGTCGACGGGGCGCATATCCGAACGCTACTGCTGACGTTCTTCTATCGTCAGATGCCCGAGTTGATCGAGAATGGCCACATGTACATCGCGCAACCGCCGCTGTACAAGATCAAGCATGGTAAGAGCGAGCGCTACATCAAGGATGATCAGGCGCTTAAACAGTTCCTGTTGACTCTGGCCCTTGAGGGTTCCGTGCTCACCCCAAAGAGCGAGGCAGCACAGATTTCTGGCGCTGCTCTGGAAGAGCTAGCGCGCGAGTATCTGCTTGCCGAAGCCGTCATCAACCGTCTCTCGCACCTGATCAATCCAGAGGTGTTGCACGCACTGATTGATGCCAATCTTAAGGTCGATGTCAGCGATCAGGCGTCAGCGACGGCGAGCGCGGTGGCACTGATGGACGCCGTTGGCGACAAGCTGGGGATCAAGATCTTCGCGCGCTACGATGACGCCGAGGAGCGCTGGCAGCTTCGTCTCGAAAAAGTGCTGCACGGCAATCTAAAAGTTGGCGTCATTGACGACGATCTGCTGGTCAGTGGCGATTACGCGCAACTGCGCAAGACGGCCGAGATTCTCGCCGACCTGTTTGGCCCCGGCGGGGTCGTGGTTCGCGGTGAAAAGCAGCAGGCGGTCGGTAGTTTTGCCGAAACGATGCAATGGCTACTCAATGAAGTTGAGCGCACGGTGAGTAAGCAGCGTTACAAAGGGCTCGGCGAGATGAACCCTGACCAGCTCTGGGAAACGACCATGGACCCGAAAGTACGACGCTTGCTGAAAGTTCAGATCGAAGATGCGATTCGTGCCGACGAGATCTTCACCACTTTGATGGGGGAATTGGTCGAACCGCGGCGTAACTTCATTGAGTCGAACGCTCTGGCGGCGAGAAACATTGACGTTTGAGTATTCTCGGATCGGTAAGATTGGAGGCTTACCCAATGAGCTGACAAAGTGGCCTTCAAGCGGCTAGGCGCCGTCAGCCACACCTCGTATAATCCCGACACTAGAGTCGTGGCCGCAGCATGAAAATCGCATTGGTATAAGTGTAGGCATCGCCGGTTCTTGACGATGGCACATTGTTCAGACAATCTCATCTTGGAGAAAGTACACAATCATGACGATACATCTCTACTTTTCGCTGGTTCCCGAAGCCCTGATCGCCTCGATGTTGGAACCGGAGGAGTTCGGGCAATACTACTCAACTGGCCACAGCTACAAGTCCAAGGGGCAAGCGATCTTCTTCGAAGTCGATCCAAATTTCCGTCATGAGTTCTTCAACATCGAGGAGGGTTTAGAGCGCTGCGTGGCGCACCCCGATGGCACGCCCAAGAACTCGGTCTATATCTCCGTGTACCGGGTGCTCGAGCACATTCCGGTGAGCGCTCTGGGCAAGCTGTACCTGGGCACAGCCTACGGCCAGACGCTCGGCCTGAGCCGATCCGATTCGTTTCCGGAGAAAACGAAAGGATTGCACATGTACCAGGACCTGGCCCCGATCAACAGCTTGGTGGTCAGTGCGCAAGACCCGCAGACCTACTACGAAAAAGTCACTAGCCAGCCGAACAAATTCATTCGTTTCCCTGGGCTGTGTTTTGTCGAACTCGGTCTGGGCGCACTAGCGACGGATCCGGCTGCCGGTGCCGTCGGCGATCTCCCGTACTCGTTTGTGCACCACCTGCGCGAGGCTCTGCTGGAAGTAGATCCCAGCGGCAAGCAAAGCAAGCTGGTGCATCGGGTGCACTCACTGGAGTTCCCGTACCGGATGATCAAGAACGGTATCTACGTGGGGAACGGCCCTGAACTGCTGTTCTATCCGATGCCGTCGCACGATGTCTTGCGCCAGGAGCACAGCAAGTGGTGGCGCTCGTGCAATTTGTAGGCGCTGCTTGATGTGAAAGTCGCGCAAGCGACTTACAAAGCTCTCTTCTTCCCTTGCGCGAGAAGGATTGAGGATGAGACGGGGAATTTAGGGTGCTTGCGCTCTACCCGTCGAACGATTCCGGCGTGCAAGCCAGAATACGCACTGCACATGAAGGGGGAAACGGTCGCGACTTCCATGGGCTAGGGTTTCTCGACTGTGATGGCCGTTGGCAGGAAGCCGGGTGGAAACTACCCCGGCTTTTTTTTCGCACGCCGAATTGTGGTCGACAGAAAGATAATTAATTATCATTTTGGACATGCTAATTTTATTTTTTTAAATTACGCGTAGCGATGGGTCACGCCATGTATGGCCTCCAGAACCCTCTATTCGTAAGGCGTCGGCGCACGGCCAGTGAATATGCTGATTGAGATTTAGCGGGGCGTGAACGGTTTCTCGATAGTCACCGGGACAATCCTGCCACGCAAACGAAGATATGTATTTGTACTACAAGCAGGTGCACACACCGGTTTTCACTCTGTGCGCTACTGGCATTGATTTGTCAGAGAAAAACTCCTTGTGGTAACAATTCGCTGATACTTGTTAGCTGTCTTTCAAAGCCCAGGATTTCTTACGAAAGTTGGCTCGGATAGCCGCCTTCGCACGCGCTTGACACGGCTGAGTCGGACGAAGATACTCGCCGCGGCGGTATTGAATCTCGAGTCCTCCTGCCCTGCCAACCGGATACATGGAAGGATAAAGCGAGAACATATTAACTCTATTTGGACCCCATAATATGACATTCGCGAAAAATGCGCTGGCGCCTCCCTGCGCCAGTTCCGTACGCTACCTCTTCTTGGCCTTCCTTCTAGTTCTCGGCGTGATGTCGCTGCCAGCTCTCGCAACGACTGCGGGCCACGTTTCCGAAGTCAACCTGGTTCTGCCGGATCTTGCCGATAGTTCGCTGGTTAGCTTTCTCGGTGGGATGTCTGGCTCGACACTGCTTTCCTATGGGCTCGTCGTCGCTGTTGGCGGCCTTGTTTTCGGTGCTGTCATCTACCGTTGGATTGGTACCCTGCCAGTGCATCGCTCGATGGCTGAAATCAGCGAACTGATCTACGAAACCTGCAAGACCTACATGATTACTCAGGGCAAGTTCTTGCTCGTCCTGCAGGGACTCACTGCGGTGATCATGATCGGCTATTTCTATTTCGTCCAGCAACTGTCGGTTTTCGACGTCGCTACCATTCTGGCGTTTTCGGTGATTGGTATTGCCGGGTCTTTCGGCGTTGCCTGGTTCGGCATCCGCATCAATACACTGGCCAACAGTCGCACGGCGTTCGCCTCGCTGGTCGGGAAGCCCTATCAGATTTATTCGATTCCGATCACCTCGGGGATCTCCATCGGCATGTTGCTGATTTCGACCGAGTTGCTGATCATGCTTTGTATCATGCTTTTCGTGCCGCCTTCGCTGGCGGGCAAGTGCTTCATCGGTTTTGCCATCGGAGAGTCTCTGGGCGCCGCTGCATTGCGCATCGCGGGCGGCATCTTCACCAAGATTGCGGATATTGGTTCCGACTTGATGAAGATCGAATTTGGTATCCAAGAGGACGACGCGCGCAATCCCGGGGTGATCGCGGACTGCGCCGGTGACAACGCCGGCGACTCGGTTGGCCCGACCGCCGACGGGTTCGAAACCTACGGCGTGACCGGTGTGGCACTGATCACCTTCATAATGCTCGCCGTACCGGAAGCTGCCGTCCAGGTTCAGCTACTGGTGTGGCTGTTCGCCATGCGTGTGATGATGATCGTCGCCTCGGGAATTTCATACGTCGGCAACCAGATGATTGCGCGGCGCTTGTATTGGGACAAACAACGGTTCAATTTCGAGACCCCTCTGACCTCGCTAGTATGGATTACATCGGTCGTTTCTCTGATAATCACTTTCATTGTTTCTTATTTGCTGATTGGAAATTTCAGCGCCAACGGGACTGCCTACCCCAACCTGTGGTGGCAGCTTTCTCTGATCATCACCCTCGGCACGCTGGCGGGTGCCATCATTCCTGAGGTGGTCAAGGTATTCACGTCGACCAACTCCAAGCACGTCCGCGAAGTGGTGACGGCGTCCGAGGCCGGAGGTTCCAGCCTCAATATCCTGTCCGGCCTGGTCGCCGGGTATTTCTCGGCATTCTGGATCGGCGTGATCATCGTTGGCCTGATGTCGGGTTCCTACCTCCTTTCGCAGCACGAACTGACGGCGGTAATCAACCCAGATTCGGCCAAGGCGGCGATGATGGCCGCGGTCTTCTCCTTCGGGCTGGTCGCCTTCGGTTTCCTGGGAATGGGCCCGGTAACGATTGCCGTCGATAGCTACGGCCCGGTAACCGACAATGCGCAGTCGGTGTACGAGTTGTCGATGATCGAGCAGGTCCCCGGCGTTGCGGCGGAAATAAAGAAGGACTACGGCGTCGATGTCGACTTCGCTGCGGCCAAGTTTCTGCTCGAGGAGAATGATGGGGCCGGCAATACGTTCAAGGCGACTGCCAAACCGGTGTTGATCGGTACCGCCGTCGTCGGGGCGACAACCATGGTTTTTTCGATCGTCATGCTGCTGACCGGGGGCCTGACCGAAAACCTCGACAAGCTGTCCTTGCTGCACCCGCCTTTCCTCCTTGGCTTGGTCGCAGGCGGCGCGACCATCTTCTGGTTTTCCGGCGCCAGCACCCAGGCCGTATCGACCGGTGCCTACCGCGCGGTGGAGTTCATCAGCACCCACATCCGACTCGATGCGGTGGTCAAGGCGTCGCACAAGGACAGCAAGAAGGTCGTCGAGATCTGTACGATCTACGCTCAGAAAGGCATGTTCAACATTTTTATGGCGGTTTTTTTTGGAACACTGGCTTGTGCCTTTATCGAACCGTTCTTTTTTATTGGCTATTTGATCTCGCTGGCGATCATCGGTCTCTACCAGGCCGTCTTCATGGCCAATGCAGGTGGTGCCTGGGATAATGCCAAGAAAATCGTCGAAACTGAAATGCATGCCAAGGGAACGGATCTGCACACGGCTTCTGTGGTTGGCGACACCGTCGGCGACCCATTCAAGGATACTGCCTCGGTGGCGATGAACCCGATCATAAAGTTCACCACTCTTTTTGGTCTGCTGGCGGTCGAAATGGCGGTCGGACTGCAGGCACAAGGACAGCAGGGAGTAGTATTTTCTCTGGCTGCGCTGTTTTTGGTCGTTAACCTCGTTTTCGTATTCCGCAGCTTCTACGGGATGCGCATCCTCGCCAAAAAGGCCGCAGTCTAGTAGTACGCCGCGTTGGCGGGACAGCGCAGGCCAGGTACGAGGGCATCGCGGGGTATGCGGACCTGGCGCTCAACAATAGGCTGGACTATTTCAGGGAGGATTCAAATATGGCCATGCATCTCTACTTTTCGCTGATTCCCGAAGCATTGATCGCATCGATGCTGGAACCGGAGCAGTTCGGGCAATACTACGCGACCGGCCACAAGTTCAAGTCGAAAGGGCAGGCCGTGTTCTTCGAGATCGACCCGTCCTTCCGCCATGAGTACTTCGACATTGACGGCGCATTCGCACGCTGTGTGGCGAAACAGGACGGAACGCCGAAGAACTCCGTCTACATCTCGATGTATCGGGTCATGGAGCATCTTTCGATGAATGCCATCGGCAAGCTTTACATGACGACCGCGATGGGCGCGACGCTGGGTTTGAAACGTGGGGACAGGCTGCCTCAGCCTGACCAGGAACGGCACATGTTCCAGGATCTGGCACCGATTAACAGCCTGGTGGTCAGCCTTCTCGAACCCGCGAAATACTATGCGGACGTGACTACCCAGCCTTCGAAGTTCTTTCGATTTCCCGGGATGTGTTTCGTCGAACTCGAACTCGGCCCGCTGGCACGCGATCCCGAGAATGGCCAGGAAGGCGATCTGCCCTATTCCTTTCTGTTGCACCTGCGTGAGGCCTTGCTGGAGTTGCAGCCCGGGTCAAAGCAGAACAAGCTCGTACACCGCGTGCACTCGCTCCAGTTCCCGTATCGAATGGTCAAGGGTGGGTTCTACCTGGGCATTGGCGAGGAACTCGTCCATTATCCGATGTTTTCGCACGAGGTGCTGCGCAAGGATCACGGCAACTGGTGGCGTTCGGCCAATCTCTGATCCAAACGCCCACAGTGAGCAGTAGCAACATTGGCGAGTCGCGTAGGCGACTCTCACAGCAACAGTTGAAGGAAGCGTGTATCCATGGTCAGCAATCTCTCAACCAGCATTGGCGTACTGACTAGTGGCGGCGATGCCCAAGGCATGAACGCTGCAGTGCGTGCGGTGGTCCGCTCGGCGCTTAACCGGGGCGTTGGCGTACATGCCATTCTTGAGGGCTATCAGGGCATGGTGGATGGCGGCGAGCGCATTCGTTCACTTTCCTGGGACGATGTCGGTAGCATTCTTCACCGGGGCGGAACGATCATCGGGACGGCCCGCTGCCCGGCTTTTCGCGAGCGGGAAGGTCGCTTAACTGCAGCCAGAAACTTGCTCCAGCACGGCATTGACCGGCTGGTGGTGATCGGCGGCGACGGCAGTCTAACCGGTGCCAACCTTTTTCGGCAGGAGTGGCCGAGCCTCTTGGTGGAGCTGCTCGGGCGCGGCGATATCGACCAGCTAACCGCGCAACGACACCCGGCGCTGATGATTACCGGCTTGGTTGGTTCGATCGACAACGACATGGTCGGCACCGACATGACCATCGGTGCCGATAGTGCGCTGCACCGCATCGTT
This sequence comes from Candidatus Accumulibacter appositus, assembly GCA_000585055.1. Taxonomy (GTDB): domain Bacteria; phylum Pseudomonadota; class Gammaproteobacteria; order Burkholderiales; family Rhodocyclaceae; genus Accumulibacter; species Accumulibacter appositus. The sequence goes on from JEMX01000098.1 coordinate 27,023, forward strand.
GAGGCCATCGACGCAATTACCAGTACGGCGGCCAGCCACCAGCGCACCTTCGTGGTCGAGGTGATGGGCCGCCATTGCGGCTACTTGGCACTGATGAGCGCGATCGCCGGCGGTGCGGACTATGTGCTGATCCCGGAAAGCGCACCGCCGGAAGACTGGCAGCAGGAGATGTGTGAGCGCCTGCGCAGTGGTCGGGCGGCCGGTCGTCGCGATAGCATCGTCGTTGTCGCCGAAGGAGCCTGCGACAAGGAAGGTACGGCGATCAGCAGCGACCAGGTACGGCAGGTGCTGCAAGACCGGCTTGGAGAGGACACGCGCGTGACCATCCTCGGGCACGTGCAGCGCGGCGGCAGGCCAAGCGCTTTCGACCGCTGCATGAGCACGCTGGTTGGCCATGCCGCCGTGGAGGAGCTGTTGTCGGCCACCGTGGACAGCGAACCTCAGATGGTCGGCATGCGCTATAACCGGGTACGACACGCACCCTTGATGCAATGCGTCGAACAAACCCACGCAGTGGCGCGCAGGATCGCTGAGCATGATTATGAAAAAGCGATGGAGCTGCGTGGCAGTAGTTTTACGGAGATGTTCCAGACTTTCAAGGCAATGTCCGGCGCGCCGCCCAGTGTGACAAAGCCGGCGCGCCCGCGCCGGGTGGCCGTGGTGCTCGGCGGCGGACTCGCGCCAGGCATGAATACCGCGGCTCGCGCCGCCGTTCGGCTCGGACTGGATCGCGGTCACATCATGCTCGGCGTGCGTGGCAGTTTCGAGGGCCTGCTTGCCGGCCGGATCGAGGAGTTGAGCTGGGGCGACGTCGAGGGGTGGGCGGCGATGGGCGGCGCCGAACTCGGTACGACGCGGCAGGCGCCGACCGTCGAACAACTGTACGCCGTGGCGCGAGTGCTGGAAACGCATTGTATAGACGGTTTGCTGATCATCGGTGGTTGGCTGGCCTACAGGGTCGCCCACAATCTGTACAGCGAGCGGGAGCGCTATCCGGCCTTCAAGATTCCGATCATTTGCCTGCCGGCCAGCATCGACAATAACCTGCCCGGCTCCGAGCTGAGCATAGGCGCCGACACTGCGCTCAACGCCATCGTTGAGGCTCTCGACCGGATCAAGCAGTCGGCAATGGCGGCGCGGCGTTGCTTCGTTGTCGAAGTCATGGGTCGCTACTGCGGCTATCTGGCGCTGATGAGTGGTTTGGGAAGCGGCGCCGAGCGCATCTATCTGCCCGAGGAAGGGGTCTCCCTCAAGGACTTGCAAGCCGACGTGGAACGGATGATCGAGGGGTTTAAGGGTGGTCGACGCTTCTATCTCACGATTCGCAACGAACGCGCCAACCTGCAATACACGACCGACTTCATGTGCCGGCTGTTCGAGGAGGAAGGCCATGGTCTCTTCGATGTGCGTCAGGCGATCCTGGGGCACGTCCAGCAGGGCGGCAACCCGTCGCCGTTCGACCGCGTGTTGGCGACCCGGCTATCTGCGCACTGTATCGACTTCCTGACCCGTGAACTGGATCGGGGTTCTGCAACCGCGGCCTATATCGGCCTGGTCGAAGGTAAGGTGATGATCTCCCCGATCAAGGGCATGCACGATGTGGTTGATCTGCAGCATCGGCGTCCGACGGAGCAATGGTGGTTGGATTTGCGACCGGTTATGGAGGCCGTGGCACGGCCGCGGGCGCAAGCCCAGTCTGCGGCCCCTGGCCGGTTCTGCGCGGAATAGGATGTCGCCGGGTAGCGGGCACCCAGGTGCAGTTTGTCGCTGGTGGGCGCCGGCGACAAGCTGCTTCAGGACCGGGACGATCAGCCTCCTTTGGCTGCTGCCGTTGTCGTCGTTGGCCGTCTAGAAGCGGGGCGCCAGGCGTTGATGGCGTCGCGGGTGTCCAAGGCCACGCGCCGTGCCGCCTCGGCGAAGTCTTCGCCTTTTCCGGCGTAAAGGATGGCGCGCGAGGAATTGATCAGCAGGCCATTGCCATTTGCCGTACAACCGGCGCGGACGGTGGCTTCGATGTCGCCGCCCTGGGCACCGATTCCTGGCACGAGCAAGGGCATCTCGCCGGTGAGCTCGCGTACCCGGGCGATTTCATCAGGGAAGGTGGCACCGACGACGAGCGCGCACTGGCCGCTCTGATTCCAGTCGCTGCTTACCAGGCGGGCCAGACGCTCGTAGAGCTTTTCGCCACCAACGTCGAGGAACTGCAGGTCGCTACCGCCGGGGTTCGAGGTGCGGCAGAGCAGGATAATGCCCTTGTCACCGTAAGCGAGGTACGGTTCGATCGAATCGCGCCCCATGTAGGGGTTGACCGTCAGTGCGTCGGCTTGGAAGCGCTCGAAGGCTTCAATGGCGTATTGCTCGGCGGTACTGCCGATGTCACCACGCTTGGCATCAAGGATCACCGGGATCGTCGGGTGAGCGTTGTGGATGTGGGCGATCAGCGCCTGCAGCTGGTCTTCGGCGCGGCGTGCGGCGAAATAGGCGATCTGAGGCTTATAGGAACACACCAGGTCGGCGGTGGCATCGACGATTGCCTTGCAGAAGGTGAAAATGGCTTCCGGCTGGTCCCGCAAGTGGGCCGGAAAGCGCGCCGGGTCGGGGTCCAGGCCGATGCAAAGCAGGCTATTGCGGTCGTGCCAGGCGGCGTTTAGGGTGTGCATGAAGTTCATCGGATGATCATCGCTGGTGGCAAAGACTGCATTCTAACGGCCGTCGCTTCTCCACAGGCGGGTGATACCGCCTAGGGTTTGCGGAAGAAGGTAAACTCTGGGCTTTCGCTCGGGGAATCGGCTTGAAAAGACTGCAGCACGAGGAGTATCTAGCGATGCGCGCCGGAGCGGCTGTTCTTGAGGCGGACGGTCATGGCGAGAAGGTCTTGCGGCTTGCTGACCAGACGATTCTCAAGCTCTTCCGGCGCAAGCGCCTGTTGTCTTCGGCCGCCTGGTCGCCCTATGCGCAACGCTTTGCCGATAATGCCGAAGCACTCCATCAGCGCCACATTCCGGCGCCGGGGATCATTGCTGTTTGGCGAATTCCTTCAATTGGCCGCGATGCCGTGCACTACCATCCCGTGCTCGGGAAGACGCTACGTGAGATGCGGCGTGAGGGCCTCGATACGGCGAGCGAAGGAGGTCTGAAAGCGGCGTTTACGGAATTTGTCATTCGCCTGCACGAAGCCGGGGTCTACTTTCGTTCGCTGCATCTCGGCAACGTGGTCTACACGCCGGATCGGCAATTCGGGCTGATCGACATTTCCGACGCCCGCATCGGGCGCCGCTCGCTGAGCAAGCAGCTCCGCGTCCGCAACCTTCGCCGCCTGCAGGACATCGAGGGGGAGAGGGACTGGGTCGATTTCTCGACGGTGATGAACGGCGCTTTACAAGGCAAGCCTCGAGGCCTATAATCCGCGCTTCTTTCGAGGGGGTATAGCTCAGCTGGGAGAGCGCTTGCATGGCATGCAAGAGGTCCGCGGTTCGATCCCGCGTACCTCCACCAGCAAGTCGAGAGATTCCTGTTCCGGGTCCCCATCGTCTAGAGGCCTAGGACACTACCCTTTCACGGTAGGTACCGGGGTTCGAATCCCCGTGGGGACGCCAGCGCCACTGCATTTTCTGCACGCGCCATACACCACAAGATCATGCTTTGCTTGCCGTGCCGGGAGGCTTGGGGAGGCGTTGCGTGTCTCGGTCCTTGCCGCCAAATCCATGGCCGGGGACCGCGAGTATGTCACGATTGACGCGACACTTGAGCGACGAGAGAGGCCAAGCCATAGTGGGCGGCCCGTTTCGCGTTGCGATGGGGGCTTCGGGAAGATCTCAATATTGTTGCTAAAGTCCTGCGATTCCAGTAACTTGGGCCCTCACGTTGGGGGTGCCGCGCCGCTACGGTTTGGCTGAGAGAGTCCCTTCGAACCTGTACGGGTCATGCCGTCGTAGGGAAGCGGAGCGCATCGCTGGATGCGTAGGGTTGATTGCCCTCACTCCGGTTCTCTCGTCTTGCTGGTCCCTTGCATGCTGCATGTTTGCGTAGCGCTTTTGCTTCACCCCTCTGCAAGGAAACACCATGAACGCTAACGAGAAATTCATCGCCGCTGACGCTCACGTCGACCAGGCCGCCATCCAGCCCTTGCCGAATTCGCGCAAGATCTACGTTACCGGTAGCCGCGCCGATCTGCGCGTGCCCATGCGTGAGATTTCTCAGGCGGCTACCGACACTGCTTTCGGCGGCGAAAAGAACCCGCCGATCTACGTCTACGACTGCTCGGGCCCGTACTCCGATCCGCAGGTGACGATCGATATCCGCCAGGGCCTGCCGGCACTGCGCGCGCAGTGGATTGCCGAGCGCGGCGATAGTGAGCCACTCGGCGGCCTGAGTTCCGATTTCGGGCGTCTTCGGGCCGCCGATTCGGCTCTCGACGACTTGCGGTTCCCCGGCCTGCAGCGGCGACCGTTGCGCGCCCGGAGTGGCGCCAACGTCAGCCAGATGCATTATGCGCGCCGCGGCATCATCACTCCGGAAATGGAGTACGTCGCCATTCGCGAGAACAACAATCGCCGCAGCTACGTCGAGCAACTGCGGGCTTCGGGGCCGCAGGGCGAGCGTTTCGCGGAAATCCTCTGTCGCCAGCATGCGGGCAACAGCTTCGGTGCCAGTATTCCGGAGGAGATAACGGCGGAGTTCGTGCGGTCGGAAGTGGCTCGCGGGCGAGCGATCATTCCCTGCAACATCAATCACCCGGAAAGCGAGCCGATGATCATCGGTCGCAACTTCCTGACCAAGATCAACGCCAACATCGGTAACTCGGCCCTCGGTTCGAGCATTCAGGAAGAGGTCGAGAAGATGACCTGGTCGATCCGCTGGGGCGGCGACACGGTGATGGATCTGTCGACTGGCAAGAATATCCACGAAACGCGCGAGTGGATCATTCGCAACAGCCCGGTACCGATTGGCACAGTGCCGATCTACCAGGCGCTCGAGAAAGTCAACGGCAAGGCCGAAGATCTGAGCTGGGAGATCTTCCGCGACACCCTGATCGAGCAGGCCGAGCAGGGCGTCGACTACTTCACGATTCACGCTGGCGTACTCCTGCGCTACGTACCGCTGACTGCCAGCCGCTTGACCGGCATCGTTTCGCGCGGTGGTTCGATCATGGCCAAATGGTGTCTGGCGCACCACCAGGAAAGCTTCCTCTATACGCACTTCGAAGAGATCTGCGAGATCATGAAAGCTTACGATGTGGCCTTCAGCCTCGGCGATGGCTTGCGTCCGGGATCGATCTACGACGCCAACGATGCTGCTCAACTTGGCGAGCTGAAGACGCTGGGCGAGCTGACCGACATTGCCTGGAAGCACGATGTGCAGGTGATGATCGAGGGTCCGGGGCATGTGCCGATGCACATGATCAAGGAGAACATGGATCTGCAGCTCGAGCAGTGCAAGGAGGCGCCCTTCTACACCCTGGGCCCCTTGACCACCGATATTGCTCCCGGCTATGACCACATCACCAGCGGCATCGGCGCGGCGATGATAGGCTGGTTCGGCACCGCCATGCTTTGCTACGTGACGCCAAAAGAGCACCTCGGTTTGCCGGACAAGGATGATGTCAAGGTAGGCATCATCACCTACAAGCTCGCCGCACACGCGTCCGATCTGGCGAAAGGCCACCCGGGCGCGCAAATTCGTGACAACGCGCTGTCCAAGGCGCGCTTTGAGTTTCGCTGGGACGACCAATTCAACCTTGGCCTGGACCCCGACAAGGCGCGCGAGTTTCACGACGAGACGCTGCCCAAGGAATCGGCCAAGGTGGCGCACTTCTGCTCGATGTGCGGCCCGCATTTCTGTTCAATGAAGATCACCCAGGAAGTCAGGGAGTATGCTGCAGCTCAGGGAGTCAGCGAAGCGCAGGCACTGAGCAAGGGAATGGAGGCAAAGGCGATCGAGTTCGTCAGGGGCGGCGCCGAGGTCTATCGGAAGCTCTGAATGCAGCGCTGCGGCGCGGCACGCGGGCACAAGGTTCGCGGATGTCGCGTCTCCTTGAGGGCGCGTTGGCCGCTCAGTGGGCTGCTGCGCTAGCTCGCTTGGCGTTTTGCGGCTGGGCGCCCGGTGCGTGGCCGGTGTACAGGCAGGCAGCGATGCCGGTGGCAATGCCGTCTGCCATGCGGGCCTGGCGGTCAGCGTCGAGCAGCATCAGCTCTTCGTCACGGTTTTTGATCACTCCGGCTTCGAAGAGCACTGCCGGCAGCGTGGTGCGATAGAGGACGACAAGATTGTCGTAGTAGTGCACCGCGTTGGCCGCGTCGGCGATCTCGCGCGGCGTTCCGGATGCGGGTGTGGCGTGATGCCGGGCAGGCACGAAACCCAGCCGCCGCAGGCGGGCGCCGATCGCGGAGGCGCAGCGCAGGCTGGTCGCCAGATCGGGGCTGTCATGAGAAACGAAGAGTGCGAAGCCGCTGTAGTCGTCGGTGTAGGTCTGCGTGCTTCCCTGCCAATCCCATTCCTGGAGCAGATCGGCGTGCACCGAGTCATGGTGGATTGAAATGAAGAAATCGGCCCCGGCGGCCTGCGCGGGGCGGGCGGCCAGACTCTCGATCTGGCCGTCGAAGTTGATGCGTCGCACGGCCAGCTGGCGCTGGTCGAGTTCGTCGCTCAGGCGTTTCGCAAGCATGAGATTGAAGTCGAATTCACGGCCGCCACGCGCGCTGGTCGCGCCATGAGCGGCGAGGGTGTGGCCGGCGTCGATCGCCACTGCCATGGCGCCGACCTTGGCAGCCGGCAAGACGAGCACGCTACTGACGATGATCGCCGGCAAGCTATGCAGGCCGAGGTGGCGGCAGCTGAGGCCGCGGCGGAATCGAGCTGTGCGCACCCTAGAAATCCTTGGCTGCTTCCCAGAGAATGAAGCCGTCTTCCTTGCGCGTCCACTCGAGGAGTTCGATCAGCGGGAAGGCGCGCTGAGCCAGTCCGATCGGCGGGCTGTCGTCGGCTTGATCGTGGTTGCTGTCGTCATTGCTGTCGTCATTGCTGGCGGCAGTGGTGGCTTGTTGGGGAGGCGTGTCACCGGCGCCGTGACTGCCAGCGGCCACGGCCGTTCGCAGGCGGTCGATCGCTTCGGGCAGTTGCTCGGTGGTAATTACGCCGCGTGCGCTGCAGTCCTTGTGAAGGATTTCGAGGAGTTGACGGGCGGCAGGCGAGAACATCATGATCTGCCCGGAGGTGCTCGAACTGAATTTGACCAGCATGCGGACTTCCTTGAGCTTGGGTGGTGACCATCTATTGTCGTCGCTGGCGTGGGTGAGAACAATAGCCGGTGCTTAGGAAGGGCGGCGATCCTTCCCTCCTTTCGGATAGCCGTGCGAGAGGTCGTGTACACTGCACGCATGAGTTCACTTCTTCAGCAACAACCGTATGGCCGCTCGCTCTTGGCCTTCGCTCGCTGCACCGCTTTTCCTGGGCGGCGAGGATGATTGAGCTGGAGCGTCTGCTGCGCTCGCAGGGCTTTGGCAGCCGGGCCGACTGTCGTGCGCTCGTTCGCTCGGGTAGCGTCTGCGTTTCCGGGCGGCTTTGCGAGGACCCTTTCGCGCGCTTCGCTGCCGAGGGCCTGACTTTTGCGGTGGATGGCGTTCCCTGGCGTTATCGGCGTTTTGCATATTTAGCACTTCACAAGCCCGCTGGCTACGAATGCTCGCAGCGGCCTCGACACCATCCCGGCGTTTACTCCCTGCTTCCTTCCCCGCTGTTGACCCGTGGTGTGCAGGCGGTTGGGCGCCTTGACGAGGACACCACCGGGCTATTGCTGCTGACCGACGACGGGCAGTTCATTCACCGCTATACCTCGCCGAAGAAAGCCGTCCCCAAGGTCTATGAGGTGACGACGCGGCATGTCGTTGATGGGCTACAGATTGCCGCCCTGCTCGCTGGGGTGGTCTTACACGACGACCCCAGGCCGGTCGCGGCGCTGGACTGCGTTCTTCGCGCCCCGCGCTGCCTGCGCCTGACCGTGACCGAGGGGCGCTATCATCTGGTAAAACGCATGCTCGCCGCCGCCGGAAATCGCGTCGAAGCCCTGCATCGGATTAGTATCGGCGGTTTCGCCCTGCCGGCGGCCCTTGAAGAGGGGCAGTGGATGTGGCTGGAAGAGGCGGAGCTAGCGCTGTTGGCGGCCGAAAAGGCAAGCGCTTTCTGAAACGAGAGGAGCGGCGATGACCTTGACCGAGTTACGCTACATAGCGACCTTGGCTCGTGAGAAGCACTTTGGGCACGCGGCGGAAAAATGCCACGTCAGCCAGCCGACATTATCGGTGGCCTTGAAGAAGTTCGAGCAACGCTATGGCGTGATTCTCTTCGAGCGCTCGTCTGCGGAAGTGCGCTTGACGATGCTCGGGGATCAAATCGCCGTTCAGGCGGAACGGGTTCTGGAGGAGGCGGCCAGGCTGAAGGAGCTTGTTGAGCAGGGCAAGGACCCCTTGTTGGGGCCCTTGCGCCTGGGAGTCATCTACACCATCGCGCCCTACCTGCTGCCGCGCCTGATTCCGGCCATGCACGCGCGTGCGCCGCGGATGCCGCTTTTTCTGCACGAGAATTTCACGGTGAATTTGAGCGCGCAGTTGCGGCGCGGGGATTTGGACGTAATCGTCGTCGCCTTGCCGTTTGCTGAAGCAGGCATTGTTTCGCGCGTGGTTTACGAGGAGCCGTTCTGCATGGTTTTGCCGTACGGGCATCCGCTGACGCGGCAAGCCCTGATCGATCCGGATCAGGTCGCTTCCGAGAGCTTGCTGCTGCTTGGCAACGGTAATTGCTTCCGCGATCAGGTGGTTCAGGCGTGCCCGAAGCTCTCCGTGCCGGGCGGTACGGACGGCGCACTCGAGGGAAGCTCGCTCGAGACGGTGCGCCACATGGTTGCCAGCGGCGCGGGTGTCTCTGTAGTGCCGGCTTCTGCGGCGGCTTCGTGGCCGCGCGACGAACTGCTGGAGTTTCGGGAGTTCGGCAATCCGGCGCCGGTGCGGGAGGTAGTGATCGCTTGGCGGGCAAGCTTTCCGCGGCCGCAGGCGATCGACGTCTTGCGTGCGGCGATCCTGGACGCACCGCCGCCCGGGGTGTTCCCGGGCTGACGAGCATTGTTTCCGGAAAGGCTTTGGATAGCGCATGCGGGCGCTGCTGGCTGCTGTTTCACGTGAAACAGCAGCCGAGGTGGCTACCGCTAGCTGCTGGCCACTGTCTTGCGTGGGTTGGGCTTCTTTACGGTTTCGGGCTTGTCGCTGTCGGTTGGGGCGGCAGCCGATTTGGGCTTCTTGCTGCTAGCTTTGGGTTCGCGTTTCTCGAATTCAAAGCCGACTTTTCCATCGGTGCCGCGCACCAAATAGGCTGAGAACTTGCGGCGCGTGCGTGCCGAGACGAAGCCGCGCAACAGGTCGGTCCGCCCGGTACTCAACAGCTTCTGCATCTGTTCGGGCTCGATCGTCTGCTGGAGAATGATTGTCCCGGAACGGAAGTCACAGCTCTTGCTTGGCCCCTGCGATTTCTCGCAAACGTAGGCCATACCGTGCGGGAAGACGCGGGCGCCGCACTTCGGACAGGCGCCTTGGGCTTCGCTCTGCGAAAAGTCGACTTCTTCGGCGGCGTCGCCCGCGCTTCCCTGGCCAAAGTCGAACTCCGGTGCGTTGTCGGCGTTGAGCTTGATTATGGCGTTGAAGGGGCGCCCCATCTTGTTGCGAAAGCCGGTCAAAGGGCCGATTTTGCGCTCGGTGAGCAACTCGTCGATTTCGCTGCCTTCGAACTGACGGCCGGCGACGATTTTCCAGAGGGAGAAGTCGCAGGCCTGGCACTGAAACTTCTTGTAGGTCTCCTTGATCAAGCCGCCGCACTTCGGGCAGGGGGTTTTCAATTCGCCGAAATCGCCGGGGATGGTGTCGCTGTCGTAGCTTTTGGCGCGGGCAACGATGCGCTCGGTCATCGCAGCGATCTCGCTCATGAATTCTTTTCGCGACATCTCGCCGCTCTCCATGCGCGCCAGCTTCCATTCCCATGCCCCGGTAAGCTCTGGGGCGGTCAGCTCGGGAATGCCCAGGCCGTTGAGCAAGGTCATCAGGGAGAAGGCCTTGGCGGTCGGCTGCAACTCGCGGCCCTCCCGGTGAAGATACTGTTCGGCGAGCAGGTTCTCGATGATCTGCGCACGTGTCGCCGGCGTGCCGAGGCCTCGCCCAGCCATCGCCGCGCGCAGTTCCTCATCGTCCATCGTCTTGCCGGCGCCTTCCATGGCGGTCAGCAGCGTCGCTTCAGAGTATCGGGGTGGCGGCTTGGTCTCATGTACGTTGAGGACCACCTCTTCGGCATTCACGACTTCGTTCGGTTGAACGGCGACCAGATTGCCTTCGCTGCCTTCCTGAGCGTCGCGGCCGTAGACCGCGAGCCAGCCGGGATTGACCAGGACCTTGCCTTCGGTCTTAAAGGGCTCGCCGGCGACGCGTGTGATGCGCGTGGTGATCAAAGATTCGGCGGCCGGATAGAATATGGCGAGGAAGCGCTTGACGACCATGTCGTAAAGTTTCAGCTCCGGCTCGGACAGGTGCTTGGGCGCCTGCAGGGTCGGGATGATCGCGAAGTGATCTGAGATCTTGGCGTTGTTGAAGATGCGCTTGTTGGGCACTACCCACTGACGGGCCAGGATGTTCGCGGCAAAAGGCGCATAGCGAGCGAGGGTGGCTTCGTCAGTGCCTTTTACGGCGCCTTCACCGGTGAGCATCGACAGCGTCGCTTTTACGGTTTCCCGATAATCCTCGGGCAGCGCACGGGCGTCAGTCCTTGGGTAGGTCAATACCTTGTGTTTCTCGTAGAGCGCTTGCGCCAGACCGAGCGTCGCTTTCGCGGAAAAGCCGAAGCGGCTGTTGGCTTCTCGTTGCAGACTGGTCAGGTCGTAGAGCAGCGGCGACAGTTGCGTTGAGGCCTTCGACTCTTCGCTGACCGTGCCCTCCTTGCCGGTGCATTTCTGCTGTAGGGCGATGGCGCGCGCTTCGTCCCAAAGGCGGTCAGCACGTGCGTGCTCGTCGTTTTCCTTGCCCTTGAATTTTTCGTCAAACCACTTGCCGCGGTAGTCACCGGCGGCACAATTGAAGAGTCCCTCGACTTCCCAGTAGGCGCGCGGCTTGAACTTGCGAATACGGTCCTCGCGTTCGACCATCAGCGCCAGTGTCGGCGTTTGAACGCGGCCGACGGTGGTCAGATGGAAGCCGCCCGTCTTCGAGTTGAAGGCGGTCATCGCGCGCGTGCCATTGATGCCGACCAACCAGTCGGATTCCGAGCGGCAGACGGCAGCGTCGCCAAGACCGTGCATCTCGGCGCCGCTGCGCAGGCGGGCGAAGCCGTCTCTGATTGCCTGTTGGGTCATCGATTGCAGCCACAGGCGTTCGACCGGCTTGCTGTTCTTGGCGTGCTGGACGATGTAGTTGAATATCAGCTCACCCTCACGGCCGGCGTCGCAGGCGTTGACCAGGCCGACGACGTCCTTGCGTTTGATTAGGCGGACCAGCAACTTCAGGCGCGCCTCGGTCTTCGCAATTGGCTGAAGCGCGAAGTGCGGTGGTATCACCGGCAGATGGGCAAAAGACCATTTGCCGCGCTTGACCTCGTACTCCTCGGGGCAGGCCAGTTCCAGCAGATGTCCGACGGCTGAGGAGAGCACGTAGTCGTCGCTTTCGAAGTAGTCGTCGTGTCGAACGAAGCCGCCAAGGGCGCGTGCGAGATCAGCGGCGACGGAGGGTTTCTCGGTGATGATCAGTTTCTTGCTCATGGGGTCTTCATCAGTCCGGGAAAGTGGCCACAATGTTTGCTGGCGAATGGGCGCGACCTTACAGATTTACGGTCAAATTCGCGCATGCGAGTCACGAAACGCCCTTCTCCCTTCTGCGGGAGAAGGGCCGGGGGAAGAGGTGGGTGGTCATGACTTTCATGATTTGGGGTGTCCCGTCGCGTCATGACCGTTAGGCGGCCCATGATAAGAGCTCTCTGCGGCGCTTGGCAAGCAAGGCGGGCAGCAGGACAGTTCGCGGGATGATTGCGAAAAGCGCGGCCTAGCTGTCGTCTCCGGAGCGGCAGGAGCATCCTGATAGGGAAGGGTCGCGATGCTCAGTGGAGCAGTCGGTGATCACCGTCGTCGAGTAGTTCCTCGACGATCAGGGGTTCGAGCGCCTGCTCTCGGCTCCAGAGAATCATCAGGACGATGATCTTGAACTTGGCCAGAGGCACCGGGTCGTCATCGAGGAGCATCGCACCTTCAACGACCAGCTCGCGCAAGGCCGGTGGCAACATGTCTGCCGCCTCGAGGAAGGCGATGAAGGCGAGGCAGTCCGGGCCCAGCTTGCGCTGTTCCTCGTGCAGGTAGATGCGTAGCGCACGCTGATCGCGCGGACGTTCGATTGCCGGCGTCGACTTCAGACCGTCCAGCCAGCGCAGGGCCACTGTGATCGCCTCTTGCTCGAAACCGATGGCGCTCAGGCGGCGTTTGAGCGCCTTGGTCTTGGGGCGGGCGCTGAAGTCGTGATAGTTCTCAAAAAGGTAGACCAGAATGTCGATCATCAGAAAGGGCTCTCAGGCTTGGGAAATGCGTTGATAGCGACCGCCCGGCAAAGCGGCGACCTGACCATCCAGTTCCAAGTGAAAGAGCATCACCGAAACCACGTCAGCCGTCAAGCCGCTCCGTTGCACCAGTTCGTCCAGGCTGCAGGGGTCGTATCCCATGCTCGGCAGCAGTCCGCCGTCGAGCGCATCGAGGGCGCATGCGCCGGCTGGCGCCGCTGCGTCAGCGCGCGGGCCGAGTAGTGGCCAGGAGAGCTCGTCGAGGACGTCCTGAACGGTTTCCACCAGCTTGGCACCCCCTTTGATCAGCTTGTGGCAGCCGCGTGAATGGGGAGAATGAATCGATCCTGGAATGGCAAATACCTCGCGACCCTGTTCCGCCGCGAGGCGCGCAGTAATCAGCGAACCGCTATCGACGGTCGCTTCGACGATCAGGGCGCCGCGCGAGAAACCCGAGATCAGGCGGTTGCGACGCGGGAAGTTGGCGGCGGCGGGCGGCGCGCCGAGCGGGAACTCCGAAACGATTGCTCCTCTGGCGGCGATTTCATATGCCAGCTGCTGGTTGGCGGCCGGGTAGAGGCGGTCGATTCCGGTGCCGATGAAAGCGACGGTGTTCGGCGAAGTTCGCAAGGCGCCGCGATGCGCGGCGGCATCGATGCCCAGCGCCAGGCCGCTGGCGATGGTCAGGCCCGCTTCGGCAAGGGCGGCGGCGAAGCGCTCGGCGTTGCTGACCCCTTGAGGAGTCGGGTTGCGACTACCAACGACAGCCAGCGCCGGTTCATTGAGCAGGTCGAGGCGGCCGCGGACGTAGAGTAGCGTCGGTGGATCGGGAATTTGCAGCAGCGCTTGCGGATACTCGGCGTCGGCGAGGGTGAGCAGCTGCTGGCCAGGGGCTTCGGACCAGGCCAGGGCTCTGCCGACGACTGCGTGATTGTCGGTATCGAGCAGCAGGCTTGCCGCCTTGCTGCCAATGACGCCGGCGATGGTGCTGCGGCTGGCTGCGAAGATGCTCTCCGGAAGCCCGAAAGCCTCGAGCAGTTTGCGTTGGGTCCTGCCGCCAACACCCGGAACCAGCGTCAGTCGCAGCCAAGCCGCCAGCGACTCTGCTGCGTCCATGGCTATCGCGAAAGTCGCGCAAGCGACTCACGAAGCTCCCTTTTCTGCCCGCAGTGTGAGGCGGCGAATTTAGGGAGCATGCTCCCTGCCCGGCGAACGCTTCCGGCGTGCAAGCCGAAATCCCCACTGCAAGCGAAAAGGGTGGCAATCATGACTTTGATGATCTGGAGTGTCCCTTCGTGTCATCGCCGTTAGGGTGTGCGGACGAAATCGTTGACGTCTACCGTGCCCTCGGACTGCACGACCAGGCCGTAGGAAATCCTGTCGAAGGTTCGGAAAACGAAGAGCAGGCCGATGCGCGAGGGCGGGATGTCGATCACCGTCTTGTGACCCTGCTCGTCGCGTTCATGGACGATGCGATTGCGTTCGAGGGCCAGGACGTGTCCGATCTCGATCCCGTCGGTTCGGCCGCGGTTGATCGAGATGATCGAGCCCCGGCCGGCCGCGTCGACGCCGCCATAGACCGAAACCACGCGCCCATCGACAACGAAGTCGGGTTTGTGCGGCACGTAGGCGATCAGCGGTGGGGGGCTGGCGGGTAGCAAGCGATCGCCGAAACCGACCTCCTGCGTGGCGGTGCGCACTTCGAAGGTTGCCGGATTGCCGGCTTCGATCTGCTTCGCGGTGCCCAGGTAGAAGGCTTCATAGCCCAGGATGTCGTCGCTTTCCGGATCCCGCAGGGGCTTGCCGTTGCGATAGATATGCCAGTCACGAGGCGCGGGGTCGGCATTGGCCACGTAGGCCAGGTCACCGTTGCCGAGAAACACCCGATCGAGCTGGGTGGCGACGATGCGCGCCACGTTATCGAGCGCATTCGCCTCGACGACCAGCGGGTCGGAGAGGAAAGGCCGGATGACGTTCGGCGGAATTGCCGGGATCGCCTGCTCGTTCATCTCGGAATGAATCTGCGGGTTCAGTCGACCGCGCTGCAGACGGAGCATGGCGTTGCCCTGCGCGTCGCGATCAAGGAGGATGATGTCGCCCGGATAGATCCAGTGCGGGTTCCTGATTTCCTGCCGATTCATTCGCCAAATTTCCGGCCAGCGCCAGGGTTCTTTGAGGAAGGTTCCGGAGATGCCCCACAGGGTGTCACCGGGCACGACCACATGCCGGGTGGGGGCGCTGTCGGCCAGTTGGAGAGCTTGCCCGGCGGCGAAACTGAGCGCGCTGACCATGGCAAGAAGGAACGCGGACATAATGCGGATCATCGTGTTATCCTCGTACGATCTTCGTACATGGCGGTGTGGCGGGATAGCGGCGTCACGCGCGGGCTGTGAAGCGCGCCGTGTTTCATCTTGGCCGCGTCAATGGCCGAAATCGTGGCGCCATCGTACAGCCGCCGCAACAGGCGTCAGAAAACCCAAGACACTACATTAGATTCTGCACGCAGTTATTTCTTCGATCAAGCCTTTTATGTCTCTACTACCGATACTCCGCTTTCCCGATCCGCGTCTGAAGCGGGTCGCCGCGCGCGTGGAAAGCATCGACGACAAGCTTCGCCGGCTGGCGCGCGACATGGCCGAGACGATGTACGAGGCACCTGGAATCGGCCTTGCCGCGACGCAGGTGAATGAACACGTGCAGTTGATCGTCATCGATGCCTCGGAAACGAGAGATCAGCTGCTGACCCTGATCAACCCGGTCATTCTCGAGCAGGACGGCTTGCAGGTTTGCGAGGAGGGTTGCCTGTCGGTCCCCGGCATTTACGACAAGGTGGCGCGTGCCGAGCGAGTCGTCGTTGCCTATCTGGACCTTGAGGGCGCTGAGCGGACCGTCGACGCCGTCGGTTTGCTGGCCGTCTGCCTGCAGCACGAAATCGATCATCTACAGGGGCAGGTCTTTGTCGAGCACCTTTCGCAGCTCAAACAGCAGCGGATCAGGAGCAAGCTCGCCAAGCAGGCGAGAATTACCGCGTGAGGCTAATTTTCGCCGGTACCCCGGACTTCGCAAGTCTGGCTCTGCAGTCGATCATCGCCGCCGGTCATGAGGTGGCTCTGGTGCTGACGCAGCCTGACCGCGCCTCGGGGCGCGGCATGGCGTTGCGTGCTTCGCCGGTCAAGGAGCTCGCCTTGGCGTCCGGGATCGCCGTGTTGCAGCCGTCGAGCTTGAAGAAGGATTTTTCTGCGCAGGAGCATATACGTACGCTTGGCGCCGAGGCGATGGTCGTCGCCGCCTATGGACTGATTCTGCCGCAGACCGTTCTCGACATGCCGACCTTCGGCTGCATCAATATCCATGCGTCTCTCTTGCCGCGCTGGCGCGGCGCCGCTCCGGTGCAGCGAGCGATACTCGCTGGCGACGCAGTGACCGGGGTGTCCATCATGCAGATGGAGGCCGGCCTCGATAGCGGCCCGCTGCTGCTTTGCGAGAGTCTGCCGATTGCTGCCGAGGATACGGCGGCCACGCTCACCGACCGCCTCGCCTTGCTCGGCGGCCGCTTGATCGTCGATGCCCTGGCTGGTCTGCCGCTGCCGCCACAAGCCCAGGCCGAGGGCGGCGTCACCTACGCTGCCAAGATCGACAAGGCCGAAGCAGCGCTCGATTGGCGGCTGCCGGCCGCGCAGCTTGCCCGCTGCGTTCGCGCCTTCAACCCATTTCCCGGTGCTTCCTGCGCGGTCGACGGCACGCTGCTCAAGGTGTGGCGCGCTACGGCGATCGCTGGCCATGGCCAGCCTGGTGAGATTCTCGCTGCCGAGCGCAGCGCTATCGTCGTAGCCTGTGGCGAAGGTGCTCTGCGCCTTGACGAGCTTCAGAAGCCAGGCGGCAAGCGCCTGGCAGCGGCCCAGTTCCTGGTCGGGACCCCTATCGCGGCGGGTTCGCGGTGCGCTTTACCTGTCACTTGAACGGCCGACCGGATTAAGGGCGTCCTTTTGCGAGACTGCACGGCGCCAGCGCGCTTGAAATCTGGGCTGGCCGGCATCATTTAGCTTGCCACACCATCGTGGTGCACAGCTGTTTTCTCGGAGGTTTCGGAAATGCTCGGTAACTGGGTTAAGACGTCGATTCTGATGGCTGCCATCGTGGCGCTGTTCGGCGGCATCGGGGCAATGGTCGGTGGTCAGACAGGAATGCTGCTGGCGCTGCTCTTTGGCGGTGCGATGAATGTCTTCGCGTATTGGTACTCGGACAAAATGGTGCTCAAGATGTACAAGGCGCGAGAGGTGGACGAGGCCTCGGCGCCGCAGTTCTACGGGATGGTTCGCGAGCTCGCGCAACGGGCGGGACTGCCGATGCCTAAGGTGTATCTGATCGACGAGGCGCAGCCGAACGCCTTTGCCACGGGGCGCAATCCAGACAACGCTGCGGTGGCGGCGACAACCGGCATTCTGCAGTTGTTGTCGGCACGTGAAATCCGCGGCGTGATGGCGCACGAACTGGCGCACGTCCAGCACCGCGATATCCTGATCTCGACGATCTCGGCGACCATGGCTGGCGCGATCTCGGCCCTGGCCAATTTCGCGATGTTCTTTGGTGGCCGTGATTCGGAAGGCCGCTCGAATCCCGTGGCCGGCATCCTGGTCGCCCTGCTTGCGCCGCTGGCCGCTTCCTTGATTCAGATGGCTATCTCGCGGGCGCGCGAGTTCGAGGCGGATCGTGGTGGTGCGGAGATTTCGGGTGATGCCAACGCGCTGGCCGATGCCCTGACCAAGATTGACGCCTACGCCCGCGGTATTCCTATGGTGCCTGCCGAGGCGCATCCCGAAACGGCGCAGATGATGATCATGAACCCGCTTTCCGGCGGCGGCATCAAGGGCCTGTTCAGTACGCACCCGGCGACCGAGGAACGCGTCGCGCGTCTGCGTGCTCTGGCCCGCGCTTGAGCGGCGTCGCCATGCCGCTTTGGCGCTGACGCCAACGGCACCGTGCGCGCCAGTGTTTCACGTGGAACATCGGCGCTCTCCCGTTCTTCCAAACAGGCGTTGGAGTTGGTCAGCCAGACGGTAGCCGGCTTCGACAAGGCGCCGGCTGGCGATCTCTACTGCGCCGCTCTGGAACTCGGCGCTGATCGTGAGCACGCTCTCTTCACCCGGTGGATACGCCGAATCGCGCGCCAGCTGCCAGCTTTCGTCAAGCCATTGTGCGGGCTCTCCCGGCGGCGTAGTCGGCGCATAGAGGATGGTCAGCGCCCGGGCCGTACTCGCCAAATGCTTGCCACGTAGCCATGGTTTTCCGGGGAGATCGTCCCAATAGCTGTGCAAATTGGTGGAGGGATGTCTTGGCTGGAAGGGGTTGACGATACGCTGCGCATTGCCGCCGCCGTCATCATTGCCGTTCGGCCGATCGCGGCTCGCTGCGTGCAGAGGCTGATGCGCGTCGCCGATCAGATGGATCAGCCAGGGCAGCGCATAGGCCCGGTCAGCGTCGCTGCTTTTCGAGTTGCACAAGAGCTTCGGTAGCGCGGTCAATTGCAGGTCCAGTGTTCCTGGCGACCGGCGCCCCTTGCGCTCGGGCTGCACAGGGCGATCGACATAGTGCCAGGCCAGTCGCCGTTCCATGTCCGGGAAGCCCTGCAGCGTCGGCGTAGGCAGCGCACGTCCAGCGGTGTAGAAACGCCGGTCGCGGCGGATGTCGTCTGGCCAGGTCGAGGCTTCGAGAAATGCGGCGCGATCCGGATCAGGGTCTCGCGAACGCGCCTGCCAGCGTTCGAAGTCGGGGTGCTGGCGCAGCAAGCCAGCCACGGCCGACTTGCTGCGGTCATCGAGTCTTTCCCAGGCGATCAAGGCACTGATCCGATGCCCGGCCGCATTCCAGGCAATCGCCGGTGACGGGACGAGCAGAAGCAGCCCGAGTAGCGTCGTCGGTACGAACGCCGGTCGCAGCAGCAAGCGCTGCCGCGCAGCGCCGGCGCTGGGCTTAGCGGTCAAGACCGAGGTCCTGGTGCGAGGCCGGGTCCTCCAGCGGTTCGATGTGGATGAACACCGTCGCCTGCGGCAGCTCCCGACGCAGCTCGCTTTCAATGCCTTCGACTAGTTGATGCGCTCGGCTTACGGTCCATGCCCCCGGGACGAGCACGTGCAAGGAAATGAAACTGCGGGCACCTGCCGCGCGGCTGCGCAGGGCATGGTAGTCGATGCCCTGGCAACGATAGCTTTCGAGCACCTTGACAATTTGCGCCTGCTCTCCGGGCGGCAAGCTGGCGTCCATGAGTCCATTGGCCGAGCGGCGCAGCAGTCGCCAGCCGGTCCAGATGATGTTG
The DNA here is from genome assembly GCA_000585055.1 of Candidatus Accumulibacter appositus. Taxonomy (GTDB): domain Bacteria; phylum Pseudomonadota; class Gammaproteobacteria; order Burkholderiales; family Rhodocyclaceae; genus Accumulibacter; species Accumulibacter appositus. The sequence continues at coordinate 45,903 of JEMX01000098.1, forward strand.
CTGGCGACCAGCAAGGCGAGAATCGGATCCAACCATAGCCAGCCGGTCAGCGCCACGGCGCCGACGCCAACGATGACTCCGAGCGAGGTCCACACATCGCTCAGCAGATGATGGGCATCGGCTTCCAGGGTAATCGAGCGATGTCTCCGCCCGGCGAGCAGCAGGACTCTCCCGACGAGCAGATTGATCAGCGCGGCACTTGCTGACACCGCGAGGCCGACGCCGACGGCTTCAAGTGGCCGTGGATTGAGCAGGCGCTCGCCGGCTGCCACGGCAATGGCGATGGCGGCGAAAACAATCAACAGGCCTTCGAAGCCGCTTGAGAAGTACTCGGCCTTGCCGTGTCCAAAGCCGTGCCCCTTATCTTCCGGTCGTTCGGCAATCGACAGCATGGCCAGCGCCATGCAGGCAGCGGCCAGATTGACCACAGACTCGAGCGCGTCTGAGAGCAGACCGACCGAGTCGGTGAGCAACCAGGCGACGGCTTTGAGAGCAATCGTCGCCAGTGCTGCGGCGATCGAAAGCCAGACGTAGGGTTTTAGCGAGCGTGCGGACATGGGGCCATTATCGCCCCACGGCGACCAGGCCGCCATCGTCGGGCATCGTGCTAAACTCGGCGCACACTCTAAAGCGAAGCATCCTTGGCCTTGTCGACTTCACCTCCCTCCCGATCTCCGTCAGCGCGTGCGGTGCGCGTACGCAAGCCCGCAAAGGCGCCGCAGGCGGCGGTCGGGCGCGGTAGCGAGTCGGCCTCTTCGGCGCTGGCCCCCGATTCCCTGGCCCTCAGTCTCCTCCTGGCGGCGCGGGTTGTCGCCGCAGTTCGCGCCGGGCAGAGCCTGACACAGGCGCTGAGCACGCTTGGCGGCGAACCGCCGGCAGCGCGCGCCGCTGCTCAGGATGTGGCCTACGGCAGCCTGCGTCGCTACGGCTGCGGCGAGTTTCTCCTCGGGCGCTTGCTGACGCGCGCCTTGCCCCATCCGGAAACCGAAGCGCTCTTGCTGGCCGCCCTATACCGTTTGCAGACGCGTCCTGATTCCGCTTACATGGTTGTCGATCAGGCGGTTGCGGCTGCCGCTGAGCTGGCCGGTGGGGCATTCAAGGGCCTGGTGAATGGTGTGCTGCGTAACTATCAGCGGCAGCGTCAAGCCTTGCATGCAGCCATGGCCGACGACGATGAAGCAACGCAGCAGCACCCGCGCTGGTGGTTGGCCCGCCTGCGTCGCGCTTATCCTGATCGCTGGTCGGCAATCGTCGCCGCTGGCAACGAGCAGCCGCCGATGACCCCGCTGGCAACGAGCAGCCGCCGATGACCCTGCGCGTCAATCAGCGCCGGATTTCGGTCGCCGACTACCTGGCAAGCCTGCAGGCGGCGGGATGGTCCGCGCGCAGGCTTGGCGGACAGGCCCTGCTCCTCGACAAGCCGATGGCGGTCGATGACTTACCGGGATTTGCCGACGGCTTGGTGTCGATTCAGGACGCCGGCGCACAGCGCGCCGCCGCGCTGCTGACGCCGACGGCGGGCCAGCGCGTGCTCGACGCCTGTGCGGCGCCGGGCGGCAAGACCGCCCACCTGCTTGAAACGGCCGATCTCGATCTACTGGCCATCGATATCGACGGCGCTCGTACGCGTCGCATCGAGGACAACCTGCGCCGACTGGGCCTGCGGGCGACGGTCAGGCCCGCCGACTGTTGTGCGACCGAGCAATGGTGGGATGGCCAGCCGTTTGACGCGATCCTGGCCGACGTGCCCTGCTCCGCCTCGGGCGTCGTTCGTCGCCATCCGGACATCAAATACCTGCGCCGCGAAAGCGACATCAGAGGCTTCGTGCGTATTCAGGCAGAGATTCTCGATCGTCTCTGGCCGCTATTGAAGCCGGGCGGCAAGCTCCTCTACGCCACCTGTTCTGTTTTTCCGGAAGAGAACCGTGCGCAGATTGATGCCTTCGTCTTTCGCCAGCCCGACGCGCGGCGCCTGAGCGAAGAAGAACTCCTGCCGCGGCCTGAACATGACGGATTCTTCTATGCCCTGAACATGACGGATTCTTCTATGCCCTGTTGCAGAAAGCGGCTTAGCGCGTTTTTCTTCTGGCTGTGGCTGCTGTTCGCCTCACCCGGCTTGCACGCAGCAGACATCAGCGCCCGCAATCCGCTGCTTTCGGTCGGTGATGACGGCTATGTCCTGTCCGCCGACTTCAGCGTCAGTCTGAATGCGCGTCTCGAAGACGCCGTTGCCAGGGGCGTCGGGCTGTACTTCGTCATCGATTTCGAGCTTACTCGCTCGCGTTGGTACTGGCTCGACGAACAAGTTGCCAATCGCAGCCAGTCGCTACTGCTTTCCTACCATGCCCTCACCCGCCAATATCGTTTGTCCAGCGGCGCCCTGCATCAGAGCTTCGCCTCGCTGGAAGAAGCCGTGCGCATCCTGTCACGCCTGCGCAACTGGCAGGTGTTCGACAAGAGCCTCGTGCAGCCGGATCAAACCTATCTTGCCGCGGTGCGCATGCGTCTCGACCTGAGCCAGATGCCGAAGACCTTTCAGGTTAATGCGCTGGCCAACCGGGACTGGAACCTTTCGTCGGAGTGGGCTCGCTGGACCTTCACTCCGGGCGACTCGGTGCAGCCCGGAGGGACGGGTACCCAGATCGTGCCGGTGGCGCCTCCCGCGCACCTGCCGGTGGCGCCAACGAGCGGTGACGGCAAATGAAAATACTGATCGTCGCCGCCGCCTCGTTCGGCGCCATCCTGCTTTTCCTGTTGGCCTCGGCGAGCGCCAACACCGCACTCTTTGCCAGCAACTACGCGTGGCTGTTGGGATTGAATGCCATCGTCGCCTTGTCGTTGCTGGCACTGATCAGCTGGCAGTTGCGCTCGCTGTGGGGAGAACACCAGGCCAAGGTATTCGGTTCCCGACTCAAGCTGCGCCTGATGTTGATGTTTGGCCTGATGGCCGTCCTGCCGGGTGTCCTGATCTATGCGGTGTCGGTACAGTTCGTCACCAAGAGTATCGAAACCTGGTTCGACGTTCGCGTCGAGAAGGCGCTTGAGGCGGGCCTGAATCTTGGCCGTAGCGCACTTGATTCGCTGCTTGAGGATCTCGCGGCCAAAGCCCAGACGATGGCCCTGGAACTCGGTGAACGTTCTGAAACGCAGCGTCGCCTCGATCTCAATCGCTTGCGCGAGCAGTATGGCCTGCAATCGGCGGCACTATTTGCGACCAATGGCGAATTGCTGGCCACCGCCACCGGCGAACTGGCGACGCTGATACCAAAACAGCCGGCAGACAAAGAGTTGCGCCGGGTGCTCAGCGAACGCCGCGTCGCGCTTCTCGAAAGCGAGGGCGGAAAAGATCTGTCCTTGCGCGTTCTCGTCGCGGTGACGCCGCCGGGTCTCGGAGGCGAGACGCGCATTCTGCAGTTGAGCGACCCGGTGCCGGCTGCCCTGGCACTCAACGCCGACAGCGTACAGACGGTCTATGCAGACTATCAGGAGCTGTCGCTGGGCCGTGAGGGCTTGACGCGCATCTACGCCATGACGCTGACGCTGACCGTGCTCCTGGCGTTGTTCACCGCGATAGCGCTGGCCTTCGTCCTGGCGCGTCGCCTGTCGGCGCCGCTGTCGATTCTTGCCGAGGGGACGCAGGCAGTGACTGCTGGCGATTACACCCCTCGCCAGGAGGTGTACAGCAGCGACGAGCTGGGCGTGCTGACGCGCTCGTTCAAACAGATGACCAGCCAGCTGGACGAAGCACGTCGTGACAATGAACGTCAGCGTGCCGAGCTGGAAGCAGCGCGTGCCTATCTGGAGTCCATTCTCGCCAACCTCTCCGCTGGCGTGCTGGTCTTCGATGCGCGCTTCGTGTTGCGCACCGTCAATGAGGGGGCGCTAACCATCCTGGCCGATGATTTTGGCGCGCTGCTCGGTAGCGCAGCCAGCGATTGGCCGCGCCAGAAGAAGCTCGGCGAGGCCATTCTCGACGCCTTTGCCGAACACGACAGCAACGAATGGCAGGAGCAGATAGAGCTCGATGCGCTTGGCAGCCTGCCGCAGATCCTGCTGCTGCGCGGTACCAAGCTGCCGAGCGAATCCCTGGGCGGCTACGTGGTGGTTTTCGACGATGTGACGCGGCTGATCGCCGCGCAGCGAAGTGCTGCCTGGGGCGAAGTCGCGCGCCGACTGGCGCACGAAATCAAGAATCCGCTGACACCAATCCAGCTCTCGGCCGAACGCTTGCAGATGAAGCTGGCTGACCGGCTCAGTGGCGCCGACGCCGACATGCTCGACCGCTCGACGCAGACCATCATCAGACAGGTCGAGGCGATGAAGCGGATGGTCAATGATTTCAGCGATTACGCGCGCCTGCCCGCCCCCGAGCTGGCCGCTCTGGACCTCAACGCGCTGATCAGCGAAGTGCTCGGCCTTTATGAAACCTCGCGGGCAGCGATCAAGCTCAAGCTCGCCGGCGATCTACCGCCCGTCTGGGGTGACGCCACACAGCTACGGCAAGTCATTCACAATCTCCTGCGCAACGCCGAGGACGCGCAGGAAATGGCCGACTCACCGCGGATCACGATCAGCACCCTGCAGCTGGACAACATGGCCGAGATGGTGGTCAGCGATCGTGGGCCGGGGTTCTCGCCTGAAGTCATGGCCCGCGTCCTGGAGCCCTACGTAACGACCAAGGCGCGGGGTACCGGCCTCGGTCTGGCGATCGTCAAGAAGATCGTCGACGAACATCACGGCCGCGTCAAGGTGAACAATCGCCAGGCGGTCGGTGCAATGGTCAGCATTACGCTGCCGCTGGCGTCCTCGTCGACGAGTAGCCACCGTTCGCACACACTTTCCTCCGAGGCCTGACATGGCGCAAATACTGATCGTCGATGATGAAATGGGCATTCGCGAGCTGCTTTCCGAAATTCTTGCCGACGAAGGGCACTCCATCACGCTTGCTGAAAATGCCACCGCAGCGCGCAAGGTCCGCGCTGCGATGCGCCCCGATCTGGTCCTCCTGGACATCTGGATGCCTGACACAGACGGCATATCCTTGCTCAAGGAATGGGCGACGAGTGGCTTGCTGACCATGCCGGTGGTGATGATGTCCGGGCATGGAACGATCGACTCGGCGGTCGAAGCCACGCGCCTCGGCGCGACCGACTTCCTCGAAAAGCCGATCGCGCTGCAGAAGCTGCTGGCGACCGTCAAGAAAGCGCTCAAACACGAAACGGTGCTGCAGAAGAAGCCCTTGACGCTAGACGCCTTTGCGCGCTCGCCGTTACTCAAGGACCTCAAACGACGTCTCGAACAGGCCGCGGCCAAAACCTCGGTGCTGCTGCTGAAGAGCGCCTCGGGCAGCATTGCGGAAATCTGTGCGCGTACCCTGCAGACGCACCGCACCCCGTGGCTGGATCTGTCCGCTGCGAGTACGCCGCTGACTCAGGAGATGCTGCACAACGCCAGCGGCGGCGTGGTCTTCATCGCCGATTTGGCGCAGCTCGGCAAGCTGCAGCAGATGAATCTGGTTTTTGCGCTCGAACGCCTGGAGCGACACAATCTGCAAATGGTCGCCGCTTCCAGTCGTTCGCTGCCGGCCCTGGTCGATGCTGGCTGGGATGCGCAGCTGGTCAGCCGGCTCGGCGAAGTGTGGGTAGCGCTGCCGCAGATTTCCGGGCACGCCGATGACGTTCCGGAGATCGCTTCCTTGCTGCTCGCCCATTTGGCCGAGCGCGGCGAAGTGCCCTTGCGCCTGTTTTCGAGCGGTGCGCGCAACGCCCTGCGCCTGCACCACTGGCAGGGCGAATGGGCTGAACTGCTGACCACCGTGAAGAATCTGGCGCTCTCGGCGCTAGATGAAGAAATCGCCGCTGAAGACGTCGAACGCCTCTTGCAGACCGAGTCGGGTAGCACCGCCGCGCCGCTACCGGCACTGTTTCTCGATCAACCGCTGCGCGAAGCCAGAGAAGCCTTTGAACGGATGTATTTCGAATATCATCTGGCTGGCGAACGCGGTAATATGACGCGCTTGGCCGAGAAGACGGGCCTCGAACGCACCCACCTGTACCGAAAGCTGAGGCAGCTTGGTCTCAATATCGGTCGGCGCGGCGACGAGCGCGAGTAAGCTCTCGCCGCATGCTGCTCAGGGAGGGAAAAGTAAATGAGGATCGTCATTCTGGGTGCCGGCCAGGTCGGTGCCAGCGTTGCGGAAAGTCTCGTCTCCGAGAATAACGATATTACCGTCGTCGACAGCGATCAAGAGCGCCTGGCCTTCCTGCAGGATCGCTTCGATCTGCGCACCGTGATCGGCAATGCCTCGAATCCTTCGGTGCTGGCCAATGCCGGTCTCGAAGATGCCGACCTGCTGATCGCCGTGACCCCGAGTGACGAGACCAATCTCGTCGCCTGCAAGGTGGCGCACAGCGTCTTCAACGTCCCTGCCCGCATAGCGAGGTTGCGCGCGCATGACTTTCTGGACAGCGAAGCCCTGCTCGCACCCGAGAACTTCGCCGTTGATTACGCCCTGTGCCCGGAACAGGTGATCACCGAGTACATCGCGCGCCTGATCGATTTTCCGGAAGCGCTGCAAGTGCTCAGCTTCGCCCGCGGACGTTTGGCGCTGGTTGGCCTGCGTGCTTACGCCGGCGGCCTGTTGGTCGGTAGCCCGATCTCCGAGATGCGCAGCCACCTGCCGCCCGAGATCGACGGACGCATCGCCGCCATCTATCGCCATGGCGGTGCGATCACGCCGACCGGCGAGACGATCATCGCCGACGGGGACGAGGTCTTCGTGCTCGCTGCCGACGAACACATCCGCACCGTGATGCGCGAGTTGCGGCGCTCGATGGAGCCCGTGCGACGGGTGATGATTGCCGGCGGCGGCAACATTGGCCATCGCGTTGCTCAGGCACTGGAAGGCAAGTGCGAGGTCAAGCTGATCGAAGTGGACCGCCGTCGGGCCGAGTTCGTGGCCAACTCGTTGAAGTCGGTGCTGGTCCTCAATGGTGACGCCACCGACGAGGAGTTGCTGCAACAGGAGGGCATCGAGGAGATGGAACTCTTCCTCGCCCTGAGCAATGCCGATGAAGACAACATCATGGGCGCGTCGCTGGCCAAGCGCATGGGTTGTCAGCGCGTGGTGGCCTTGATCAACCGGCGGGCGTACGCCGAGCTGGTACAGGGTGGGCCGATCGACATCGCCATTTCGCCGGCTCAGGTCTCGATCGGTACCCTGCTGACCTATGTCCGTCATGGTGACGTCGTGCAGGTGCACAGCCTGCGTCGCGGTGCCGCCGAAGCGCTCGAGATCGTCGCCCACGGCGACAAGAAGAATTCACGCGCCGTCGGTCGCCGCGTCGGCGAACTGCCGGTCATCCACGGCGCCTTCATCGCCGCCATCGTACGCGACCTCGGCGAGACCGATGACTTTAACTTCTTCCGGCTGGGAGCAAAGAAGCAGATCGGGCGGGTGCTCATCGCCCACAAGGACGTAGTCATCGAGACCGGTGACCACGTGATCGTCTTCTGCATCGACAAGAAGGTGGTCAAGCAGGTCGAAAAACTGTTCGAGGTTGGTTTCCACTTCTTCTGAGCCGCGGGCATGCAACGCTACTACCCGGTGGTCCGGGTGCTCTCGCTGGTGATCCTGATGTTCGGGCTGACCATGCTTCTTCCCCTGGGCGTTTCCTGGTGGCTCGACGATGGCGCCTTCGCGTCCTTCGACGAAGCATTTCTGTTGACTGTCGCTACCGGCGCCGGCCTGTGGTATGCCACCCGCAGAGAAACCCGCGATCTGACGATTCGTGACGGCTTCCTGATGGTTGCGCTGGTGTGGACGCTGCTGCCGATCTACGCCGCCCTGCCCTTGGTTCTCGAACTCCAGCTCAGTTTCACCGACGCCTATTTTGAAGCCGTATCCGGACTGACGACTACCGGCGCGACCGTTCTCACCGGCCTGGACGACATGCCGCTGTCGATCAACCTGTGGCGAACGCAGATGGTCTGGCTTGGCGGCATGGGCTTGATCGTTCTCGCCGTTGCCATCCTGCCCCTGCTGGGGATCGGTGGCCGACAGATGTTCAAGGCCGAGACGCCGGGGCCGATGAAGGACACCAAGATGACGCCACGCATCGCCGAAACGGCGAAGGGCCTGTGGATCGTCTATTCGCTGCTCTCCATCTGCTGCGCGCTGGCCTATTATTTGGCGGGAATGAGCGTATCCGATGCCATCATGCACATGTTCGCCACCATGGGGCTCGGCGGTTTCTCGAGCCACGACGCAAGCTTCGCCTATTTTGCCTCGCCGACCATCGAAGCGGTGGCCATCGCCTTCATGCTCTTCGCCGGGATGAACTTCGCAACCCACTTTGTCGCCTTCTCCGGGGGTTCGCTGCGCCCCTACCGGTCTGATCCGGAAGCCGGCTGGTTTCTGCTGGTGACTCTTGGCAGTGTCCTTGGCATCGCCGCCTTTCTCGTTTTCCATGGCGTCTATGCAAGCTTCGCCGAGGCCCTGCGCTATGCCGCGTTCAATGTCGTCTCGATTGCCACGACGACCGGCTTCGCGACCACCGATTATGCCCTGTGGCCGTTCTTCGCCCCGCTGTGGATGTTGTTCCTGTGCAGTTTCGCGACCAGTGCCGGCTCGACGGGTGGTGGCATCAAGATGATTCGTGCCCTGGTGCTCTACAAGCAGGTGTATCGCGAGTTGATGCGTGCCATGCACCCCAACGCCGTGCATCCGGTGAAGGTCGGCAACGATGCCGTGCCGCCGAACATTCTCTTCGCGGTGCTCGCCTTCGGCTTTGTGTACATGGTCTGCATTGCCAGCATGACGCTGCTCCTTTCCTTGTCCGGGCTGGAGATCATCACCGCATTTTCGGCGGTCGTCGCCAGTATCAACAACACCGGGCCGGGATTGGGAGAGGTCGGGCCGGCGAGCAATTTTGCCGGACTGAGCGACTTTCAGATCTGGGTATGCACCTTCGCCATGCTCCTCGGCCGGCTGGAGATCTTCACCTTGCTGGTGGTCATGACGCCGGCTTTCTGGCGGAAGTAGCGGGGAAAGTGGATAATCGCGCTTTCCGAGCCTCTTTCGCTCGCCGCCGGAGTTTGCCGTGACCCGCCCATCCAACGATACCTTTCTGCGAGCGCTGCTCAAAGAGCCGACCACGCACACGCCGGTCTGGTTGATGCGTCAGGCTGGCCGCTACCTTCCCGAATACCGCGAAACGCGTGCCCGTGCGGGCAGCTTCATGCAGCTGTGCACCAACCCGGGCCTGGCCTGCGAGGTGACCCTGCAACCGTTGGCGCGTTTCGATCTTGACGCCGCGATTCTTTTCTCGGACATCCTGACCATCCCCGACGCGATGGGCCTCGGACTGTATTTTACCGATGGTGAAGGGCCGCGTTTCGAACGGCCGCTGCGCGAAGAATGGGCAATTCGCGACCTCAGCGCTCCCGATCCCTGGGATCACCTGCGTTACGTGATGGATGCGGTCGTGGAAATCCGGCGCGCCTTGGGCAACTCGGTGCCGCTGATCGGATTTTCCGGCAGTCCTTACACCCTCGCCTGCTACATGGTCGAAGGCGCTTCGAGCACCGATTATCGGCGCATCAAGGGGATGCTCTACGACCGGCCGGACCTCCTGCATCACATTCTGTCGGTCACCGCCGACGCGGTCGTCGCCTACCTCAACGCACAGATCGAATCGGGTGCCCAGGCCGTGATGATTTTTGATTCCTGGGGCGGTTCCCTGTCGCCGGCAGCCTATCGCGAGTTCTCGCTCGACTACATGCAGCGCATCGTCGGCCAGTTGATCAAGAACAAGGACGGCGAGCGCGTGCCATCGATTGTGTTTACCAAAGGCGGTGGCCTGTGGCTGGAAGCGATCGCCGAAATCGGCTGTGAGGCGGTCGGCCTGGACTGGACAATTGACATCGGCGAAGCGCGCCGGCGCGTCGGTGACAAGGTTGCCCTGCAGGGCAATATCGACCCGGCGGTGCTTTTTGCCTCACCCGAAACGATCGTCAGCGAGGCCAAGAGGGTGCTCGACGCCTACGGTCCCGGTGAGACCGGCCACGTCTTCAATCTCGGGCACGGCATCTCGCAGTTCACGCCGCCGGACCGAGTCAAGGCGCTGGTTGATGCGGTACACCAACACAGCCGTGTTCTGCGCCAGAAAGGGCCTTGAATTTGCATTTATCTCTTGACTTGTTCACAGAACAGACTTCGGACTTTTTGACACAACAAAAAGTCTTTTGTAAATCAGACTTGTATTTGTAATACGCTGATTTAAAAAGCTTATTTAATCGCCTCTTTTTCCGGCAGTAGCGCTGAAACCCTTACAGAATGGCCGCTTGCGGGCTTTCTCCGCTCCCTGATCCACAGAGTTATCCACAGAAACTGTGAATGGAGCGGAAACCTCAAATAACAGAGGATCTTATCCAGCACTACGAGAAGTGGCACGAGCTTCCGCCTCTAACTAGCGATCGTTCTCACTACCCGCCTGTGAACGGCTTTCCGACCCGATGTCCTTGCCGCAAATTGCCCGCGTCGCCCTCGATGTTCCGCTGCGTCGTCTCTTCGACTACCGCGTCGCCGATGGCGAGCTGCTGTCGGCGGGCGACATCGGCTACCGCGTGCGTGTGCCCTTCGGGCGCCACGAGAAAATCGGGATTCTCGTCGAGCTACCGGCAGGCAGCGATCTCCCGCTAGCGCAACTCAAGCTCCTTGGTGAGCTCCTTCGCGACTTGCCGCCCTTGCCTGCCGATTGGTTTCGCCTCACCGAGTTCTGCGCCGCCTACTATCACGTCCCGCTTGGCCAGGTGATGCTGTCGACCTTACCGGTCGGACTGCGCGCCCTCAAACCCGTCAAGGCCAGGGCGCCGCGGCAAGTCCCGCCAGCAGCGGCCGTGGCGGCGCCGGAACTGACCGGCGAACAGCAGGCGGTGCTGACCTCGATTGCCGAGCTCGGGGCCGGTTTCCACGCCTACCTCCTGCACGGTGTGACCGGCAGTGGCAAGACCGAAGTCTATCTCCGGCTCATCGAGCGCGCCCTGGCCGACGGCCAGCAGTCGCTGCTGCTGGTGCCGGAAATCAATCTGACGCCACAGCTGGAAGGCCGCGTCGCCGCGCGTTTTCCCGGCGCGGGTCTGGTCAGTCTGCACAGCGAGCTCGGCGAGGCCGCGCGCAGCCGCAATTGGTGCGCCGCCTTGACCGGCGAAGCGCGCATCGTGCTCGGCACCCGCCTGGCCATCTTCGCGCCGCTGCCGGAGCTTGGCCTGATCGTGGTCGACGAGGAGCACGACGCCTCATTCAAGCAACAGGACGGCATCCGCTATTCAGCGCGTGACCTGGCCGTTTTTCGCGCCCGTCAGCGGGACATCAAGATCGTCCTCGGCTCGGCGACACCTTCGCTCGAAAGCTGGGCCAACGCCACCGTCGACGCCGGCCGCGGTCGCTATCGCCTGCTGACGCTGAGCGAGCGGGCGGTCGAAGGTGCTCGCCTGCCGAGCGTGCGGCGTATCGACACCCGCCTTGACAAGCCCCAGGACGGGCTCAGCAGTGCCCTGCTAGGCGCCGTCGAGGAGCGTCTGAGGCGCGGCGAGCAAAGCCTGCTCTTCCTCAATCGCCGTGGTTACGCACCGGTGCTGGCCTGCGCCGCTTGCGGCTGGACCTCGAACTGTCATCGCTGTGCCGCCAATCTGGTGCTGCATCTGGTCGACCGCCGCCTGCGTTGCCATCACTGTGGCTTCGAAGCGCATCTGCCGAAAGGCTGCCCGAGCTGCGGTAACCAGGACCTGAGCGCCTTCGGGCGTGGCACGCAACGGCTGGAAGCGGTGCTTGCCGAGCACTTTCCCCAGGCCCGGGTGTTACGCGTCGACCGCGATGCGGCGCGCAGCCGCAAGCAGTGGGAAGCGCTGGTGGCGCGGATCCACAGCGGCGAGGCCGACATTCTGGTCGGCACCCAGATGCTCGCCAAAGGGCACGATTTCCCCAAGCTCACCCTGGTCGGCGCCATTTCCCCCGACGCCGCCTTGTTCGCCGCCGACTGGCGCGCGCCCGAACGTCTCTTCGCACAGTTGATGCAGGTCGCCGGCCGCGCCGGCCGCGCCGCACGAGCAGGTGAGTTCCTCATCCAGACACAGTTCCCGGAGCATCCGCTGTACGCCGCGCTGGTCCAGCATGACTTTCCCGCTTTCGCCGCCGAGCAGCTCGCCGAGCGGCAACAGGCTGGCTTCCCACCGTATGCGCACCAGGCCATGTTGCGCGCCGAAGCACCGCTGATGGCCGACGCCCTGAGTTTTCTGAAAAGCGCGCGCGCCTGCCCGGCGGTGGGCGCCGAGCAGGCGGTGACCTTCTACGACCCGGTGCCGATGCGCCTGGCCCGGCGGGCCAGTTTCGAGCGCGGCCAGTTGCTCGTCGAGTCGCCCGCACGGCGGGCCTTGCAGCGTTTTCTTGCCGACTGGCTGCCGCAGCTGGAAGCGATCAAAGTGCCGTCGCGGCTGCGCTGGCACCTGGAAGTCGATCCGCTCGAGTTCTGATGGCCTGCTTCCCCAAGCCCTTCCACGACGCGGCGAACAGCCGTGACCGCCGTGGTGATTGATCGATTGACGAGTGTCGCGGCGGCAGGGATACTCTGCATGCATGTCCGCTGGCGATTCTACGCCGTGAGCCATTTCACGGCGGGCAGAGAGCACATCCGCTATCCTTTCCTTCACCGCGGAATGAGCTGCGCGCTGCCATGCATTGGGCCTGCCGCCAGCGGGCGGGGTAGTCAAAGCCAGTCGGCCCCCGTTTCCCGGCGTCAAGCGTCGCCGCGTGCCGCGTCGGGCACAACGCAAGCCACGGCCGCCGCCCGTGGCGG
>JEMX01000098.1:58776-77928 GCA_000585055.1 Candidatus Accumulibacter appositus
GGCCGCCAGCGGCAAACGCACAGCGCGCGTGGCGGCTTGCCCGGTCGGCGCCTGTTTCTTCCTATAGCGGCAAGGAGTTCTGACGTGTCTTCCGAATTCGTAGCAGCGATCGACCTTGGGTCGAACAGTTTTCACATGATCGTCGCCCGCCTGGTCAATGGACAGGTGCAGGTCCATGACCGCTTGCGCGAGATGGTCCAGTTGGCGGGCGGCCTGGATGCGCGCAACCGGCTGTCGCAGGAAGCCCAGAAACGCGCCCTCGAATGCCTCGCACGCTTTGGCCAGCGCCTGCGCGACATTCCGCCCGAGCAATTGCGCATTGTCGGCACCAATACTCTGCGCCAGGCGCGCAACAGCGCCGAGTTCGTGGCGCGCGCCGAACAGGTTCTCGGTCACAAGGTGGAGATCGTCCGTGGCCAGGAAGAAGCACGCCTGATCTACCTGGGCGTCGCGCACAGTGTCGGTGACGTCTCCGGGCAGCGGCTGGTGATCGACATCGGCGGCGGCAGCACCGAGTTGATCATCGGCGAGAAATTCGATCCCCTCCATCTGGCCAGCCTGAAAATGGGTTGCGTGAGCATGAGCCGCGCCTGTTTTGGGGATGGGCGGCTGACCGCGAGTCGCATGCGCGAGGCCGAACTGCTGGTGCAACTGACTCTCGAGCCGGTGCGCCATGAGTATGTGGCGCGCGGCTGGGGCGTGGTCACCGGCGCCTCGGGTTCGATCAAGGCCATCCAGGAGGTCTTGGTCAGCGAAGGCTGGAGCCGCGAGGGAATCACCCTCGAAGCGCTGCGCCTGCTGCGCAGCGAGCTGCTCGGGATGCGCGACACAGCGGCGATTGCCGAGCGCTGGCAACTCGAAGCCGCGCGGGCACGCGTCTTCGTCGGCGGCTTCGTCGTCCTGCACGGGCTTTGCGAGGCGCTCGGCATCGAGCAACTCGAGGTCTCCGAAGGCGCTTTGCGCGAAGGCCTGATCTATGACCTTCTCGGGCGCATTAGCCACGAGGATGTGCGTGACCGAACGATCGCCGACGTCATCAGTCGCTTCAACCTTGACGAAGCGCAGGCGCGCCGCGTCAGCGGGACCGCGCTGGTCCTGCTGCGGCAGGTGTGCAGCAAATGGCGGCTTGGCGACGAGGAAGCGGCGCAGGTCCTCGAACGGGCCGCTCGCCTGCACGAGATCGGCTTGCTGCTGACCCACGACCAGCACCACAAGCACGGTGCCTACGTCCTCGAACATGCCGATTTGCCCGGCTACTCCCGTGACGATCAACTATTGTTGTCGGCGCTGCTCAGGCGCCATCGCCGCTCATTTCCCAGCAACGCCTTCGTGCATCTGCCGAGCACCTGGGCGCGCATGGCACCGCGCCTGTGTGTCCTCCTGCGTCTGGCGGTGGTGCTGCATCGTAGCCGCAGCAGCCAAGAACTGCCGGCCGTCGGCCTGCGCGTCGACCGGCGCCAGCTCGAGCTGCGTTTCCCGCCCGGCTGGCTCGAAGAGCATCCACTGACCCGAGCCGACCTGCAAAACGAAGCGCGCCTGCTGCGCAAAGCGGGTTTCGCGTTCCGTCTGGGCAGTCCCGACAGCAAGCTGCAGCCGGCAGCGCCCGACACGGCTGCCGCACCATGAGTGCCATGGCAGACGCGCGTGACAGCGCCGCCAGGTCACGACCGCGTCTTGCCTCCTGCATGCCACAGGCGCAGCGGCTTTGCCCTGACTGCCGGCCAGTCCTCGCGCGGCACCGGTGATCCGCATTTTCCTGATCCTGCCGCTCCTCGCTGCGGCCGTCCTTTTCTTGGCCAGCCTCGAAACGGCGCCGCTCGTCAGCCGCGGCGAAACCATTTCCCCGGCGTCGGTCGCCGAAGCCCGACAGCTGTTGCACCGCAATGACCCGCGGCGACTGCGGCGTGGCGAGCAACGAACGGCGCAGATTCCCGTGGCACTGATCGACGAAGCGGTCAACCATCTGGCCAGCCGCAAAATACACGGACGCGGAGCGTTTGCCCTGACCGACGAGACGGGTGAGTTCCGCTTCAGCGTCCCCGTCCCCCTTCCCGGTCTATCCGCTGCTCGCTATTTGAACCTCCGCGCCAGCTTCGTGGCCGAAGACGGGCGCGCACGGCTCGCTTCCGCGTCGCTGGGATCGTTGCCGATAGCACCGCGTCTGTTCGAGTGGCTGAGCGTTTCGCTGATCGAGCTTGCCGGTCTTGGCGAGCAATGGCAGCTCTTGCGGCAGGCCTTTCGTCGCCTCGATTTCGTGCCGGCGCGCAGTGCCGTCGTTTTTACCTATGCCTGGGAGCCAGGCCTCCTCGATGGGGCCCGCGCCTTCGCCTTTACACCGGCCGACACGCGGCGGGTAGAGGCTGCGCAGCGCGCGCTGGCCAGCGTGCTCATGAAGTACCCGGTCAATGCCCACGTGCCCTTGAGCGAGGTCTTGCCGCCCCTGCTAGCAGGTCCCCCCGGCGAAGAGACGCTGCAGCAGCGACGCGCGGCGCTGCTCGTCCTGGCCGCCTACGAGTCGGGGAAAAGCCTCCAGGCCCTTTTTCCGCGCGCCGGCGAGTGGCCGCGTCCGCGCCGTCTGAACCTGGAGTTGCTGGGGCGCTACGACAGCGCGCAGCATTTCGCCATTTCGGCCGCTCTGGCGGCCTGGGCGGGCGAACCGGCGGCCAACGCCATCGGCATTTACAAGGAAATCGACGACTCTCAGCGCGGCAGCGGTTTCTCGTTCGCCGACCTGGCCGCAGATCGTGCCGGGACGCGTTTTGGAGAGGTGCTGCTTGGCGATTCGGCGCGCCTCAACGCTGCCCTGCGCGGGCCTCTGCGCGACAGCGATCTGGCGCCGCCGCTGAGCGGGCTGCCCGAGTATCTGTCGGCCGCCCAGTTCGAGCGCCGCTATGGTGGCCAGGACAACCCGGCCTATCGGCGAGTGAGCGCCGATATCGAGGCGCGGGTTGCGGCCTTGCCGCTGTATCGTTGAGCACCGGCTCGGCCAGGAAAGCCGGCAAGCCGCGGCAAGGCCCCGCCCCCGAGTTCAGCCTGGGCGGGAATGAAACAGCGTCCGTGCGGACTCCTCCGTGCCACTGTTGGCGCGCAGCCAGTCCAGGCGGCCATGCAACTTCTTCTGCCAGTTGGGCGTCAGGCCGGGCGCCGCGGCCAGACGTTCCAGAGTCGCCGGATCAGGCCGATGCTCGCGCCAGGCTTGCCACAGTTCCGCCAGCGAGACAGCGCCCGGCAGACGTTCGATCAATTCGAGCCGGTCGCCGCTGCTGATCGTCGCCACTTCGAGCACCCGGTAGTACCAGCCGGTCAAGCCGCTCTCGGCGATCAGCCGCGCGACGCCCTCGTGCCCGTAGCGATGGTCGATCTTCCAGCAGGGACTGCGCGGCTGGCTGACCTGAACCCGGGCGCGACCGAGGCTGAAGACATCGCCGACGAAGACCGTGTTCTCGTCGCCCGCAGCGGCTGAAATGTTCTCGCCGATACTGCCGACGACCAATTGCGCAGCGATGGCTGGCAGGCGCTCGGCCAGGCGCCGATAGTTGTCCACGGCGTACTGATGCAGCGCCTTCTCCGCCCCGCCATGGACGCGCCGGTCGGCCTGCACATCTCCGGCCAGTCCCTCACGGCCGAGCTCAACCGGGCCGGCGACCGGCTGCTTGTAGATGCCGGTCGATTGGCCGTGTTCGTCGATTCTGGTCAAGCCGCCGCTGAAAAGCATGATTTCGCTCATCTTCAATAGGGAAGTCGCGTGCGCGACTCACGAAACTCCCTTCTCCCCTTGCGGGAGAAGGGCCGGGGGAAGGGGGCGGTCATGACTTCCATGATCGGGGGTAGCTCGACGGGTCATGACCGTTCGTTCCAAAGCCAGGCCGCGCCGCGCACGCCGGAAGAGTCGCCATGCACGTTGCGCAACAGCCGCGTGCGAATGACGTCGGAAAAGACATGTGCCGTCCATAGGCGTGGAACGGCGTCATATAGGCACGCGATGTTCGAGAGGCCGCCGCCGAGCACGATCACCTGCGGATCGAGGATGTTGACCACCAGCGCCAGCGCCTTGGCCAGGCGCCGCTGATAGCGCGCCAGGGTCTGTTCGCAGGCCAGCTCACCGGCTGTGGCAGCGGCGCAGATCTGCTCGGGGGCGAGCGCTTCGCCACCGTTGCGCAAGTGGTCGGCGGCCAGCGCCGGGCCCGACAACCAGGTTTCCACGCAGCCGAAGCGCCCGCAGTAACAGCGCGGCGGCGGCAGGCTCTCTTCTTCCGGCAGCGGCAAGGGGTTATGCCCCCATTCTCCGGCAATGCGGTTGGCACCGTTGAGCACGCCTCGATTGACGACAATGCCGCCGCCGACACCGGTGCCGAGAATCACCCCGAAAACGACTTCCGCGCCCTTGCCGGCACCGTCGATGGCCTCCGAGAGGGCGAAACAGTTGGCGTCGTTGGCCAGCCGTATCTCGCGGTGTAACAGCGCCTGCAGATCCGCGCGCAGCGCCTCGCCGATCAGGCAGGTCGAGTTGGCATTCTTGATGCGACCGTCAACGGCCGATTCCGCCCCGGGCATGCCAATGCCGACGCTGCCGGTTTGGCCAAGCTCGCTTTCCGCGGCCGCGATCAGCCCCCCGACCGCCCTGAGCGTGCCCGGGTAATCGCCCTGCGGCGTCGGACACCGCCGGCGCAGCAAGACGCCACCGGCGTCGGCGAGCGCAATCAGCTCGATCTTGCTGCCGCCAAGGTCTATTCCGAACCGTAACATGCTGTATATCCACGCATCTATAGTCAAACGACCATGGCGAGCAACACATACTTTGCCGGCTGACGTTGCACCACCTCGGGGTGGCGGAAAAGCCGCTGGCGCCGCCACCTGCGAAAGTAATCCTGAGATGTGGCAGGCCGCCTCGGTAACCGCCAGAGAGCGGCGCACGAGGCCATCTCCTTCGGTCTGCGATCGATGGCAACCGACCACCGAGGATGCTTAGGTGAGGCCGCTACCGATGTCTCGCGAGGAAGCCCGCATGCCACCGCTACCTACCATCATACAGTCCCTCCCGGGCTGCGAACGGCTGCTCTTAGTGCCCGAAGATTCATCGACCGTAGGAGTAGCAGGCGAGCCGACCGTTGCTGGCGCGTCAGGTAGCGGTCAGGAAGCGACAGTGGAGAAGTCTGCCGAAAGCGGCCAGCGAAGCGGTCTCGGTGTATGCTATCGGTCTAGCCTGCTAAGAGCGGCTCTTCGCGAACGCCATCCGCAGCGTCACGCCACAATCAGGAACACTCGTATGGAAAAGTCACTTGCATCGATGATTCAAGCAGCTAACACCGCGCTTTTCGTTGGCGGAGAACTGGATGCGATTGGAGAACACTTTTCCGCAGATTATGTCGTGCACCTGACAGGCCGTGATGTGAAAGCCGGCCACTACTGCGTCAGGGAATTCGTCACCGTGCTTCGAAGTAGCTTTCCTGATGCTCAAGTTGAAGTCGAAATTCTTCTAGAAGGCAAGACGCGAGTTGCCTGGCAAAGGACGTTTCGGGGCACTCTCAAGCGTGCGTTCAAGGGTTTTCCTGCGAGCGGCCTTGAAATCGTCTGGCGTGACATGGTAACGAGTCAATTTCACAACGGGCTTATCGCGGAGGAATGGGTGGTGACGGATCTCGCTGAGCGTTTACTGCTTTCAAGAAAGCGCTAACTGCCAAGCGGGGTCTCTACTTTTTCCCGCATACCCATACCTACCATCGGTCTTTATCACCAAGGCAAGAGAAAGACCCCGTGCGCATGAATTTCCTCGCGGGCGTGCTGGCACGCCGCTTCGCTCACCCCGCTACCACCCGGTCACGGCCTTCTGCTTTGGCCTCGTAGAGCAAGCGGTCGGCGCGCTCCAGTGTCTGGGTCACGGACTCGCCCGGACGATGTGCGGTCAGGCCGGCCGAGAAGCTGAGCTGCAAGCGGACTTCACCAAACGTGAGCTTCAGTTTGCTCACCTGCTCACGCAAGCGCACCAGGGTAGCGCTCGCGCGCGAGATATTGATGTCCGCTTGCATCAGCACGAACTCCTCACCGCCCCAGCGTGCCAGCACATCCGAACGCCGCAAGACCGTCTGCGCGGTGTCGGAGAAGGCGCGCAGCACGACATCCCCCGCAGCATGGCCATGCCGGTCGTTGACACGTTTGAAATGGTCCATGTCGAGCAGCGCCAAGCAGAAGCCCTCACCGGAGCGAAGGCTGCGCTGCGCTTCCTGCTCAAGCAGGACCTGCATGTGCCGGCGATTCAGCAGTCCGGTCAAGTCATCGTGGGCGGCCATGAGCTGAATCTGTTCGAGTGCCAGCGTCAGCTCTCGCTTTTGCTCGCCCAAACGGCGGCGAATGCGGCTCAAACGCTCGGACAAGACCGAAACCGCCGGAACGACGATAACCAGCATCATGAAATGCGCCAACTCAACCGTCGCCGGGTACTCATCAGGCTTGATCGACGACATTACCGCCATGCTCAGGCCAAAGGCCAGTAAGGCGTAAATACTGATGCCCAAGGCGCTGCCGGCGCGTAGGCCGAACATGCCGAACATCAGAATGATCAGCAGGTTCGGGAACGCAATCGCCCGTACCGGGCCCATCAGCGCATAGCCGCTCGCGCTGCAGGCAATGGCAATCGCCATCTGCGGCAAAGTGAGAGAGGGGTCCTTGAAGCGAAGTGACCAACCGCAGCGAATGGTCATATACACCATGACGATGGCGAACAACGAAGTCAGCGTCCAGAGTACGAGAGGCGCACGCGGCAGGTCCAGCGTCCACGCTGCCCACAGCACGACCGCCATGCCCATCAGCATCAACAGAAGGGCCAGTCCTGTCTGCCCCAAGCGCAAGCGCATGGCTGGGTCGGTGCCCAGCAAGAGCTCACCGAGGGATTGACTCAGGGGCACGCGGCGACGCATTGGCTTGGCATGCTCAACATATGTTCGTGAAGCCCTATTTGGCTCTGGCACAAGCCAACCGTTCTGCCTCGCGACGCGCAGCGTTCCGGCCATTTGTGGCGGGAAACCACGCAAGGCCCGCGCGTACGACGATGGCAACCCTCTTTATCCTAAATTCCTCTGTTAGCCGCTTCCATAAGCCAGCAACGGCGGCGGCAAGCCGAGCGGCCTCGCTTTCTTCGGTCTCGCCGCGAGGATCTTGCTGACGATGTAGCGGACGAGCGCCGGCCAGTGGCCGGCTTTCGGCAACTGAGGCGCAGATGCCAGAAAATGGTCAAGCCCCTTGCGGATATTGGCGATCATCGTTTTGATCTGATCTCCGGCGGCATGGGAAAGTGTGAGCAACAGACGCGACTGGCCGGCGTGCTGGGTCAGGCGGGCGACGCCAGCGAGCAACATCGGACGGCTGGTGATCGCCTCCAGGCGCGCCTTCGGGTGCGCCAGGCGGACATACCAACTCCACCAGTTGTAGATCAGCGCCACGGCCCGTGCCGACAAGTTGCAGCGCTCCAGATCATGCGTGGTGTAGCCTCCCCAGCCCCACTGATTCTTCAGCTCGTCGAAACCGTTTTCGCAATCCGCCCGATCGCGGTACAGCTGACCCATGGCTTCCAGCGAGTAGTCGGCGTTGGTGACCAGGACCACATATTCCCCGAGTTTGGCCTTGTCCGAAGCGTCCAGGAACTGCAGCTCCGGCTGCCGATTGTCGTTGCTCGCTTCGGTCGCCAGGCTGGACTTGACTCGCCGGCGTAGGACGACCACCCGTCGCTCACCACTCCAGCCAGTCAGGCGAAGCTTGCCTTCGACAGCGTCAAAGCCTTGGTCTACGCTCTGCCAGTCGCCTTGCTTCCAGAGCCGCTCGATCAGGCGCTTGACCCCGGCAGTCTGCCGGAGTTTGAAGAGGTAGGGCTGCTCGATCTCTTCCATCTCGGCCATCACGCCTTCGTTGCCAAAGGCGTTGTCACCGCGCACCAGGGCGGGACGTTCCTCGGGGACGAGCCGATCAAGGAGAAGGCGCAGACGGGGCAGACTATGTTTGGCGGCCGTGCTCTTTCCGCCTTGCACTTCAACGTCGAGCACGAGACGAACGTTGCCGATCCAATAGGTATGCAGGGTGTGGCTTGGCCGGCCAGGCTTGCTGGGGTTGTAGCCGATCTCGGCTCCTGCCTGGTGGCCGTAGAGCAGTTTGACGGTGGTGTCGGCATCGAGAATCCAGGGGGTACGCAGGGCTTCACCTGTGCTTTCGGCCAAGGCCGAGTCCATCCAGGCGGTGCTCTTTGCTAGCTGAGCCGCGCGAACCGCACGTTCTTCGTCGCTGCAGCGCTTGGCTTGCTCGGGAGCCAGATGCGCCAGCCCGCGGCGCAGGCTTTCGTCGCTGATGATCTTGGTCATACCGAGGATCTCTGGCGCGACGGCGTCGCCACCTAGCCCGGTCACATGCGCATAGCGCCGTTGGCCATCCAGTATCGAGAGCAGCCAGGTGCCCAGAATGTTGACCACCGTCGGTGCGTTCGGGCTGCTGTAGTTCGTTGGACAACCTTCCTTCCAGCGGGCGAACAGTCCGGAGACTTCGAGAAATTCGGCAAAGAACGCCAGCTGCCCCAGCGCGCTGGCGCTACCGCCTTCATCCCAGCGGACGTGAAACCGGCCGCCAGGCGTTGCCACGCGCATTTCCGCCGCCGCATGTGCAGCTTCCTGCAAGGCGCTATCCACCGCCTTGACGATCCCTTTTTGCTCAAAATTTACTTCACCCATCGGGTGATCCTCCTCATCGGCCGAAAACCCTTGTCAGCACTGAGTTTGCAACACTTTTAGAGGGTTCAACCGAGGAAAATAGGCTTATCATTGAATCCAGGTCAAGAAACAAGACTACACCGACTATGCCGATTGTGTCGCCCGAGCAAGCCAGACAGTGTGCAGGCCGCGGTCCGGATCCTCGAGCACGTGCTCGAGGACCGAGAAGCCGTTCGCCTTGAGCAGTCGCGAATACTCCGACGACGACAAGCTGCGTGCTAGAGCGGCTCCCCACGAGACGAGCCGATGCTCTCGCCGTGCGCGGGGCCGCTGGTGAACAGAAGAAGCGCGCCTGGCGCCGCGTGTCTCGCGAAGCTCGGGAACATGCGCCGCTGATCGTCGTGGGAAAGATGGAAGAAGCTGTCCCAGGCGACGAGAGCGAGGAAAGTCCAGCCAGCGCCGCTCGACGGCAAGGTGGCGGCTGCGGTCCGCGTCATAGTGATGTGCGTGGCGTTCATACAAGGCGACGATGCGATCGGAATGCTGGCTCATGAGCAGCATCGTATGCCATCGCGCATCTGATTGCACCCGGCCAGTAGGGAACGCCGGAAAAGCGGGCGCGAGGGAATCGCTGACGCCATCTGGGTGTATTCTTTCTACCCAGATACCTATTGCCGCTCTAGTCGATTACCTGCTGCCGTCTGGTAAGCGAGGGCATGCGGCGAAGAGAGAAGCGAAGTGAAGAAAACGCTGCTTTACACGCTGTTCCGCCTTGGCGCGATTCCCAGGAGATTGCTGCCAATCCTGCAGTGCGAGGGCATCGTGGTCGCTGATGAAGGAATCGCCGGGCGCTTGATTACAAAGAACGTTAGAGGTCCGGGTACGCGTTACCTCGACCGCTCGGAAGGCTTTTCGGGTTGCCTGGTGATAACTACCAAGCGAGTGGTCTGTTTCACCTATCGGAAGCGCCAGATCAATATCGCCGTCGGCGATTCCAGGATGTCAGCGTTTTGCGTCTCTCTCCCCGACGACGAGACACTGTCGCTTTCCTTTGAGTCGTCAGTCTTTCGGAATCAATGGGAAGGCATAGTTGAGTTCGAGTTCGAAACGCAGAAAGCCCGCCAGTTTCGCGATGCCCTGAAGTCCGTTGGCGCCCGGGAAGGCTCTGCGGCGGACGCGGGAAGCCTGCTGGAGCGCGCTCGGTGAGTCGAATGCGTCGGTGACCTGTTGGGTCTCGGGCAGGCGATGAAACAGCTTGACCTTGGGCCACCGCGCCCTACAATCTCCAGCGCAGCGTCGTCGCGGCGGCTCAGTCCAACCGATCTTGTCTGCCGCGCTTGGCTTTGCGCTGTACTCCGGGAATAATCCAAGCGGCAGGGTCGGAAAGGCGGCGATGAACGATATTTGCGCCAGGCAAGACAGGAGAGAAGCACATGACCACCAGCACCGTTCGTCTACACCGCGTCTTGCGGGCACCCCCGGAGCGGGTCTACCGCGCCTTCCTCGATCCTCTGGCGATGGCCAAGTGGATCCCCCCGAACGGATTTACGTGCATGGTGCATCACATGGAGGCCAGGGTCGGCGGAACGTTCAGAATGTCGTTTACCAACTTCACTACCGAGCAGAGCCACTCTTTCGGTGGCGAGTACCTCGAGCTGATCCCCAATGAACTGATCCGCTACACAGACGCGTTCGAGGATCCGAGCTTGCCGGGTATCCTGCAGGTAACGGTGTCAATAAGGGAGCTCGCCTGTGGCAGCGAGCTGACTATCGTGCAGGAAGGGATTCCCGAGGTAATACCCGTGGAAATGTGCTATCTCGGCTGGCAGGATTCGCTGGTCTCGCTCGCCAATCTCGTCGAGCCGGAAATCCGCGAGTAAGCGCCGTGGCTGCTATTCATCTGATTGAACGCCTCGGAAACATGGAGCCCGTTGATGCCGGCAGAAAAGAATGGGAAAGCGGCAAGTGGGCGGTGAGCCCGGACACTGCACAGAAATTGGTCGGCGGCAGCATCTATTTTCATCACGGTCAGGATAAGCCGTCGTATTTTGGTGGCAAGGTGATCTCCTTTCTCGTGCTCCCTGAGGAACATGGCGACATGGCTGGGCGCATCGTCTTTCGGTTTGTCCCGTCCATCGAGTTCAAGAATGTAAGGACGGAGCGGAAAGGTTGGGGAAACGAGAAGAAGATCGTCTGGTAGACCAGCGCCGGCTTCGCCTTTCGCCTTCAGCGGCGGGCTAGCCCGGTTTTCCGTCGAGCCTTGCTCGCGATAGCACCGGCCAGTAGCGAATGGCGTAGAGCGCGAAAGCGAGCGACCAACAGATTCCCGAGCCGATGAGCGTGCCCAGGTAGGCACCGGGGAAGATCATCCCGCCAAAGACGCGGATCAGTGCGGCGCAGAGAACCAGCAGGTAGGCGGCGATTTCGTAGCCGTCGGCGACCAGCGGCCGGCCGGTGTGGCCACGCGCGGTGCGCGTCATCATGCCGAGAGTCATGCCGCCGATGGCGCCGATGGTCAGTGCGTGTAGCGCGAGCGGCTCGGCGACCAGGCCGAGCGCCGCCAGGGCGCGCAGCACGAGATAGACGACGATCCAGGCATAGGCCGCATGCAGCACCCACACCAAGGGCGTGCGCAGGGTTCGCCACGGCTGCCAGAGATAGAGCCGGGCGCTGTGCGCCAGGGCCGCAACAAGCGCGATGAGCGCGATCAGCGCCGCTGGTGCGGCGAGGAGATCCGCGGCCAGCAAGAGGAGAACGCTGCCCAGGGCGAGCTTTTCGATGAGCGGATGGCGGCTCGCCTGGGTGCCCGGGATGCCGTTGTTGGTGAACATCGGGATCACGCGTCCACCCATCACGGCAATGATGAACAGGACCACATCGAGCCCGACCAGCAGGCTGGCTCCCTCCGGCCAGGCCAGCACGCCGAGCCAGGAGAGATGCAGCGCCAGCACCGCGGTGCCGAGGAGTAGCAGCAAGGGCACGAAGAAGTAGTTGCGCCGGTTGCGGCTTTTCCACAGCGGGATGGCCAGGGCGATGGCCACGGCCACCGGGAAGGCGGCGTTGACCACCGCTGCCGCAAGCGCGTAGGGCGTCAGCATCAGTAGCCGCCCGGCGACCCAGAGCAGCGCGAAAGCGAGCAGGGCGCCGCCAGTCGGCGTGGGCTGTCCGGTCCAGTTGCGGCCTGCCGTGAACAGGAAGCCGGCGATCACCGCCAGCGTGTAGCCGAAGAGCATCTCGTGACCGTGCCAGGCCGGACTGTGGGCCAGAGCGGCTGGCAGGTAGCCCGCGTACTGAGCGACCCAGAGCGGAATCGACAGTGCGGCGAAGACGCTGGCGAGCAGATAGAAGGGGCGAAAGCCCAGCGCCCAGAGAGCGAATTTCGCCGCCGGCGCCTCGCGCGGCGGCTGGCGGTCATCAATGGTGAGCGGTTTGGACATGGAATCAGGCTTCCTGCGGGATTTGGATTGGATCGAAGCGGAGCGGCACGCCGAGTGTCGCGGTGCACGGGACGGTACGTGGAGGACGATCTGAATTCAAGGCGTCCTGATCCGGCCATTGCCGACCTATGCGAGGCGATGCCCGCGCCAATTGATGCTCAGGCCTTCAAAGTCGGGTAGTCGGTATAGCCTTCGGCCCCCGGCGAATAGAAGCTGGCAGGTTTGGGCTTGTTCAGTGCGGCGCCGATCTTGATCCGCGCCGGCAGATCCGGGTTGGCCAGGAAGCTGGTGCCAAAGGCGACGGCGTCGAGCTTGCCGGCAGCCACGGCGCTCTGCGCCTCATCGGGCGTGAAGCCCATATTGCCGATCAGCACGCCCTTGTAGTTCGTGCGCACCGGGGTGACCACGTCGCCGCGCTGCTGCTGGAAGAAGTCGCTGCGCATCAGGTGCAGATAGGCCAGCTTGAAGTCGTTGAGTCGCCCGGCAAGCCAGCTGGCCAGCGCGATCGGATCGCTGTCGAGCATGCTGTTGTAGCTGTTAAGCGGCGAGATGCGCAGGCCGACGCGATCACTGCCCCAGACTTCGCTGACCGCGGCGATGACTTCGAAGAGCAGGCGTGCGCGATTCTCGACGGAGCCACCGTAGGGGCCAAGCCGCTTGTTCGCGCCATCGCGCAGGAATTCGTCGAGCAGGTAGCCGTTGGCGCCATGCACCTCGACACCATCGAAGCCCGCGGCCTGGGCATTCTCGGCCGCCTTCTTGAAGCCGGCGACGATGGCCGGGAGTTCGTCGTCGCGCAGCTCGCGGGGCAGCACGTAAGGCTTCTTGCCCTCCGGCGTCTGAACCTGATCGCCGGTGATGGCAATCGCGCTCGGCGCCACCGGCTGGATGCCGCCGTTGAGCAGGGGATGGCAGGCACGTCCACCATGCCAGATCTGCAGGAAAATCCTGCCACCGGCGGCATGTACGGCGTCGGTTGTGAGCTTCCAGCCGGCGACCTGCGCTGGCGAGTGGATGCCGGGCTCCATCCAGAAGGCCGAGTTGCCGGCCATGGCCATCGTCGCCTCGGCGATGATCAGTCCGGCGCTCGCGCGCTGCGCATAGTACTCCGCCATCAGCGCGGTCGGGACATGCTCGGCGTCCGCACGACAGCGCGTCAGCGGTGCCATGAAGATCCGGTTCGGGACAGTGGTCGCGCCCAACTGGAGCGGGCTGAAGAGAGTGGTCATTGCGGGCTTCTCGTTGCGTTGCGAAGCCGGCATCTTAGCCGAAGGCCGGCAGCGTTTACCGACGACGTGGCGCTTCACGACGGCAGAAGGGGGCACGCTTGTGCAAGGGGCTGGGTCTTGCCGCTTGTCGCCGCGATGACCGGCGCATGGCCAGTGGCCGTTGAAATGATGCCCTGGCCGTTCTGGTTCAACTTCGCCAGATGGCGGCAAACGACCCAGAGCGGACCTTCATCCAGCCCCCTGCTGAATGGCAGGTAACAAAGTAGAGCTGCCGTTCCAGGCGAGTGCTCAATGGCAAGTTCTCGGCCGAAGCGGTCGTTGGCGGCACATGGCGCGGACGACCGATATAGTGCCTTGACCGGACGTACGGGAAGAGATTGCGCCGACCGGCTGCTTCGATCTCTTCGCTACGCCCGGATCCGACCCTGAGCCGACTGATGTGGGGGAAAGCAAATGGACGCTGCATCACGGGCGTGTGCACCTCCAACATCGTCGAAAGACATGTACTGCGGCTGTGGGTCGGTATCGCGAAGGTCGCTCGGGGAGCATTCCGAGTGCCCGGGTCGGCACGTATTGAGGCTGGCCTTTGTGCTGCTCGAGCCGAGTGATGGGAAACTATCACGCTCGGTTCCTCGGGGGCTGGGCGCGGGCAACCGCGCCTGGCTACCCTCCGAGCCTTCAATGGTTGCGTCCGCTCGCCATGGGCCAAAGCCACGCCAAGATTGCGGCTACCCTTGACATCACCTCCCCTCAAACATCACACGAAACGGCCGGACACAGATCCAACGACTGTTTTTTTTCCCGAAATACTTGCGCAAGTAATGGTGGATTTCCTATCCTGCATACATCACCTTCTCGATCGAGTTGATCGAGCTCTATAGCAAATTCACGAGCGTAAGTCGTGGGCTTCGCGTCTGTTAACGCAACAATTTACGAGACGACTCAAGTGGGCGTAACGCTGCTGGTTCGCAACTTCATGCCACTTAACATGACAACCGGTTTCCGAACTAAGCGATGTGCAGCTGCCGTTCGAAGCCGGGGGTCTCAGTTTGGTAGGCCAGACTGATAACTGCGCTGTTAATTCTAGAAACAATCGGACTCCATCCCACCACTAAGCCTAAGGCCGATAATTCGACTAGGAAAACTTATATCATGAACAAGATATTTGTCAGTTTCGCGGTTTTAATTATCTTACTTGGTGCCACTCCTGCGGTCTTTAGTGCGAGCTGTACCGACCAAGATGCAGCTGACCTCGTGAAACATGCCACGGATAATTTACGCCGAGAGGTCGTCCAGCAACTTGGCACCACGTGGCTTCCGGCCGGTGGAGAAGTAGAAATGCAGTTTACGCGCAAACTTCCAAACGCTGAAAAATTGACGTTCCGAGTCTACGCAGTACCAAGAGAGGACGTGGAAGAAAAAAACAACGAAAAAGAATGGAAATTCTACCCCGTCGAAAGCACTGGGCTAGGCGAAAAAAACGATAAAAGCTTTCTCGGCATTTCGATTCCCGCTGAACTTGGCGTTTTCTGGGGCGGCTCCTATCGCTTCTATGCAGTCGCTTGTGAAATTACCAACGGCGGATCCATACAACTTGTCGCCATCGGGAATGCGCCTGTACGTGGCTTTTGGGTGCCCGCTATCGTGGCCATAGTTGTCGTCTTGCTTGCTTACGTGCTCGCCGGATTGGCAGTGCCGAAAGAAGAAAAGAAACTGGGCGTCTTCGCAAACCCTCTTCGGATCATTAAGGGACCCTTTGGGCGTGCAAGCCTCTCAAGCCTACAGATTATCTGGTTCTCTCTTGTGGTGCTTGGGGTATCCACTTACGTCCTGATGCGTACGGGTCAGCTAACGGAACTTTCGATGGACGTTGTAGTTCTCTTGGGAATTGCCGCTTTGGGTACGGCAGCTGGAAAAGCCACGGCAAAATCCAACAAGAGCGTGAACTCGGAAAGTTATCTTTTGCTTCAGCAACTGGGGCTCTCTTTTTCCCCCAACGACAAACCGAAGTCTAGTGATCTTGTTACCGAGCAGACCGGAAATCAGAGCGTCTTTGATGTCACCAAGTTCCAAATGCTCGTTTTCAGCCTCGTCGTTGGTATTGCACTGATTATTTCTGGAATCAGCGGGCTCAGCAATTTTCAGTTACCTGACGCATTCCTTGCGCTTCTGGGTGTTAGTCAAGCGGTGTACGTTGGCGGGAAAGCCATTAGCCCTCCCGCCATCGCACAACTTAACGATCTGGCTGCTGGTATAAGAAAGCTTGAATGTGAAGCACGGGATCTGACTAACGATCCCAATAATAAGCAAATGAAGATCGACGAAATTAGACAAAAAATCGTACAGCTCAAAACCGCGTATAAAGTCGTCTCTGGAATAGACCCCGACGATAGAAAACATGCGGACACCGTTAAGGCGGAGGAAAATAAGTATGTTCTTGGCATCTAAGCAAACGCTGATTCAATCGCTACATATACCTATGGTGTAATTTGCCAATAAATCCTGCGCGAGCCACCCCGATGAAACAGATCAGTTTTTCCCAGGCCGAGTTTCAACGTAAGAAGCGACGGACGCGACGCGAGGTGTTTCTTGCCGAGATGGAGCAGACCATGCCGTGGGAGGAGTTGTTTGCGGTGGTCGAGCCGCACTACCCGAAGGGCAAGCGAGGCCGCCTGCCGATTGGGCTGGAGCGGATGCTGCGGGTGTACTTCGTACAGCAGTGGAATGGTCTATCAGATGAAGGCGTCGAAGACGCCATCACTGACAGCCAGGCACTACGGGCCTTTGTCGGAATCGACCTGTCCAGAGAGGCCGCACCGGATGCGACCACCGTGCTGCAGTTCCGGCGCCTGCTGGAGCAACATGACTTGACGAAGAAGCTGTTGGACGCGGTCAACGCCGGGCTGTCCGCAGCGGGCCTCATGATGCGCGAAGGCACCATCGCCGACGCGACGATCATCGCCGCCCCGCCGTCGGTCAAGAACGAAGCCAACGCCCGTGACCCGGACATGCACCAGACCAAGAAAGGCAATCAGTGGTACTTTGGCATGAACGCCCACATTGGGGCCGATGCCGAGAGCGGGCTGGTGCACACGGTCGTCGGAACAGCAGCGAACGAGGCCGACGTCACGCAGACCGAGCGTCTGCTGCACGGAGAAGAGAAGGACGCCTTCCTGGATGCGGGCTACGTCGGCGCCGACAAGCGGAAAGAACTGAAGGACCGGGACATCAACTGGCAGATCGCCATGAAGCGCGGCAAGGTCAAGGCCGTCTCCGAAGAGAGCTCGTTTGGTCAGTGGTTGCGCAGACTGGAATCGCTGAAAGCCAGCATTCGGTCCAAAGTCGAGCATCCCTTCCACATCGTGAAGAACCTGTTCCACTACAAGAAGGTGCGTTACAAGGGGCTGGACAAGAATACGGCACAACTGCACACGCTGTTTGCTTTGGCCAATCTGATGATTGCCAAGCGAGGACTATTGGCGCTCAACAGCCAAGTTGCGTCTTGAATAGAAGGAAAGAACCGGTAATGGGCCGAAAAAGGGTAGAAAACCGCGAAATTTTTGGCCGTTTTGCCAAAAATCCTGGCGGGCTACAAAAAAATCCGCCGCCACGCGGTAGGTGACGCATCGGCGCTAATTGATCAGCGCTTCCCTATTGCGGCTAGGAATTCAAGCCGGACACCGTTGTATTTCCTTTAAGGAAACGCTGATTTAATCGCCGTATATACCTATGGTATAATTAGCCTATCAATCCTGCGCGAGCCGCCCCAGATGAAGCAGATCAGTTTTTCCCAGGCCGAGTTTCAACGGAAGAAGCGACGGACGCGACGCGAGGTTTTTCTCGACGAGATGGAACAGGTCATGCCATGGGCAGAATTGTTCGCGGTGGTCGAGCCGCACTACCCGAAGGGCAAGCGAGGCCGGCCGCCGGTAGGACTGGAGCGAATGCTGCGGATGTACTTCGTACAGCAGTGGAATGGGCTGTCGGATGAAGGTGTCGAAGACGCCATCACCGACAGTCAGGCGTTACAGAGATTTGTCGGAATCGACCTGTCCAGAGAGGCGGCTCCGGATGCGAGCACCGTGCTGCAGTTCCGCCACCTGCTGGAGCAGCATGGACTGGCGAAGAAGCTGCTCGAGGCGGTCAACACTGTGCTGGCTGCAGCGGGACTGATGATGCGCGAAGGCACCATCGCCGACGCCACGATCATCGCCGCCCCGCCGTCGGTCATGAACCAGGCCAATGCCCGTGACCCCGACATGCACCAGACCAAGAAAGGCAACCAGTGGTACTTCGGCATGAAGGCCCACATTGGTGTCGATGCCGAGAGCGGCTTGGTACATACCGTCGTCGGCACCTCGGCGAACGAAGCGGACGTAACGCAGACCGAACATCTGCTGCACGGCGAGGAGAAGGACGTCTTTCTGGATGCGGGCTATGTCGACGCCGACAAGCGGGAAGAGCTGAAGGACCGGGACGTCAACTGGGAGATCGCCATGAAGCGCGGCAAGCGCAAGGCCGTCTCGGAAGAGAGCGGGTTTGGTCAGCTGCTACGCAAACTGGAATCGCTGAAAGCCAGCATCCGATCCAAAGTCGAGCATCCTTTCCACATCGTGAAGAACCTCTTTCACTACAAGAAGGTTCGTTACAAGGGGCTGGACAAGAACACGGCACAGCTGCACACGCTGTTCGCTTTGGCCAATCTCATGATTGCGAAGCGAAAGCTATTGGCACTTGATGGCCAAGTTGCGTCCTGAATAGGACGAAAGGCCCGGAAATGGGCCAAAAAGGGTAGAAAACCGCGGAATTTTTTGCCAGTCTGACGAAAATCGCGGCGGGATTCAAAAAAAACACTGCCGAGCGGGTCGGTGACGCATCGGCGGTTGATTGATCAGCGCTTCCCTAACTCGGACGAATTTTATGATGGGTATCTCGTACGGATATCGAAAGGTATATCGAAGTGAAGCTCGTTAGGGTGATAGTCCGCTTTTTGTTCACATCGATAGCGATGGCACGTCTTGGCTCATACGCGGCGAGGCCAACGGTTAATGGTTTCACCATCTTCAGTCGGAATACGCATTTGGGACATGATACGCATTTCAATGGAATGCGAGTCAGAGGAAGTGGCAGAGTTACGATTGGAAGTCACTTCCACTCTGGGCAAGGCTGCCTAATAATTTCGGCATTTCATGACTACCGACGGGCGAACAAACTTCCCTATGGCAACTTGAATGTTGATAAGGAGGTGCATATCCAAGAGAATGTATGGATTGGTGATCGAGTTATCATATTGGGCGGCGTCAAGATTGGTGAGGGGGCAATAATTCAAGCAGGATCCGTTGTTTCTCGCGACATCGCTCCACTTGCAATAGCAGGAGGCAACCCTGCTTTGTCCTTCAAGACACGTGATTCTGCTCATTACTATCGTCTGAAGGAAGAGCAGATTAAACGGGGTTAGGTAACGTTAACGTTTGCTTCAGAAAGACGGCCGCGGACATGGTTGCGCGGCGGAATTCTTGGGCTTGACGATGCGCGATAGCTACGACGGGATGCGCCTAAACAAATATGACTTTTCCAGATGGACGAGGAGTGGCTGAAGGAGCTGCCGGCGGATCTATAGCTGGAAAAAGGCGTTGGTGTACTATTAGTAAATACTAATAGACAATATGACTATTCCCACCGGTTTTGGCGCGAACTCTCCCTATCCCCGTCCTGCTTCATGCCGCAGGCGCAATTTGGGGTTTAGGTCGTTTCGTGTGGAACGGGCAAGAATGGGGCGAAGGGCGAGGCGGGCAAATG
>JEMX01000099.1 GCA_000585055.1 Candidatus Accumulibacter appositus
AGGAAATTGTCGACGCCAGCGCCCCGCCTGGGAAGAACGCCGCGGAGTTACCGGTTACGTATCGCGGGCAGCCGGTGGCAGAACTGCTGTGTGCGCTACCGCCCGGACAATCGTCAGGTTTCAATCCACACTTGCCGCCGTGAAGTTTTCGTCCGGGCGCGACTGTTCGCTCCAGGCCCCCCTCCGACGCCGAGATAGCACGACCTCTTCGGTTGCCGGTTTCTTCCGTGCATGCTTAGGAGCGAGCTGCCAGCTATCATGGCCCCTGCCGCCGCCAATCGACTCATCGAGGCTCTGCCGTACAAAGACCGGCGGCGTCTTCTGGCGGCCTGCGAGCCGGTCGAACTTGCGTTTGCCGACGTCCTCGCCGAACCCGGTGAGCGCATTCACCACGCCTTCTTTCCCACGACAAGCTACATTTCGCTCATCACACCGATCGACGGTTGCGCCAGCCTGGAGGTGGGCCTCGTCGGCGACGAAGGCATGCTCGGAATCTCGCTCATTCTCGGGGTGGATATTTCGCCGCTCAGCGCGCTGGTTCAGGGCGCAGGCCTCGCGCTGCGGATGGAGGCCGCGTCGTTTCGCCGCGAACTCGCTTTCAGTCCCGCGCTGCAGGGGATGCTCAAGCGCTACCTGCATGTGGTGATGGGCCAACTTGCGCAATCCGCCGCCTGCGCCCGCTTTCACGTTGTGGAAGCGCGTCTCGCCCGTTGCCTCTTGATGACGCAGGACCGGGCGCAGTCAGACGCGTTTTATGGCACCCACGAATTCCTCGCCTCGATGCTGGGAGTACGTCGGGTCGGTGTGACCAAGGCCGCCACCTCACTGCAAAACCGCAAACTGATCGGCTACAGCCGCGGGAATATCAGGATTCTCGACCGCGGTGGCCTGGAAGCCGCTTCCTGTGGGTGCTACGAAGCCGACAACGCCACTTACGCGCGGGGTATGGCTTAGTGCGATCCAGGCTTCATGCGGTGGCCTACCGAAGTGCCGTGGCGACGCCGGCGCGACTGACGGCGCTTCGTCTGGCCGGGGCTGGTGGGTGGTGGCAGGTTCTCGATCGATCAGGCGGTGCGAGCGGCAGCACGCCGCTGGCGTGCCGACTATGTGTCTTGGCAGACAGACAGCGAAGGAGCCGCCCAGTACGCTGAACCACCCGAGTCAGCATGCCTGCGAAATCGGCAGGATGCCTGTTTGGACCGACCGATGTCGCGCTCGGGACGCCATTCGTTAATGCGACAGTCGCGTACGCGACTCACGAAGCTCTCTTCTCCCCTCGCGGGAGAAGGGTTGGGGAAGAGGGGGAAACGGTCATGACTTTCATGATCAGGGGTGTCTCGACATGTCATGCCCGTCAATGGTGCTCCAGCAGGTGCGAAGAACCAGTAAGACAACGTTCACGAAAGAGGTAATTCCATGGAAAAGACGCGAAAAGTCACGCTCGGTGCAGTTGCCACAGCAATAGTGCTGGCCCTCGGTGGTTGTTCCGGCATGTCGACGCAGGGTAAGAACACCGCCATTGGTGCTGGCGTCGGTGCCGTCGGAGGCGCCGTTCTTACGGGCGGCAGTGTGCTCGGCACAGTCGGTGGCGCAGCCGTTGGCGGCGTTGTCGGCCACGAGGTCAGCAAATGACGATCGACCGGAAGCGCCGGCCCTGTCGTCCGGCGTCCGGCCCTGTCGGCCGGCGTACATTGGTCGCTCATTGCCCTTGCCCCGCCACGATCTTGAGCAAGTGCCCACACCCGTGACGGGCAGATGTTCCACCAGGAGAGCGCAGCAATGAAACTCGAAAAAAAATCCCTCGGCACGGTCTTGCTCATTGGCTTCAGCGCCTTGCTGCTCACCGTGTCCGCCTGTCAGAAAGAGGAAGGCCCCGCTGAGAAGGCTGGCCAGGAAATGGACAAAGCGGTCGACAAGCTAGGCCAGCAGATCGAAAAAGCCGGTGAGAGCGTCCAGGACGCAGCCAAGGGCGACAAGAAATAGACTCGGCAACGGGGCGTCGCGGCGAACGGCGGCCCCCCCCGCCGTCAAGCACATCTGGCACAAACACGAACACAGCACGAGGCAGCACACATGAAACGTCTTCTATTCGCCGTAGTGCTCGCCGCTGCGGCCGGCCCGGCGCTTGCCGCCGACGTGGCCCTGTCGGTAAGCATCGGTCAACCCGGCTTCTATGGTCGCCTCGACATCGCTGGCTATCCGCAACCGCAACTGATCTACCGGCAGCCGATCATCGTCGAGCAGGCAGCGCCTTCACGGCGCCCGATCTACCTGAACGTGCCCCCTGGCCACGCCAAGAACTGGCGCAAACACTGTCGCGCCTACAAGGCCTGCGGCGAACGGGTCTACTTTGTGCAGAACAGCTGGTACCAGCGTGAGTACGTTCCGCAATACCAGGAGCGACATAATCATCGTCGTGAGGAATATCGCCGCAAGCACAAGGAGAACGGTCACGGCAAGTACGACAAGCACGACAAGCACGACAACCAGGGCCGAGACCACTGAGCGATCCAAGCGGACGGCATCGAGGTCGACAGCGTGATCCAGAAGCCGCAAAGCGGAACGTGAAAACCCCAAGTTCTCGCGCC
Source organism: Candidatus Accumulibacter appositus (assembly GCA_000585055.1). Classification (GTDB taxonomy): domain Bacteria; phylum Pseudomonadota; class Gammaproteobacteria; order Burkholderiales; family Rhodocyclaceae; genus Accumulibacter; species Accumulibacter appositus. The sequence goes on from JEMX01000099.1 coordinate 2,589, forward strand.
AGGCTCAGCGGGCGCAACAAGGCAACGTGACCGGCTAGCGACCTCCGTGAGCCTGCTTTCCATAGCGCCTGCTCAGTGCTGCGGACAGGCCCTCGCCACAGCCGTGCTCAGCGCCAGGTCGCGCCGCTCGACAAACTTGAGCAGCAGCAACAGGACCGTTCCCCCAGCCATCACCCCGGCCGCCAGATGCAGGCCCGCGGCGTAGCTGCCGAGGCTGCCGGCGAGCCAGCCGGTGACTGCCGGGGCAATGATCTGGGCGGCCCCGTAGGAAAGCGTCATCTTGCCCATCATCTTCGCCGGGCGCGTCGGATAGTAGCGCCCGGCCATGGTCAATACCAGACTCACCATGCCGATGAAGGTGCCGCCAAAGAGCAGGGCCCCGGCCAGCGCCGCCATCAGGCCGTCAGCCATCACCGGCAGCAGGATGCCGACGATCTGCAACAGCGCGGCCATGATCAGCGCGTTCAGCTCGCCAGTACGCCGGGCGATCAGGTCCCAGACGATGCACGCCGGCGCCGCGGCCGCACCAAGCGCCAGGAAGACCAGGGTGCCGCGTCCGGCCAGACCTGGCAGGTGGTCGATGATGGCAACGATGAAGGTCGCGCTGACCACATAGCCGAAGCCGGCACAGAAATAGGCGGCCATCAGCAGGCGCATAAAAGCCGCACTCGGCGGATTGTCGAGCATCTGCTGACCGCCTTTGGTGACCGTGCTGCGGTCAGGTGGCGGCAGCCAGCGCAGCGCCGGGATCAGCAGCAGACTGCCGATCAGCGTGAACGCGAACCACTGCTCCCGCCAGTCCAGCCAATGACTCATCAGCGCCACCGCGGCCGCACAGCCGGCAATGCCCAGGCCAATCCCCGAAAAGTGAATCCCCAGTTCGCTGCGATGATGGTGGCGAATCAGCCAGTTGAGAATCAGCCCGGTGCCGAGCAGCATGCCGGCAGCGCTGCTCAGCCCGGCGACGAAACGCGACAGCGCCCAGATGGTCACGTCGGTGCTCAGGCCCATGACCGCGGTGCTGAGCACGGCGACCACCAGGCCGATCCGGTAGAGACGATCCTTGAGCACCAGGTCGCTGATCAGCGAAGCCACCACGGCGCCGCTCAGGTAACCGGCGTAGTTGATCGCCGCCAGCCAGGCGGCTGCCTCGACGCCAAGTCCGGCCTGTGCCTGCATCAGTGGCAGCAGCGGCGTGTAGGCAAAGCGGGCGACGCCGAGCACCAGCATCAGGCTGCAGATGCCGGCGCCGAGCACGCGCAGGCGTTCTTTCTGCTCGTTCATGTCCAGATGTCCTTCTCAGTTGATGGCGACACGATAACTGCTATAAACTATCTCCACAAATGAATAGTCAAGAATACTTCATTCTCTATTGGAGATATATTGATGGAGCTGATCGCCCTGCGTACCTTCGCTGCCGTCGTGGATGAAGGCGGCATTCTGGCTGCCTCGCGCAAGCTGAACACCGTCCAGTCCAATGTCACCAGCCGCATCCGCCGCCTCGAGGAAGAACTGGGTGCTACGCTCTTCTTCCGCAGTGGGCGTGGCGTGGCGCTGGCGCCCGCCGGGAGGGTACTGCTGGATTACGCGCGGCGCATGCTGCACCTCGAACGCGAAAGCGGCGCTGCCGTTCGCCTGGTCGGCGATGGCGTTGGCGAACTGCGCATTGGCAGCATGGAGACTTTTGCCGCGCTGCATCTGCCGCTAGCCCTGAAGGCTGTCCGTGCCATGCATCCGCGCCTCGAACTGCGCATCGAAACCGATACCAGTGCGACGCTGGTCAACAAGGTACTGACCCACAAGCTCGATTGCGCCATCGTCGCGGGTCCGATCGAACACCCGGATCTGCGCTTCGATGAACTGGTCATCGAGGAACTGGTGCTCGTTCATGCCGCCGACGCCGATCCACGCTTGCAGCCGCTGATTCTCTTCCGCGAAGGCTGCGCCTACCGCACGCGCGCCCTCGCCTGGCAACGCGCCAGCGGTCACGCCGTCGCCGAGGCCATGGAATTCGGCACCCTCGACGGGATTCTCGGTTGTGTTTCCGTCGGTCTGGGGTGGACCCTGATGCCGCGGCGGGTCGTCGAACAATCGGCGCACGCCGCCGATCTGGTCGTGCAGACCTTGCCCGCCGAGATCAGCCAGGTGCCCACCGGCCTGATCTACCTTGCCGAGGCGCCGCCGCTCGCCGCCTTGCAGACGCTTGGCAATGCTGTCGCCCGAGCGACGACCAGGGCCAACTGACCGGCAGCAACACGCCTGCGTACAACGCCACCCCAGCGGACCGACTCCGAGCCTTCAACGGTGGCCTGCAAAGCTACTCGATCACGGCTCCGGCTGCTTCGGCGGGCGGTGCCGCGACGCTTACATTCGATTTGCTGGGTGAGATTGCTTGCTCTTAGCGGCCGGGTAGTGTGGCCTCGAGCGTCTTGCCGCCGTAGCCGAACTGCTTGTCGCGGCCCTGGATGACGACCCTGCTTACGCCGGGCGGAATCCTCACCCCGTAAAGATCACGCGTGAAGGGTTGCTCGCTGGCATGGTCGTGAAACAACGTGCGCTCGCCGTAGACGGTGCCCTCGCTGCCCTCCTTGCTCATGACGCGAAACGCGTCGGCATAGCGTTGCGGGCTGTCGTAAGGCGACGAAACGGTGACATCGAAGTCAAAACGGTCGTCGCCACCCGCCCGAACCTTGGCGGCCAGAACGTCAGGGTATTTTTGCAGCGCGGCCTCGGCGGCATACGTGGGAATGCTTGCCGAGCCAATACTAGACAAAACGAGGGCAAGCAGCGGAACGCAAAAGCGCCAAGTGGGCCTCCTCACCGGCAATAACGTGGTGATCGCGCAGCGCTGTCGCCCGATTCCGTTGTCAGCGTGCTGGCCTGTTGCGTGAACTCGAGCATCGCCCGCAAGGGCGCGTAGGTCGTCAGGCTCATTGCTGTTCATATCGATTTTTCTCGCCTGTGGTGGCCACTCGGGCGCTAATGATTCGAAAGGTCCCCGTACGCCGCTTTGTCACTTTCATTCGTAGTGCGTCCACATCCGCAGGACGCGAACGGTTTGTTGCTCGACAAACACCTCGTAAACCAGCCGATGCTGGATGTTGGTTCGCCTCGAGTAGGTACCCGCGAGGTCGCCGACGAGCTTCTCGAATGGCGGCGGGTTCTGAAACGGATTCGTCGCAAGTAGCTGCAGGAAATCTCGTGCTTTCGGCTGCAAGCCGGTCGCCCCGAGCTTCTTCGCGTCTTTCAGAGCATGCTTCGCGAAGACCAGCTTACAGCTCACCAGTCGACATCCGTGGCGCTTTGTTCAAGAGGCTCGGCCATGCCTGCCTTGATCGATTCACGCATGCCCGGTACTGACAGCAGATGCAGCGTTTCCTGAACGGCGGCCCAGTCCTCTGCGGCAAGCAATACGGCATTGCTTCTCTTGCCCGCAATGTGGATCGGTTGATGCGACTCCGCCGCCTGATCGATGAGCCGGTAAAGGTTGGCGCGGGCTTCGCTTGCAGTCAGCACAGTCATGGGTTTCTACGCCGTGAAAGTCAAAAAAAATGCCAGCGTACGCCTTGTCAATCGTGGGCGGCGCTCTGCGGCTCAAGCTCGCAACTCATCGCGATCCCGGAAGAACTCCAGCGCCTCAGGATTGGCCAGCGCCTCGACATTCTTCACCGGCCGGCCATGGACGACATGGCGCACCGCCAGTTCGACGATCTTGCCGCTCTTGGTGCGCGGGATGTCGGCGACCTGCAGCACCTTTGCCGGCACGTGCCGCGGCGTGGTGTTCTGACGGACCTGCTGCTTGATGCGCTCGATCAGCGCTTCGTCGAGCGTCATACCCTCGCGCAGCTTGACGAACAGCACCACGCGTACGTCGTGCTGCCATTCCTGACCGATGACCAGCGACTCGACGACTTCCGGCAGTTGCTCGACCTGGCGATAGATCTCGGCGGTGCCGATGCGCACGCCGCCGGGGTTGAGGACGGCGTCCGAGCGGCCGTAGATGATCATCCCTTCGTGGGCGGTGAGTTCGACGAAGTCGCCGTGGCACCAGGTGTTCGGGAAACGATCAAAGTAGGCAGCGTGGTACTTGGCGCCGTCGGCGTCGTTCCAGAAACCGATTGGCATCGCCGGGAAAGGCGCGGTGCAGACCAGTTCGCCGCGCTCGCCGCGACCGGCGGGAATCGGCTGGCCGTCGTCGTCGAAAACATCGACCGCCATGCCCAGGCCGCGGCATTGCAGTTCGCCGCGGTACACGGGCAGGACCGGGCAGCCGAGCGCAAAGCACGAAAGGATGTCGGTGCCGCCGGAAATCGAGGCCAGCAGCAGCTCGGCCTTGATGTCCTGATAGACGTAGTCGAAGCTTTCCGGCGCCAGCGGGCTGCCGGTCGAGAACATCGCCCGCAGCGGATCCATGCGATGCGTTTCGCGTGGTTTCAGGCCGGTCTTGGCGAGCGCGTCGATGAACTTGGCCGAGGTGCCGAAGTGCGTCATCCGCTCGGCGTCGGCGTAATCGAAAAGGATCGTCCCGGGCTTCCCCGAAGCGCCGGCGATAAAGGGAGAACCGTCGTAGAGCAACAGCGTTGCCTGCGAGGCGAGACCCGACACCAGCCAGTTCCACATCATCCAGCCGCAGGTGGTGAAGTAGAAGATGCGATCGCCGGGCTGCACGTCGCCATGCAGCTGATGTTCCTTGAGATGCTGCAGCAAGGCGCCGCCGTGGCAGTGCACGATGCACTTGGGAACGCCGGTGGTTCCCGAGGAAAACATGATGAACAGCGGGTGCTCGAAAGGCAGCGCTACGAAGTCGATCTCAGCGGCGCTGAAGGGCGTAATGAAGTCGACGTAGCGCTGGCCGTTGCGAATCGCTGCCACATCCGGGGCAGCATCGAGGTAGGAAACGACGAGGCAGCGCTCGACGGTCTGCATCTGCGCGGCAATCTGCACGTTCCTGGCCATGCAGTCGACGCGCTTGCCGTTGTACCAGTAGCCATCAACGCAGAGCAGCACCTTGGGCTCGATCTGTCCGAAGCGGTCGAGCACGCCCTGAACCCCGAAGTCGGGCGACGCCGACGACCAGATCGCCCCGAGGGACGCCGTGGCCAGCATGGCGATCAGCGCTTCCGGCATGTTCGGCAGGTAGGCGGCGACGCGATCGCCACGACCGACGCCGCAAGCCTGCAGCGCCTGCACGCAGCGGGATACCTCGGCGTACAGCTCGGCGTTCGAGAAACGCCGCTTGACCTGGTCTTCACCCCAGAAGACCAGCGCGTCGGTGTCGGCCGAGCCCCTTTGTTCTGCGCCGCCGCGCAGCAGATTCTGCGCGTAATTGAGTTGCGCTTGCGGAAACCAGCGCGCGCCGGGCATGCGATCAGCGTCTTCGAGAACACTCTCGCCGCGCTCGCCGAGCGCGCCGCACTGGTCCCAGACAGAAGTCCAGAATGCCTCCGGTTCGGCTACCGACCAGCGCCAGAGGCTGGGGTAGTCCGTGCAAGCAGCGTTGCAGCGAGCGTTGACGGCGGTCATGAAAGAACTGAGCCGGGCGCCGGCGATGCGTTCGGCGCTCGGGCGCCAGAGAGCTTGCTGATCCATTCCCCCTCCTCCTTACTGCGATCGGAAAATGCGTTTACGACAACTGCGCGCGCCACTCATCGGGAATTGGCACCGACTTGCCGGTGGCCACGTCCATCCAGACGATCTTTGCATCGCCGGTGGCAAAGAGTGTTTCACTTCCCTGCAAGCGAAGCTCGTAATGCGTCTGCACGCTGCTGCGGCCGGGATGACCGCAGAACATGCGCACTTCGACCATGCCCGGGTAGTTGAGCTGCGCCAGGAAGGTGCACGCGGCATTGATGATCACCGGGGCCGTGCCCTGCGGCAGCACCTTGAAGCCGAGCGTTTCGAGATACTCGACGCGGCACTGCTCCATGTAGCGGAAAAAGATGGTGTTGTTGACGTGTCCGTAGGCATCCATGTCGCCCCAGCGGATCGACATCAGGCTGGTCTGGACGAGCTTGCGTTGGCTGGTGGGCATTACGCTTCCTGTATTTGCTGGACTGCAGCTGCTTGGCCTTGGCCAGAGGGCACCGACGACTGGCAATCGCCGGCGCGCGTGGAAGACGGGAAAACCTGCCGGCTACCCGCTTTCCTCATGGAATCGACTCAGAACATGTCTTCCGGCAAGGCCATCACACCGATGGCACCGTCCGTGATGCTGCTCGCCAGGCCTCTTGCCCGCGACAGGATGTGGTCGGCGTAGAAACGCGCAGTGACCACCTTCGCCGCGTAGAAGGGATCGGCATCGCCATCGTCTATCCTGCTCTGAGCGATCAGGGCGGCGCGAGCCATCTGCCAACCGCCGGCGACGATGCCGAGCAAGGTCAGGAAGGGAACGGAACCCGCCGATGCCGCGCGAACGTCATCGCGATAGGTGGCCACCACCCAGTCCCCGGCCTCTGCCAGCGCCGCGACGCCGTCCGTCAAGCGCTTGCGAATGGCAAGGAAATGATCGCCCGCCTGCCCCGCCAGTTCGGCGTCAAACGTACGCATGGTGGCGATCAGCGCCTGCAGTGTCGCCCCCCCTTCACGGGCAATCTTGCGGCCAATCACGTCATTGGCCTGAATAGCGGTGGTGCCCTCGTAGATCGTCGAGATCTGCGCATCGCGCAAGTGTTGCGCGGCGCCGGTTTCTTCGATGTAACCCATGCCGCCATGCACCTGGATGCCCATCGAAGCCATGCTTACCCCGCTTTCGGTGCTCCAGCCCTTGACCACCCCGATCATCAGGTCGACGAAGGCCTGGTTGCGCTTGCGCTCGGCGGCGTCGGGATGGTGAATGGCCGCGTCGTGGGCGGCGGCGACGACATAGGCCAGGGCCCGGGTCGCCTCGGCGTGCGCGCGCATGGTCATCAACATGCGACGTACATCGGGATGCGCGATGATCGCCACTTTCGGACCACCACGCACGCCGATGTCGGTGCACTGGATGCGCTCACGCGCGTAGTCGCGTGCCCGCTGATACGAGCGCTCGCAAGCAGCGACGCCTTCGAGACCGACCCCGAAGCGCGCGGCGTTCATCATGATGAACATGTACTCGAGCCCACGATTCTCCTCGCCGACCAGGTAGCCGACGGCGCCGCCATGGTCGCCGAAAGCCATGATCGCCGTCGGGCTGGCGTGAATACCGAGCTTGTGCTCAATCGACACGCAGTAGGCGTCGTTACGCTCACCAAGACTGCCGTCGTCATTGACCATGAACTTAGGTACGACGAACAGAGAAATGCCTTTGACGCCTTCGGGAGCGTTCGGCGTCCGTGCCAACACCAGATGGACGATGTTCTCGGCCATGTCGTGATCGCCGTAAGTGATGAAGATCTTTTGTCCGAGGATCTTGTAGCTACCGTCGGCCTGTGGCTCGGCACGGGTACGCACGGCAGCCAGGTCGGAGCCGGCATTCGGCTCGGTGAGGTTCATTGTCCCGGTCCACACGCCGCTGACCATCTTCTCCAGATAGTCCTTTTTCAGCTTGTCGGAGCCGGTCAGCACCAGCGCCTCGATGGCGCCGTTGGTCAGCAAGGGACACAGAGAAAACGAGTGATTGGCCGATTTCCACATCTCGGAGACGGCCGCCGCCACCAGCTTGGGCAAGCCTTGACCACCCCACTCCGGCTCGCAGGCCAGCGCCGTCCAGCCACTCTCGGCGAACAGCTGGTAGGCTTCCTTGAAGCCGGCCGGCATGGTCACCGCCTTGTTGTGCCACTTGGCGCCTTCGAGGTCACCCGGGATGTTGAGCGGCGACAACACTTCCTCGGCAAACTTGGCGGCCTCTTCGAGAACGGCGTCAACGAGATCCGGCGTCGCCTCTTCGCAACCCGGTAGCTGCACCACCTGATCGAGCCCTGCGAGTTCCTTGAGCACGAACTGCATATCGCGGATTGGGGCAATGTATTCACTCATTTCATTCTCCTTTTGAATTGCCAGGGGAAACGGCCAGCATTTTCAAGACCGTTGGGGGATGCAGTTCCGGGTGCTAATCCGGGTGCTAATCCGGGTGCTAATCCGACGGCGAATCCAGCATGCGGCCGCCTTCGTGGACAGCCATCACTTTCTTCCGAGGAACTGGGCATCGTCAAAATCGGCGAGCAGCTCCGGTCGATAAACGGCAAACAGGGTGGCTATCATGCCCGACAGCCAAGCTTCGGAAAAACCAAGCAGCAGGAAATACGGCAGGTACTCGCTCGCCAGGTAATCGCCATCGTAGATCCCTGCCAGCAGCAACAGCGCGCAAGCCGCCAGGCCGACCGCCACAATCGTCAGTGCCGCGGCAAAGAAGCCCTTGCAGAAAATGTACACAAACAAGTGCTGCGGCAGCAGCCGATCGACTAGCCGATGCAGGACACGACTCACGCCGACACCAACCCCGGCCATCAATAAGGCGTTGCAGGCAAAGGCCTGCCAGCCGGCAAAACCATTGAGTCCGAGCCCGACCAGCACCAGGCAGAGGCCGATGAAAGCCAGCGCCCAGCCGAAGCACAGGGTAAACACCGTGGCCCCGAGCAGGTGCAGCGAAAGACCGGGTCTGACCCCGGCCTGCAGGTGCCAAAGCACGATCAGGACAACGATCGTCGCCAGGAAGGCATTCAGACGTACGCTGTCCGCCAGGACGTGCCACGGAGCCCGCCGCAAGGCAAGCAGCGCGACGGCGACGAACAGAACCCAGGACAGCAGAATCCAGCCACCACCCAGTAGGCCGTCCGGCAGGTTCACGCCGCCCGCCGCCTGATTTTGCTCAGCCGAGCTCGGTGAGCAAGGCCGGCAAGGCCTCGAAGAGGTCACCGACCAGGCCGTAATCGGCAACCTGGAAGATTGGCGCCTCGGCGTCCTTGTTGATGGCCACGATCACCTTGCTGTCCTTCATCCCCGCCAGGTGCTGGATGGCACCCGAGATGCCGACCGCGATGTACAACTGCGGCGCGACAATCTTGCCGGTCTGGCCGACCTGGTAGTCGTTGGGAACGAAGCCGGCATCGACTGCCGCCCGCGAGGCGCCCAGCGCCGCACCGAGCTTGTCCGCCAGCGGCTCGAGCAACTGGTGGAAATTGTCGCCGTTGCCCATGCCACGACCACCTGAGACGATGATCTTGGCGGCCGTGAGTTCCGGCCGCGCGGACTTAGTCAACTCGCGATCGATGAGCTTGCTCTGGCCAAGATCCGGACCAGCCGCCAGATTCTCCACGGCGGCGCTACCGCCCTCGGCTGCCGCTTCGAAGGCGGTTGCGCGCACCGTGATCACCTTGACGCCATCGCTGGACTGCACGGTGGCCAAAACGTTGCCGGCGTAGATCGGGCGCACGAAGGTGTCCGGCGCCTCGACGGCGACAATTTCGGAGATCTGCGCGACATCGAGCAGCGCCGCGACGCGCGGCATGAAGTTCTTGCCGACCGTCGTTGCCGCCGTGACGATATGGCCATAGGCAGCGGCGTTGGCGACGACCAGTGCGGCAAGGTTCTCGGGCGACTGGTCGGCGTAGTGGGGAGCGTCGACGAGCAGGACCTTGCCGACGCCGGCGATTTTCGCCGCCGCGGCGGCGGCTGCCGCGCAGCCGCTGCCGGCAACCAGCAGATGGAGGTCCGCACCGATCTTGCCCGCCGCGGTAACGGCATTGAGCGTTGCCGCCTTGATCGAGGAATTGTCGTGTTCAGCAATGACGAGTATGGCCATGATCAGATCACCTTCGCTTCAGTCTTGAGTTTCATCACCAGGTCGGCGGCATCAGCCACCTTGATGCCCGCGCTGCGCTTCGGCGGCTCGGCGACCTTCAGGGTTTTCAGACGCGGCGTGACGTCGACGCCCAGCGTTTCCGGGTTGGTCGTTTCCAGCGGTTTGCGCTTCGCCTTCATGATGTTGGGCAGCGTTGCATAGCGCGGCTCGTTGAGGCGCAGGTCGGCAGTCAATACCGCCGGCAGGGCGATTTCGATGGTTTCCAGACCGCCGTCGATCTCGCGGGTGACCGTCGCCTGCTGGCCGGCAACGACAACTTTGGAGGCAAAGGTCGCCTGCGGCCAGTTCATCAGGCCGGCCAGCATCTGTCCGGTCTGGTTGGCATCGTCGTCGATCGCCTGCTTGCCGCAGATGACGACCTGCGGCTGCTCCTTCTCGCACACCGCCTGGAGCAGCTTGGCGACGGCGAGCGGCTGCAAATCGACATCGCTCTGAATCAGGATGCCGCGGTCGGCGCCAATGGCCATCGCCGTACGCAGGGTTTCCTGGCAGTTGGCCAGGCCGGCCGAAACTGCCACCACTTCGCTGGCGATCCCTGCTTCCTTGAGTCGTACCGCCTCCTCAATGGCGATCTCGTCAAAAGGGTTCATCGACATCTTGACGTTGGCCAGATCAACGTTGCTGCCGTCGGCCTTGACGCGCACTTTGACGTTGTAATCCACCACTCGTTTGACTGGAACGAGAATCTTCAAAACTTTCTCCTTTATCACTTCAAGGTAATCGACATCGAACGCGGCCAAGCAAACCGCTCGCGGATGACAGGACCGACCGTTGACCCGACAACAGGCCATACTCTGTCGTATGGATGGCGTACGGTACCGTATGGTAAAACAGCTGTCAATACCGTCGTCGAGGACAGCGTGACGCTAGCCAGCAATATTGCCTCAGTTGCGCCATTCAGGAAAGCCCCGCTCCGAAGTATGGTCACCGCTCGTCAAGCCGGCAGCAAGGGTTTGACATTGCCGAACAGTGACCGGACAATAAGCCATACCATGTCGTATGGATGGTGCGCAGCAAGTGCCCTACAGCTGCCAATCGCCGCCTGCAGGCCGGGTCACGGGAAGCAAGCCTGCGCACTCGCCCGGCGCACGACACCAATGAAGGAAGCAGACCAGGATGAGAGCCGAGAAGACCAGTGCCCGCGTAACGCTCGACCGTGACGAATGGATCGAAGCGGCCATCGACATTCTCGCCGAACAAGGCGTGCAGGGGATGCGCATCGAAGTCCTGGCCAAGAATTTCGGGGTCACCAAGGGCAGCTTCTATTGGCATTTCAAGGACCGCCAGGATCTGGTCGACGGGGTCCTCGAAACCTGGCGCGACGGTCGCATCCGTGACATCGACAAGCAGACGGGCGCCAGCCCTGGTCGCGAGCGCGAACAGTTGCTGCATCTGATCGACGTCTATAGCGCGACGCGCAACCGCAAGGGCATCTCGATCGAACTGGCGGTCCGCGAATGGGCCCGGCGCGACGCCCAGGCAGCGACCATCGTCGAGGAAGTCGATACCTGGCGCCTCGAATGCACGCGCCAACTCTTTGTCCGCCGCGGCCTTTCCGACGACGAAGCCAAGAGCCGCAGCCTGCTGCTCTACGCCTACGTCTTCGGACAAAGCCTGATGGCCTGCGAGCGCTACGATCCGGCAGTCGGCGAACTCAAGCGCTGGATCGCCGAGCTGATCGTCAAGGAGTAGCGTTACCACCGCGCTCGCCAGAACGGTCAGCGTTCTCGCAGGCTCCAATGCCTTCCGCCACGAGGGATTGCCCGATGAAACCGACAGCCAGCCCGCAGTTGATCCTCGCTCTCGACCAGGGGACAAGCAGCTCCCGCGCCATCCTCTTCGGGCGCGACGGAGTTATTGTCGGAGCCGCGCAGCAGGCGTTCACCCAACACTATCCGCAGGCCGGTTGGGTCGAACACGACGCCAGGGAGATCTGGCAGACGCAGCTGTCCGTCGCGCAAGCGGTGCTGCGTGAAAAGGCCATCAGCGCCAGCCAGATTGCCGCCATCGGCATCACCAACCAGCGCGAGACGACCCTGCTCTGGGATCGCATCAGCGGCGAACCCCTGTATCGGGCGATTGTCTGGCAGGATCGACGGACGGCTGGCACTTGTGACGAACTCATGCGCGCCGGCCACGCCGAGCTGTTTCGCGAACGCACCGGGCTGGTCATCGACGCCTATTTCTCGGGCACCAAGCTCAAATGGCTGCTCGATCACGTCCCCGGCGCACGCCGCCGCGCCGAGCGCGGCGAACTCGCTTTCGGAACCGTCGACAGCTGGCTGGCGTGGCAACTATCGGGCGGCAAAGCTCATGTCACCGACGCTTCGAACGCCTCTCGCACCCTCCTCTTCGACATCCGGCGACATTGCTGGGACGAGCAATTGCTGGCCTTGCTCGACATCCCACCCGCCGTGCTGCCCGAGGTGGTGGACAGCAGTGGCGTCATCACGCACATCGACAGCGAGCTGCTCGGCGCACCGATTCCACTCGCCGGCATTGCCGGCGACCAGCAGGCGGCCACCTACGGCCAGGCCTGCCTTGCGCCGGGCATGGCCAAGAACACCTACGGGACCGGCTGCTTTCTGCTACTGAACACCGGCCAGCAGGCGATGGACTCGAAGCAGCGCCTGCTGACGACGATCGGTTGGCAGCGGCAGGACCAGACCACCTATCTGCTCGAAGGCAGCATCTTCATGGCCGGGGCCATCGTGCAGTGGTTGCGCGACGATCTGGGCCTAATTTCAAGCTCCGACGAAATCGAGGCCCTGGCCGCTTCCGTGCCTGGCAGCGACGGCGTCTTCCTGGTCCCCGCACACACCGGTCTCGGCGCACCGTACTGGGACCCCTACGCCCGCGCCGGCCTACTCGGCATGACCCGCGGCAGCACGCGCGCGCACGTCGCCCGCGCGGCGCTGGAAGCGATTGCTTTCCAGAGCGTCGAAGTGCTGCAAGCCATGCAAGTGGATTCCGGCGACCACCTGCGCGAGTTGCGCGTCGATGGCGGTGCAGCTCGCAACGATCTCTTGCTGCAGTTTCAGGCCGACCTCCTCGGCGTGCCGGTCGTCCGCCCGCAGATCACCGAAACCACGGCCCTCGGCGCCGCCTACCTGGCCGGTCTGGCAGTGAGCTTCTGGCAGGACGAAGACGAGCTGGTATCGATGTGGCGCACCGAACGCTGCTTTGAACCGAGCATGTCCGACGACCGGCGCACGGCGTTGCTCAAGGGCTGGCGGCGCGCGGTCGCGCGCTGTCGTCATTGGGTCGAGGCGGATTGAGAGCACCTCAGGGCGGCAAGCGGTTCGCCGTCATCGTCTCCTGCGCAGGTCCTCGTGATTGGCAACGGCGTTGCCGCCCGCCAGCTGCGGTCGAGATCGTCACAGGCCAGCGCCACGAGCTCGCCATCGAGCACCCCTTTACTGACGAAGTCGCTCAGCAATCGCGGAATCTCTTCGGTTGGCTGCGCACCGCGGTAAGGACGCTCCTGCGCCAGCGCCTGAAAGACATCGGCGACGGCCACGATGCGCGCCTCGGTGGATAAGCGGTCAGCGCCGTGGTGGAACGGATAACCGTGGCCGTTGAGCGCTTCATGATGAAAAGCCGCCCACTCGGCAAGCTCCCCGAGGCCGGGAATGTGGCGCAGGATCTGGTAGGTCTCGAAACTGTGCCGCTCCATGACCGAGAACTCCAGCGCCGTCAGCAAAGCGGGTTTTTCGACGATTTCATCGGGAACGCAGAGCTTGCCGACGTCGTGCATCAACCCGGCCACCTCGACCTTCGCCAAGACATCGCCTGCCAGGCCGACGCACTCGCCGAGGTAGCGGGCAAGCTGCGCGACGCCGAGCGAATGCGCCGCCGTGAAGTGGCTCTTGGCGTCGACGATGCTCGAAATCAGGCGCGCCACGTGGCGAAACTGCGGGAAATCAATGGTCAACCGCCACTCGGTCAGCGGCACATCGCGCAGATATTGCTGCACATGGCGCGGTACCAGCGCGATCCAGAACGCTTCCCGGCTAGCTGCGGCCATGAAAGCTTCGGCGACCGCTGGCGACAGCTCGCGTCCGGCCAACGCTGCGATGTCCTCGCTGATCCCTGCGCGCTTGAAGAGCGGATTATCCAGCCCCCGCTGCAACACCCGCGCATCTACCCGATCAGCCAGCAGGATCAGATTGCTATCGAGCGCATCGACCTCGGCGAGGTCCGCCGGCAGATCGACCCAGGGCGTATGGTGGTAGCGAATGGCCGGCGCTAATTGCGACAAATGCGCGAAAGGTAGCAATAGTCGATAGCCGGTTTCGCAGTGCGCATGGCGGTGGTCCCAGTCGCCTTCACGCAACAAGCGCCGATGTACGGTGGTGGAAGAGACTCCGATGTCGTGCAGCAGACAGGCGCAGACCAACCGGTCCAGGCGTTGTTCCGGAAGGCCGAGCAGCAGCGCCGTCTCGCGGGCGATCATCGCCACCCGTTTGCCGTGCTGGCAGTCGTTGACGCCGACCAGATCGAGGGCGTCCGAGAGCGCCAGAATGGCGCTTTTGAGGTCGATTCTCAGAGTCATCCAGTGCAAGCAAATCACCAAGCCGAGAGCGAACGATACTACCACCGGCCGGCAGCACGAATGTGTTGAGGGCGACGGGACGCGCAGAAACGCGCCCAGCGATGTTAAGCTGACACCGTCTTCAAACGCCGGCCCGAGAGCCTATGAACACCTCGTCAAACCCCACCCGGAGCGAACCGTCGCGCAGCGAAATCGATGCTCTCCAAGAACCCACAATCATCGAGTTCGGCGCCTCGTGGTGCGGTTACTGCCGTGCTGCCAGACCACTGATCGCAGAGCTTCTGGCCAGCCATCCGCTGATTGCTCACCTCAAGGTGGAAGACGGCCCCGGCCGCCTCCTGGGGCGTTCATTTCATGTCAAGCTCTGGCCGACTCTGATCTTCATGCACCATGGCCAGGAAGTCGCGCGCGTCGTCCGCCCTGCCGATATCCGCGAGATGGAGAGCGCGCTCGCACAGTTTTCCACCATCGCCTAACGGTAATGACTGGTGGATACACCCCAGGTCATGAAAGCCATGAGCGTTTCCCCCGCCATTTGCAGAGCGCATTGCGGATTGCATGCCGGAATCGTTCGACGGGCGTGGTTCGTTTTATAACCGTTAGTAGAAAGCGTTGCGAGAATACAGGGCGGACGATTTCAGCGGCGTGATGTCGTCTGGGAAACACGCTAACGAGGTAGCACAATCATTCTTGCCAAAAAAGTTCGTTGCCAAGGTACGACACGACATCCCCGACTGTATTTGCCCAACGCCGAGACTTGGGTGGCCGCCTGCAAGTCGCTCAACGCGGACCGCGAAAACGCAGCCGGTTAGCGCCTCGCCTCTCCAACGCTCCAACGTTCTCACCAAGATCCCTACTTCTTGCGACACCGTCCCTATCGCCACACTCTCCGGCGGCAGCAAGCTCGCCACCACTCGATCCTTCATCGCTTGCCCGTATCGTGCCATTTCGCTACCTCGCTATCGCCCCCAAGTTTCAGATTCTATCGAGGCGACAAGTACTCTGACACAGGGGGTTTAGGTCGTTTCGTGTGGAACCGACCCCAGTGAGGCGGAGGCCCCTGCCGAGCCCTGCGGGCGCCCCAGCCCTAGCCCCGCCCCCAAGGGCGGTGAAGTCCTTGCCGCCGGACGGGCTCGGGCGCTGGCCGCGAAAAGCCGCAACCAGCCCCAAGCCCTTGAGCGTATTGGCGTTTCTGACGCCCTCAAGGGTACGCTTCGCCGGGCTTCGCCCGCCCTTGACCGCGCCCTCAACGCAGACAACACTGCTGCTCCGGGTTGCCGAGCGCCTCGGCCGGCGGCGACGGCCGACGGCCAGTTCCACACGAAACGACATAGAGCCCCCCTTCGCAGTCCCTTCGCGCCGGGCTTCGCGGCCGGAAGCAGCGGGTGAATTCTGCCGGGCCGGCTTTTGGCTGCTGCCCGCGGCTTGCTCGTTCGCCTGCCGGTCCGCCGCGATCAAGCCAATCCCGCCCCCTTCCCATGGCCAAGGCAACAAGGGGTAGAACAAGCAGTCGTGTCACCGGCCGCCATTTCGATCATGACAAGTAGAGCCGAGTGGTCATGTCCAAGTCGAATCGCCCATACGGGTTGACGTACTCCCAGATCAGCGGCGTCAGAGCGGCGTAGTCGCGTGGCGTGAACTTGCCCTGTTAATGGGGTTGAGCCAGCACCTTCTGGATCATCCAGCGTATTGGACCCATGCAGTTTTGGCGCAGGTGCAGTGCGAGCATGCTGACCTCGTGATCCTCGCGGCGGTTGCTCGCCATTTCGCCACGCCGTGCGAAGAACACAAAGTCGGTCGCGCCGTTCCACTGCTCGACCACGCTCAGCCCCTCGTTGATCTCGCGCCGCAGCGCATCGTCGTGCAGGTAGTGGCACAGGAAGATAGTCTTGATCGCCTTGCCCAACTCGGCGAAGGCCTTGTAGGTTGGGTGCTGCACGTTCTTCTTGGTGAATCGGCGCTGAATGGCTTCAGTTGCCGCCGTGCCAAGGCGAAGCGCCGTGGCGTACTTGACCATCTTCCTTGCAGCGCAGCCGCTCGCGCAGCGCTTCCAGCACCGCGATTTCGTAGGTGACGCGGTTGTCCCGATCCCGGCCGGCAGCGTCCTTCTCCATCACGGGGTTGTAAGCCGGAACCGCCGAAAATTCCGTCATCCCCACGCCGGCCCTGCCACGAGCGCATCCAAGTCCAGGTCGATCATCTTGGCGGTGCTTTGGAACGTGTAGTGCCCGTTCCACATCGGTGATTCCGCTCGCCGTATCCTTCATTTCCTTGTCACGGAGTCCGGCTGCTCACAGGCCAAGTTCGCTGTGCGAACCGAGACGGACGAGCTGGAGTACGTTGTCGTCCGGTTTTCTGTAGATCAAGACCAAGTCGGGCTTGACGTGACAATCCCGGTGGTCCTTCCAATCCCCACTGAGCGA
>JEMX01000100.1 GCA_000585055.1 Candidatus Accumulibacter appositus
CAATTTCATTTACGTGAATTGCGCATATTCAATGGCTTACGGGATTTACTGTCGAACTCAAGTGAAAAGTGCGCCAGGCATTGCTTCCCTGGTTAATCTGAACATAAGCAAATTTAATACCAAGTGTCGTAAGCAACGGATTTTATTGCTTTGGGTTGTATGCGCCCCGCGATATCGACACCCGGATGTAAGAAATGCTGACAGTTTGGGTAAGCTGCAGGGGACCGGCCGAATTCCCCGGCATCACAAGGTTTCGGCGCCGTACCGGCCTTCGTTGGGGATCGCCTAAGAGCTCTGGCAGGAGCGGCTGCGATTGCCGGCCTTGCTCGGCCGGACAGGTGTGCCCGCTCCACGGGGCAGGTGGGACGTTTTCAGGACTGCCTGATTGTCCCGCTCACATTCGACCCGCCTGCTTGCCGTCAGCGTTCTGGTGACGACGAAGGACCGCTTCGATCTCGCGGATCAGCAACTGCATCGTTGTTCCCCAGTTGGGGTTGTCGATCGTTGTCGCCTGGAAGCGCAGGAGTGCGTGCAGTTCGTCCGGAAGTTCCGCCGCTTCCGGCAGGCGGGCGCCCTCGACGAGCAGCGGAAAAATGGCTTTGCCCTGCCGGATCATGTCCGCTATCTCCTTGCGAACGATATCCTTGGCTTCGTGCAGGCGGGGCGTGTGAGCGTCGCTGCCGGCCAGCATCCAGGAGCGGCCGATGACCACGACGCCGGCCTTCGATGCCTGCAGCCCCTCGGTGATCGAGTGATCCCAGGGATGACCGGGCGCGATATCGCCGATGTCGAAAAAAACCCGACGGCTGCCGAAATGTTCGGAGAGATCGTTGTCGATGCGCCCGGCAGCCGCTGGCGCATCGCTGCGGCGATAGGAAATAAAGACATCCGGCGTTTCGGCGAGGGTGCCGCACAGCAGATTTCTCAACTGGCCGGTGCCGCTCACCCAGGGCTCGCCGAGTTGAAGAAACTGCCCGCGCTTTACTCCGGGTACCGGGTGGCCATCCCAGTTTTCAGTGATTTCCCGAACCACCTGCTCCGCCTCGCGATCGGCATCGCTCAGCCATGGCTGGGCAAGTTGCAGGAACTGCGCGCGGCTCACGCCCGGCACCTGATGGCCCTCCCAGGTCTTGAGAATCTCCTGAAAGACGAAGTCCGAGTTGCCGGTGAGGCCGCCCATGAAAGGGAGCGGGAAGACGGGTTTGCCCTGATCGATGATGCGCCGCGCGATGTCCAGTGCGCCGCGGCCGCCGCCGACCATCACCGCCGCGTCGCAGCGGGCGATTGCTTCGCGTTTCCAGGCCTCGACGTCATCCACGGCGACTATGCATTTCTCGTCCGCCGCGTAGCCCGGCAGGGGCAGGCCGCCGCGCTCGAAGAGCCGGTTCCAGCCCAGCGAAATCTGCTGAAAAGCGCCCTGTGGTGCTTCGTCGCGGAGCTTGAGCGCGGCGCAGAAGCTGTCTGCAACCCAGTGGTCGATCCCCGTCGAATTGCCGGCAATGAGCCCGAAACCGGCATCGGCCAGGGTCGCGCCGATCATGCGCGCGACGCGGCGCTTGGCGGCATTGGCCCAGCCGGTGCCGATGACGAGAACGAATTTCCTGCGATGATCGCTCATAGCCTGCTCCTGTTCCGGCAAGTCGGGACAGTTCGCCTTGGCCTGGAGACCCTCAAATGCACCAGGTCTCCTGCGCAGACTGCTCGGCGAGGTAGCTGAAGGCTTCAGCGGTACTCAGAAACACCCGCCCGCCGAGTCGGTGTTTGAGCAGCTCGCTGCGCTGCAGGCGGTCCATCACCGGCCCCTTGACTTCGCTCAGATGCAGCTTGATGGATTGGCCGAGCAGGCTGCGGTTGATTTCATTGAGGACGTAGAGGCCGGTGGTGTCGATGCTGCTCACCGCCGACATCACCAGCACCACATCGCGTGTCGCGCATCCTTCTGCTGCGCGCTCCTTGAGCAGGTGTTCGAGGTGGTCGATGACGGCATCGACATTGCCGAAGAAGAGGTCGGCGTCGATACGCAGGATCAGCACTTCGGGCAGGGTTTCGACGTGATGTCGTTTGACGTTGCGAAAGTGCTCGCTGCCGGGAATGCGGCCGATGACCGCGATGTGCGGCCGGCTGGCGCGCCAGATGACCGTCGCCAGCGACAGGACGACGCCGAGAATGACCCCCTGTTCGACGCCGAGAAGCAGGACGCCGGCGGTGGTCGCCAGCAGTGCGGCGGCGTCGCTGCGGTCGTGGCGCCAGGCGTCGCGCAAGGTGGCAATATCGATCATCCCGAGGACGGCGAGAATGATCGTCGCCGCCAGGGCCGGCAGCGGCAACCAGGATATCCAGGTGGTCGGCACGAGCAGCGCCAGGACGATCAGGGCGGCGGAAATCACGCTGGCCAGCGGCGTGTTGGCGCCGGCGGCGTAATTCACGGCCGAGCGCGAAATGCTGCCGGTGACCGCGAAGCCGCCGGACACCGCGCTGGCCAGGTTGGCGGCACCGAGTCCGAGCAACTCGCTGTTGCTGGCGATGCGCTCGCCGCGCCGGTGGGCCAGGGATTGCGCGGCCGACTGGCTGGACAGGAAGATCATGAAGGCGACCAGCAGCGAGGGCATCAGCAAGGGCTGCCAATGCTCGGCCGACACGGCCAGCGCGAGAGCCGGCAGGCCCGCCGGAATCTCGCCGACGATCCTGACTCCGGCCTGCGCCAGGTCGAGGCCGGCGACTGCGGCCGTCGCCGCGATCAGGACCACCACCGGTGCCAGTTTGGTCAACATTTCCGCCACTCTTCCGGAGGCGCCAAGAGCGCCCAGCGCGCGCGCCAGATAGGCTTTCGCCAACCACAGGGCAAGCAGCGAAGCCAGCCCCAGGATCGTGCTCGCCAGGTGAGGGCTCGCCAGCGGCCCGCCGAGCAGCGGCTCGATCTGGCCGCCGGTGATCAACAGGGCGGCGCCGGTGGTGAAACCGCTCATTACCGGCCGACTGAGAAAGCCGGCAACGAAACCGAGCCGGAAAACGCCACTCAGGAAAAGGATCACGCCGGCGATCAGCGCCATCTGGCCGGCGAGCACCATGCTCAGCGCCGATCCCGGCGGGGCCATGCTCGCCAGCGAGGTGCCGATCATCAGCGAGGTAATCGCCATCGGTCCCACCGACTGCACCATGCTGCTGCCGAACAGGGCATAGGCGATGGGCGGCAGGATGCTGGCGTAGAGCCCGGTGACCGGCGGCAGGCCGGCGACCAGAGCGTAGGCCATGCTCTGCGGGATCAGCATCAGCGTGACGATGATGCCGGCGCCGATATCGCCAGCCAGCAAGTCGCGTCGATAGTTCCGCAGCCAGATGAGCATCGTTTTTGTTTTCCTCTTGTCAGCTGAGTACCTGAGGGCGCTGCGCTCATGTTACAGCGTGTGCGCCGTGACTGGCTTTCTCTCGGCTTGCCTCGCGGCCGCTCAATTCCCTCTCAACCGCCTCTCAATGCAGGCTGAACAGCGCGGCCAGCTCCTCGCCGCCGAGATGGCCGATCCATTGTTCGCCGCTGCCGACGGTCAGCTCGGCCAGCTCGCGCTTGGCACGGATCATGTCGTTGATGCGCTCTTCGAAGGTGGCACGGGTGATCAGGCGGTGCACCTGCACGTTCTGCTGCTGGCCGATGCGGTAGGCGCGGTCGGTCGCCTGTGCCTCCACCGCCGGGTTCCACCACAGGTCGTAGTGGATCACGCTCGAAGCGGCGGTGAGGTTGAGGCCGGAGCCGCCAGCCTTCAGCGAGAGCAGGAAAACCTGCTCGGTGCGATCGTTCTGGAAGCGCTCGACCAGCGCATCGCGGCGGCTGCGCGTCAGGCCACCGTGCAGGAACAGCGGCTCGCGTGCATAGCGTTCGCGCAGCCAGCCGGCGAGCAGTTCGCCCATTTCGCGAAACTGGGTGAATACCAGCACCTTGCCGTGGCTGGCGTGGATCGCGTCGATCAGTTCGAGGAAACGTTCCGCCTTGCCGGACAGCGCGGCCTCGGTCTGCTCCTGGTCGTGCCGCTGCTCCGGCCCCTGGCTTCGTTCCTGTCCTTGCTTCAGGTACTGCGCCGGATGGTTGCAGATCTGCTTCAGCGCCAGAATCATCTGCAGCACCAAACCCTGGCGCCGGAAGGTGTCCGACTCGCCGGCGATGACCCGCAAGCCTTCCTGGACCACCGATTCGTAGAGCGCGCTCTGCGCAGCGGACAGCGTGCAGTACTGGTCCTGCTCGATCTTGTCCGGCAGGTCGTCGATGATCGTCCTGTCGGACTTCAGCCGGCGCAGCAGGAAGGGCGCGGTGACGCGTCGGAAGCGCTCGACCACCTGCTGGTCGCGATGCGTCTGGATCGGCACCGCGTATTCCTTGACGAACTGCGGCAGCTTGCCGAGATAGCCGCGGTTGGCGAAGTCTATGATGCTCCAGTACTCCGAGAGGCGGTTTTCCACCGGCGTGCCGCTCATGGCGATGAAGCTGCCCGCCGGGATGGCCTTCACCGCCCGCGTCTGCGCGGTCGCCGGGTTCTTGATGTTTTGCGCTTCGTCGACCACCAGCACCTGCCAGGCGAGCGCCTTGAGCGCTGCCGCCTCGCTGCGGGCGATGCCGTAGGTGGTGAGCAGCACGTCCGGACGCTGTGCTCCCGGCTTGGCCACCAGCTCGCGCCGCGCTCCGTGAAAGACGGCGATGCTCAGCGTCGGCGCGAAGCGGGCGATCTCCTTCTGCCAGTTGGTCAGCAGGCTGGTGGGGACGATGACCAGCGCCTTGGCATCGGCGAGCGCGCCGTCGTCGCGCAGCTTCTGCAGCGTGGCGATCACCTGCAGCGTCTTGCCGAGCCCCATGTCGTCGGCGATGACGCTGCCGAAACCGAGGCAGGCGTTGCGGTAGAGCCAGGCGTAGCCACGCTGCTGATAGGGACGCAACGTCGCCTGTACGGCGTCCGGCAGTTCGACATCGCCGGCCTCCCGCAACTGTTGCAGCAGGCGCTGTGCGGCCTCGTCGAGACCGATCGGCGCGCCAGCGTATTCGCCAGCCAGGGCGGCGCGCAGCAGCTCGCTGCCCGACAGAGCGGGTGGCCGCGCGAGCTGGGCGCGCAGGCGCTCGATTTCGCCAGCATCGAGATAGACGTAGCCGCCCTTGAAACGGATCACGCCGGTGGCCTCGTGAACCAGATCCTCGAAGGCATCGGGCGTCAGCAGCTGGTCCCCGACCGCTACCCGCCAGTCGAAGGCGAAAACGTCGTCGGCGTTGAGGAAGCCGCCGCCAGCGCTGCTCGCCTGGCCCTTGATCTGCAGCGACAGGCGCGGTCGCAGCAGGCGCTCCAAGGCTTTCGGCAGCAAGGCCCGGATGCCGAGTAGGCGCACCACCGGCAGGGTGTCGAAGAGGAAAGCCGGCAGCGCGTCGGCAGCAATGCGCAGGGGTGTGCGCGCGCCGGCACTGACGTAGGCATTGAGCGGCGGGTAGAACTCGGCGAGCAGGGAAACCGTTTGCAGAACCGCGAAGCGCGCCTGCGCCCAGGCGGGATCGGCGAGCACGGTCGCCAGCGCCACCGGTGGCTGCAGCGCCGCGCCGCTTTCCGCGGCCAGGGTCAGTGCGAAGGGGGCGTCGTTGTGCCCAGCGTGCTCACCCTCCTCATCCTCTTGCGCGGCTCCGTCGTCGAGGCACAGCACCGGCGCGTGTTCGCGGCGGGCGAGGTGAAAGCGCGCCAACCAGGCGTGGATGCCGGCAGCGAGCGAGCCTTCGCCGGGGCCATTGTAGAGCGCCCGACCGCTGAGGAAGAACAAGGCCAGCGTCTTGTCGGCGGCGGCTTTCTCGCGGTCGACAGCGCTCCACTCGCGGATGAAGTGATCGAGAAACAGTGAACAGAGGACCGTCGCCTGTGCCTCGGCGCTCAGCGGCAGCGTCTTGCGGCCCTGGCGCAGCGCCACCCGGCCGGGCGGCAGGGCCGCTTCGAGGCGCTGCAGCAGTGCGCGTACGGCCGGGTCGAGCGTCGCCGGCAGCCAGCGCAGGCCAACTTCCTGGCCCTTGAGCGCGAACAGCTGCGGCACCAC
>JEMX01000101.1 GCA_000585055.1 Candidatus Accumulibacter appositus
CGGCAGTTCTTTGGCGTGAGCAGAGACCTGCAGGGCAGCGATTCATTCGCCGACGTGCATGCGGATGACCGTGAGCGGGTGATCGACGCGTTCAGGCAGACCGCGGAAACCGGCGTCGGTCAGGAACTGCAGTACCGCCTGGTGCGACACGACGGCAGCGTCCGGCACATGGCGTCGACCGGCAAGGTGATCAACGACAAGAGCGGCAAGGTGATGCGTGTGGTTGTCGTCTCGCACGACGTGACCGACAAGAAGCAGGCCGAGCAGTGGGAACGCATCGCTGCGACGGCCTTCGAGTCGCAGCAGGGAATGTTCATTACCGACGCCAACGGCGTAATTCTGCGGGTGAACAAGGCGTTCACCGAGATCACGGGCTACTCCTCTGCCGACTGTGTCGGTCGGACGCCCAAGCTGCTCAGTTCGGGCCGCCACGACGCCACCTTCTATTCGGCGATGCGCGACACACTCCAGCGCACGGGAACCTGGCAGGGTGAGATCTGGAACCGGCGCAAGAACGGCGAGACCTACCCCGAATGGCTGACCATTTCCGCGGTCTGGGACAGCGACGAAAAAGTCACCAACTACGTGTCGACGCTGACCGACATCACCATGCGCAAGCAGGCGCAGGAAGAGATCCGCCATCTGGCCTTTTACGACGCGCTCACCGGCCTGCCCAACCGCCGCCTGCTGCACGACCGTCTGCGCCTGGCGCTGGTGGCGAGCACGCGCAGAGACCGACAGGGGGCCTTGCTGTTCATCGATCTCGACAATTTCAAGACGCTCAACGATACCCTCGGACACGACATGGGCGACCGTTTGCTGAAACAGGTCGGCAAGCGACTGTCGGCCTGCGTTCGTGAACGCGATACGGTTGCCCGCCTCGGCGGCGACGAGTTCGTGGTCATGCTCGAGGACCTCGCCCGGCAGCCGCAGGAAGCGGCTGGCCAGAGTCGCGGCATCGGCGAGAAGATCCTCGCCGCACTCAATCGCCCCTACGATCTGGACGGGCACGAGTATCACAATACGCCAAGCGTCGG
>JEMX01000102.1:0-4227 GCA_000585055.1 Candidatus Accumulibacter appositus
GCTAGGTTCAGGTCCTAGTGGTGGCAACACCGTGGAGGTTCGATTCCTCTCTTGGGCACCAGTCTGAAACAACAGAAGCTCTGATTATTCAGGGCTTTTTTTGCGTCTGCACTACGCAATTCGCTTGCCCGTTCGAGCCCCGTCCGGCGGGGCCAAGATCGGCCACGGCGAATTGTACGCTCACTACGCGCACAACGAGCACTACGCCGCCGCTTGCTGCGCGTCACCAGCAAACGACGCCTCGCGTGTTTTTCCGCCGCCGCGCACGGCGTTTCGCGTTGATCGGCGCCTTCGGCCGGACACCAGCCCCCGGTTCTAGCGACGAACACCGCCCCCCCCCCGAGATCATTTTTCCTGCTGCCGGGTCTTTGCGAATGATTTTCAAAACACACTAGCCAGCACATACAAAAGTGTGGATACTACGCTGCCGGAAGTGTGGATACTACGCTGCCGGAAAGTCGCCAGCCCCGCTGCTGCGAGTTAGTTCAAACTTTGCCACCCGTTAGGATTCCCG
The DNA here is from genome assembly GCA_000585055.1 of Candidatus Accumulibacter appositus. Lineage (GTDB taxonomy): Bacteria > Pseudomonadota > Gammaproteobacteria > Burkholderiales > Rhodocyclaceae > Accumulibacter > Accumulibacter appositus. The sequence continues at coordinate 515 of JEMX01000102.1, forward strand.
ATGACGATACGACCGGAATTAATCGATAAGCTGCGCACCAAGCGCACACAGCTGACGGAAAACGTCAGTCCAGAGAAGCTGGAAGAGCTGCACGCCAAGGGTTTGCTGTCGGCCCGCGAGCGCCTTGGCACCCTCTTTGTCGAGGGAACGTTTCAGGAACTCGGCTTGCATGCCTCGCACAGTGCCACCAACTTCGGCATGGCGGCGAAAACACTGCCCGCCGACGGCGTGGTCTGCGGCACCGGCTATGTCGGCGAGATGCAGGTCGCCGCTTTCAGCCAGGATTTCAGTGTCGTTGCCGGAACGCTTGGCAAGATGCAGGCCAGAAAGATCAACCGCACCATGCGCCACGCCCTCAAAAACGGCGTACCGGTAGTGGCCTTCAAGGATTCCGGCGGCGCGCGTATCCAGGAAGGTGTTGACGCACTGTCCGGTTACGGCGACGTCTTCTACTCCAACGTCCTGCTCTCCGGCGTGGTGCCGCAGATCGCGGTGATCTGTGGTCCCTGCGCGGGCGGTGCAGCCTACTCGCCAGCGCTGATGGACTTCGTGATCATGACGCGCGAGAACGCGCACATGTTCCTGACCGGACCGCAGGTGATCAAGGCAGTGACCGGGCGAGCAACGACGATGGCCGAAGTCGGCGGCGCCGAGATGCATGCGACGATCAGTGGCAACGCCCATTTCATTGCCAACGATGACCAGGACGCCATCGGCGTGGTCAAGCAACTGCTCTCCTACCTGCCGTCCAACAACACCGAAGATCCACCGCACGACCTGACGGTACCGATCGAGGAAATGGAAGATCCGGGGATCAACGACTGCATCCCGGACAGCCCGTCGGAACCACTCGACATGTACGCCATCATTCGCCGCCTGGTGGACAATGGCGAGCTGCTCGAAGTCCATGCGGGCTTCGCCCGCAACATCATTGTCGGCTTCGCGCGCATCAACGGCGTGGTCATCGGGCTGGTTGCCAACCAGCCAATGGTCATGGCTGGCGCCCTCGACCTCAATGCGGCCGACAAGGTGGCGCGTTTCGTTCGCACCTGCAACGTCTTCAACGTGCCGGTCGTGACGCTGGTTGATGTGCCGGGCTTCCTGCCCGGCGTCGAACAGGAACGCGGCGGCATCATTCGCCACGGCGCGAAAATGCTTTTTGCCTACGGCTCCTGCACCACTCCGAAAATCACGGTCATCCTGCGCAAGGCTTATGGCGGTTCGTATCTCGCCATGTGCAGCCAGGAAATGGGCGCGGACATGGCAGGAAATGGGCGCGGACATGGTCTTCGCCTGGCCAACGGCCGAGATCGCGGTCATGGGCGCCGAAGCGGCAGTCAAGATTCTCTATCGCAAGGAAATCGCGGCGGCGGAAGATCAATCGGCAAAGGCCGCCGAAATGGCACAGGAATACCGCGAAAAGTTTGCCTCGCCATACGTATCGGCGAGCAACTTCTACATTACCGACGTGATCGAGCCGCAGGATACCCGCTGGATGGTTTCCCTGGCGCTGCGCAAAGTGCTCGACAAGCGTGAACTCAGGCCGACCAAGAAGCACGGCAACATCCCCATGTAACCGGCGACGGAAGGAAGAGAATCCCATGATGACAGCAGCCATCATCACATCGCTACAGGTCTACGGCATCGCCATTGTGGTGTCGGTGATCGTGGCCGTATTGATCAAGGTGCTCGTTGTAGTGACCGCCAGGATGGAAAAACGCCCAGCGGTCGAAGTCCCGACCGGAGACGTTTGCCCCGTGTTCCTCGGCGTTCCGGAAGAGGACGTCGCGGCCTTGTCGGCGGCGATCTTCGCGGCCATTGGCCCGCACCGCATCTTGCGCATTTCACAGCCCGGTCACGGCTGGGCAGTTGGCGGTCGCGCCGCCCAACATTCATCTCATACGCCGGGACATGCTCCCGGCCGAAGCCACCGCTAAACAGGAGCAAAACATGCCCAGACAATTCAAGGTCACGGTCAACGCAATTCAAGGTCACGGTCAACGGACGCGAATACGACGTCAGCGTACTGGAACTCACTGCCGGTCAACCGGCACCATCAGCAGCCCCAGCAGCCGTAGCCGCCGCACCGCAGGCCGGGGGTAGTGCACCAGCCGCGGCAGCGGCAGCTCCGGTCGCCGCAGCAGCCGCTCCAGCTGGCGACGGCGACGTTGTCGCCGGCATGGGCGGCACCGTCGTCGAAGTCAACGTCAAGGTCGGTCAGACCGTTGCCGCCGGTGACCGACTTATGGTCCTCGAAGCCATGAAGATGAAAACACCGGTGATGGCCACCCGTGCCGGCCAGGTCACCCGAGTTCTGGTCGCGGCCGGAGATCCCATCGAGGGCGGACAGCCCCTGTTGACAATCGCGTGAGCGGATATCTGCCGAAACCCGGCACCCCGCATGGTCCGCGAATCGGTTTCTACGCCGATGCGCGGCTCCTTGGGTGCTGCGGCTAGGCGCAAGGACTGAAGCGCATGGAAAGCATAAATTTTGTCGATGTGTTCCAGGGTGTAGCCACTCTGGTAGCCGCCGAGCCGCAGATCATGTTGGGTCGTATCTTCCTGATGTTGCTCGGCTTCCTGCTCATCTATCTGGGCTCACGGAACGTCCTGGAACCCCTGCTGATGATTCCGATGGGCATGGGCATGTCCTCCGTAAATGCAGCGGTGATGTTCCTCGAAGGCGGCAAGCCGGGAACACTCTTCGTCGATCCATTGATCACCGATCCCCTCCAGTTGATCAACATCCTGCAAATCGACTGGCTGCAGCCCATATATACATTAACCTTCAGCAACGGCCTCATTGCCTGCCTCGTGTTCATGGGTATCGGCGTGCTTCTCGACGTCGGTTACGTGATGGCCCGCCCCTTCCAGAGCATGTTCATTGCCCTGTTCGCAGAACTCGGAACCTTTGTGGTCTTCCCGTTCGCCATTGGCCTCGGTCTCACGGCACCCGAAGCAGCGTCGGTCGCCACCATCGGTGGCGCAGACGGGCCGATGGTGCTGTTCACCTCGCTGGTTCTCGCCAAGCATCTGTTCGTGTCGATCACCGTCGTTGGCTACCTCTACCTTGGTCTGACCTACGGCGTGTACCCGTACATGATCAAGTGGCTGGTGCCCAAGCACATCCGCGGCATCAGCATGGCCGCCGATCAGGGACCGAAAATCAGCCGTTCCCAGAAGCTGATCTTCGCCGTTGTCGCCTGCACGCTGCTGTGCTTGCTCTTTCCGGTTGCCGCGCCCCTGTTCTTCTCGCTGTTTGTCGGCGTCGCGGTACGCGAAAGTGGCCTAGAGAACTTCGCCAAGTTACTCGGTGAGACCTTCCTCTACGGTGCCACTTTCTTCCTCGGCCTGACCCTGGGCGTCCTCTGTGAAGCCAACACGCTGCTCGACCCAACGGTCTTGAAGCTGCTGCTGCTGGGCATGCTGGCTCTCGGAGTTTCGGCGCTTGGCGGCCTGGCGGGTGGTTACATCCTGTACTTCTGGAGCGGCGGAAAGTTCAACCCGATCGTCGGCGTTGCTGGCGTGAGTTGCGTACCGACCACCGCCAAGATCGTCCAGAAAGTGGCGATGGCAGCGAACCCGAGTGCGATCATCATGCCACATGCACTTGGAGCCAGCATCAGTGGCGTGATCACCTCGGCAATCATCGCCGCGACCTTCATTTCGGTCCTGCGCTAACCGGGCAAGCAGCGTGGCAATACAAAACAGCG
>JEMX01000102.1:4253-4491 GCA_000585055.1 Candidatus Accumulibacter appositus
CTGACTACGCAAGTAGTCAGGCGCTGTTTTCCGTAAACGCCAGGCAATTCAGAGATCAGCGACGAAGCCCGGCAGCTAGAGTTGCTGCGCGCCGCCCTGCAATGACACAGGGATAGCCTTATTTCTTCTCGGTATCGTGGGGCTGCTGGGCGGAATCGGCGGGGAAGCCTGCCAGCGGGATGCCGTTGAACAGCGTCCGGGTCTGCGTTTTCAGCTGGTCCTGCATCTGATGGAGCAT
>JEMX01000102.1:4514-4932 GCA_000585055.1 Candidatus Accumulibacter appositus
CTCATCATCGTCTGCATCGCCGGCCCCTGGAAATTCATGAACTGCGACCACATGTCGTTCTGCATCTGGCTGTTGCTCTCCCCATAGAGGGACTGCGACTGCTCCTGCAATTTCTTCTGGAAATCGACGAACGACTTGATGTTCGTCTCCAGGTATTTGCCAAGCATGCCCTGCATCGCGTGACCGTAGAAGCGGATCATCTGGGCCAGAAGGTCGGCCGTAAACAACGGCACACCCGACGCTTCCTCCTCAAGGATGATCTGCAGCAGGATTGCGCGGGTAATGTCTTCGCCGGTCTTGGCGTCCAGAACATTGAAGACCTCGCGCGACAAGACAAGATCCTTGACATCGGTCAGGGTGATGTAGGCGCTGGTCTTGGTATCGTAAAGGCGACGGTTCGGGTATTTCTTGATCAGTC
>JEMX01000103.1:0-4188 GCA_000585055.1 Candidatus Accumulibacter appositus
TGAAGTCGGCCCAACGAGCATAGCGGCTTGTCGTCCAGTTTTCCTCGTAGTGGGTCATGCTGTTCAGGAACGCGTCGTTCACGCTGGTAACCGGGGTCGCGGAAGACCCGATCCACACCGAAATATCGCTGTCGCAAACGACATAGCCCAGGTAGGCCTTGTCCACGATGACGTTCTGCGAAAATTGGTAGACGACATAGTTGACCTGCTCGCCGACATTGTCCACCGTGTGGCTGGGGTTGCTGCCGTCTTCGCTGTTATCGGTCACGCCGTGACCGCCGCCATAGGCGCCCAGGTAGGCTGCGCTCCAATCGCCGCTGGCTTTCTCCCGACTCCATGCGGTTGCCGTTACCGAGACACCCTCAGACGTCGTGTAGCTACGCGAATTGCCGATGGTGCCAGAGGAGTCGGCGGGAAAATCAAACTCGACGCATACTGGAGCGTCTATCAGGCCGGCATCGACCGTCAGGTTGTTCTGGCCGGAGGTCAGGGTGACGAAATTGCTTTGGCCTGTCGCGGCATTCACGTCGGAATCGTTGGCGTCCGTGGCGCCGGAGACGCCCGCGTCCTGCGTGGTGAAGGCGTAACCGACGGGCTTGTCAACCTTGATCGCGTACTCGCCAGGCCTCAGATTGCTGAACAGGTAATTGCCCTGCGCACCCGTCGTGGCCGTCGCAATCTCATTGCCGTTGCTGTCCAGCAGATGCACCTTCACCCCGGCGACGCCCACTTCATCGTTATCCTGGATACCGTTGTTGTTGCAGTCCAGCCACACCTTATCGCCGAGGCTAGCCAGCTTATAGATGCCCGCGTCGATGTCCTTATTAAATTCACCTGGGTTGAGACTTACGGCCGCGGTGGTCCCGTCAAGCGGGTTGGCGTCCGAGTCATTAGCGCCGGTGGAGCCAGCAGCGTTCTTCGTGGTGAAGACGTAATCAGTCGGAAGGGTGAACGCAACCCTATAACCCGGATAGCCGGTAAGACCTGGCGTCAGCCCAACGAATTCATAGTGGCCGGCGTTATCCGTAGTCGTTGTCTTGATGACCTCGTTGTTATCCACGAGGCCATCGCCATTAAGGTCTCGCCAAAGCTTCACAGTGACGTTCTCAACACCAACTTCGCCGCCATCCTGAATGCCGTTGGCGTTCGTGTCCAGCCAGACCGTGTCGCCTAGGGCGGCTGAAGCGACCGTGATCACGAAAGGCTGCTGCTCCACATCACCGTCATCCCGGATGCCGTTGCCATTGGTGTCGATAAATGGAGAAACCAGAACGGCAATGTTGTCATTGGTCGTATCCCCGTCGGAGATATCCGGAACAAAGCCAATATGCTGGTTTGCTAAGGAAATCAGCGCCTCTGTTCTTGCAAGATTCCATGTCGTTGCCACACCGGTCCCACTATTGTTTGGGTTATCACCCAACAGCAGCCAAATCGCCGCCTGGACATCCGCCAACGTATAGCCACCCGAGTTACCACTTGCGCTAAAGTTCTGGTTGATGAGCCAGTTCACGGCAGGGAGCTTATCGGGGTTCTGTATTGTTGGAAAAACCGTTGATATACGTAAAGGGCTTAGCGGGTCTAGCGGGTTTAACGGTTTTAACAAGTAGTCATAGATCGAATAAATCTCTGCAACATAGGTGCCCTGAGTGACAGTTGGACTCGTGCCGATCACAGTCATATTGGTAATGGAGGTTTCTTGGTCTAAGCACCACCCGTCATACAAACCGGCAGTGCCATTACCCAGGACGTTACTACCGAGCGATAAATCCGCAAAACTTGGCACACCAAAGGCTCGTCCGAACATAGTGACGAGAATATTGGTGACTGGCTGAGCTGGCTGTTGAGGCATCTGATATGACTCCTTATTCGATGAAGAAAAAGGCATCCGGAGATTGAACCACGGTGTTCCCTCTACGTGAGAACGCACCGAGCAACACAAGACGGCAAGACGGCCGGGTTCGTCGCCACCCCAAAAATAGCGCGCCGCCGAAAGCGTGCAATATTCATGCCAACAGTCATGGTTGTATGATTTAAAGCGCTTTTGTATTCCTAGCCGTGACTCGTCGTCATTCTAGTGTAAAGTTTTCCGACAGCGCCTACTCGGAGGCTACACCCGGAGAAGGGGCCGGCAGACAGTTGTGAAGTACTTTTTACATTCCCTCCAACCTTCCACGCCGTGCGAGCACCGCACGAAAAGTTGCGCAACCGTGGTTCAGTTGGATTGATAAAGGCCTACGAGGGACCCACCCCTCTTTCAGGCCGTGCAAGGCGCGGAGAGAGCTACCCCATGGTTGCGACTGGTTTGCTCTGGGAGAAATTGCGTCCCTCCAAGCCAGCGACACGGGGTCGAAATGAAGATGCGGTGCCGCTGCCCGACTCCGGGGGGGCAGCCTCTCAAGTTTGGTGTCGACTTTTTTTACACCTGAGACGTGCGCAACACGCGAGAAATCTTACGCGAGCGTATTTCTTCGTGTTAAATCCATCCGTTGTGGCCCATTATCTTTTCCGGCATGAATTCTGCTTAATTGTCTCCCAAGTTCGCAGACCGTCGGTTGCAGCCCGGTTTTTCTGTACGAGGCGGCAATGCCTGATCGCTGATCCGTTACGAGGTGTCGCGGGCGCGATTGCTTATCGTCCTATCTTATTAAGGAGCAAAAAATGGAAAGAGAGAAACCTGATCTTGGCGATAACCTCCCTGACGGAGTGGAAAATACGGCTGATAGTCGACCCAAGATGAACCGTCGTGAAGCGCTGGCGATGGTCGGCAAGCACGCGGTGTACACGGCGCCAGCCGTGCTGGCTGTTCTGGCCGCAACCAAGTCGAAGAATGCCCACGCCGACTGCCCACAGGGACAGATCTGCGCCAGCTAACCGACGCTGACATCAGAATAGGGGGTTTTTCCTACTAGTCGAGGCCTCCAAATACTAACGGCATCAAGAGCGGGCGCACTCGGTGCAGCTGGAAGCGCGATTGCTCGCTGAGGAGGAGGAGGAACTTAGGATCAGTAAGCTGAACTGTATGCATGAGCAGATTTGCCTACCGAGCGGTCAGCCTGACATCAGCTTGGAGCAGAGTGCAATTCTGCATAAATTCGATGACGCTTGGGTTCTGTACTTCCCGTTGACGGACAGGCTTCTGATCCTCAACGCCACCGCCAAAATTGTTTGGGATTTTTTGGTTCAAGGCCTTAAAGCGCACGAGATTGCATCTACTTTTGCGCGGCATTTCGGAATTTCTGACCAGCAGGCTGCACGCGACGTCGCGCAAGTGCTTACAGATCTGGCCGACGAACAACAGGCAAGCGCGAAAGCGGAAGTGGAAGTGGCTAACATCCCCGCGGCAACCGCTAGCGTCAGGGTCGTCGATTGGAACAATGAGTTGGCAGACTGTGGTGCCTTCCAGTTTGGTCGAAACCGCATCAGCGTACTGTCCGCGGTCACGAAGCTGGACGAATCATTTTTCGCGCGTTTTCAACATCGTGCCATTGATGATGACGATGTGGACCTGCTGGAGATTTCGGCAAGTGACTCTGCTTATCGGCTGACCTTTCGCGATCGAGTCATCGCAGAAGCAACGACGATCAATCGGACAATGTGGCATCTGGTGGAATTCCTGCTTTCTTTGGAACATCCGCACCAATCCTTGTTGGCCTATTGCCACGCTGGAGCGGTCAGCCGCCGGGGGCGCAGCATTCTGATGCCCGGCAATAGCGGCGCAGGAAAGTCAACCCTCACTGGCTTTCTGGTCGCACACGGCTTTACCTACTTGGGCGACGATACTATCGCGGTTGGCGACGACGAATTCGCCTTACTCCCGCTGCCCACCAGCCTATCGATCAAGACCGGTTCCTGGACCCTCTTGGAGCCGTTTTATCCGGCATTACCGAAGCTTGCGACGGTCAATCGCTATGGCCGAAGCGGTCGCTATATCGATCCGCCAGGGAATTATGAAGTACTTTCAGCCGCCGCAGCGCCCTCTGCGATAGTGTTCCCCGCTTTTTCTAAGGGAGCGCCAACACAACTTACGCCGTTGCGGCCACACCAAAGCATGATTCGTCTCCTCGAAGCCAATATTCGACTTTCAGGATGGGACGCCGCTACCGAGGACCAACTAGCCAGATTCGTTCGCTTTGTCGAGCAGACACCGGCCTATGAGCTGAGTTATTCGGAACTACCTGAAGCCATGAA
>JEMX01000103.1:4227-4371 GCA_000585055.1 Candidatus Accumulibacter appositus
TTGGCAGCCAACCCTAGAGCGGCCTCGCGACTTCTCAGTCGCTGCCTGTCGGGAGCATTGGGTCAACCACTCGCCCGATCGAACCTGCCGGCCAACCAGAGCGAGTGGGAAAAGATGCTGCGCGCCTCCAGCGCTCATCTTGCC
>JEMX01000103.1:4526-4663 GCA_000585055.1 Candidatus Accumulibacter appositus
GGTGTGCGCCCAGTGCTTCTCAAGGGTGCAGCGGCACTCGTCGGCGGTCTCTATCCGACTTCGGGTGAGCGGATAATTTCCGATCTGGATATTCTGATTCCCGCTCAACGGCTGCCGGAGATCCTCGACAAGGTGGC
>JEMX01000103.1:4674-5463 GCA_000585055.1 Candidatus Accumulibacter appositus
GGTGGCGGGCGCGGGTTACCACCCGTGGGTAGCGGAAGGCATGCAGATGCCCGACCCGGTCGGTTTCGCGGAGGACCACCACTACCCTCCATTGGTGAATCCCGACTGCCCTACCCACGTTGAACTGCATGTCCAAGCGGTCCACCTACCCTTTGTCGAGCTGCTTTCGAGTGAGGAAGTCTTTCGGGATGCGAAGACATTAAGGTGGCGTGGGGGCGAGTGCTTGTTGCCTTCTCCGACTCACTTTGTTACCCACAACATCGTCCATTCCTTCCTCAATAACACTAAGGGTCACTTGGAGCGCTTATCGCAACGGCAACTATTCGAGTTCGTTCTCGCCACTCGAACATACGGCGACCGCATCGAATGGAACGACATCCGGCACCGCTTTGACAGCCACGCTAANNNTTTGACAGCCACGCTAACGGCAAGGCATTGCGGCAATACCTGGCATTGGCGAATACCTGCCTTGGTTTTAATGTGCCAAAACAGCATAAATATGGACGGCCGCGACCGACCTCGCATCCAGCTCTACCTTTTCCACCTTGATTTGGAGAATCGCATCGCCCTGTGGACACTTAATCTCGCACGCCAGGTGCGCTCTCGCTTACGAGTGCTGCGGGAAAAGCCCGGAAGGACAACAAGGAAACTCTTTACGACCGGGGTTTACAGAAGGTTCATCGACAGCATCCTTGACACATCTGGCAAGTGATCTGAGCCTTCTTCGAACAAGTTGACTGTGCTGAAGGATGCGTGAACCCTGCCACCTGATCAAGGAATGAACGACCA
>JEMX01000103.1:5618-5824 GCA_000585055.1 Candidatus Accumulibacter appositus
TGTATGGCCACCAGGCTGCCGCGCCGGAAAGCCTCACGCAGCGCCAGGCGCGAGATGCAGCCGATGCCGAGGCCGAATTCGACGGCACGCTTGATCGCTTCGGTGTGCTCGAGCTCGAGGCGAACCTTGAGCGGCGAATGCTGATGGCGCAGCGCCTGATCAAGGGTCTCACGCGTCCCCGAGCCGGGCTCGCGGACGATCCAGGA
>JEMX01000103.1:6072-6197 GCA_000585055.1 Candidatus Accumulibacter appositus
TCGGCGACGATCAGTGTCGCCAGGTAGTTGCCGATGGTCAGCGTCGCTCCGATCTGCAGCTTTCCGTAGCCGGCGTGCCCTTCGAGCCCGCTCTCGATCGCCGCAGCACGCTCGATCAGCTCGAC
>JEMX01000103.1:6338-6641 GCA_000585055.1 Candidatus Accumulibacter appositus
TGCGACAGCGAGAGCTCTTCGGCGGCGCGCGAAACGCTCTCGTGCCGAGCCACGGCCACAAAAACCCCGATCTGCCGCAAAGTGAATCGCATATCTACAAGTTAGATATAGTTTATTGAGAAAATCTGTTTTACAAATATAACATACGCAAATACCATGGCTCTCATCAACCGCACNNCAAGAACGATGAGCACCTTTTCCGCCCAACAAGTCCTTTCGGTCCATCACTGGAACGACACCTTGTTCAGTTTTCGCACCACGCGCGACCCGGGCTTGCGCTTCATCAACGGTCAATTCGTGATG
>JEMX01000103.1:6858-7015 GCA_000585055.1 Candidatus Accumulibacter appositus
CGCCCGGGAAGGAACCTCTACCTGCTGTCGACCGGCACCGGCCTGGCGCCGTTCATCAGCCTGATCCAGGACCCCGAGACCTATGAGCGCTTCGCGAAGGTGGTCCTCATCCACGGCGTTCGCTGGCAGCGTGACCTGGCCTACAGCGACTTCATCA
>JEMX01000104.1:0-3507 GCA_000585055.1 Candidatus Accumulibacter appositus
GCAGCCTCCCCGAGGCGCTGCGCAGTGGCCTGCAGCAGGCGCTGCTCGCCCGTAGCCGCGACCCCGCCGCCGACCTGCGCGCCCGCATCGCCGCCGCACGGGCGCTCGGTGGACTCGGCGATCCGCGCTTCACAGGGCACCGCGGCGCGTACGGCGACTACCTCCTGCCGCCGCTGCTGGATATCGCTGCCGGCAGCTACCCGATCGGCAGCGACGAAGGGCTGTACGACGACGAGGCGCCGGTGCACCCGGTGCAGCTCACCGCCTTTTCCATCGCCCGCTTCCCGGTCACCAACGCCGAGTGGCGCCTGTTCATGGCGGCTGGCGCCTACGACGACGAACGCTGGTGGGAAGACAAGGCGGCCCAGGACTGGCGGCGCGGCGAAGGCACGGCGGAGGGGCCGAAGCAGCAGTGGCGCGAAATCCGGCAGTTGTTGAATGACGACCCGCAGAGGATCAAGAATCTGCTGAGCGAAGGCCGCATCACGTCCCAGGCCGCGAAGGATTGGGAGGAGAGACTGCTAATGTCGGAGGACGAATTCGAGGCGCAGCTCGATGACTGGTACCCGCCCGGCAGGCAAACCCAGCCCAGCAACTGGAACGATCCGGCGTACAACGACCTGGCGCAACCGGTCGTCGGCATCTGCTGGTACGAAGCACGCGCCTACTGCGCCTGGCTGTCGGCACAGACCCGGCAATGCTGGCGGCTGCCGAGCGAAGTCGAATGGGAAGCCGCTGCCCGCGGGACTGCTGCCCGCCGATACGCCTGGGGCGAGGACTTCGACGCGGGCTCTTGCAACGCTTTCGAGACGCACGTTCGCGGCACCACGCCGGTCGGCGTTTTCCCTGGCGGCGACACGCCGGAAGAACTGGTCGACATGAGCGGCAACGTCTGGGAATGGACCAGCAGCGCCTACCATCCTTACCCTTACGCGGCCGATGCCAGGCGCGAAGGTCCCGAACAGAAAGAGTCCCGGCGCGTGCTGCGCGGCGGCTCCTGGGACGACGCCCGCGGCCTGCGCGCTGCGCCTTCCGCCTTCACAACGACCCAGGCTATCGCGACGACCTTGTCGGTTTGCGGTTGGTGTGTGTCTCCCCCATCCTGAAGCGCTGAGCACCGCAGCTCTGATCTCTGTCAACTCTGTTTCGCTGTCCCTCTGGAACGCCGCCACGCGGCGTTCTGCGGGGCGCGCAGCGCCCCGCGCGCGAATTTTTTTTCCGCCTGCAGCGGCACCCGAGCTTGCCAGCGCCTCCCCGAAGCGCGATACTTTGCCCGCCGGCGCAAGCCGGTGGGGCGGCCTGAGACGACCCGGCGCGTGCTGCGCGGCGGCTCCTGGAACAACAACCGCGACAATGCGCGCTGCGCCTACCGCAATCACAACGACCCAGGCAATCGCAACAACAATGTCGGTTTGCGGTTGGTGTGTGTCTCCCACATCGTGCACGCCTTCAGAAAACCCGACCCGCGAGGGCCGGGCCGGAAATGCCCGTCGCCCAAGGTCGGCGGGCCGAGGCGAAGGTGCTGTGGATGGCGCAGGCTGGTCCCGTCCGCACGGATTGCCCACCAGGGCGCGCACCGTCGGGCATATATCGAAGAGGGGCGCCGCCCGGGCGCAAGCTCCGCGGCGCCCCGCCCCTCAACCACGCTGGCACACGGGCAAGCCTAGCCGCCCTGGCGCGTGCTCTGCTTCAGCCAGCCGCCGAGCAGACGGCCGATCTCGACGACCATGGCGCTCACATGTTCGTACTGGCCGGCAGTGAGCCAGCGCCAGTCCCAGGCCAGGCGCAGGTAGAGGCGCAGGTTGTTGAGTGCCGCGTCGGCCCGACGCAGCGCGCTCAAACGCGGCGCGGCGCGCTGGCTCTGCGCTTCGCAGAGCGCTTCCTGCAGGTCGAGTGCGGCGTCGACCAGGCGCTGGGTAACGGTGAAACGATAGGCGCGTGGGAACTTCTCGGCTCTCGGCAGCAACCAGGAAAGCAGGTCATAACAGCGCGTGAACACGATCATTTCTTCAGGCATTGGCTTCTCCGGCGCTGGCGGCGACGATCGCGGGCCGCCGCGCGAACCCGCCAGCGAAGCCTACCACCGCCTGTGCTCCTGGGAGAACCTGCTGGCGGCCTACGGCAAGGCGGCGCGCGGCAAGCGTGGTCAGGGTGCCGCGGCGAGTTTCGAGTTCCAGCTTGCCGATCGACTGCTGGCGCTCAAGCACGAGCTGGCGCACGGCAGCTATCGCCCAGGACCCTACGTCAATTTTTACGTCGACGAGCCGAAGCGGCGCAAGATCAGCGCCGCGCCCTTCCGCGACAGGGTGGTCCATCACGCACTGTGCCGCGTCATCGAGCCGCGTTTCGAGCGCCTGTTCATCGCCGACAGCTACGCCAACCGTGTCGGCAAGGGCACGCACCGGGCCGTCACCCGTTTGCAGCAGCTTGCGCGGCGCTACCGCTACGTGCTGCGCGCCGACATCGTCAAGCACTTTCCGTCGATTGACCACGCCATCCTGCGCGAGACGCTGGCGCGGGTCATCCCCGAGGAAGACGTCATGGCACTCGTCGACCGGATCCTGGAGAGCGGCGCTGGCGTCCTCGACGACGAATACCAGATGGTCTGGTTCCCCGGCGACGACCTGCTCGCCGCCTGCCGTCCGCGCGGGCTGCCGATCGGCAATCTCAGCTCGCAGTTCTGGTCGAACTGCTATCTTCATCGCTTCGACCAGTTCGTCACCCGCGAACTACGCTGTCTTGGCTACCTGCGCTACGTCGACGACTTTGCGCTGTTCAGCGACAGCAAGCGCGAGCTGTGGGCGTGGAAATCCGCGCTCGTCGAACACCTGGCTGCGTTGCGGCTGACGATTCACGAAACGGCGGCGCAAGTGCTGCCGACGCACTGCGGAATCGCCTGGCTGGGCTTCGTCGTCTACCCGAGCCACCGGCTGGTCAAGGCGCGCAAGCTGCGCAGCACCACCCGCCACCTGGGGGAACGCCTCGCCGACTATCTCGGTGAGAGAATCAGCTTCGCCGAGTTCGACGCCAGCATCAAGGGTTGGGTGAACCACGTTCGCTACGCCGACTCCTGGGGCCTGCGCCGACACGTGTTCCGCGGTCTGTGCTTTACGAGACGGGCAGAAGCCCGCTCGGCGATTGCTGTGCGGTGAACGGGGGCGAGCCGATGTTCAGCACCCCGGGGAGCGGCAAGCGCTACGCCGTCGGATAACCCGCGTCCTCGATGATCTGACGAATGTCGCCCTCATCGACCATCGCCGTGTGCTCGATGCTCGCCTCGCCGGTTTCCAGCGACAGCTCGACATGGCCGATGCACGGCAGGTCCTGGATGGCGTTCATGACCAGGCGCAGACAGTCGTCGGATTTCATTCCGGTCACCTTGAGGGTAGTGGTCGGCATCGCAAGCTCCTCTTCGGGTTGGCCGTTCATTGTATTCGCTATCACCAGCACACCGAAACCGACGCGCGCCCTTCCCCTCTCCCCTCGCGGGAGAGGGGCCAGGGGAGA
>JEMX01000104.1:3528-16093 GCA_000585055.1 Candidatus Accumulibacter appositus
GGGGGAATCTGACAATCCGTCCTGGCGGCAAGGCGACCACTTCAGTCAGCGCGACCGTCTTTGGCTGGCGATTGATGGCCCTGCGGACCGGCCAGGGGGACGACGGCGCGAGAATTTCCCCTCTCCCCAACCCCTCTCCCGCAAGGGGCGAGGGGCTAGAAGCGATCGAGGATGGCGTGGGGGGGACGATCCGGGGAGGCAGGTGCTGGCAGTACGCTGGCACCCGTCGGCTAGATCGCTTCCGCGAGCGGCAAGGCCAGGCACAGACGCGTGCCGCCATCCGGCGACGGCAGCGGTCGCAGGCTGCCGCCGTGCAGCGCGGCGACGCGCTGGGCAATGGCCAGGCCGAGGCCGCCGATGCCGCCGCTGCTGCGCCTGAGCGGACGAGGCCGCCGATGCCGCCGCTGCTGCGCCTGAGCGGCGGATCGCGCAGCGACTGGCCGTGTTCGAGGCGCAGCAACACTTCTTCGGGCAGGCCGCTGCCGGCGTCCTCGATGGTGATCCGCGCCTGTCCTCCCTCCTGGCTGAGGCTGACGCGCACCGGCGCAGCACCCGGGGCATGGCGCATGGCGTTGTCGATGAGGTTGGTCAACGCCCGCTCGATGAGCTGCAGATCGCCGTCCAGTTCGAGTCTCCCCGGGTGCTCACCGGCCAGGGTCACCGGCGGCGGCCCGCCGTTGACTTCGAATTTCTGTACCGCGTCGGTAACCAGTTCGTCGAGGCGAAAACGCTCGCGATGCAGCAAGAGGTCGGTCGATTGCAGCGCCGCCAGCTCGAAAAGCTGCTGCGACAGGCGCCGCACCTTGTCGCTCTGCGCCAGCGCCGCGGCGAGCACGCGCTGCTGCTGCCCGGGCTCGGTGAGCGCCTTGCCGGCCAGCGCTTCGAGGTGACCGTGCAAGGCGGTCAGCGGCGTGCGCAGGTCGTGCGCGACGCTGGCCATGGTCTCGCGGTGGGCGCTCGCCTGTTGCTGCTCGCGCGCGGTCTGCGACTCGATGCGCTGGGTCATTTCGTCGAACGCGGCACCAATGGCCTGCACTTCATCGCCCGCGCTCGGTGATGAACTGCGCCCGGGTGCGCTGGCCTGCAGGCTGCGCAGGCTGTAGTCGCGCATGCGTCGGGCGAGACGGTGCAGCGGCTGCGTCAGCCGACGCAGGGTGAAGGCACCAACCGCCAGGGTGACCAGCAAGCCCAGGCCGGCGACGAGAGCGGTGCCCTGCCAGACGCGGCGCTGGCTCAGCTGCCCGGCGACGGCTTCGCGCGCCTGGCCATCGAGAACGATGTACAGGTAACCCGGCGGGCGAGTATCGCCGACACGCGGCGGAAACATCGCCGCACTGAAGATGCGCGCGATGCCCGAACCCATCGGGTCGCTGCCGCGCAAGGGCAAGGCGGCGCCGCCAAGAAAGGCGCGCACCGGCCGCAGGTCGACCTGCTCCTGCTGCACCATGCCGGGATCACCGATATAGGCCTGCACCCGCCCATTGGCATCGAGCACGTAGACCTGGATGCCGGGATTGACCACCATCAGCATCGACAGCAGCTCGTCACGTGCCGCACGGTCGGCCTGATCGCGGTCGCTCAGGGTAATCTCGGGCCAGTGTTCGACGATATGCCGGGCCAGCCCGTGCGACAGGCGCTGCAACGACTCCTGCTCGTCCTCGGCGGCGACGTGCCAGCCGAGGACGCCGACCAATGCCCCGTAGGCGAGCAGGAGCAAGGCCATGGCCATCGTCAGGCGCGAGGAAAACGAAGGTCGCGAACGCCGCGCGGGGCGCGACACCGCGCGGCTCACGGCGTTCATGGCGAAGTCTCTTCGAAGCGGTAGCCGACACCCCAGACGGTGACGATGCGCTGCGGATCGCGCGGATCGTCTTCAATCTTGGTGCGCAGGCGGTTGATGTGCGAATTGACGGTGTGCTCGTAGCCGTCGAAGCCGGCGCCCCAGACACGGGCGAGCAGTTCGCCGCGGCTGAAGGCGCGGCCCGGGTGGCGGGCCAGGAAGTGCAGCAGGTCGAACTCGCGCAGGGTCAGCGGCACGGCCGTGTCGCCGCGCAGCAGTTCGCGACGCTCGGTATCGAGGCGGAAGGGGCCGAAACGCAACTCCGTCGATGCTGCCGCCGGCGACGCACGCAGTTGCTCGATGCGGCGCAACAGGGCGCGCACGCGGGCGACCAGCTCGAGCATCGAAAACGGCTTGGCGAGGTAGTCGTCGGCACCCAGTTCGAGGCCCAGGACGCGATGCGCCTCGGCCGACCGCGCGCTGAGCATGATCACCGGCACATCGGCGTGGCGCGCGCGCAGGTGACGGCAAACGTCCCAGCCGTCGGCGCCGGGAAGCATCAGGTCGAGCAGCACCATGTCCCAGCGCTGGCGGTCAATAGCCGCCATCGCGCGCAGCCCGTCGGACTCGCGATGCAGACGGTAGCCGGCTTCTTCAAGGTGCAGGCGCAGGGCACCGGCAATCGCGTCGTCGTCCTCGACGAGCAGCAGCTGCTCGTTCATGCGCCGAGCGGCGCCGCGCGCGGTTGGCGCCGACGCCGGAGGACGATGCGAAGGCAGCCGGTGGCCGTCGCGTTCACCCGGTTCTCACACCGTTCACGCCGTGGCCAGAGCCAGGTCGGCACCCTCGGCACTCTCTTTGCGGCGTCGGCGGCCGACCCAGCCAAGCGCGAGCAGGCCGGGCAGCATCAGTGCCAGGCTTTCCGGCTCCGGCACCGCCGCGAAGCTGATCCGATAGACCTCGCTGTTTGCGCCAAGACCGCTGGTAAAGGTATACGCGGGAGTATCCTCGCCGTCGAACGCCGCCAGGCCAGCGAAGTCGAAGCGGACGTTACCGTCGCCCCCGTTGCGCAGGCTGGCGTCGCTGCCAGCGACGAAAGCGGCTCTGGCGGCATCGAAAGCTTCCGAGCCCGCGTCCCAGATCTCGCTCGCCATCAGCGTGATCGACGTGATCGCCAGATTGCCGGCGGCGTCGAACAGCCGGTACTGCTTCGGCGAGTCGTTGCCGATGAAATGATCGTTGCTGGGCAGAAGCATGGCCGCGAAAGTGAAGAAGGGGTTGAGGGTGGTGTCGATCAGGGAGAAGAGCTTACTGCCGCTGGCCCCCGGCAGCAATGGGAAGGGCGCGTCGATCACGCCGCGTACGGCCGTCGGATCGGCCATGGCGAAGGCCGACTGCCATTCACTGCCAGCACCGAGTTCGGCAACGGAAATGATCGCCGGGCCGGCCGCCGCAGCCTCATTGAAGGCATCGTAACTGCCGCTATTGAAGGCGACGTGCAGGGGCGCAAAGCTGATGCTGTTGGTCGAAGCGAGGTTTTCAATGCTCACCAGGACATTGCGCTGTGCCGCGCCAGCGCTGACGCAAAAGGCCAGCGCGGCGGCACCGGCAGCCAGGCGGTAGGGAATGGAAAGGCGTTCGTGCATCTGGGTTCTCCTCGAGGAAAGAAGCGGATGGAAAACGAGCCGGAAAACCCGAACTCGCACGAACGATGATAGGAAGCCGGCCTCCCCGAGTCCTCATGGAATGATCACGCAGCGGTGAACACTTCGCGCGGCGGCACTCGCCGCTTCGCTCACCCGCGTCCCAGGCCGTGGCCATCGACGAAAGCGCCGCAGGGCTCGCCGAGAAGCACCTTGTCGACGCCGGGATCGTAGTATGCGATTGCCTGCCGCTTGCCGAGACGGATGGCCAGCGCGAGATAGGAATTGGCCAGACCCGGGTTGCGCAGTGCCCGGGGCGCGGTGGCCAGCACTCGTCCAAGGTGGTAGAAACCTTCGGCACTGCCCATCGTTCCGGCGTCGCAGTAGAGGGCCATGGCCACCATCAGGTTCTTTCCGACCCCGACCCCCAATTCGGCCGCGCGTGCCTGCTCCAATACGGCCTGCATGCGTACCTGCAGACGCTCGCCCGCGGCGCCTGCAGGTACGCCATGGAGACTGGTCAGCAGCGCCAGCGCCAATGACAGAAATGCTCTTCGGATCACCTTGTTTGCCCTGTACCTTGCCTGATCACTGCCGTCGTCCTGGAACTCCGCTGCGCCAGGGTGGCCGCTCCGGTGCCGCTCGCGACACCGGCCGCCTACAGAGATAGTCTCTCAGCAGCTACGCTGCGCGACACAGGAACTAGTACGCATTGTTGGGCATTTGGGCACGGCCCGCCGGCGCCTGTTTCTCGCGGCGGGGAAAAGGCAAGCGTGCGCGGCTAGGCGGGCGGATTCGCTGCCGCGGTCGGCCGCGGAACGGGAGCTGCCGGCAGCGACGCCCGCCGAGCGCTTACTGCAAGGTGGCGATGTACTCGGCAACCGCGTGCGCTTCCAGCTCCGTGAGCTTAGCGGCGACGGTGTGCATCACGGCATTGTCGTTGGTACGCTCGCGGGTGTTGAACTGCTTGAGCTGATCCTCGATGTAGCGCGGATGTTGCCCGGCCAGGCGCGGCAGTTGCGGCGTGCCGTGCCCATTCTCGCCGTGGCAGCTGGCGCAGGCAGGCAGGCCGGAGAAGGGATTTCCCTGGCTGAAGATATACAGGCCGACGCCGAGCAGCGCCGCGTCGCGCGACTTCTTCGCAGGTACGCTCTTGCTTTCGAAAAAGACACCGAGCGCCTGCATTTCGGCCAGCGTCAACTCCGCGGCCTGCGGCTTCATGGTCTCGCTCTTGCGCTTGCCGCTCTTGAAATCGGCGAGCTGCTTGGCGACATATTCGGCATGCTGCCCGGCCAGGCGCGGAAAAACGACGCTCGCCGCTTCGCCTTCCTTGCCGTGACAAAGCGAGCACCGCTCGACGACGATTTGCTGGGCACGCGCCTGATCGGCCGCGCTGTCTGCCAGCGCGGGCAGCGCCGACAGAGATGCCAAGGCTGCCACTACGCTCGCGCCGATCAGGGCACCATGTTTGTAAGCCAATTGACTTCTCCTTTGCTTGCACAGACGGTGTGCACAGTGGCTGGATACTAATTCGCGGGCGCCTGCTTTTCAATGGCGGGGATGGCGGCCCTGCTGCCGAACGGCGCCGGGCGATCGGAATTGACGGCATTCCGCCGCTTCGCGAACGCAATAGTGCCTGCGGCCAGTGCGCCAGAGGCCTTGCTTGCCGGTCAGGCGAGCGCGCGAAATCCTGCGGAGCCGAATCCTGCGGAGCCGGAGCCTGCCAGGCCGGCGCCGTCACCGACTGCAGCCACGGACTGGTAGGCAGCCGTCGCAGCACTGCCGCGTGCCTCGCTCGCCGGCACCGGCGTCTGCTGCTCCGCGCGTTCCTGGGCGGCCAGTTCGAGGCGTGCCGCGCTGGCCATCTGTGCCGCCATGGCCGCCACTTTCTGATCCTGCGACGACGGATCGGCCGGTGCCAGCGCGGCGGCACGAATCTGTTGCGCCTTGGCAATGGTTTCCTCGGGGTCGCCACCGGGTGAGGTGTCGATGCTCACTTCGCCAGCGACGGCATAGCGCTGGTTGTCCGGGCCGACCTGGTAGGTGAAGGTAGCACCGCCGGCCAAACCGGCGCCCGCCGCCATATGCGCCAGTTCATGCGTCCGCACCTGACGGTCGGTCGCGCTGAGCTGGTCGATCAGACGTAAATCTTCCGGGGAAAGGCCGCTTTCGGCACTGGCGATGGCACCGGCCTTTGCCGCCACGCTCGCCGTAGCCGCCGCAAAACCCGTCTCGCCTGGCTGACCCGCTGCGCTTGCCTGGCCGCTCTCGGCGGGCGTAGGCTTTTCGGCCGACGCCAGTTTCTGGCGGTCGGCGACACGGGCCGCCCTCTGCTCGGGCGAGACGAGCATGCGCAGAACGGAAGCTGGCGAATTAGCGACGCTGTTGACCACGAGAACCTCCGAGAGCTAAGCGCGAGGCCCTGACTATAGACCGGACAGGGAAACTGCGCCAGCTGGACCGCTCGCCTAGCTGGCCACTCGCGTCGTCCGCACCAACAGTCGGCGCAGCAGCGAGCCGCCCGCGTGGGGCTTGCGTTCGCGCATGAACGCCAGGTAGAGCAGCGGCACGGCGAACAGCGTCAGCACCGTCGAGAACAGCAGTCCCCAGACGATGCTCGAAGCCACCGGCCCCCACAACAGGCTCTTGCCGCCAAGACCGAAAGCGAGCGAAAACAAGCCGCCGATGGTGGTCGTGGTGGTGATCAGGATCGGCACCACGCGCCGCCGACCGGCCTGGACCAGGGCGTGTATGCCGCCCATGCGCTGGCTGCGCTCGTTGGCCGCATCGATCAGGACGATTGCCGAGTTGACGCCGATGCCGGTCAGCGCAATTACCCCGTAGAGCGTGTATAAGGACAGCGGATTGCCCGACAGCGCCAGCCCGAAAGCGACGCCGGTGAAAGCCAGCGGCACGGTCACCAGGATCATCAGCGGCTGCCAGTAGCTGGCAAACTGCGCGGCGAGAATCAGGTAGATCAGGCCGACGCCGAGCAGGAACAGCTTCTTCATCGCATCGAGGCTTTCTTCGATGTCCTCCAGCTCGCCGGAAAAATCGAGGCCGACGCCGGGATGCGCGGCGCGAATCCTGTCCCATTCGCTGGCAATGATCGCGTTGGCCGCCGCCGTATCGGTGAGCGTCTTGTCGAGGCTGGCTTCGACGGTGATCGTGCGACGCAGGTTGTAGTGGCGGATGAAACCGCGGCCCGGGGCGATTTCCTCTTCGACGAGCGCACCGAGGCGGCTGATCTGGCCATCGGGCAGGGCGATCGGCTCGTTCAGGAAAGTCGCCGGATCGAGGCGATGGCTACGCTCGGAACGTACGCGCACCTCGATCTTGTCGCCCTCGTCGCGGGTGAAAGCGACCACCTCGCCGTCGACAGCGATGCGTACCTGGCGGGCCAGTTGCGCAGCATTCAAGCCGGCCTTGCGCAGCGCGTCGCGGTCGAGCCGCAGGCTCAGTTGCGGACGGCCGGGAACGTTGTCGTCCTGCACGTCGCGCGCGCCGGGGATTTTCGCGGTGATGGCCTTGAGCGCATCGGCGGCGGCCTGCAGTTTCTCGAAGTCGTCGCCGCGCACCTTGACGCTGATCGCCTTGCCGGCTGGCGGCCCGCCCGAGAGCACGGTGAAGCTCTTGCGTCCGAGACCCGGCACGGCTTCGACGCTGGCGCGCATGGCCTCGACCGCGTCGTCGACGCCGCGAGAGCCCTTGGCCATCGGGTTGAGCGAAACGATCACCTGCCCGTAGGGGTCGCCATAGAGCGGCTCGGTCTCGGTGAACTTGACGCCGGCGTTGGCATAGACCGAGCGTGCCTCGGCGCCCGGCCCGACTCCATTGAGCTGGCTGCGTACCACCTGCTCGACGGCCTTGGTTTCGGCCAGCGTGTCTTCGAGCGTCGCCGTCGCCGGCATGTCGACGTTCACGTAAATGATCCGTATCGGATCGAAAGCGAAGAACTGCACGCGAATCACGCCGCTGGCGACCAGCGCCACGGCGGCCACCACCGCCGCCAGGGTCAGCGCCGCGAAGCGCTTCGGCCGGCGCAGCGCGTACGCCAGCGCCTGCCCGTAGCGCAGGCGAATGCGGCGATTGAAGCGGTTGCGCCAGAGTTGCAGGCGTGACGGCTGGTCGAGACGCAGCTTGGTGACGACAATGTGCACCGGCATCATCCAGAACGCTTCGAGCAACGAGATCAGCAGCGCCAGGGTGACCACGAAGGGAATGATGAACATGAACTTGCCGACGATTCCCGGCAGCAGCATCAGCGGCAGGAAGGCGGCCATGGTCGTCGCCACCGAGGCCAGCACCGGTGCCCAGACTTCGCCGATGGCGTCGAGGCTGGCCTGCAGCGCCTGCTGGCCGCGTTCGATGCGGTAGTAGGTGGCCTCGACGATGACCACCGCGTCGTCCACCAGCAGGCCCAGCGCGATGACCACCCCGAGCAGTACCGAGACATTGACCGTGTGCCCCATGGCGGAGAGCAGAGCGAAAGTGCCAAGCAGCGAGAAGGGTATACCGAGCGATACGAGCACGCCGATCTTGCCGCCGAGGAACAGCCAGCACACTGCCAGCACCATCATCACCCCGTAAAGGGCGTTGGTCTGCATGACATTGATTGCTTCGCGGGTGGGAATCGTCTGGTCGTCGGCCAGGGTCATTTTCAGGCCACTGGCGGCAAGCACCGCGTTTTCCTCGGCAATGAAGCTGCGCAGACGGTCGACCAGTTCGAGGGTGTTGCTGCCGGCTTTCTTGTTGATCGCCAGCGAAATCGCGTCGCGGCCGTCGGTAGACGAGTATTGCGTCGCCGGCGCGCGCGCGCGCTCGATGCTCGCCACCTCTTCGAGCCGCGCCGAAACACCAGGCCGCGAGGCCGACATCACCGGCAGCGTTGCCAGCGACTCGGGATCGGTGACCACCCCTGTGACGCCGACCGACCAGGCGCTGCCCTGCCCTTTCAGCGTGCCGCCGGACACGTCGCGGTACCAGTCTCGCACGCTGTCGGCAACGTCGGTGCTGGTCAGGCCGCGCGCCGCCAGCGCCTGCGGCCTGACACTGATCAGCAGCTCCGGGTCGCGCAGCCCGGAAGCGATGACCGAGTCGACGCCGCTCATGCGCTCCAGATCGCTCTTGATGCGACGTGCGTTCAGGCGCAGCGTCTCGTCGTCAGCCTGCCCGACGAGCAGGATCGAGGCCGTCGGAAAGCCGTTCGAAGTGGTGATCTCCGTCACCAGCGGGTCCTTGGCTTCGGGCGGCAACTCGGATTTCGACTTGTTCTGGATTTCGCGGCGCAGGTCGTTCATGCGCTTGTCGAAATTGCGCTCGGAGATTTCGCGAAAGCGAACCAGGATCGTCGAGATGTTCTCGCGCGAGGTCGAAATGACGAAGCGCACGTCGGCAACACCCTTGATGCCGTCCTCGAGCGGGTTGGTGACCAGCCGCTCGACTTCCTCGGCACTCGAACCCGGCAGCGCGGTGATGATGCTCACCCAGTTGAAATTGATCTCCGGGTCCTGCTCGCGCGGCATCGTCAGGTAGCTGAGCAGGCCGAGCAGCAACACCACCACGAAGGCGACGTTGGCCAAGGGATGGTTCGAGATCAGCGCGCGCAGCAGTTTCATAGTTGGTGTGGAAGTCGCGTACGCGACTCACGAATCTCCTTTCTCCCCTCGCGGGAGAAAGGCCGGGAAAGAGGGTGAACGGTCATGACCTTCATGATCCGAGGCATCTCCACTGTCATGACCGTTAGCGCCCACCCTACCTGATCGCCGCGCCGTCTTGCAGCGTCGCTTGGCCGCGCACGACGACGCGCGTCTCTGCTGACAGCGCGACCGCTGTCGCGCGGCCTTCCTGCGCCCCGGGCAGAGCGACGAAGCGGGCGACCTTGCCCTGCGCGACGAAGACACCGATCGCGTCGCCGCGGCGCACCAGCAGCGGCGCCGGCAGGTAAGGCTGCGGATCGGACCACAACAAACGCCCGTCGCTGCCCACCGGAACCGGCACCTGCGTGCCCTCGCCGGCAGTGAAAGCCAGGCGGACCTCCTGCGTGCGCGCCGGCGCCGACACCGTGCTGCCGACGCGCAGCAGGCGCAGCGGGTAAGTCTTGCCGCGCGTCTCGAAAACGAGGTCGCTGGCACGGCGCAGGCCGGCGACATCGGCCGGCGCGATGCTGGCGCTGACTTCCGCGGCGCCGGTTTCCGCGAGCACGTAGAGTACCGTTCCCGGCGCTACCGCCTCGCCGGTCTGCGCCAGCCGCTCGACAACGCTGCCGGCAAACGGTGCGCGCAGCGTCGCTTTCGCCAGCTGGCGTTGGGCGCCCGCCAGTTGCGCCCGATTCGACGCCAGATCGCTGCGCTTCAGCGCCACTTCGGTTTCGCGCTGGAGCAGCGCCTCCTGCGAGAAGAAACCCTGCGCCACCAGCTCCTGCGCACGCTTGAACTGCTGCTCCGCCTGCCTGAGGCGCGCCAGCGCAGCATCCAGCGCCGCCTGCGCCTGCGCCACCGCCAGCCGGAAGTCGACCGGATCGATCTCGACCAGTACCTGCCCCTTCTTCACCTTGCTGCCAGCTTCGGCGGCCCAGCGCAGCACGACACCGCTGACCTCGGCCGACAGCCTGGACTCGTTGCGCGCGATCACGCTGGCTGCCAGTTCACGCTGCGGATGGATGACCACCTCGCCGAGCGGCGCCGTTTCGATGACCACCGGCGACGCTTTCGCGGTCGTTGTCTGCGCGTGTGCCGGCAGCGTGCCAGCGACAAGCGTCAGCATCGCGGTAGCGGCCAGGATCACCAGCGCCGATGCGAAAATTCGTCGTCGCCCATGCGCACTCGCCGGCGGGGGAATCAGTTGCTGAAAATCAATAGCTTGCATGTGCCGCCGCCATGCTGGCGTCAAATAATCTCAAGAGGATGGCGATCGAAGCGCCGAGGTAAGGAGCGAAGTATCCGCAGCAATCGGGTGGCGGTCAAACTGGCCCCTGGCGATCATCGCGATGAGCATGCTTCGGCATGCGTCGAGTGGTCGACCAGCGCCACCTTATTTTCGCACGTTGGTTGTCCGGCAAATCGCTTGACGAAGTCATCACCTCCCGGGCCGGGCCATGGCGACGGCTCATGACGGTGCAGGCGTCAGGGTTTGATGCCTTTGGTGGCGGGGATCTGCAGCAGCCTGGCGGCAGCCAGCAGCCCCTCGTCCAGCGTGCAAAGCATCGTCGCGCCATGGTTGTTGGCGATAGCGAGGTGTAGCGCGTCACCGGCTCGCAACTTGGTGGCGAAATTCTGGACGTAGCTCTTGGCAAGCTCGTAGTCGACCGCGCCGGGGACGAGGATCTGGCAGGAGCCAGCCACGATTTCATCGAACTGGCCGATGGCCAGCAGCGCCTCAGCCTCGGCCAGGCCTCCCATCCTGACCTCGCGGGCAACGAGACTGGCAAACTCGACGCGGGTCCAGTGGCTGATCTGCAACTGCCCGGGCGAAAGGTCGAGAAAGAACTCTTCGACGCCTTCGCTGGTTGCTTCTTCGAGGATCAGCGGCGCCAGGAAGCTGGTGTCCAAATACAGCATCATAGCCCTTCGTCGCGCATTTCCCGCAGGAGCTCGGCACTGGATTTGCGCCAACGCGGCATGCGACTGCGAAACTCGGCGAGCGACTTGATCGGCTGCTTGGCCTTCTCGACCGGCGTGATGCGGGCAACCGCCTGACCACGCCGGGTGATGATCACCTCTTCGCCAGCCTCGACCTGATCGAGCAAACGACTCAAGTGCGTTTTGGCATCAGCCAGTGTGACGGTGCTCATCGTAACGCTCCTGTTGGTCATGTGATTGGTCATATCATAGCGCTGATTCACTTCCCGGGCGGAGATCCGCAACGCTTGCCGCCCATGCGCGCGCGAATACTGGCCCCAGCCCATACCGCGGCGCGTGATGAGGCATCTACTCAGCGGCAGCGCTCTCTGCACACAACGTTCCAGCGCTGCCGATCGCCTTCCGCAGCTCGCTAACGCTTGCCAAGCCCTGCGCATTGTCCAGCTTCGCGTAGGCAGCTTCAGCCTGCTCCAGGACCCCCAGCGCCTGCTCGCGCTGGCCGGCCATCGCCAATACCTGCGCAAGAAGCTTGCCAATCGCAGCGATGCCATCCGCGCGGCCGAGCTCGACGCTAATCGCGAAAGCCTCGGCAAGTTCGTTATGGATCGTTTGCAGCCCGCCCGTTTCGTGCTCGCCGCGCTGCAGGCGCAGCGCGGCGATTGAGTAACGAATGTGCGCCAGGCTATCGATATCCCCAAGGCGCTGTGCGATCGGCAGACGCTGCTCGTGCAGCGCCAGCGCCTCGTCGAGTTGGCCGCGCGCCTGCAGGATATCGGCGATATTTCCCATCGTCACCGCCTGCGAGCGCACGTCGCCCAAGCGCTCATAGACCGGCAACTCTTCTTCGTTGCGGATGCGCAACGCGTCGTCGAGCTGGCCGCGCGCCCGCAGGATGTCGGCGATTTTCCCCATCGCCACCGCCTTCTCCCGCACGTCTCCGAGGCGCTCATAGATCGGCAGCTCGTCTTCGTTGTGGATTCGCAGCGCGTCATCGAGCTGGCCGCGTGCGTGCAGGATGTCGGCGATTTTCCCCATGGTAACCGCCTTCCCCCGCACGTCTCCGAGGCGCTCATAGACTGGCAGCTGTTTTTCCTGGCGGATTCGCAGCGCGTCGTCGAGCTGGCCGCGCGCCTGCAGGATGTCAGCGATTTTCCCCATTGTCACCGCCTTCTCCCGCACGTCGCCGAGGCGCTCAAAGACTGGCAGCTCTTCGTCCTGGCGGATGCGCAGCGCGTCGTCGAACTGACCGCGCGCTTGCAGAATGTCGGCGATTTGCCCCATGGTAACCGCTTTCCCCCGCACGTCTCCGAGGCGCTCATAGACCGGCAGCTCTTCTTCGTTGCGGATGCGCAGCGCCTCGTCGAGCTCCCCACGCGCCTGCAGAATGTCGGCGATTTGTCCCATGGTCACCGCCTTTTCCCGAACGTCGCCGAGGCGCTCAAAGACTGGCAACTGTTCTTCGTTGCGGATGCGCAGCGCCTCATCGACATTGCCCCGTACCAGCGTAACCGGTAACTCCGCGGCGTTCTTCCCAGGCGGGGCGCTGGCGTCGACAATTTCCT
>JEMX01000105.1:0-176 GCA_000585055.1 Candidatus Accumulibacter appositus
GGCTCCAGACGTTCTTCGGGTAAAGCCGACAGTTCCTCGACGAAGATTTCCAGCAGCCGCGCTTCGATCTCGGGGCTGGCAAGCCGGGTCAGTAGTGCGCTGGCGAACTGGCGGGCGAGGGCGCCGGACTGGCTGGCGAGTTCGCGCTGCAGGGTCTCCTGCCGGTGTGCTTCACG
>JEMX01000105.1:423-566 GCA_000585055.1 Candidatus Accumulibacter appositus
GCCAGTACCGGGCGATAGAGAAAGCGTTCGAGGATCCAGATCAGCGCCAGGAAATTGATGATTTCAAGGGCAAAGGTGGTCCAGTCCAGCTCCATGGCCGCCTCCTACTTCAAGAGGTATTCGAGCAGCGGATTGCGGAAGAG
>JEMX01000105.1:859-990 GCA_000585055.1 Candidatus Accumulibacter appositus
ACAGCATGCGATTGCATGCCGCCGGCGATGTAGATCAGGGCCAGCGTGCCGAAGATGTACGCTTGGACGAGGGCTTCGACGATGTGCAGCATGAGTACCGGTACCGGCACCAGCAGGCCCGCAACCAGGAG
>JEMX01000105.1:1151-1429 GCA_000585055.1 Candidatus Accumulibacter appositus
AGACCTTCGCTGCGGATGCCGAACCAGTGCACCGAGACAAAGACCAGGCAGGCCAGCGCGGCGGTGGTCGACAGATCGCTGGTGGGTGCATGCAGACCGGGAACGATCCCGGTCAGATTGGCCACGGCGACGAACAGCCAGAGGGTACCAATGAAAGGCAGGAGCAGGCCGGATCGGCCCGGTAGCACCCCTTCGATGGCCGCCTCGATCGACTGGACGACACCTTCCAGCGCCGTTTGCACAAGACCGGGGTGGTCGACCGAAAGTCGTCGGGTCGC
>JEMX01000106.1:0-19841 GCA_000585055.1 Candidatus Accumulibacter appositus
ACCGTCAAGCAAACCGAGACTATGCACTGGCTGCAGCGCTCGAACCTCAAGACGGCGCGGGCCTGGCGGATCAAGCAGGCGTTGCGCGCCATCTACATCACAGCCGACACGCCTGATGAGGCGCAGCCGCTGCTGAAGCGCTGGCTCAGCTCAGCTGGGCCAGTCGCTGCCGACTCGAACCCTTTAAACGCCTCGGCAGAACGATCACCAAGCATCTTCCTGGCGTCCTCAACGGTTTCCAGGCAGGCAAGCACAACGGTCGCGTCGAGGCGATGAATCGAGCGCTTCAGGAGGCACGCGCTCGCGCCCGCGGCGCACGCGCTCGCGCCCGCGGCTATCGCCGCGTCGACAACTTCATCGATATGGCCTACCTCATCGCTGGAAAGCTCACCCATTTGCCCGCCTCGCCATTCGCCCGGCTTTTGCCCATTCCACACGAAACGACCTAAACCCCTTGTTTTCCAACGAGGGGCGGTGCCTCTGCGACGACGCGGACTCGATTTAATCGTCACTACGGATAACTAAATCTTCTGTTTCATGTGCTTACAGGCTGTTCCAGGGAATCTGGCCGACGCGCATGCTTTCTCGCCAATTCTTCATGGCTTATGACATTGGAACGTCCTGCGGCAGCCACGGAAAGTCTGCGTCTTCCAGCTCAGGTTTCGACTTTTCCAGAAGTGCGATTCATGCGATCCGCATCACTCGCAGCGCCCTTCAAGGCAGCACAGGACGGCGATTGGTATGGACAGGAAGGGGAGACGCAGCGTCGCCAAAAGGCGCGTCAAGGACGACAGCCACCGTTGAAGGCAGGAAACGAAAAGGTGGCCAAAGGGAGGATCAATGGCCTTCTTGCGGCGGCCAGCCGCCGCCCGCAGACGCGACCAGGGCCGCAGATGACGCCGTCTCGGCGCCTACTTGCCGAGTAGCAGCAATCCGCGCAGTGCCGTCAGAGGAGCAGCAGACCAGCGGCCACCTTGCGACCTTCGCCCATCAGAACATTGTAGGTACGACAGGCGGCCGGTAAATCCATCACCTCCAGGCCCTTTTGCGCGCGCGCCATTGGGCGCATCAGCTCGGGAGCCGGAAAGCGCAGCCGATTACCGGTGCCCAGCAGGATGATTTCGGCGTCGAGAGATGCCAGCCATTCGAAGTCCTCGACGCGCAGGGTGTCGAAAGTGGCCTGCGTCCACTCGGGAATCAGGCGCTCTGGCAGCGCCGCCAGATTACAGCTGTGGCGAATGCCGTTCACGCTGACATAGCCCTCGCCGTAGGCGGTGAAGGTGTTCAAACCGTCGGGTCTGTCGAGCTGTAGCTTCATGAAAATTGCGGCACGCAAAACCGTTAATGTAAAAGTCGCCAACGCGACTCACGAACCGCCCTTCTCCCCCCGCGGGAGAAGGGTCAGGGGAAGAGGGAGGACGGTCATGACTTTCATAATCCGGGGTATCTCGACAGGGTCATGACCGTTAAAGTACGATTATAGCTTTTTTGCCGATCTCCTCCAGGGAGGGACCGCGTGCAGACGCGACCCGCCCCGCTCGTCGATCGACGCGTCGTCAACAGCACTGCCCCTACTCGAGCCCGGATCATGAGAGAGTTCCCCCGCATCCAACGTTTGCCGCCCTACGTCTTCAGCATTACCGCCCAGCTGAAGATGGCCGCTCGCCGACGCGGTGAAGACATCATCGACATGAGCATGGGGAATCCCGACGGGCCGACGCCGCAGCACATCACCGACAAGCTGGTCGAAGCCGCGCTGCGCGAAAACACACACGGCTACTCGGTCTCGCAAGGCATTCCGCGCCTGCGCAAGGCGATCTGCGACTGGTACCAGCGGCGCTACGACGTGAATCTGGATCCGGAAACGGAAGCGGTGGTGACCATCGGTTCCAAAGAGGGTATCGCGCATCTGATGCTGGCCACCGTGGACCGCGGCGATACCGTCCTCGTCCCGAATCCTTCGTACCCGATTCACATCTATGGTGCGATCATCGCCGGCGCCGACATCCGCTCGGTGCCAATGACACCGGACGTCGACTTTTTCGAGGAGCTGCAGCGTGCAGTCATCGAGACGACACCGAAGCCGAAAATGATGATTCTCGGTTTCCCGAGCAATCCCACCGCCCGCTGCGTAGACCTCGAGTTCTTCGAACGCGTCGTCGCCCTGGCCAGGGAGCACGACGTCCTTGTGGTACATGACCTGGCCTACGCGGACATCGTCTTCGACGGCTATCAGGCGCCATCGATTCTGCAGGTCCCCGGCGCGCGCGAGGTGGCGGTCGAGTTCTTCACCATGTCCAAGAGCTACAACATGGCCGGCTGGCGGGTTGGCTACATGGTCGGCAATGCAGAGCTGTGCCGGGCACTGGTGCGCATCAAGAGTTATCACGATTACGGTACTTTCACGCCCATCCAGGTGGCCTCGGTGATCGCCCTCGAAGGCTCGCAGCAATGCGTCGAAGAGGTGCGCCAGACCTATCAGCGGCGCCGCAACGTGCTCGCCAAGGGACTGCACGAAGCCGGCTGGATGGTCGAGATCCCGAAGGCGTCAATGTACATCTGGGCCCGCATCCCCGAGTTTTACCGGCATCTGGGGTCGATGGAATTTGCCAAGAAACTGCTCATCGAGGCCAAGGTCGCCGCTTCGCCCGGGGTCGGTTTCGGTGAGTTCGGTGACGATCACGTGCGCTTTGCGCTGATCGAGAACGAAGAACGCACGCGCCAGGCAGTGCGCGGCATCCGCGACATGTTCAGGAAGGACGGCCTGCTGCCTTCCGGCGGCCGCGAGAGAGTAAACCCATGAAACCGATCCGCAAATCGAACAAGTTGGACAGTGTCTGCTACGACATCCGCGGCCCGGTCCTCGAACAGGCCAGGAAGATGGAGGAAGAAGGCCACCACATCATCAAGCTCAACATCGGCAACCTGGCCGCTTTCGGCTTCGATTCGCCGGAGGAAATCCAGCTCGACATGATCCGCAACCTGCCCAGCGCGGCCGGTTACTCGGATGCGAAAGGGATTTTCTCGGCGCGCAAGGCGGTGATGCATTACACCCAGCAGAAGCACATCCAAGGCGTGACGCTGGAGGACATCTACATTGGCAACGGCGTCTCCGAGTTGATCGTGATGGCCATGAACGCGCTGCTCAATGCCGGCGACGAAGTACTCGTGCCGACGCCGGACTACCCCCTGTGGACCGCCGCGGTAAGCCTGTCCAGCGGCACGCCGCGCCACTATCTCTGCGACGAAGGCAGCGACTGGTTGCCCGATCTCAAGGATCTACGCGCCAAGATCACGCCGCGTACGCGCGCGCTGGTGGTGATCAATCCGAACAACCCCACTGGTGCCCTGTATCCGGAGAACCTGCTGCTTGAAATGGTCGCCATCGCCCGCCAGCACAACCTGATCATCTATGCCGACGAGGTGTACGACAAGGTACTCTACGGCGGCGCGACGCATACCGCGATTGCATCGCTATCGACCGACGTGCTTACCGTGACCTTCAACGGTCTGTCGAAAAACTATCGTTCCTGCGGCTATCGCGCCGGCTGGATGGTCGTTTCCGGCGATTTGCGTGACGCGCGCGACTATATCGAGGGCCTGGACATGCTGGCGTCGATGCGCCTGTGCTCGAACGTCCCCGGCCAGCACGCCATCCAGACCGCCCTCGGCGGCTACCAGAGCATCGACGACCTGGTCGCGCCGGGCGGGCGCATGTGCCGCCAGCGCGATCTGGCGCACGAGTTGATCACCGCCATCCCGGGCGTCAGCTGCGTCAAACCGAAAGCCGCGCTGTACATGTTTCCGCGCCTGGACCCGAAGGTCTATCCGATTCGCGACGACCAGAAGTTCATCGCCGAGATGCTGCAAAAAGAACGCGTGCTGCTGGTCCAGGGAAGCGGTTTCAACTGGCCGCATCCTGATCACTTCCGCCTGGTTTTCCTGCCGCACGAAGACGACCTGCGCGACGCAATTGCGCGTATCGCGCGTTTTCTCGAAGGCTATCGTCAGCGCGCTGCCACTCCCACCAGTACGGCGTAGGCCGCGGCGCTCCCTGAACCGCAAGCACTTAGTCTTAACGCTTTCCTCGACGCATTTCGCCCGCATTTCTGCAATTTCCACCCTGGGCCCTCAACCTCACTTCCTGGCTGCTCTATGAAACCTATAAACGTTGGACTTCTCGGAATTGGCACCGTCGGTGGCGGTACCTACTCGGTACTCAAACGCAACGCCGAGGAGATCGCCCGCCGTGCCGGCCGCCCCATACAGGTCAGCGTCGTTGCCGACCGCAACCTCGAACGCACCCGGCAGTTGACTGACGGCGACTGCCGGGTCACCGATGACCCCTTTGCGGTGGTCAGCGACCCGGACGTCGACATCATCGTCGAACTGATCGGCGGCGACAGCGTCGCCAAGAAGCTGGTCCTGCAGGCGATCGCCAACGGCAAGCATGTGGTGACGGCCAACAAGGCGCTGCTCGCCAAGCACGGCAACGAGATTTTTGCCGCCGCCCAGAAGCAGGGTGTGATGGTTGCCTTTGAAGCCGCCGTCGCCGGCGGCATCCCGATCATCAAGGCGCTGCGCGAAGGGCTGACCGCCAACCGCATCGAATGGATCGCCGGAATCATCAACGGCACCACCAACTTCATCCTCTCGGAGATGCGTGACAAGGGCTTGTCTTTCGAGGTGGTGCTCAAGGAGGCGCAGCGTCTCGGCTACGCCGAGGCCGATCCGACCTTCGACGTCGAAGGCGTCGACGCGGCGCACAAGCTGAGCATCATGTCGGCGATCGCTTTCGGCAATTCGATGAGTTTCGAGAAGGCGCACATCGAAGGCATCAGCCAGCTCGATGCGGCCGACATCAAGTACGCCGAACAGCTCGGCTACCGCATCAAGCTGCTCGGCATCACCAAGCGCACCAGCGAAGGGGTTGAGCTGCGCGTGCATCCGACGCTGATCCCGACGAAGCGCTTGATCGCCAATGTCGAAGGCGCAATGAACGCCGTCCTGGTCAAGGCCGACGCCGTCGGCCCGACGCTCTACTACGGCAAGGGAGCCGGCGCCGAGCCGACGGCTTCGGCAGTGATCGCCGATCTCGTCGATGTCACGCGCATGCACACCGCCGACCCGGAGCACCGCGTGCCGCATCTCGCTTTCCAGCCCGACGCGATGGTCGATCTGCCGATTCTGCCGATGGCCGACGTCATCACCAGCTATTACCTGCGTCTACGGGTTGACGATCGGCCAGGCGTGCTTGCCGACGTGACGCGCATTCTCGCCGATCAGGAGATTTCGATCGACGCCATGATCCAGCGCGAACCTGCCGAAGGCGAAGAACAGACCGAGATCATCATGCTCACCCACCAGACGCGAGAACGAAACATCGACGCGGCGATTGTCCGCATCGCTTCGCTCGCCGCCGTCAAGGGAGCGATCGTCCGCCTGCGTCTGGAAGAGCTGCTTTAGGCTCAGGGCTGGCGGCGCCTTCGGCAACGGCAGCGCCGCCCTCCGGCAAGGCTTCCTCTTCGACCACCCGGACTCGGTCGATCGCCTGCTCAGGTGCAGCGGGCGGCATGATCGCCGTCCCCTGCGCTGCCAGCTCGCGCAGGCTGATGCCGCCAACCGTCGCCTCGAACGCCTGCCGCATGCGCGCGAACACCTCGTCGACCGCCGGTAAGGCCGGCAAACCGGCGGGTGTGAAAAAGCGTTCCTCACCGGCGCTGCGTACCGTCTCCAGAACCTGCACCACGCTGATCAGCGCCGGGTCACGTCCGGGCAAATAGAGCGGCGGATCGTCGCCACTTTGCAGTAGCAGTTTCTCGCTCTCCAGGGCATCGAGCACGGTCTCCAGAACGTAGCGCGGCATCCTCAGCAAGCGAATGAATTCGTTCAGCGAGGGCATACGCTCACCGGCGATGAAGCGGCCCGCGACCAGCGTCATGGTCGCCAACCCCAGGCGCTCGCGCATGCGGTTGCTCAGTCGCGGTTCGCCGGAACCGGCGTAGAGGTACTCCGGATGCTGTGCGTAGAAAGCGACACTGGCACCGAAAAGCAGGATCAGCCAGCTCAAATAGAGCCAGATCATGAACAGAATCAGAATCGCCAGGCTCGAGTAGATCGCCGCGTACTGGTTCGAGCTGGCCACGAAGGTGGCAAACCCCCAACCAGCCGTCTGCCAGGCGGCGCCACCGGCAATGCCGCCGATCAGCGCCGGGAGCAGACGGACACGGGCATTGGGGATGAACATGTAGATGAAAGTGAAGGCCGCAATGACCAACAGATAGGGCATCAGGCGACTGATCGTCTGCACCAGCTGCCCGAACATCTCGATCGCCAGCACGCCGCGCACGGTCTCGACATTCATCACCGTGGCGGTAATGCCCAGCGCCGCGAAGACCAATATCGGACCAACCATGAGCACGCTCAGGTAACGGCTGAAACGATCGGCAAGCGGCCGGTGACGATGAATGTGCCAGATGTAGTTCAGCGATTCCTCGATCTTCTGCATCAGGGAGATTGCGGTGTACAGGAGCAAGGCCAGGCCCAGGGCACCGAGCACGCCGACGTTCATGTTCTGAATGAAGGCGATGATATTGGCCGCGATCTCCTCCCCCTCTTTCCCGAGCGGCTCGAGAAACTTCAGCAGCATCGGCTGAATCTGGTTGTGCACACCGAAGGCCTTGAGCACCGAAAAACTCAAGGCCAGCAGCGGCACGATCGACAACAGCGTCGTATAGACCAGGCTCATGGCGCGCAGGGTCAACTGCCCATTGACCACATCGCGCACCAGCAGCAGGATCGTGCGCAAGACGCGCATGCCGCGCGCCTGCCACAGGGACAGACCCTCTCCTCCGTGGCGACCCCAGATGTTGTCTTCCAGACGGCTCAGCAAACCGGCATCAATGGCGGGCTTCACTTGGCCACCTCGAGTTCGAGCTGCAAGGTAACCGCCTTGTCACTGGCGGCGCTGGCCGGGCGTGCCTTGCCGAGCTGCACGCGCTTGGCGGCCACGCCGTCGGCGCCGCTGACCTCAGCGACGATCGCTTCAGCGCGGCGAGTAGCCAGCTGTGCCAGCACCTCGTCGGAGACCGGCTGCTCCTTGATCATGCGCTCGAGAAGGGTCTGATAGAAAGCCGGCGGCGGCCCCGCGGCTGACTTCCCGGCAGACGACTTGCCCGCCGGCGCCGCGGCCCCTGCACGCTGCTTCACCAGCGCCAGCACTTCGGGCGCATAGCGCTCGCTGAACAGCGCCTCGATCGCCACCTGTGCGCGCGGATCCGCCGCATCGACCGGACCCGGATCGTCGCCGGGCGTCAATTCCAGCCCCATGCGCGCCACGATGGCGGTGCGCACCGCGAGCGATTTGAGCGCCGGCGTGTCGACTTCAGCCGACTGCGCGGGTGCTACCACCAGGGTCAGCGTCTTCCGCTCCTTCATCGCGCCGGCGACCGCGGCCAATTTCTCGCGCTCAGGCGGTGCCAGCACGGCGCGCCCGGGTTCGAAGTCGATGCTGTCGAGCTTGGCGTCGCTACCGGCACCGAAGAGCGCGCCGAGCGCCCGGAACGGCGCGGTAATGATGCCGCCGATCAGATTGCCGAAAGCCTTGCCGACCACCGCCGCATAGGAAAACTCCGGGTCATTGAGATCGCCACTGACCGGCAGGCCGATGTCGATGACCCCCTTCGAGTCGCTCAGGATAGCAATCGCCAGATCAAGCGGCAGATCAGCGGCACCAGGGGTATCGACCTGCTCGCCGAGTTTCACCTGCTTGAGAACGATCTTGTTCTCGCCGCGCAGCTTGCTGTCTTTGACCTTGTACTGCAGATCGAGCGCCAATTGCCCGCCGGTGATCCTGCGGCCCGCGAACTTGACGACGTAGGGCGACAGCGAACTCATCGTCAGGTTGCGGAAGGTCATCTCGATATCGGTCAGCTTCGCAGGACGAAAGACGCTGATCTGCCCGCGAATCTTCGCCGACCCGTACTTGTCGACGTTCGCGTCGAGCTGCACTTTGGCGCTACGCGCCGGATCGGTCCCCAGACCGGTGATGACCCCTTTCAGGTCGTGCATGCGCGTCCCGAACTGCGGTCGCAGACTGAGGTCGGCAAACTCGAGAGCGCCCTTGGAAATGCGAATGCGGGCGATGCTGACCGGGAACGGATCGTCGACCATTGCGCCGTCGTCGGCGGTTGCCGCCGCTTCGGCGGCTCCTGCAGCGACTTTCTCGCCAACGGTCTCGTCGGCCGCCGCCGCTGACTCGCCGCCCTTGGGCTTTTTCAGAACGTCGGTCAGATTCATCGACTGATCCTCGGCGATGATCAAGCGCCCGTCCGGCGCCACGAGCCGCAGTTCGCCGATATCCAGGCGGTTCGGCTCGACGTTCAACAGCAGGTCATCGGTGGCCAGCGTCTGCCAGGTGACGAAGGGCCGCTTCGGCTCGATCTCGTCGATCTGCAGCTTGTCGACCGCAAAGCTGCCCTTGTAGACCAGTTTGGCATCGGCGGCGGGGTCGCCGTAGCGCAAACGCCCGCCAGTCGACAGCGTGCCCGACGCTAGAGTCAGTTCGGCGAACTCCGACAGGTAGGGCTGCACCGGCGCCAAAGCAATGCCCGCCAGCTTGAGCTGTAGATCCGAGCTGCCGTTGTCGGCGCGAACGCTGCCCTTGGCCTCAATTTCGCCGCCGCTGGCCACGCTGGCCTTGAGCTCGACCTGCATCGGCGTGCTGACCCCGGTGGCGAAACCGGCGACGCGTGCGCGGATCGCCTCCAGCCCAAGCGCCAGCGGCGGTCCGCCGCTGCGATCTTCGAAGCCGAGCGCATAGTTGTCCACCTCCACCGACTTGACGGCCACCCGCCAGGCAACTTCCGCCGCCGTCGCATCACCCTCGGCCGCGGCCGCGGCGTCAACCGCTGCCTCGGCGGCACCGCGAGTCACGATCAGCCCGTTGAATTTACCCTCCGCGTCGAGCCAGGTCTGCGCCTTGCCATCGGCAACAACGAGTTTGTCAACGCTGAGCATCCGGTCCTTCAGGCGCAGCACGCCGCCGCTGATGTTCGCGCGCGCGAAGCGGACCATTTCAGTCGTCACATCGGCAGGGCTGTGAAAGACGGCCTCGGACAGCGCCACGCTGAGGCCATCGCCGGTCACGTCCAGCGGACCGCCGGGCAGCGCAAGCACCAGTGACTTGGCGCCAAGGCTGGCTGCCGCAATCCGCGCAACTTCGGACTTCGCGCCCTGGGCCACGGCACCGAGCGCCTTCAATTTCAGCGCCACATCAGCAAAGCTCAGCTTCAAGCCAGTGGCGGCAGGCGAGGCAGACGACCCGGCCAGGGTGGCGCCAATGGCGCGCACATCGAGGCTTGCGTCCTGCCATTTGATGCGATCGGCGCCCTGATGTGCGGCAAGGCCTGCCATCGAGACCTGTGCAGCGGCCACGTCGATGTGCAGAGCGCCGGCACTCTGCGCCAGCGACAGCGTCTCGCTGGCAATCGCCAGCTTGCCCAGATCGACGCCGTCGGCAGCGCTCCGCGCCTTCAGCCCGTCAAGGCTTGTCTGTGGCCTGTCGATCGTGAGCTCGAGCCCCGTGGCGCTCTGCGCCAGCGACAGCTTTTCGCTGACCATCGCCAGCTTGCCCAGATCAGCGCCATCGGCCCCGCTCTGCGCCTTCAGCCCATCAAGGCTTGTCTCCGCCTTGTCGATCGTGAGATCAAAACCCGCATCGGCGATGAGCATGCCGATCTTCTCGGCGGCGACCGAGCCCTCGGGAAGCTCCAGCGAATTCGCGCCGCTCTTGAGTCGTGTTCCGCTCAGTGCCAGCTTCGGCTGCGCCAGTTCGATGCGCGTTCCCGCCACCGTTAAGTCGATCGACGGCGAAGTCGCGAAAGCGAGCGCAGCAACGTCGATGGCCAGCGCCTGTGCCGGCTCCGCATAGCCGAACGCGAGCTCGGAGATTTCGGCGCTATCGATGAGCACCCGCCACGCGCCTGGCGTGACCGCCTCCGCCGCGTCGGCAGCGACTGCGGTTGTTTCTTCGGCTGTCGCGGCTGTCGTCTCTCCAGGTATCGCCGCGCTCGCAGTCTCGGGCGCAGCGACCATTTTCGCGGCCGCGAGCGAACTCGTTTCCTGCTCGGTGGTCGTTTTCTCGGGCGCTTTTTCCGGCCCGTTTGCCGTCGCCACCTCCGACTCCCCATCCACCTCTGTCGACGCTTCCGACGCTGCTCTCGCAGCCTTCTCTTCAGGCTCTGTCACGGCGGCGCGCAGCAGTTTTTGCCAATTGAGCTTGCCGTCCTCGTCGAAGGTCACCGCGACGCTGCCTTTCGCCAGGCGGAAAGTGGCCAGCCGTGCTTCGCGTGCGGCGAGGTCGACCCGTCCCTGCTTCAGCGACAGCGTTTCCAGGGCCAGCAGCGGCGAATCGGCACCGGCGGCGCTGAGCGACAAGCCCGCGATGTCGAAATCGAGCTCCTGCACGACACCGGCGAGCACCCCGCCAGCGTCAACCGCGAGGTCGAAGCTGGCGCCGAGATCGATTTTCCCGGCCGGCGGTTCGATCGCCAGCAGCCGCGGCACGCTCCTGGCCAAGGTCGCCAGCTGCAAACCACTCAGTGTCAGCCGACCCTTCGTGGCGATCGGGTTGAGCGCTAGTTCACCGCTGCTCTCAAGCGTCTCGTCGACAGCCGTCCGCGCCGACAGCCGGTAGCTGCCGGCCTGCTCGGGCAAGCTGGAAAGATTGTCGATCTCGATCGAGAGCGGCTCGAGGCGTGCAACCAGCGGCTCGTCGTGCAGCTGGTCGGAGAAATCGAAACGACCGTCGGTCACAGCCAAGCGCTGGACGATGAACCGCGGCAGGCCTGCGTCTTCCTGATCGGGCTCGCTTTCCGGCAGGCGCTCGAGCAGAGGCGCGAAGTTGTGCCGGCCGTTCTTGTCGAGGGCGAAGTGCAGAAGCGGGGCCTCGAGGCGTGCTTCGGCAAAAGTCCAGGCGCGATCGATGAGGCTGCGCAGCTCGAAATCGACCAGCAGGTGTTTGAAGCCCAGCAGCGACTGCCCGTCGGGGTCGGAAAAGGTGAGTTCGTCGACCTCGAATCTGAACAGCAGCGGATTGAAGCGGATGTCGCCAATGCTGATCGAGTGGCCGAGTTGCGCGCGCACCTGTTTCTCGACCTGCCACTTGACGATTGCCGGCAAGGCGAAGAAGCCGCCGAGCACGTAAAGCGCGCACAGAAATACGGCGCTGAGCACCGATTTTCTCAAAAAAAAGCTTCGCAGCCTGTTGAGCATTAATTGGCCCTTGCACGGCCTAGACGACGGCTAGGCCTTCATGGTACGAACTGGCGACACGGGATGGGACGGCACACGCTGGCTGCTTTGCCAATTGGCAAAGCGGCCAGAAAACCCATCGCATCCGACGAGACCGCCTGCTCCGACAGCGCAAGCGCACTGCTTGTTCCGGGGCCTGGCAACTCGCTGCACGGCCCAAGAGCGCCACGCCGACGGAATTCA
The DNA here is from genome assembly GCA_000585055.1 of Candidatus Accumulibacter appositus. Lineage (GTDB taxonomy): Bacteria > Pseudomonadota > Gammaproteobacteria > Burkholderiales > Rhodocyclaceae > Accumulibacter > Accumulibacter appositus. Next base: position 11,497 of record JEMX01000106.1, read on the forward strand.
TGATAACGCTTTGTAGCCCTGGAGCATAACCAAGGCCGTTGGTATATGTGCCGGCGCGCACAGAGCACCAATCGGACTTACGGGCGGCGGCCAATCATCGACGACCGGTTTGAGTACGCGCCAACGCCGATCAAGCGCTCCATGACCTCGTTGAAATTTCCCATTGACACCAGGTGCCGATAGAAGAGCCCGAGGGCGTCGTCACGTTGGCCTGCATCGGCTTCAGCAGCTATAGCTCCATGAGCCGGCGGCCGACGAACCGGCTAGCACGGCCCTCGCGGTGGAAGCGAAAGAGCCGCGGCACCCGCCAGCATTATCATGACGAGGCTATCTCGACATGTGATGACCGTTACAATGCGCTATTCGCGACGACTGGGCACCTCCTGCCGCTCTTCGCCCTTCCCGTCCCTGACGAGGCCTTACTCTGTCACTTCGGCCACTTCGGCCACACCTCGCCCGGCTGCGCGCACCTGCCGCTCGGCCACCGAGGCCCGCCTTCAGCCTTTTTTTGAAAGTCCCTGCGCATGCGCCGCCCACCTCCTCTCGACGGACTTCGCGTCCTTGATCTGAGCAGACTTCTGCCAGGACCGCTGGCAACCATGCACCTCGGCGATCTCGGCGCCGACGTGATCAAGATCGAGGATACCGGTAGCGGCGACTACGCCCGCACCGCTGGCGCGGTACACGGCAAGACCAGCTACTTCGAGCTGGTCAATCGCAACAAGCGCAGCCTGACGCTGGACCTCAAGCAGGCCGCCGGCGTCGCGGCCTTCATGCGCCTCGCCGCCAGCGCCGACGTCATCGTCGAAGGCTTTCGCCCCGGCGTCGTCGACAAGCTGGGCATCGGCTACCAGGCGGTCGCGGCGATCAACCCGCGCATCGTTTATTGTGCGATCACCGGCTACGGCCAGGACGGGCCCTACCGCGACCGCGCCGGCCACGACGCGACCGCGCCGGCCACGACCTCAATTACCTGGCCTACAGCGGCCTGCTCGACCAGATCGGTATCGCCGGGAGCGCGCCGGCGATTCCCAACTTCCAGATCGGCGACCTGCTCGGCGGCTCGCTGAGTGCGCTGATCGGACTGCTCGCCGGCGTCGTCGACGCCCGCGCCAGCGGCCGTGGCCGCTACGTCGATGTGTCGATGACCGACGCCGTTTTCGCACATACCCTCTTTCCGCTGCTGGCGGTGCTCGACCGCGGACGCGCGCAGCCGCGCGGCGCAGACCTGCTTTCCGGGGGCATGCCCAGCTACGGCGTCTATGCGACCAGCGACGGCCGCCACCTGGCGGTCAGCGCGATGGAACCCAAGTTCTGGCAGACCCTTTGCGACACCCTCGACCGCCCCGACCTACGGCCCTGCGCCTTTGCCACCGGTGCCGAGGGGCAGCGCATCCGCGGCGAGCTGGAAGCCATTTTCTCCCAGCGCAGTCTCGCCGAATGGACAACGATTTTCGAGCCCGTCGACTGCTGTGTTGCGCCGGTCCTGCGACTCGAGGAGAGCCTCGAAAACGAACAGTTGAAGGCCCGCGAAATGATCGTCGAAGTTGCCGGTGTCAAGCAGTTCGCACCGCCATTCAAAATCAGCGAGCACCCGTTCGCAGCACGCCACGTGCCACCGGCCGCCGGCGACCACAGTGCGGAGATCCTTGGCGAGGCCGGTTTCAGCGCTGCCGAGATCGCCAATCTACGTGCCCAGAAAGTAATCTGAGCCGACCCGCCGGACGCGACCTAACGGTCATGACACGTGGAGACACCCCAAATAATGAAAGTCATGACCGTCCCCCTCTTCCCCTGGCCCTTCTCCCGCAAGGGGAGAAGGGAGGTTCGCGAGTCGCGTACGCGACTTTCACGGTAATGCAAGGGATCCTGCTGCTGCTTCCCGATTTCGGACTGATCCTGCTCGGCTGGGCGCTTTACCGCCTGGTCGATTTCGGCGAGAACTTCTGGAGTGGGCTGGAAAAGCTGGTCTATTTCGTGCTGTTTCCGGCCCTGCTGTTCAAGGCCCTGGCCAGCACCCGAATCGACTTCGCCACCGCCGCACCGCTGTTTGCCAGCGGTGCGGCGGCGCTCGGCTGCGGAGTGCTTTTCGGCCTGCTGGCAGCGCCGCTGTTCAAGCACAACAAGGCGGTGTTCGCCTCGCGCTTCCAGTGCGCTTTCCGCTTCAATTCCTACCTTGGACTGGCGGTCATCGGCAAGCTGCATGGCGCCCCGGGAATCGCCGCCATGGGCATCCTGATCGGGGCGATGGTGCCGCTGGCCAACATCGCCTCGGTGTGGATGCTGGCCCGCCACGGCAATCTCGGCCTGTTCCGCGAAATGGCCCGCAATCCGTTGGTCCTGGCCACGCTGGCCGGTTTTGCCTTCAGCGCCAGCGGCCTGACCCTGCCCGCCGCTGCCTGACCCTGCCCGCCGCCGCCGGCCAGTTGCTGGGCCGACTCGGCGAAGCGGCGGTTGCCCTCGGGCTGCTGGCCGTCGGCGCGGCCTTGAAGATGCGCGGCACTTCCGGATCGCACGGCGCTTCCTGCTACCTGCTGGCGGTCAAATTGCTGGCCGTGCCGGCGGCCGGGCTGCTGGCGGCCAGCAGCCTCGGCCTGAGCGGGGTGTACTTCGATACGGTGATCGTATTCGGCGCCCTGCCGACCGCTACCTCGGCCTACATTCTCGCGGTACGCATGGGTGGCGACGGCCCAGGTGTCGCCTGGCTGGTTTCGGCGAACACGCTGCTGGCGATGCTCACGCTGCCCGTGTGGCTGACGATTGCCTTGCGCTACTGAGGAAAGCCGGACCAAAACCACAATACCAGCGCCCGTCAATCGACTTTCGCCGCCGATTCCTCATCCGTCGCTGCTGGCGGCTGGCCGGATGGCGACTACGGCCACCGAAATGTTATCGCTACCGTCACGCGCGCAGGCCAGATCGACCAGCCTCTGGCTGGCTTGGCGAACGTCCAGAGAAGCGACGACCTCGGCAATTTCAGCCGGCTCGAGCGAAGCGTGCAATCCGTCCGAGCAGAGCACAAAGGCATCGCCGATCTGCGGCGCAGCACAACTCTGGGTGGCAATCTGCAGACCCGAATAGGTGCCCAGGGAGCGCATGAGGACGTTGCGCATAGGGTAGTGGCGAGCGTCTTCGACGCTAATCACGCGATTTTTCACCATCTGGGCAACCAGGGTGTGGTCCTCGCTCAGCTGCCGACAACAGCCATCGACGCAATGGTAGAGACGACTATCGCCGACATGCGCGAAGAACACGCTGTGGTCCACGATCACCAGCGCGGTCGCCGTCGTTCCCATTCCCTCAAGCTCTGGATCCGCCAGGCCAGCCCGACAAATCGCGCGGTTCGCGTCGAGCATTGCCCGTTCCAGGGCGGGCAAGCGATCCTGGCCCGGGGGCGCGGCAAAATAGACGCGAGAAATGGTTTCCACCGCCAGAGTGCTCGCCACTTCACCGCCGCGGTGCCCTCCCATGCCGTCGGCGACCACCGCCAGCACCCCCAGGCGTCGGCGCAGCGCGATGTCATCCGGGCAAACGAAGGCCAGCGCGTCCTCGTTGCTGCGGCGCACGCGGCCGACATCGCTGGCCAGGCCGGCGCACACAGTGTAAGCAGCGTGAGCCGATTTGCCGGTCGATCCGCTCAGCCCTGCCTTGGCAGGCATCGTCGCCACCTCAGAGAAGCGCCCGCGCGCTTACGACCAGTGACGAAGCCAGTGCACGGCTCAAGTCGCAGCCACTCGTGCAGCAGGTAGATCGTGCCAGCAATGGCGACTCCTTTTCGAAGAAGCCACCATTGTGCCATGCGCCTTGATGGTTTCGCGCCATAAGCCCTGCGATCGGCAGAAGATCGGCGCGTCGCAGATGAGCACAGCACATCGCAGGCAGCGGCAAGACGCCGTTCGCCACTAGCGCAGGCTCCAGGCCGGGCACGGGCGCGCGGCGGTGTAAGCATTACTCAGCGAGGAGCAGCGGCCGCTGTAGCCGCCTGCGTACGGCCAGCAACCTCGTTCGCACAGTCGCGAAGAAGCAGCGTCACTACTCGCGGCAAGCCGGGGAGATAGTGTGCAATCGGCTGGCAAACACCGTCCACACACAGTTGGTAGCTACCGGCATAGGGCGAGTGCGACAGCAAGACCTCCGCCAGCGGTGGCAAGCTCGGTCGATAGTGCCAAATGCCGTCCCGCAGGATGGCGTCGGCTGGCGGTTCCATGCCCGCCCCGCTGCCCACTATCCTGGCCGCGACGACGTGCAGCTGCTGGCCTTCCAGCCGCCAGTCCTCCTCCCAGCGCGTCTTCTCGATGGAATGGGTCCACGCCAGAGTGAAAGCATTCACCGCCAGGACACTGGCGGCCGCACCAGCGCTCAGACAGAGCGGCACGTTTGCTGCCTGCGACTCTTCAGCCAATGTACAGCGACGAAGCAGGCGGCGAGGGCAAAACCGACCTGATCGGTCAAAGGTAGCGCGACCACAAGACTGGCAGCCGCAGCCGCAGCCAGCAGGCGCTCCAGCGGATTGAGTGGCACCCAGAAATAGCCGATCGCCGCCCCGCCCCACAAACATATGGCCAGTACGGCCTTGAACAGCACGTAGGCAACCGCCATGACCGACGGATTTCCCTGCAGCATGATCGCCGGATCGTAAACCGCCATGTAAGGCACGACGAAGCCAGCGATGGCGATCTGCACCGCCTTCATGCCGATCTTCAGCCCCGGCTCCTTGGCAATCGAACTGGCGGCGAAAGCAGCCAGTGCCACCGGCGGCGTCAGGTCGGCCATGATCCCGAAGTAGAAGACGAACATGTGGCTGACGATCAGCGGTACGCCGAGCTTGAGCAGCGCTGGCGCGGCGATGGCGCTGGTGATGATGTAGTTGGGGATGGTCGGGATGCCCATGCCGAGGACCAGACAGACCAGCATGGTCAGCACCAGCGACAGGAAGAGACTGCTCTCGCCGACGGTCATGATGAAGCCGGCGAAGTTGGAGGCGGCGCCGGTGAGCGTCAGGACGCCGATGATAACGCCGACGATGCTGCAGGCGATGCCGACCGGCAGCGCCTGCCGCGCACCATCCGCCAGGCTCATCTTCATGAGGTGCAGGCTCTCGCGGCCACCGCTGACGAAGCACGCCACCAGCACCAGCACCGCGATGACCACCAGCAAGGCATGAACACCCCACTCGAGCATCGTCGCACAGCCCAGGCCAACGCCGATCCAGAAGACGTAGCGAAAGGCGGTGCTGGAAACCCGCGCGGCGAGCGCCGCGCCGATGATCAGCACGGCGGTCAGCGACAGGCCGACCATGCCCGAAAACATCGGCGTGAAGCCGTTGAACAGCATGCCGACAAGAATCGCCAGCGGCAGGATCAGGTACCACTGCTCGCGAATAGCCTTTAGTGGATTGGGGCACTCCTCCTTCGGAATTCCGCTCAGCCCCTTGCGCCCAGCCTCGAGATGCACCATCCAGAAGACCGTAAGGTAATAGAGGATGGCCGGCACGACCGCTGCTTTGACCACCTCGGTATAGGGCACGTCGAGGTTCTCGGCCATGATGAAGGCCACTGCACCCATCACCGGCGGCATCACCTGCCCACCCATCGACGCCGTCGCCTCGACTGCCCCGGAAAAAACGCCCGAATAGCCGAAGCGTTTCATCAGCGGAATGGTGAACTGGCCGGTGGTTAGAACGTTGGCGACGCCCGAACCCGAGATCGTCCCCATCATTGCCGACGAGGCCACTGCCACCTTGGCCGGCCCGCCCTTGGTGTGACCGACGGTGCCGAGCGCCAGCGAATTGAAGAGATTGATCATCCCGGCGTGTTCGAGGAAGGAGCCGAAAAGAATGAACAGGAAGATATAGGTCGCCGAGACCAGCGTCGGAATGCCGAACAGGCCCTCGGTACCGAGCGCCAGCTGGTTGACGATCTGGTCGAAACCGTAGCCACGGTGTTCGAGGACGCCCGGGAGATACTCGCCGAACAGGCCGTAGGCCAGGAAACTGCCGCAGACGATCGGCAGCGCAGGACCAAGCAGTCGGCGCGCGGCCTCGAAGACCAGGACCACCAGCGCCGTGCCGACCACCAGGTCGGCGGTGCTCGGATCACCCGAACGTTGAATCAACTCGGCTTCGAAAATCCAGTGATAGGTGCCAAGCGCGAAAGCGAGCACGGCGAGTATGCCGTCACCGATACTGATTCGCGAAAGTTTGTCGACGCTACCCTTGAACACCGGGTAGATCAGGAAGGTGATCGCCAGCAGAAAGCCAACGTGCAGCGAACGCGTGACCAGGCTCGAAAGGGGATGAAACGCGGCTACCGTCAGCTGGTAGGCGGAGAAGGCCAGCGCGACGGCGGTGACCAGTTGCAGCGAGCGGCCCGACAGCTGCCGCTGGACACCGTGCGCAGCAGAGCTCTCCTCCGCGCCGTGATCGGGTGCTACGGAGCTATCGTTCATGGCGTGTCCTTGCGGCGCGCGCCGTTGCTACCCGGATAGGCACGTAGCAACGGCGCCTGGCGCCAGTCGATTACTTGATCAAGCCGGCTTCGCGATAGTACTTCTCGGCACCCGGATGCAAGGGTACCGGCGGCTGCTTGGCAGCGTTCTCCTTGTTGATCAGTTTGGCAGCGCCGTGTGCGGCAACCATTTGATCCAGGTTGTCAAACATCGACTTGGTCATCGCGTAGACGGTGTCATTGGAGACGCCGGAGTTGGTGACCAGGAAATTCTGTACGGCGACGGTCGGCACGGCGGCGCTCTGACCGCGGTAGCTGTCGGCCGGGACGGTCCCCGTCAGATAGGCGGCGTCGCCGATCTTGTTCACTACCTCTACCGGAATCGGAATGACGGTTATCGGCAGCGAAGTGGCCAGGTCGCGCAGGGCGGCAACGCCGAGACCCGCCGAAATCACCGTCGCGTCGAGCTGACGATTCTTCATCAATTCGACCGATTCACCGAAAGGCAGGTACTCGACCTTGCCGAAATCCTCGTAGCTCATGCCGGCCGCCTTGAAGATGGCGCGCGCATTGAGCTCGGTACCCGACTTCGGGGCTCCGACGGCGACGTTCTTTCCCTTCAGGTCCGCCAGTGTCTTGATGCCCGACTCGGCGCTGGCGACAATCTGGATGTAGTTGGGGTAAATTGCGGCGACCGTGCGCAGCTTCTTGAGCGGCGTCTTGAAGCCAGCTTCCTCGTTGCCTTTCCAGGCTTCGCTGAGGGCGTCACCGAGGGTGAAACCGATTTCGCCGCGACCGGCCTGCAGCAGGTTGAGGTTCTCGGCGCTGGCTTTGGTCGCCTGCACCGCCGTCTTGGCGTCGGGCAGCGCCCTGGCGTAGATCTGCGAGAGCGCAACGCCGAGCGGATAGTAGACGCCGCTGGTGCCGCCGGTCAGGACGTTGATGAACTCGGCGGCGTGCGCCGATAGGGAAAAGCAGGTGGCTGCCGCGGCGGCCAGCAGGGTACGGCGCAATGATGCCTTCATTGGTTGTCTCCTTTGGTGTTTTGCTGCGATGGGTTTTCGAAACGCTTCCGTTCTCTTGTGCTTCCCACTCTGGACCGCACTGACTCAGTCGTCAAATGCCGCGAAGGGAAAAACGAATTTTTACAGCTGATTGCCTACAGAGTCACTGACGCTTCGCGGCGCCGACGACTGTCATTGAATGCAGGCTCCATGCCAACAAGTTAGGCAAGATACGCGCATAATTTTAGTTACCCAATTTCGGAATTGAGGTAGGCAGGCATGCAAAAAACCGGAATCTTGCAACAACACCTGCGGGGTTCCGCACACTCTTCCCGGCCCCCTCCGAGCAAAAAAGCACGGCAAGGGCGCTCAGCTTGGTCGCGCAGGTCCCGAACGGGTTCGGGTTGCCACCCTGCGGGCCCACTCTTGGCGCGATGCCCCCCCACAGCCCATCTCGTTATACACAACTCACTCAGCATAACTTGGCCTCCCCATAGCCCCCTGGCAATAGTTGACGGATTTTGTCTGGTATAGTTGACGGATTTTGTCTGGTATACCCCTTGCTTGCCCTTTCCCATTTTCATAGGGATCGGGCGATGGCAAACTGGGCGGGAGACGAATTTGGCGGGGCTGAACTGGGGGACGGACGTCTGAGACTGAGGCTGATCAAACTGACACGCTTTGCAGAGCAGCCGACGGCGAGCATACCGGGCGCCTGTGGCGATTGGGCGGAGACGCTGGCGGCGTACCGCTTCTCGCGCTGGCAAGCGCGGGTTGAACTGGCAATCGATCCTGCAACCGCACATGGATTGTAGCCAAGGGCGCATGGCGCAACACCCGGTGGTGTTGTGCCTTCAGGACACCACCGAACTGGACTTCAACGGTCAGCAGATCG
>JEMX01000106.1:20076-20256 GCA_000585055.1 Candidatus Accumulibacter appositus
CCACAAACGCGATTGGTCTATGTGGCCGACCGGGAAGCGGACATCTTCGGCCTGATGCAGCGGGCCCAGGCGTTGGGGACGCCGGCCGACTGGCTGATTCGCGCCAAGCACAACCGCTGTTTGCCGCAAGGCGGCAAACTGTGGGCGGCAACTCTTGCCGAAGCGCCGCTCGGCGAGATC
>JEMX01000107.1 GCA_000585055.1 Candidatus Accumulibacter appositus
AGGCACGAGCCGCTGCAGCAGCGCTGCGGCCAGAGGCAGCAGCCGCGGGGGCGGCTGAGGAAATGGCCGAGGCAGTTCCGGCGCCGGTGTTCGAGCCGGTGACCGCGGAAGAGCTTGCGCCGACCGTCCAAGCCGCTGCCGGGTCGCTCGCCGAACCGGTGTTCGAGGCAGGTGTCGAGGAGCAGGCTGGGCCAGCCGTAGAGGCGGTAGTCGGGCCACCCGTCGAGGAAAAAGCCGAGCCAGTGCGCGCAGAAGTCCCCGCCGAAGTCGTCGTAGAGGCGCCAGTCGAAATGAAGGCTGAGAAGGCTGAGAAGGCTGAAGCGAAGGCTGAGCCAGCGGTCGCGGAAAAGGCCAAGCCGGCCGGCAAGAAAGTCAAGGCCGAAACCGGCGGCAGAAAGCTGGTGACGCGGGCATCGATCATCGGCGAGGAGCAGCAGAAATTGCGCGCCGAGGAAGAGCGGCGTAATGCCGAGTTGCGTGCGCTTCAGGAAGCCGAGTTCAAGAACAAGCAACAGCGCGTTGCCGACTTGGCGCGGGCAAAACAGGATGCCGAAGCCAAGGCCGTCGCGGCCAAGGCCGCCGGCGCTGCCAAGCAGGTTGCCGCACAGACCGCCAGCGAGCGGCCGGCGGAAGACAAGACCTTGCACAAGCCGGCGGGCAAGCCTGCCAGCACCGAAAAGAAAGCCACCGACAAGAAGGCCGCCGACAAGAAAGGCCAGTGGAAGAACGAAGGGGCGAACAAGCGGGCGGGGCTGCGCACACGCGGTGCAACTGGTGGCAGTGGCTGGCGGGATAACAAGCATGGCAAGCGCGGCGCTCGCGGCAGCAGTGCGGATGAAGAGCATTCCTTCCAGGCGCCCGTTGATCCGGTGATTCACGATGTTTCTGTCCCCGAGACCATTTCCGTGGCCGATCTGGCCCACAAAATGGCTGTCAAGGCCACCGAGGTAATCAAGGCGCTGATGAAGATGGGGTCGATGGTGACCATCAATCAGGTGCTCGATCAGGAAACGGCGATGATCATCGTCGAGGAAATGGGTCACAAGGCGTTTGCCGCCAAGCTCGACGACCCGGATGCCTTCCTCCTTGACGAGGATTCCGCCGACCACAAGGATGCGCCGCTCGAACCGCGGGCGCCGGTGGTGACCGTGATGGGCCACGTCGACCACGGCAAGACCTCGCTACTCGACCACATTCGCCGGACGCGGGTCGCAAGTGGTGAAGCGGGCGGCATCACCCAGCACATCGGTGCCTATCACGTCGAAACCGAGCGTGGCATGGTGACTTTCCTCGACACCCCGGGTCACGAAGCCTTTACGGCAATGCGTGCCCGTGGTGCCAAGGCCACCGACCTGGTTATCCTGGTCGTCGCTGCTGACGACGGCGTCATGCCGCAGACGCGCGAGGCGATTCACCACGCCAAGGCCGCCGGTGTGCCGCTGGTGGTCGCCGTGAACAAGATCGACAAGGCCGGCGCACAGCCTGAGCGCGTCAAGCAGGAATTGGTTGCCGAAGAGGTCGTGCCCGAGGAGTATGGTGGCGACGTGCCATTTATCTCGGTTTCGGCGAAAACCGGCGCGGGTATCGACGAGTTGCTCGAAAACGTTCTACTGCAGGCCGACATGCTCGAACTCAAGGCGCCAAAGGACTCGCCGGCCAAGGGCTTGATCATCGAGGCTCGCATCGACAAGGGCCGCGGACCGGTGGCGACGATGCTGGTCCTGTCGGGAACGCTGCGTCAGGGCGATGTGGTGCTGGCTGGCCAGGTCTTCGGTCGGGTGCGCGCCATGCTTAACGAGAACGGCAAGGTGATCAAGGAGGCTGGACCGTCGATCCCGGTCGAAATTCTGGGTCTCTCCGACGTCCCGGCGGCCGGGCAGGAGGCGGTGGTGCTGGCCGACGAACGCAAGGTTCGCGAAATCGCGCTCTTCCGCCAAGGGAAGTACCGCGATGTCAAGCTGGCCACCAAGCAGGCGGCCAATCTCGAGAGCATTCTCGATACCATGACCACTGCCGAGGCCAAGGTTCTGCCATTGATCATCAAGGCCGACGTGCAGGGTTCTCAGGAAGCACTGGTGCAGTCGCTGCAAAAGCTGTCGACCGCGGAAGTCAAGGTCAACGTCATCCACGCCGCCGTTGGGGCAATCAGCGAGTCCGACGTCCATCTGGCGCAGGCGTCGAATGCGGTGATCATCGGTTTCAACACCCGTGCCGACGCCGGTGCGCGCAAGGCAGCCGAGAACGCCGGGGTCGACATCCGCTACTACAACATCATCTACGATGCGGTAGACGAGGTGAAGAACGCGCTTTCGGGCATGCTCTCGCCGGAGAAGCGCGAAGACATTACTGGTCTGGTGGAAATCAGGCAGGTCTTCCGTGCCACCCGGATTGGTACCATTGCTGGCTGCTACGTGCTCGAAGGGGTCATCAGGCGCAACTCGCGTGTCCGCCTGTTGCGCAACCATATCGTCGTCTGGGACGGCGAACTGGATGGCCTGAAGCGCTTCAAGGATGATGCCAAGGAAGTGCGTGGTGGTTTCGAGTGCGGTCTGTCGCTGAAGAATTACAATGCCTACGAAGAGGGCGACCAGCTCGAAGCCTACGATGTAACGGAAGTCGCGCGGACGCTGTAAATGCCTGCCAACAAAGGTTTTTTGCGCCGGGACCGGATCTGCGAGCAGATCCGTCGCGAGCTGGCCGAGATCATCCGGACCGAGCTGCGGGACCCGCGCGTGGGCATGATCAGTTTGACCGAAGTGCACATCAGTGCCGATTACGCGCATGCCAAGGTCTACTTCAGCAGCCTGGCCGGCAGCGAACATCTGGACGCGGTTCTGCTCGGTCTGCAGAAAGCATCGGGTTTTCTGCGCAGCGAACTCGGCAAACGGATCAGCATTCACAGTACCCCGCAGCTGCACTTCATTTTCGATGAATCGCTGGAACGTGGCGAGAAGATGTCCAAGCTGATCAGTGAGGCGGCGGCCATCTCGGATCAGACCGATCCTCCAGAACAGGCTTGAACCTTACCGTGAAAGTCGCGTACGCGACTCGCGAACCTCCCTTCTCCCCTTGTCGGAGAAGGGTCAGGGGAAAAGGGGGACGGTCATGACTTCCATGATTTGGGGTGTCTCCGCGTGTCATGACCGTTAGGAAGAGCTGGCGGCGCGTTGACGGCGTCTTGCTGCTCGACAAGCCGACAGGAATGACGTCCAACTCGGCGCTGCAAGCCGCCAGGCGCCTTTTTTCAGCGGCCAAGGGTGGTCACACCGGTACCCTCGATCCGCTGGCGAGTGGCCTTTTGCCCCTTTGTTTCGGCGCCGCGACGAAGTTTGCGGTCGATCTGCTGGCCGCCGACAAGACCTACGAAGCCGACCTTCTGTTCGGCGTCATGACCGATACCGGTGACGCCGACGGCAGCGTCGTCGAGCGTCGTGAGGTCGCTTTCGTGGCCAGCGAACTCGAGGCCGCGCTGGCTCGCTTCCGCGGGCCGATTCGCCAGATTCCGCCGATGTACTCGGCCTTGAAGCGCGACGGCAAGCCGCTTTACGAGCTCGCCCGCCAGGGCATCGAAGTCGAACGCGAGGCACGTGCGGTGACCGTTCACGAGCTCCGCTTGCTGGGCTTTTCCGGTGATCGTTGCCGGCTGCGCGTCACCTGCAGCAAAGGCACCTATATCCGCAGCCTGGCCGAGGATCTCGGTCGTGCGCTGGATTGCGGCGCGCATCTCACCGCTCTGCGCCGCGTCGCCGTCGGTGATCTGGCGGTCGCGCAGGCGGTGACTCTCGATGACTTGGCGGCGCTTTCCGAAGCGGTACGTGAACGCTGCTGGCTGCTGCCGCCTGACACCTTGCTGCAGAGCCTGCCGGCGGTGACCCTCGACGAGGAGTCCGCGACCCGCTTCGCGAATGGCAATCCGGTTGGCGGCGGCGTGGCGCCCGGAAAGTGCCGCGTGTATGGGCTGGGTCGGCTCCTCGGTCTCGGCGAAGTCGATGACCAGGGCAGGGTTCAGCCGCGCCGGGTGATCGGTTCGGCTTAGTGTGAAAGTCGCGTACGCGACTCAGCAAGCTCCCCCCTGTGGGAGAAGGGTTGGGGAAGAGGGGAAAACGGTCATGACCGTTGGTACGGCTCAGGGTTCGGCGCCCCCTGTCCGCCCTGCACGCGGGCCGCTCACAGCGCAGGCGCGCTGTTCTGGCGAATCTGCCCGTCGACCAGATGCAAGCGGCGCATATTGGCCAGGGCAATCATGTCGCGATCATGGCAGGCGATGACCGCCGTGCGCCCGGGCCCGCAGAAAGCGCGTACCAGATCGATCGTCTGCTGGCGCGATTCGGCGTCGAGATTGGCAGTGGGTTCGTCGAGCAACAGCACTTTCGGCGCCAGTACCCAGGCCCGCGCCAGAGCTACGCGCTGCCTTTCGCCGCCCGACAGCTTCTGGGGCGGCGTCTGCCGGAGATGGCCGAGGCGTGCCCAGGCAATGGCCGCGGCGACCAGACGTTCGCGCTGGCTGGCCTCGACACCCCGGGCGCGCAGCCCGTAAGCGATATTCTCGGCAACGCTGGTATGAAACAGATACGGTTGCTGATGGACGTAGATCACCTCTTGCCGCAGCCAGTTAGGATACGGCCACCAGTCGAAGCGGCGTTCTCCGAAGTGCCCGACACCGCCGTCTGCTGCCTCGATGCCCGCCAGAATGCGCAACAAGGTCGATTTTCCGCTGCCGTTTTCGCCGGTCAGCACGTAATGCTCGCCGGCGCTGAGGCACAGCGCGTCGATCGACAGCAAGCGCCGTTCGCCGAACGACTTGTCCAGCGTAGCCACTGCCAGCAGGCTCATCGCCGCGATTCCCCCTGAAAGAAGGCGAAGGCCGAGTTGACCCCGAGGGCGACGACCAGCAGCACGATACCGAGAGCGATTCCCTGCGCAAAATCGCCCTTGCTGGTTTCCAGCGCAATCGCTGTCGGGATGTTGCGGGTCACCCCGGCGATGTTGCCGCCGACCATCAAGGCGCAGCCGATTTCCGAGACGACGCGGCCGAAGGCATTGCAGACCGCTGCCATCAGCGCAAAGCGGACCTCGACGAGCATCGTCCAGCCAATCCGCGAGGCCGAGGCGCCAAGCGCCACGGCCGTCTCGCGTGCACGCGGGTCAGCGCCCTGAATCGCTGCCAGCGAGAAAGCGATGAGTACCGGCAGGGCGATCAGCACCTGCCCGATGACCATTGCCGTCTGCGTGAATAACAGATGCAGTTGCCCGAAGACGCCCTGGCGTGAAAGCAGCAGGTAGAGCAGCAGACCAACAACCACCGTCGGCGAGGCGAGCAGCCCCTGGATGAGCACGATCAGCGCACGCCGCCCCGGAAAGCGTAGCGTGGCCAGCAGGTAGCCGCAGCCAATCCCGACCGGCACGGCAATCAGCATGGCGCGCAGGGTTACCGACAGCGAGACGCCGACAATGGTCCACAGCTCCGCATCTCCGGAGAGCAGTAGTCGCAGTGCCGCGTGTGTGGCGTCGAGCAGACCCAAAGGGCGGGCCGCTACTTCTTGCCGGCCGGAGCCACGAAGAACAGCTGTTCCCCTTTTGGCTTGAAGGCGCTGATTGCTGCCCGTCCGTCCTCGCTGATCAACCAGTCGATCAGCGCCTGTGCGTCGCTGAAGTTGATCTCCCGGTACTTGCTGTGGCTGACGGCGATGACTCCGTAGGGGTTGAACATGCGCGGGTCACCCTGCACCAGAATCTCCAGTCCGGTCCTTGCCTGATAGCTGGCAAAGGTGGCTCGATCGGAGAGGGTGTAAGCCTGCATCTCGCCAGCCATGGTCAGCACCTCCCCCATACCGAGCCCGGCCGATAGGTGCCATGGCTTTCCCTGGGCGGGGATTCCCAGGGCCTGCCAGTAGCTGCGCTCCATGCGCTCGGTTCCCGAATCATCGCCGCGCGAGACAAAGCGTGCCTGCGTGCCCGCAATTTTCTGCAATGCCGCCAGCACATCGTCGCCGCCGCGTACTCCGGCCGGATCGCTCTTCGGGCCGACGAGGATGAAATCGTTGTACATCACATCGTGCCGTTCGCTGCCGTGGCCGGCGGCGACGAAAGCCTCTTCGGCCTGGCGGTCATGGACCAGAAGCAGGTCGACATCGCCGTTTTCTGCCAGCTTGAGGGCTTTGCCGGTGCCCACCGAGATGACCTGTACCTTGATTCCCGTTGCCCTCTCGAACTGCGGCAGGATGGCACGCAGGAGGCCCGAATTGTCGGTGCTGGTGGTCGTCGCCAGACGCAGTTCGCGTGCTTCGATGGTTGTCGAATGCAGCACGACGAGCAGCACGAATGCCCTTGCCAAATCGTAGAGGCTAAAGAAACCGTGCGTCATGCCGTTACCCTCTTTGAGAGGTGATGATCTAATGTTCAAGTTTCGCAGCCGGCGCATGGGTAGCCGTGCTCGGCTGCGGCGATTGCCGACTGCCGGCATTTGACGAAGGCCGGAAAGAGCCGATATAAACCCAGAAAAACACAATCATGCCGGAACCCTATTCTTTTCTTCGTCCCCTGCTTGCCGCCGACAAGCACTGGGCCGCGCTTGAGTGGTATGTCGCCGACCCGAGTCAGATTGAGGCCGGCGAGCTGGCCACGCGCTTTGTTGAGGCCGGCACCGCGGCTCTGGCCAAGAGCGTGCCCCTGGTGCTGGCAACCGACCCGGGATGGCTGTTGGAAAGCGAGTTTATCGACAAATTCGAACCCGACCAAGCCATATTCGTACTCCCGGCGATGGTCCTGGACGATGCGCCGACCCTCGCTCTCTGCCAGGAATTGCGCAAGCAGCGGCGTCATCTGGGTTTACGCCTTGAGCGCCGCGAAGTCGTCGAACGCCTGCCCGCCGCCTCTTTCGACCACCTGCAAATCGACGCCGCGTTGGCGCGCTACGAACTCTCGGCGCTCGATCTGACCACCCTGCAGCGCGGACGCTGGCGAAAGATCGCGGTTGGCGTCGATTCTCTGGATACATTCGAGTGGCTGGCGGAAAAGCACTTCGAGTTCGCGGACAGCCGCTTCGTGACCCATCTCGACCTGACTGCGGGTGGTCAGCCGGACCTGGCGAGGTTGAAAGTCCTCAAACTGCTCAGCCTGGTCATCAAGGATGCCGACACCTCCGAGATCGAGGAGGTCTTCCGCCAGGAGGCGCGGCTGTCGTACAACCTGCTGCGCCTGGTCAATTCGGTCGCCGTCGGCGCCAAGACTCGCATCAGCAGCTTCCATCAAGCGATCGCACTGCTCGGCCGACGTCAATTGCAGCGCTGGTTGCAGTTGCTGATCTACGCCGATCAACTGACCCATGCCAACAAGCCCAATCCCTTGCTGCAATTGGCTGCGACGCGTGGGCGTCAGATGGAACTGTCGTTCGCCGGTTTGCCAGCTAGCAGCGCCGCCACGGAACTCGCCGACTGCGGCGACGCCGCTTTCATGACCGGCATTTTCTCCTTGCTCGATGTCCTGCTCAAGATGCCGATGAGCGAGATTCTCAGCGAGCTGCCTTTGCCGGCCGTGGTTGGCGAAGCGCTGTCATCGCAGAAAGGTACCTTGGGCACGCTATTGGCGGCCATTGTCGCCGGAGAGTCAGGTGAGGCCGCCGAGCTCGCCAAGGCGCAGGCCCTCCTGTCCGGCCTCGGCATCAGTCCCGCCTGCCACGCCATGGCGCAAGTGGGTGCCTTTCACTGGGCGAGCAGAATCAACTCCGAGAGATAGTCGCCTGATTCCCGCTCGCCGTTACAGGCGCCCCTTGCTGCGATGCGGTAAAATGCGCCGATGATCTATCCCTTACTCCGCAAATTGTTCTTCGCCCTCGATGCCGAGACCGCCCATGGCGTCGGCATGGCCGGCATTGACTTTGTCAATTCTGCTGGCATTTCGTGCCTGCTGGCGCGCCGGGTTGCTCCCGACCCGGTGAGGGTGATGGGGCTGGAGTTCCCGAACCCGGTAGGTCTGGCTGCCGGTCTCGACAAGAACGGCGAGCATGTCGACGCGCTGGCGGCGCAGGGCTTCGGTTTCATCGAGGTCGGCACGGTGACACCGCGTGCGCAGCCGGGAAATCCAAAACCGCGCCTGTTTCGTATCCCGGAAAGGCAGGCGATCATCAACCGCATGGGCTTCAATAATGACGGAGTCGAGAAACTGCTGAGCAATATCGTCGCCGCCAGGTTTGCGCGCGAGGGCGGCGTCCTCGGCATCAATATCGGCAAGAATTTCGATACCCCGATCGAGAAAGCGGCTGATGATTATCTGCTTTGTCTCGATCGGGTCTACTCGGCGGCCAGTTACGTGGCGGTGAATATTTCCAGTCCGAATACCAAGAACCTGCGCGAATTGCAGCGTGACGACGCGCTGGACGCCTTGCTCGCCAGCCTGAAAGGCGCCCAGGCCAGGCTTGCCGACCGCCACGGTAAGTATGTACCGCTGGCGCTGAAGATTGCGCCGGACCTTGACGACGCGCAGATCCAGGCGATTGCGACGCTGCTGCGCCAGCATCGCATGGACGGCGTGATTGCCACCAACACCACGCTATCGCGGGCCGGCGTCGACGGCTTGCCGAATGCCGAGCAGACGGGCGGCCTTTCCGGCGCGCCGCTGTTGGCCCTGTCGACCGCCGTGATTGCCAAGCTGGCGGCGGCGCTGGCTGGCGAAGTGCCGATTATTGGCGTTGGCGGAATCATGAACGGGGACGATGCCGCGGCGAAAGTCGCCGCCGGTGCCAGTTTGGTTCAGTTCTACACCGGCTTTATCTACCGCGGCCCGGAACTGGTCGCCGAGGCCGCCGCTGCGATTGCCAGGCGGCGCGCACAGCACTCACTGCGTACGGCCTGAGCCGGGAAGGCGCTACTGACAAGGTGGTTGAACGCACCTATTCGACACGGGATAATCGCTGCGCCCCGGATTGCGCGGCCCACCGCCTACGCACATCATGACCCACTACCTGTTCATCATCATCGGCGCGGTCCTCGTGAATAACGTTGTGCTGGTGAAAATTCTCGGCCTGTGCCCGTTCATGGGCGTTTCCAAGAAACTGGAGACGGCTTTCGGCATGGGGGCGGCGACGACCTTCGTGCTCACCGTGGCCACCGGCGCCAGCTACATCATCGACCATTACCTGTTGATGCCTTTCGGTCTCGAGTATCTGCGCACGCTGTCGTTCATCGTCACCATCGCTGCCGTTGTTCAGGTCACCGAGATGGTGATTCAGAAAACCAGTCCCCTGCTGCATCAGGTGCTGGGCATCTATTTGCCGCTGATCACCACCAATTGTGCGGTTCTCGGGGTGCCCTTGCTGAACATTGCCAACAAGAATGACTTCGTCGAATCGCTGCTTTTCGGTTCCGGCAGCGCGGTCGGCTTCTCGCTGGTGCTGGTGCTCTTCGCCGGCATTCGCGAACGGGTCGAAGGCGCCGACGTTCCGGTCTACTTTCAGGGCACGGCGATCGCCATGGTCACCGCCGGGCTGATGAGCCTGGCGTTCATGGGTTTCGCCGGGCTGGACCGCTATCAGTGAGGGTGGACCGCCAATGATCACTGCCCTGGCGATCATGGCGCTCGGGGCCATCGTCCTTGGCGCGGCGCTTGGCTACGCATCGATCAAGTTCAAGGTCGAGGGCGACCCGGTGGTCGACAAGATCGACGCCATCCTGCCGCAGACGCAATGCGGGCAGTGCGGCTACCCGGGCTGCAAACCCTATGCGACGGCCATTTCCTCGGGCGAAGCGGATATCAACCTCTGCCCGCCGGGCGGCATGGATGGAGTGCGCAAACTCGCCGACCTGCTCGGTCGCGAAGTCAAGCCACTGGACGCCGAGGAAAAGCCGAAGCAGTTGGCGGTGATCATCGAAGAGACCTGCATCGGCTGCACCCTGTGCATCCAGGCCTGCCCGGTCGATGCCATCGTCGGCGCGGCCAAGCAGATGCACACCGTCGTCGAGTCCCTATGCACCGGCTGCGAGCTGTGCGTCAAACCCTGTCCGGTCGAGTGCATCGAGATGCGGCCGATCAGCGAGAACCTCGATAATTGGAAATGGAAATACCCGGTGATCGAAATCAAGCCCGTCAAGCATGCGGCCTGACGGCCATGAAAGTCATGACCGTTCCCCCTCTTCCCCAACCCTTCTCCCGCAAGGGGAGAAGGGAGCTTCGTGAGTCGCTTAGGCGACTTTCACAGTAAGACGACCGGAATGCTGCAGCGATTGTTCAGCTTCAAGGGTGGCGTCAAACCGCAGACCCACAAGGCGCCGTCGGTGCAGGACCCGATCGCCCAGGCGCCGCTACCGTCGCGCCTCTACGTGCCGCTGCATCAGAGTATCGGCGGTGAGTCCAATCCGCTGGTTGAAGTGGGTGATCGGGTGCGCAAGGGGCAGGTGATCGGCGGCGCCGACGCCTGGCTGTCGGCAGCGGCGCACGCGTCCACTTCGGGCACGGTTCTTGCCGTTGAGGAACATGTGGCCGCGCATCCCTCGGGTTTGCCAACCCTGAGCGTGGTCATCGAGCCCGACGGCCGCGACGAATGGGTAGAGCGGACGCCGCTCGATCACCGCAGTCTGCCCCCCGAGCAGGTCCGCGAGGCGCTTCGTGACGCGGGTGTCGTCGGCCTTGGCGGGGCAGTTTTTCCGAGTCACGCCAAGCTCACGGCGGCCGCAGGCGTCGCTGTCGAGGAACTGGTCATCAACGGCGCCGAGTGCGAGCCCTACATGAGCTGCGACGACGTCCTGATGCGCGAGCGCGCCGAGGAAATCGTCTGCGGCATTGCCATCTTCCGTGACCTGCTGGCGGCGCGGCGGGTGCTGATTGGTATCGAGGACAACAAGCCGGAAGCTGTCGCCGCCATGCAGCAGGCGGTGCAGAACCTCGACGAGGATTACCAGGTCGTCGCCGTGCCGACCCGCTACCCGGCCGGCGGTGCCAAGCAGCTGATTCGCGTCCTGACCGGCAAGGAAGTTCCGGCCAGCAAGCGCTCGACCGAACTCGGTGTGCAGTGCTTCAATGTCGGCACGGTGTACTCAGCCTATCGCGCGCTGGCCTTCGGCGAGCCGGTGATTTCGCGCATCGTCACCCTGACCGGCAATCTCGAACGACCGCGCAACTGGGAGGTGCGTCTCGGCACGCCGCTGCGCGAGCTGGTCGCGCTCGGCCGGCCGAAAGCCGACACCGACCGCTACCTGATGGGTGGGCCGATGATGGGCTTTGCCTTGCCGAGCCTGGAGGCGCCGGTGGTCAAGGCGAGCAACTGCATCATCGCCGCTTCGCCGACGATGTTTCCGCCCAGCCCGCCGGAAATGCCGTGCATCCGTTGCGGCGCCTGCGCCGAAGTCTGTCCGCACGAGCTGCAACCTTTCGAGTTGTACTGGTTCTCGCGGGCGCGCAATTTCGGCAAGACGCAGGAGTATCACATCTTCGACTGTATCGAGTGTGGCTGCTGCAGCTACGTCTGTCCTTCGCACATCCCCCTGGTGCAGTATTTTCGTTTTGCCAAGAGTGAAATCTGGTCGCGCGAGCGGGAAAAGAAAGGTGCCGACGCCGCTAAAGCGCGCTTCGAGTTGCGCAACGCGCGCGAGGAGCGTGAGCAGGCCGAAAAAGCGGCGCGGCTGGCCAAAGGCGCTGCCGCGCGCGCGGCCGAGAAGCAGGCGCGGGCGGCAGCGG
>JEMX01000108.1:0-205 GCA_000585055.1 Candidatus Accumulibacter appositus
GCGTCGTAGTACATCGCTTCCTCGTCGCCGGCGTCCTTGGCCTTGGCCTGTTCGAGGAAGCGCGCTGCCTGGTCCTCGGGGTCGTTCAGCTCGGAGAAGCCGTTGGCGATTTCGCGGCCGGCGATGAACAGCTCGAAGCGTTCGGCGATCTCCGGGTTGCTGTCGCTGCGCCGCGCCAGCGGGCTGACCTCGGCGGGGTAGTCGA
>JEMX01000108.1:273-570 GCA_000585055.1 Candidatus Accumulibacter appositus
AGCAGGAGTTGCAGCGTGCCGAGGCCGGCTGCAGCGCCCACCTCGACCTTCATGGCGGTCAGTTTGGCGCGCAGCCAGGCGGCGTCGACGAGTTGCTCGACGCTGTAGCCGGGCTGGTCCTTGCGGATCGCTTCGATGATCGTCAGGCGCNNTGGCGAAGTCGAGCGTACGGCCCTGGTACTCGAAGACTTCAGTGCCCAGGGCCTCGCGCGCGCTGTGGCGCAGCAGCCCTTCGGTGAAGTTCATCAGGCGGCGATACTCGGAGTACGCCTCGTAGAACTCCATCATCGTGAATTC
>JEMX01000108.1:758-919 GCA_000585055.1 Candidatus Accumulibacter appositus
GCGCCGCCGGGGATCGGATGCATCATCGGCGTTTCGACTTCGAGGAAGCCGTCGTTCACCATGTAGCCGCGGATCGACTGCACGATGCGGCTGCGCACGGCGAAAGTGAAGCGCGAGCGCTCGTTGGTGATCAGGTCGACGTAGCGCATGCGGTACTTCTG
>JEMX01000108.1:1194-1398 GCA_000585055.1 Candidatus Accumulibacter appositus
CTTGAGCATGATGCGGCCGGCGACGCGCACTTCGACCGGCAGGGCGGCGAGTTCGTCGCGGTTTTTTTCCTCGTAGAGCTCGTTGATCTTGCCGGCCGTGTTCTCGCGCGCGAAGTCGTTCGGATAGGCGCTGCCGGTCTGTCGCCACTCGGCGAGCTTGGCCCGCCGTTCGGCGATGATGCGGTTCTCGTCGTGCTGCGCTGA
>JEMX01000108.1:1572-1760 GCA_000585055.1 Candidatus Accumulibacter appositus
TACCAGCGCGAAAACGCGGTTCGCGTATCGTCGGGATTGTCGCTCGCTGGCGGCAGGAAGAAGAGGCCGCTGGCGCGCCCGCTTTGCGGGTCGAAAAGAACGTAGAGATGCTCGTCGAGGCAGCCGCGCGAGCTGCATGCCGAGGTCAGGACGTAGCCGGTGCCGTCGATGTCAACGCGCTCGGCGCG
>JEMX01000109.1:0-155 GCA_000585055.1 Candidatus Accumulibacter appositus
CGGTGTCCTGCATTCGCTTTCCGGGACGATGGCGATTTCCGAGACGGCGCTCAAGGAAACCGTGCTCATGGCCATCGCCGAGATCAACGCCAAGGGCGGTGTGCTCGGCAAGCAGCTGGAGCCGGTGGTCGTCGATCCGGCGTCGAACTGGCCGC
>JEMX01000109.1:395-56976 GCA_000585055.1 Candidatus Accumulibacter appositus
AGCAAGGACGGTGGTTCGGCGAAGCGTTTCGTCCTGCTCGGCACCGACTACGTCTATCCGCGCACGACGAACAAGATCCTGCGCGCCTTCCTGAAGTCCAAGGGTGTCGCCGACGCCGACATCATGGAGGAGTACACGCCTTTCGGGCATAGCGACTACCAGACGATCATCGCCAAGATCAAGAAGTTCTCCAGCGAAGGCAAGCGTACGGCGGTGGTGTCGACCATCAACGGCGACTCGAACGTTCCCTTCTACAAGGAACTCGGCAACGCCGGCATCAAGGCCACCGAAGTGCCGGTGGTCGCTTTCTCGGTTGGTGAAGAAGAGCTGCGCGGCGTCGATACCAAACCGCTGGTCGGCCATCTGGCGGCGTGGAACTACTTCATGACCCTGAAGAACCCGGTGAACGACGGCTTCACCAAGGCCTACCGCGCCTGGGCGGTCAAGCAGGGTCTGCCGAACGCCGACAAAGCGGTGACCAACGACCCGATGGAAGCCACCTACATCGGCGTCTACATGTGGAAGCAGGCCGTCGAGAAAGCCAAGTCGACCGACGTCGACAAGGTCATCGCCGCCATGGCCGGGCAAACCTTCAAGGCCCCGTCCGGCTTCGATATCAAGATGGACGAGAAGAACCACCATCTGCACAAGCCGGTGTTCATCGGCGAGATTCGCGCCGACGGACAGTTCGACGTCGTCTGGAAGACCCCCGGCCCGGTCAAGGCGGCGCCGTGGAGCCCCTACATTCCGGGTAACGACAAGAAGAAAGGCGAGCCGGAAGGCAAGTAGGCAAGTAGGCAAGTAGGCAAGTAAGCAAGTGCCGTTCGTTGAATGAATGGCTGAGGGCACGGGCGGCGCGTGTTGCGGCTGCCCGTGCCTGATCCTGGAGACAGCATGCGTACTATTGGATTATCCGTTTTCGGCTGGCTGCTGAGCATTTCCTGTGCGTTCGCGGCGATTGACCCGGCGCTGCTCAGGCCGCTGGCGTCCGACGGCAACGACGCCAAGATCGCGGCCATCACGGCACTGACCGACGGCGCGCAGCGTGAGGCGCTGCCGGTACTCAAGGCGATGGCCAGGGGATCTTTGGCGCTGGCCGGCGACCGCGTTGTGATCGTCGATGGCCAGCGAGTAATCGATGCGGCGACCAATACCGAGATCATTCCGGCGCCGGAAGTGACCGAATCGATCGGCATCAACAACCGCCTGCGCCGTGAACTGGCGTCCACCCTGGCTGCGCTACGCCTGTTTTCGAGCGACCGCGAAGTGCGCTGGGAAGCGGCGCAGGAACTGGCCTCCGGCGCCGACGCCGAGCTGCTGCCCTTGCTCGAAAAGGCCTTGGCATCCGAAGCCGATCAGGAGATCAAGGCCACTCTGCGAATGGCGCATGCGCAGGGCAGCCTCGGTTCGAGCGACGCGCTCGTTCGCCTCGCCGCCGTTCGCCTGCTCGGCGAAAGCGGTGACCCCAATCTCTTGCAGTTGCTCGGGCCACTGACCGAAAAGCGCGACGGCAACTGGATCGAACCCGATAGCGCGGTGCGCGCTGCCGCCGGTACCTCGATCCGCGCCATCGAGAAACGCCTGGCCTTTGCCGAGAATGTCGGGCGGGCATTCACCGGCGTTTCTCTGGCCTCGATCCTGCTGTTGGCGGCCCTGGGCCTGGCCATCACCTACGGCGTCATGGGGGTGATCAACATGGCGCACGGCGAGCTGCTGATGGTCGGCGCCTACTCGGCATGGGCAATGCAGAGCGTTTTCCAGGCCCATTTCCCGAATGCTGTCGACTGGTACCTGCTGGCCGCGATCCCGATCGGTTTTCTCGCCGCGGCGCTGGTCGGGGTGCTCATGGAACGTGTCGTCATTCGCCACCTCTATGGACGGCCGCTGGAAACCCTGCTCGCCACCTGGGGCATCTCGCTGTTCCTGATCCAGGTGGCACGCACTGTCTTTGGCGCGCAGAACGTCGAAGTCGCCAACCCGGTGTGGATGGCTGGCGCCATCGAGGTGATGCCGAATCTGCTGCTGCCGTGGAACCGGATCATCATCATCGGTTTTTCGGTGGCCGTGCTGGCCGCCATGTGGGCCATCCTCAATCTCTCGCGAATGGGCATGTTCGTCCGTGCGGTGACCCAGAATCGGCCGATGGCCGGCTGTGTCGGCGTGCCGACCGGGCGCATCGACACCATGGCCTTCGCACTCGGCGCCGGCATCGCCGGGCTCGGTGGCGTGGCGCTCTCGCAAATCGCCAACGTTGGCCCGGACATGGGGCAGGGCTATATCGTCGATTCCTTCATGGTCGTCGTTCTCGGCGGCGTCGGGCAACTCGCCGGCGCGGTCTGGGCGGCGCTCGGCCTTGGTGTGCTGACCAAGTTCCTCGAAGGCTGGACCGGCGCGGTGGTCGCCAAGATCGCTGTTTTGGTGATCATCATCATCTTCATCCAGAAGCGTCCGCAGGGGCTATTCGCCCTCAAGGGTCGCTTCGTCGAGTCGTGACCTGGTGAGCTCGACTCACGACCCTGTCAGCGGAGCATCCATGAGTTCTTCTCCTGCACGAACCCCCTTCATCGTCCGCCTCGGGCGCAGCTTCGACGCGCGCAGCTGGCTGCTGGTCGGTTTGTTCGCCGCCTTCGCTCTGATTGCCGTGCCG
Organism: Candidatus Accumulibacter appositus; assembly: GCA_000585055.1. Lineage (GTDB taxonomy): Bacteria > Pseudomonadota > Gammaproteobacteria > Burkholderiales > Rhodocyclaceae > Accumulibacter > Accumulibacter appositus. Next base: position 3,043 of record JEMX01000109.1, read on the forward strand.
ATCATGCACCTCCTGCTGCCACCCGAGAATCCGCTGCATCTGTCGACCTACTTCATCACCCTGACCGGCAAGATCCTCTGTTACGCGATCGTCGCCGTGGCGATGGATTTGATCTGGGGTTATGGCGGCATTCTCTCGCTCGGCCACGGGCTCTTTTTCGCGCTCGGCGGCTACACCTTCGGCATGTACCTGATGCGCGAGATCGGTCGCGACGGCAGCTATCAAAGCGATCTGCCGGATTTCATGGTCTTCCTGGACTGGAAAGAGCTGCCCTGGTTCTGGACCGGCAGCGAGCACTTCCTGTGGGCCGTATTGCTGGTGCTCATCGTGCCGGCGCTGATCGCCTTCATCTTCGGCTATTTCGCCTTTCGCTCGCGCATCAAGGGCGTCTATTTCTCAATCATCACCCAGGCACTGACCTACGCGGCGATGCTGCTCTTCTTCCGCAACGAAACCGGTTTTGGCGGCAACAACGGTTTCACTGACTTCAAGCGCATCCTCGGCTATTCGATCACCGCGCCGGAAACGCGGGTGGTGCTTTTTGGCCTGTCGGCGCTGGCGCTGATCGGCACCCTGTTGCTGGCGCGCTATCTGGTGAGCTCGAAGTTCGGCCGCGTCCTGACGGCGATCCGCGACGCCGAGTCACGCGTCATGTTCATTGGCTACAACCCCCTGTGGTACAAGCTTTTCGTGTGGACCCTGTCGGCGATGCTGTGCGCCATCGCCGGTGCGCTCTACGTGCCGCAGGTCGGCATCATCAACCCTTCCGAAATGGCTGTTGCCAACTCCATCGAGATCGCCATCTGGGTGGCGGTCGGCGGGCGCGGCACGCTGATTGGCGCGGTCATCGGCGCTTTCATCGTCAACCTCGCCAAGAGCTGGTTCACGGTCAGCTTCCCCGAGTACTGGCTGTTCTTCCTGGGGACGCTGTTTATCGTCTCGACGCTGTGGTTGCCGCAGGGAGTCGTTGGTCTTTACCGGCGACTGCGCGGCCGGCAGACCAGCGCGCCGGACAGTGAGCCGGCTGCAGCAGCGCAGGGGCCATCGGTCACTACCGTTGCTGCAGCCACTCCTGTCACCAAAGGAGCGGGTGCATGAATGCGATGAATGCAATGAATGCGAGTGCGGGGCCAGTCAGCGAGAATCCCGACTGGGATAGCGGTACTGCCGAACTCGGGCACATGTTCAAGCCGGGCGAGCTCGACCTGTCGCACAAGGTCGTTCTCTATCTCGAAGAAATCACGGTCAGCTTCGACGGTTTTCGCGCGCTCAACAAGTTGTCGCTGACCATCGACGCCGGTGAGCTGCGCTGCATCATCGGGCCGAACGGTGCCGGCAAGACGACGATGATGGACGTCATCACCGGCAAGACCCGGCCCGACGACGGCAAGGCCTTTTTCGGCCAGACTCTCGACCTGACGCGCCTGTCCGAACCCGAGATCGCGCATCTCGGCATCGGTCGCAAGTTCCAGAAACCGACCATCTTCGAGAACCACACCGTTTTCGAGAATCTCGAGCTGGCGATGAAGACCGACAAGCGCGTCTGGCGCAGCCTGCTGGCGCTGCTCGATTCGGCGGCCGGCGACCGCATCGCCGAAACGCTACGGACGATTCGCCTTACGGCGCACGCCGACCGCCTGGCCGGCCTGCTGTCGCACGGCCAGAAGCAGTGGCTGGAGATCGGCATGTTGTTGATGCAGGAGCCGAAATTGCTGCTGCTCGACGAACCTGTGGCCGGCATGACCGACGAAGAAAGCGAACGCACCGGCGAACTGTTTCTGACCCTGGCCGGCAAGCATTCGCTGGTCGTCGTCGAGCACGACATGGCCTTTGTCAAACAGCTCGGCGGCAAGGTCACCGTGTTGCACGAAGGCAGCGTTCTCGCCGAAGGCGCGCTCGAGGAAGTGCAGGCCGATGCGCGGGTCATTGAAGTCTATCTGGGGCGCTGAGAATCGATGAGTGCAATGAACACCACGCTGAACGTCAAGAACCTCAACCAGTACTACGGTGGCAGTCACATTCTGCGCGATCTCAGTTTCACCGCCGAAGCCGGCAAGGTGACCACCATTCTCGGGCGCAACGGCGTCGGCAAGTCGACGCTGCTCAAGTCGCTTATGGGGATGGTGGCGACCAAGGGCGGCAGCATCGAGTTTGCCGGCCGCGACCTGAGTCGCAGCGCGTCGCACCAGCGGGTCAAGGCCGGCATTGGCTATGTGCCGCAGGGGCGCGAGATCTTCCCGCGCCTGACGGTGCACGAGAACCTGCTGATGGGACTCGCCAGTTGTCCGGGAAGTACGCCGATCCCGGAGCGCATTTTTGAGATGTTCCCGGTGCTGCGGCAGATGCTGCGCCGGCGTGGTGGCGACCTTTCCGGTGGCCAGCAGCAGCAACTGGCGATCGGCCGCGCCCTGGCCATGGGTCCCAAGCTGCTGATCCTCGACGAGCCCACCGAAGGCATCCAGCCATCGATCATCAAGGACATCGAGCGTGCCATTCGCGCCCTGGCGCAAAGCGGCGAAATGGCCATCCTGCTCGTGGAACAGTACTATGATTTCGCGCGTTCCCTTGCTGATCAGTATCTGGTGATGGAACGTGGCGAGATCATCATGCGCGGACGAGGCGAAGACATGGATAAAGACGGGGTTCTGGCAGCCCTTGCCGTTTGACTGCGGCGCAGGCGGATGAGAACGGGCGGGGGCTGGCTGGAGAAGCTCGTCCCGGCGGGGAAGGGTGCGCTGCAATACTGCGCCAGAGTCGCCAGGCCATCGAGGAAGCGGCGCGCCCCGGTTGGCAGGCGCGGCTGGCGCTGGCTTTCGAGCGCCGTGGCGAGACCAGCGCGCTGGTCCGGCGCGAGCATTTCGGACCGCTGCGCGTGCAGAAGGCGCTCTACCCGGAAGGGCCGGACGTCTGCCACGCGATTCTGCTGCACCCGCCGGGCGGCATCGCCGGCGGCGACAGCCTGGAGATTTCGCTCCATGTCGGCGCCGGCGCACACGCGCTGCTGACCACGCCGGGCGCCGGCAAGTGGTATCGTTCGGGTGGTCGGCCGGCGCGGCAGTCCCTGAGTGTGCGTGTCGGCGAGGGTGGCGTGGTCGAGTATCTGCCGCAGGAGACGATCGTCTTCGACGGCGCCGAAGCACAGATGCAGACACAGGTCGAGCTGGCCGCCGGCGCACTGTTCTGCGGCTGGGAGATTCTCTGCCTGGGACGAACGGCGTCTGGCGAGCGTTTTCGCCACGGTCGGCTGCAGCTGGCGACGCGCATCGAGAGGCAAGGGCGGCCGCTGTGGCTGGAGCGTGGCCGCTTGCTCGGTGCTTCCTCCTGGCTGGATGCGGCTCCCGGTCTGGCCGGTTTTCCGGTCAGTGCGAGCTTGCTGCTCGCCGGCCGGGCGGTTGAGCCGGAGTGGCTGGCTGCCTGCCGTGCGCTGCCCGTGGCCGATGGCCTGCTGACCGGGGTGACCGCGCTGCCCGAGCTGCTGGTGGCACGCTGTCTGGCGCCGGGTGCCGAAGCGGCGCGGGGATGGTTGCGCGAGGTGTGGCAGCAATTGCGCCCGCTGGCGCTCGGCAAGCCGGCCGTGTTGCCGCGGATCTGGAATACTTGAACCTTGAACGCCTGCATGGCGGACTGCCTGAATATCGGCAGCGCTGAGAGAGCCTGAGACAGTCTGAGTAAGCCCGAGGAAGACGAATGGAACTGACGCCGAGAGAAAAAGACAAGCTGCTCCTGTTCACCGCCGCGCTGCTCGCCGAACGGCGCCAGGCGCGCGGGTTGAAGTTGAACTACCCGGAAGCCGTGGCGCTGATCAGCGCGGCGATCATCGAAGGCGCCCGCGACGGGCGTACGGTCGCCGAGCTGATGAGCTTCGGTACGACGATCCTGAGCCGCGACGAGGTCATGGACGGGGTGCCGGAAATGATCCACGACATCCAGGTCGAAGCGACTTTCCCGGACGGCACCAAGCTGGTCACCGTTCACCACCCGATCGTCTGAGGAGAGGACTGATGATTCCAGGAGAAATGCAGGTCGCAGCGGGCGAGATCGAACTCAACGCCGGTCGCCAGACGCTGCAACTCAGCGTCGCCAACACCGGTGACCGCCCGATTCAGGTCGGATCGCACTACCACTTCGCTGAAACCAATACCGCCCTGGCTTTTGACCGTGCGGCGGCGCGCGGCTTCCGGCTCGATATCGCCGCCGGAACGGCGGTGCGCTTCGAACCCGGGCAGACGCGCAGCGTGCAGCTGGTGGCGTTGGCCGGGGCGCGGCGGGTCTATGGTTTCAACGCTCTGGTGATGGGAGAACTGCAATGAGCGTCAAGATCTCGCGCCAGGCCTACGCCGAAATGTTCGGGCCGACGATCGGCGACCGCGTGCGCCTGGCCGATACCGAGTTGTGGATCGAAGTCGAGGACGATTTCACGGTCTACGGCGACGAGGTCAAGTTCGGCGGCGGCAAGGTCATTCGCGACGGCATGGGGCAGGGTCAGCAAGTGGCTGCCGAAGTCGCCGATACGGTGCTCACCAACGCCCTGATCGTCGATCACTGGGGCATCGTCAAGGCCGACATCGGCATCAAGGACGGCCGCATCAGCGCCATCGGCAAGGCCGGCAATGCGGATATCCAGCCCGGCGTGACGATTGCCATCGGTGGCAGCACCGAGATCATCGCCGCTGAGGGAATGATCGTCACCGCCGGCGGCATCGACGCGCACATCCATTTCATCTGCCCGCAGCAGATCGACGAAGCGCTGATGTCGGGAATCACCACCATGCTCGGCGGCGGCACCGGCCCGGCCACCGGCACCTACGCGACGACCTGCACGCCGGGGCCGTGGCATATCCAGCGCATGCTCGAAGCGGCCGATGCCTTTCCGATGAATCTCGGCTTCTACGCCAAGGGCAACGTCTCGCTGCCCGAACCGCTGCGCGAGCAGGTGCGTGCCGGCGCTATCGGCCTGAAACTGCACGAGGACTGGGGGACGACGCCAGCGGCGATCGACAACTGCCTGGCAGTGGCTGACGAGATGGACGTGCAGGTGGCGATCCATACCGACACGCTCAACGAATCCGGTTTCGTCGAAACGACCCTGGCCGCCTTCAAGGGGCGGACGATCCACACCTTTCATACCGAAGGCGCCGGCGGCGGGCACGCACCCGACATCCTGCGCGCCATCGGCGAAGCCAATGTCCTGCCCTCATCGACCAACCCGACGCGGCCGTACACGGTGAATACCGTCGACGAGCATCTCGACATGCTGATGGTTTGTCACCACCTCGACCCGGCGATCGCCGAAGACGTCGCTTTCGCCGAAAGTCGCATCCGTCGCGAGACCATCGCCGCCGAAGACATCCTGCACGACCTCGGCGCTTTGTCGATGATGTCTTCGGACTCGCAGGCGATGGGTCGCGTCGGCGAAGTGATCATCCGTACCTGGCAGACGGCGCACAAGATGAAAGTGCAGCGCGGGCATTTGCCGGCACCAGGCACTGCGACCGACAAGGTGCCGGCGAGCGCCAACGACAACTTCCGCGTCAAGCGCTACCTCGCCAAGTACACCATCAACCCGGCGATTACGCACGGAATTGGCCATCTGGTCGGTTCGATCGCGGTCGGCAAGCTCGCCGACCTGGTGCTCTGGAAGCCCGCGTTCTTCGGCGTCAAGCCGTCGCTGATCGTCAAGGGCGGAATGATCGCCGCTGCGGCCATGGGTGACGCCAACGCTTCGATTCCGACCCCGCAACCGGTGCACTACCGGCCAATGTTCGGGGCTTTCGGGAAGGCGCTGCGCACTTCCGTGACCTTTGTTTCGCAGGCGGCGCTGGCTAATCCGGAGCTCGCTGCGCTGCAGCTGAGCAAGCCCTTGTTCGCCGTTCGCGATACCCGTCAGCTGCGCAAGGCGGACATGGTGCACAATGAAGTGACGCCGAAGATCGACGTCGATCCTGAAACCTACGCCGTGCGCGCCGATGGTGAGCTGCTGGTTTGCGAGCCAGCGGAGGTCCTGCCGATGGCGCAACGCTATTTCCTTTTCTGAGCCGAGCATGCTTTTTGCCGAATCCTTTGCCGATGACCAGACCCCCGCCAGCGATCGCCTGGTCCTGCCCTACGATGTGCGCCGCAAGAGCCGGCAGCGGGTGACGCTGCTCAGCGGCGAGGAGCTGGGCTACGTCCTGCCGTCCGGCACGGTGCTCAAGCAGGGCGACCGCCTGCTCACCGGTAACGGTCTGGTGATCGAAGTCGAGGCGGCTCCGGAAGTGCTGCTCGAAGTGCGCACCGGCGATAGCCTGCTGCTCGGTCGCGCCGCCTACCATCTTGGCAACCGGCATGTGCCGGTGCAGCTCGGCAAGCGCTTTCTGCGCTTCCAACCGGACCACGTGCTCGCCGAAATGCTGGTCGGCCTGGGTTGTACGGTCGACGAGGTCGAGGCGCCGTTCGACCCCGAAGGCGGCGCCTATGGCACGCACGGCGCGCATGGCCATGCGCGCACGCACGGCTATCGTCCGCTGCCTGGCGCCGACGTCGCCGAACCCCACCATCCCGGGCACGGCCCGCACCGCTCACCGGCCAGAATCCACGAGTTCAAGTGAGAACCGGTACGACTGCTTCCGTGACCCCGTGAATCCCTCACTGCCTCGTCTGCTGCAACTGGCCAGTCCGGCGCTGCCGGTCGGCGCCTACACCTATTCGCAAGGTCTCGAGTGGGCCGTCGAAAGCGGCCGGGTGCACGACCAGGCGAGCGCGCTGGCCTGGATCGCTGCTCTACTCGAAGAGGGGATCGGCTGCTTCGAAGCGCCGCTCACCGCCCAACTGCAGCGCGCCTGGGAGGCCGCTGAACATGGCGAGATCGAGCGCCTCAACGCCGACTTCCTGGCCAGTCGCGAGTCGTCCGAGCTGCGCGCCGAGACGCTGCAGATGGGCTATTCCTTGCGTCGCCTGTTGCATGAGCTGGAGGATTTCGCGGTGCCGTCGGCTTTCGACGCGCTGCCGGAGCTGTCGTTTCCGGTCGGTTGGGCGCTGGCGGCCGACGTCTGGAAAATACCGGTCGCCGATTCGCTGACCGCGTATCTGTGGTCATGGTGTGAAAATCAGGCCATGGCGGCGCTCAAGGCGGTACCGCTGGGGCAGGCCGCCGGGCAGCGAATCCTGTTGGCCCTCGGTAGTCGCCTGCCGAATGTCGTCGAGCAGGCGCTGGCACTTCCCGAAGAATGCTGGAGCAACTTCGCTCCCGGCCTGGCGCTGGCCTGCAGCTGCCACGAAACGCAATACACGAGACTCTTCCGCTCATGAAAGACAGTGACCCCAAGATGACCCCACGTCCTGCCCTGCGCATCGGTATCGGAGGCCCGGTCGGTTCCGGCAAAACCGCACTCACGCTGGCCTTGTGCCTGGCGCTGCGCGACAAATACAGCCTCGGCGTGGTGACCAACGACATTTACACCGCCGAGGACGCCAAGTTCCTGGTGCAGCACGCGGCACTTCCGCAGGCACGCATTTTGGGCGTTGAAACCGGCGGTTGCCCGCATACCGCCATCCGCGAGGATGCGTCGATCAACCTCGAAGCCGTGGCTCGTCTGACGACCGCTTTTCCGGATATCGAGATCGTCTTCGTCGAGTCCGGCGGCGACAATCTGGCGGCGACCTTCAGCCCCGAACTCTCCGACCTGACGATCTACGTGATCGACGTCGCCGCTGGCGAAAAGATCCCGCGCAAAGGCGGCCCGGGAATCACCAAGTCCGACCTGCTGGTAATCAACAAGACCGATCTGGCGCCACTGGTCGGTGCGTCGCTGGAAGTGATGGATTCCGACAGCCGGCGCATGCGCGGCGAGCGGCCCTTCGTCTTCAGCAACATGAAGACTGGCGACGGGCTGGCGGAGATCATTGCCTTCATCGAGGGGCGCGGCCTGTTGGGTGAAAGTTGAGGCAGATCGAAGCTCTGGCGGTTCCGGGGCGTGCCATCAAGCGCTCATCGAGCCGCTGCGATGCCGGATTGGTTCAGGCGGACGTACTTCGCGCTTGACGCTCGCCTTTGAAGCGGTGTTTCCTGTTGCCCTCGAGTGTCGTCCAGGCTGACGCTTTCGGGACGGTATACCCCTCGTTCAGCCGCTCGCCGTGTGTCAGCGCGGCAAGCTTCGACCGGAGCCAAGTCGCATGCGTAACGTCTTCCTCAGCTATGCCACCAAGGATCACTACTTCGCCGATCTCGCCGAGATCAAGCTGGCCGAAGCGGGCATCGTTCTCTGGCGCGATCGTAGTCAGTTGCGCGCGGGTGCCGACTGGCAAAGCGGCATCGAACGCGGCATCGCCGACTGCTTTGCGGTCCTGATCGCGCTCAGCGCCAACTCGGCCGAGTCTTCGTACGTGACCTATGAGTGGGCCTATGCGCTCGGTAACGGCAAGACGGTGATCCCGATGAAGCTCAGCGAGTGCCTCATTCACCCGCGGCTGCAGACCATCCAGCACCTCGACTTTTCGGTTCCGGGGGCGCTGCCCTGGGAGTCGCTGGTGGCGCGGATCCGCGAGGTCGAGATTGGCGATGGCGGCGAGGAAGGTGATGGCGGTAACGAGCCGGCGCGGGACTCCGAAGCAGCAGCGGTGGCTGTCGATCCCGACGCGGTCCATGTCAAGGCGATCCTTGCCTATCTGAACCAGCGTGGCTACCAGATGGCCAGCTTCGAAAGGCTGCGCACGCGCCTGGAAACGAAGCTCTCCGACGAGCAGTTCACGCGCATCATCGACAAGCATCGCAGCATTTTCCGGCGGGCGACGCTGAAGGGTGGCAGGCCCGGCCTGGCGAAGCTGGTCCCCTGATGGACGGCGCCGCTATCGCTATCGTCGCTCTCGCTTGACAAGCGCTGCTTGCACTTTCATTCTTGACTAAGTTGTCACGTTTCAGCGGCCTGTTGGTCGTCACGCGAATGGGCGGGCGCCGCTTGTCTGACCCCGACGAGGATGCTCACCTGAAAGGCGCACGACAGGAGGAAACGAATTGACACTGCTGTGCCGCTACGCTGCCGCCCTATTTGTCGCCTACCTGGCGTTCCCGGTTTCCGCCGAGACGAAGTGGGATATGCCGACACCCTATCCGGTGAGCAACTTTCACACCGAAAACATCGCAAGGTTCGCCAGCGAAGTGGCTACGTTAACGGGCGGCCAGCTGCAAATCACGGTGCACGCCAACGGCGCGCTGTACAGGGCCAACGAAATCAAGCGCGCGGTGCGGGGCGGGCAGGCGCAGATCGGCGAGATCATCATTTCCGGCGCGGCCAACGAGGACCCGCTGTTCGCTCTCGACACAATTCCCTTCCTCGCCAGCAGCTATTCCGAAGCGCAGGCCCTGTGGCAGGCCTCGCGTAGCAAGGTCGAGGAGCGCTTCGCCAGGCAGGGGCTGAAAGTGCTTTTCTCGGTGCCGTGGCCGCCGCAGGGTATCTACGCCAAGGTGGCGCTGAATTCGCTGGCCGACGTGAAAGGCATGAAGATTCGCTCGTACAGCCCGACGGTGGCGCGCATGATCGAATTGATGGGCGCGCAGCCAGTGACCGTGCAGGCGGCGGACCTCAGCCAGGCGCTGGCCACTGGCGTGGTGTCGGCGAATGTCACCTCGGCTTCGACGGGCTACGATGCGCAGAGCTGGGAGCAGTTGAGCTACTACTTCGACGTGCAGGCCTGGCTTCCAAAGAACGTGGTGATCGTTAACCAGCAGCAGTTCGATGGCCTAGACAGGCCGAACCGCGAGGCGCTGCTGAAGGCGGCGGCAGCCGCCGAGCTGCGCGGCTGGAAGACCTCCGAGGAAAAGACCCAGTGGTACGTCGAGCAGTTGAAGGCGAAAAAGATGAAAGTATTGCCGGCTGCAGCGGAATTGCAGAAGGCTCTGCTCGGCATCGGCGAGCGAATGACCAGGGAATGGCTTGTGCAGGCCGGGGCGGATGGTCAGCAGGTCTACGACGCCTATCGCCAGGCGGTCAAGAAGTCGTTCAGCAATGCCTGCGCCTGCGCAGCTCGCCTGTGGTGGTGACCCATGCCACGGCTTGCACGCCGCTCGTTCTGCACACTTACTCCGGCTTGCGGTAGATCGTCGGTTTGACCACCGACAGCTGGTCGGTGATGCCGTTCAGCGATTCGGAATGGCCGACGATGAAGTAGCCGCCCGGGAGCAGTCTTGGCAGCAGATTGGCAACCACCTTGCGCTTGGTCTCGGCATCGAAATAGATCATGACGTTGCGCACGAAAATGACATCGAAGCTGCCGACCGCCGGGCTGATCGGCTGCGTCAGATTGACCTGTGCGAAGCGCACCTGCTGGCGGATTTGGGGCGCGATCTGGAAAGTCCCGTGGCTGCCTCGCTCGCCGGGTAGGCAGTATTTGCGTCGGCAGGCTTCCGGGATGCCTTCATTGCGGTTGAGCGGGTAGCTGGCGGTGCGCGCCCTGGTCAGCACCTGCGTGCTGATATCCGACCCGAAAACCTCCCACACGGTGTTTGGAAGCGCTTCAGCGAGCACCATGGCCACGCTGTAGGCCTCTTCGCCGCTGGAACTGGCGGCGCTCCAGACGCGAAAGCTCCGGCTCGGGCGGCGGCTGCCGAGCACTTCGTCGCGCAGGAAGTCGAAGTGTCGCGATTCGCGGAAGAAGTAGGTCTCGTTGGTGGTCAGCAGATCGACCATTGTCTGCTGCTCGTCCGGGTGCTGGCCGCTGCTGAGCAAGCGATAGTAGTCGCCGAAACTGGCGAGTTGGCGTTCCCGGAGACGGCGCTGCAAGCGGCCAACGAGGAGAACCTTCTTGCTATCCGCGAGATTGATGCCGGCAATCCTGTAGATCAGCCGCTGGAAAAGAGCAAATTCCTGGTCGGTGATCGGCGCGTGCTCCATCAGTACCTCGCTAAGCTCGTGCTGCGAGGCGGCTGCGTCGCCTGTCTCGCTGATTCTTTGTTCCTCTGGTGGCGAGCGCTGGCATGCTGGCCGTGCGGACGCTTCTCGCCAAGCCGGGGGCTGGTCGGGCTCGTCAGCGTCAATGCTCCTCCATGACGGGGCTTGTCGCAAGCACATGCGCTTCCACATGGCCTCTGTCTGGGCGCGGTACGAGCGCAAACGGTGTGTTGTTGAATAACTAAATCAATAGGTTATATAATTTTTCATGTTTTTGTGGGGGATGGAGCTAAAGAAATGCCGTGAAACGTGCGTTATTCCTCTTATTGGGCGCGCTGAAGCAAGTATTCTCCTTGCATCGACAGTGGCTTTGCGAAGACCAACAGCTTGAGCGCTGGCGAAGCTCAGGAACCGCTGGCGGTTGCAGTCATGATTGCTGCGGGCACGGGGTGGCAGTAGTGCGTGCCTAGTCACCGAGCCGCTGTGGCAGGCGCTGAACTATAGGTAACAGGCAGTACTGGCCGGGCACGAGGTTTCGTCGCCCGGGACAATTCAACTATACTGTGGCGCGCTTTACGATACCCGTCAGCGCAATGTCTTGGGGATTTGCCGCATTCCGTTTCCAGGCCGGCGGCTACAAAGGAGAGGGTCATGGTTTCACGCTTGCATCATGTCGTCGGCGCTGCCTTGCGCTGGCTTGTGTTGGGCGCCGCCGGCGCACTTGCCGTTGGCTGCGCTTCGTCCGACTTTCCGCCAGCTCCGGAGCTGGCCGCTTCACCGGATTATCGCTACCTCATCGGGCCTGGCGACACGGTGAATATTATTGTCTGGCGCAACCCCGAGCTTTCCTTGTCGGTTCCGGTGCGTCCCGACGGGCTGATAGCTGGTCCCTTGATCGAGGATATGCCGGCGATGGGCAAGACGCCGACGATGCTGGCGCGTGATATGGAGAAAGCGCTTGGCGTTTTCATTCGCGATCCCGTGGTGACGGTCGTGGTGACCAGTTTTGTCGGCAGCCAGAGCGAGCAGATCCGGGTTGTCGGGGAAGCGTCGAAGCCGCAGGCCCTCCCGTATCGCCAGAAGATGACGCTGCTCGACGTGATGATTGCAGTCGGCGGCTTGACCGATTTTGCTGATGGCAACGGCGCGACTCTGCTGCGCGTGTCCGACGACACCAAGGAATACAGCAAGGAAAACAGCAAGCAATACAGCGTTCGCTTGTACGACCTGATTCGCCGAGGCGACGTTTCGGCCAACGTGGACATGAAGCCAGGTGACGTGCTGATCATTCCCCAGAGCTGGTTCTGACCATTCTCGGGTGTCCGCTTGGCCAGTTTTCCTCCCGCTGTTGGTGACTTGCGTCATCGCGCCGACCCTTCTCAAACCAATACCGATAGAGTCTGAATCCGATGGATGAACTGCTTCGACAAGCGACAACGATATTGCGCGGCATGTGGAAGCGTCGTTGGCTGGGGATCATCGTCGCCTGGATTGTTGCTTTGGCGAGTGTGGCGGCGGTGCTGGCGATCCCTGACAAATACGAAGCCTCGGCGCGAATCTTTGTCGATACCCAGTCGATCCTGCGGCCGCTGATGTCCGGGTTGGTTACACAACCCAATATCGACCAGCAGGTGATGATGTTGAGCCGCACGCTGATCACCCGGCCCAATGTGGAAAAGCTGATCCGTATGGCGGACCTCGACCTCGGAGTCCAGTCCAAGGCCGACCGCGATGCCTTGGCCGAGAACCTGATGTCGTCGCTCAAGATCGTCAATACCTCGCGCGACAATATCTACACCATCAACTATCGCGACACGCAGCCCGAGCATGCGAAGCGAGTGGTGCAATCCTTGGTCTCGATCTTTGTCGAATCCAACCTCGGTGACGCGCGTAAGGACTCGGAATCGGCGCGCAGATTCATCGACGAACAAATCACCACCTACGAGAAAAAGCTCGAAGAGGCTGAGGCCAGGCTGAAGGAGTTCAAGTTGCGCAACCTGGCAACGCAGAGCGTCGAGGGCAAGGACCATTTCACTCAAATGAGCGAAGCGGGCGCCCTTCTCGAGACCAGCAAGCTCGCCTTGCGCGAGGCCGAGCAGTCACATGAAGCGCTCAAGCGCCATATGCTCGGCGAGGAGCCGTCACTCTTGTCGGCGCCGCCGCGTGAAGAACACGTTGCGGGCGTGTCGATCCCTGAGATCGATAGCCGACTCGATGTCATGCAGCGCAATCTCGACGCCATGCTGCAGCGGTTTACGGAACAGCATCCGGATGTGCGCAGTACCCGTCGTCTGATCAAGGATCTCGAAGAGCAGAAGCGTGAAGAGGTCAAGGCCCGGCGGCTGGCAGCAGCCGCGAATCCCACGGCGCCGATGTCGACCAATCCGGTGCACCAGCAACTGGCAATTTCCGTATCCGAGGCCGAGGCGAACATTGCCGCCCTGCAGACCCGTGTTGCCGAATACCAGCAGCGCTACGACGTGCTGCAAGAGGCGGTCAAGTTGATGCCGCAGATCGAGGCTGAGTTTGCCCAGCTCAACCGTGACTACGAGATCAACAAGAAGAATTACGAGCAACTGGTTCAGCGCCGCGAATCGGCCAACATGGGTAGCGAAATCAACAACAGCGTTGGCGTTGATTTCCGGCTGATCGATCCGCCGCGCGTCTCGCCGCAACCGGTGGCACCGAACCGTACCATTTTCCTGCCACTGACCTTGCTTCTTGCCCTCGGCGCTGGGGTCGCGGTGACCTTTGCTGCCAGTCAGGTTAGGCCGGTGTTCTTCGATTCGCGCGCCTTGCGGGAAGTCTGCAGCCTGCCGCTTCTGGGGACCGTGTCGAGGCTCACCAATGACGCGACGAAGCGTGGTGAGCGCCGCGACCTGATCCGCTTTGCCGCCGCTTGTACCTCGCTGATCGGTGCCTACGGTGCGGGGCTGCTTGCCTTGTTCCTTTTTTCCGTCCGTACTGCCTGAGGAAAAGCGATGAGCCTCATTGAACAAGCGGCGAAGCGTCTGGCACAGCTGCGCAACGCTGGTGTGGAAACCAGCGACTCTTTCGCTGACGCTGAGCCCTTGCCTCGTGCAGCCAAGGCCCAGACGGACGTCAAGGCCGAGATTGAGGCTGCGGCCACGCTTGCGGCGGTGGCGCCGCGAGTCGAGGCGGTTGCGGACCTCAAACGTCAGCGTGCCGAGATGTCGACAAGCAAGGAACCGGTAGCGAATGCGCCGGTTTCGCGGCGCATCGAGCTTGACCTGAACGCGCTGGCGACCAGCGGCCTGATCAGCCCGGATGCGCCGCGCTCGCAGATTGCCGATCAGTACCGGGTGATCAAACGGCCCTTGATTGCCAACGCAATGGGTAAGGGTGCTGCGCCGGTCAAGCGCGGCAACCTGATCATGATCACGAGCGCGATTTCCGGCGAGGGCAAGAGTTTTTCGGCGATCAATCTGGCGATGAGTATCGCCATGGAGATGGATAACACCGTGATGTTGGTCGACGCCGATGTTCCGAAGCCTTCGGTGCTCAAGATGCTTGGTTTGCCGCCTTCGCGCGGACTGCTCGACGTGTTGACCGACGACTCGGTCGATCTCTCGCAGGTGTTGCTGAAGACCAATGTCGAAACACTGACCATCTTGCCGAGCGGGACGCAGCACGCGCGGGCGACCGAGCTTCTGGCCAGTGATGCGATGGTCAACCTGCTCGAGGAGATGGCCACCCGCTATCCGGATCGGATCATCATTTTTGACTCGCCACCGCTGTTGATGACCACCGAGTCGCGAGTGCTGGCCACCCACATGGGGCAGGTGGTGGTGGTCGTGAAGGCGGAAAGTACGGTGCACAGCGACGTCAAGCACGCCTTGGCCGCCATCGAGTCGTGCCCGGTGAAGCTGATGCTGCTCAATCAGGGGCGCGGCAGCGGCCAGGATGGTTACGGATACGGCTATGGTTATGGCTACGGTTATGGTTACGGTTATGGTTATGGGTCAGACGGTGCTTGAGCGCAGCGGGGGTGGTGCGGGTGACCAACCGCGCTTTGCTTCTTTGCGGCGTCATCGCCGCGATGCGGTCGGCGAGGGGCGGCGACGGCGAAGGAAGTTGAGCGCGCTGCTGCTCGTCCTGGCGGGCACTAGCGCCGCAGTGCAGGCAGGCGACTGGACCATCGTGCCGTCGATTGCGGTAAATGAGACCCTGACCAACAACGTCTTTCTTTCTGGCACGGATCCGACCAGTGATTCGGTGACCGGCATCGCGCCAGGTATCTCGATCGATGGCAAAGGCGATCGCGCCAGCCTGCGCCTGAACTACGTGATTACCCAGTATCTCTATGCGCGGGAGACACAAGAGAACAACCACCAGAGTGCGCTGAGGGCGACTGGAACGCTCGAGGCGATCGAAGACTGGCTGTTCATCGATGCGACGGGCACTATTTCGCAGCAGTATCTTTCAGCATTCGGTGCCGTTTCGCCCAGCTCCGCCAACGTCGATCGAAACCGAACCGAGACTTCGAGCTACTCGCTGTCCCCTTACCTCAAGGGCAGGTTGCTGGGCTGGGCCGATTACCGTTTGCGTTACCAGGCGGCAACGACCAGCTCGCAGTCAAACCTGGCACCGAACCTGGACGTATATACGTGGAGTGGCGGTGTGAACGGGGCCACGCGCTGGAATCACATTACTTGGGCGCTGGATGCGAGCGACCAGAAGAGCGACTATGAGACGGGTCGAGACTACCAGGCATCAAACTATGGCGTGACCCTTGCGTATCGTTTCAGCCCGCAGTTTCAGGTTTCTCTGATTGGTGGGCGTGAATCGAATGACTACGTCAGCCTGGACCAGCAGACGAACTATACGCGCGGTTTCGGTTTTGACTGGACGCCGAGCCAGCGTACCCAGCTGGCGGCGATCGTCAAGAACCGTTTTTTTGGAACCGGCTGGGATGTCAACTTTAGCCATCGCCGACCGCGTTCGATGATCAGCTTTCGCTCCAGCAAGGATGTGTCCTTGCAGCCACCGGGGGTCGGCAACACCGGGCAGGGAAGCAACTACGACAACTTCTATGCGATCATCGCGGCCACCAATCCCGATCTTTCACCCGCAGAGATCAGCGCACAGACCGCTCAGCTGCTGGTCGATCGCGGCATTCCGGCCGACGGTACGGTGGTCAATGGCTACCTGGACGATCGCCCGAACGTCCAGAATCTACAGCAGCTCACGGCGGCGCTGATGGGTGCCCGCAACACCGTCACCTTCACTGCGACGCGTAGTGAGCAGCAAGGCCTGAGCCTGCTCAATGGCTTGACCAATAATTTTTCGACGCAGGGTCGTATCCTGCAGGTTGGCTACGGCCTCATCTGGGCGCATCAGTTGACGGGCTTGTCGTCTCTCTCCATGTCGTTCAACCAGCAGCGGAGTAGCACTTTCGTCGCCAACTCACCGGAAACCACGACTTCCGGCGGTTATCTGCTGTTCTCGACCCGTTTCAGCCCCAAGACCACCGCCAATATCGGCGCCCGCCGGGTTATTTCCAGTGGCGTTACCAGCTACACCGAGAATGCGTTGACTGGCGCACTTTCCCACAGTTTTTGATCGGTCGTCATGTACGAATCCTTCTACGGCCTGACCAGCAAGCCTTTTCAACTGAACCCTGACCCCAGCTTCTATTACGCTTCCAAGCAGCATCGGCGGGCCATGGCCTACCTCGAGTATGGCCTGAATCAGAACGAGGGTTTCATCGTCGTCACCGGCGAGATCGGGGCGGGGAAGACGACGATCGTACGGGGATTGCTCAACGACCTCGACTCGGAAAAGGTCGTCGCCGCGCAGCTGGTCAGTACGCAACTCGACGCCGAGGACACGCTGCGCATGGTGGCCGCGGCCTTTGGCGTCGGCGGTAAGAACGTCGGCAAGTCGGAGCTGCTGCTGGCCCTGGAAGCATTTCTGGTCGAGGTGACGGGCCAGGGAAAACGCTGCCTGCTGATTGTTGATGAAGCGCAGAACCTGACGCCGCGTGCCGTTGAGGAACTGCGCATGCTGTCGAATTTCCAGTTTGGCACGCAGGCGCTGTTGCAGAGTTTTCTGATCGGGCAGCCGGAGTTCCGCAAGGTGATGCAGAGTCCGCAAATGAAGCAGTTGCGTCAGCGGGTGATCGCCGCCTGTCACATCGGCCCAATGGATCAGGACGAGACACAGGCTTACATCGAGCACCGGCTGAAGTGCTCCGGATCGCAGGGTTCGCCGCGCTTCGATGCCGGAGCCTTCGAGGCCATCTTCGAGGCCAGTGGTGGCATCCCGCGACGCATCAACGCGCATTGCGATCGCCTGCTGTTGTCCGGTTTCCTGAACGGCAAGAGCGAATTCACCCGTGCCGACGTCGAAGAAGTGGCCAGCGAGCTCAAGGAAGAAACGCAATCGCAATCGGTCGTCGCGGCGCCGAGTCCTGGCGGTGGCAGCGACAGTGTGGTGCACCCACAGCTGACCGAGAGCGGCATTCTCGATATCGACCTCTCGCGTTTGGAGCTCGACCCCAATATCGCGGAACGCGCGTCACGCGCCATTGCCGAGCTGAAAAGCGGTCAGGCGGACCAACGGATGATCCGTATCGAGCGCAGCATCGTCCGCCTTGAGCGAAGCAATGCAGCGGTTCTTTCGCTGATTCAGCAACTGGTCGATGCGGTTCGGGCCAAACAATGAAGGAGAGTGGGGTGGCTGAAGAGCTGTGGTCTGCCGATCTTGGTCCGGTGCTCTGCGTCGTCGGTGCGCGTCCCAATTTCATGAAGATGGCGCCGATTCTGCGCGCTTTGCGTGACCACCAGCCGGCCGTGCCGGCGCTGTTGGTGCATACCGGGCAGCACTACGACAAGGACATGAACGATCGCCTGTTCGTCGATTTGCGCCTACCGCATCCGGATATCAACCTCGAAGTCGGTTCCGGGAGTCACGCCGTGCAAACGGCAGACGTCATGACGCGTTTTGAGCCGGTGCTGGACCGCCATCGACCGTCCTGTGTTCTGGTCGTCGGTGACGTGAATTCGACTCTCGCCTGTTCGCTGGTCGCGGTCAAGAAGGGCGTGCCGGTGGTGCATGTCGAAGCCGGTCTACGCAGCCATGATCGCGCGATGCCCGAGGAAATCAATCGCTTGCTGACCGACCAGATTGCTGATCGCCTGTACACCACCGAGCGTAGCGCGCTGGCCAACCTGACCCGCGAAGGGGTCGCCGAGGAGCGCGTACGCTTTGTCGGTAACGTGATGATTGACTCGCTGCTCTCGAATCTCGAACTGGCGCAGCCGCCGGCGAGGACCTTGCAGTTGGCCGGTCATGATGCGGCGCTGCTCGACGATGCAAACGGCTACGGGGTGGTGACCCTGCACCGTCCATCGAATGTCGACCAGCCCGATACGCTGCAGCCGCTGCTGGCGGTTCTGCGCGAAGTTTCCAAGGCGCTGCCGCTGGTTTTTGCCCTGCATCCGCGGACGCGTGCCAACATCGAACGTTTCGGCTTGAGCGAGCTGTTGAGCAGCCCGCGCATCGTTCTGCTGCCGCCGCAGGGCTACCTGGAAATGCTCGGCCTGATGGCTGCAGCCAAGCTCGTCCTTTCCGATTCGGGAGGTCTGCAGGAGGAAAGCACTGCACTCGGCGTTCCCTGCTTGACGATCCGGGAAAACACCGAACGTCCGATCACCATCGAGCAGGGGACCAATACCCTGGTCGGCTGCGACCCGCAGGCGATTCGCAAGGGGGTTGGCGAGATTCTTGCTGGGGCCGGCAAGCGCGGTCGCATCCCCGAGTTCTGGGATGGCCAGGCGGCGCCGAGAATTGTTGCTGATCTCGCTGCCTGGCTGCTCGCGCGGCATACGCCGCGCGCCGAGTAACGAAGATGAACGGTACAAGATGCCCGGCCTGCCGATAACCAATGCTCTGACGATCGACGTCGAGGACTATTTTCAGGTCTCCGCGCTGGCTCCGTACATTCCTCGCGAGCAGTGGGATTCTCGCGAGTGCCGCGTCGAACGGAACGTCGAGCGAATTCTCCTGATGCTCGACGAAAGCCAGACCCGGGCGACCTTTTTCACGCTCGGCTGGGTAGCTGAACGCTACCCGCAGCTGGTCCGCGCTATCGTCGCCGGTGGGCACGAACTGGCAAGTCACGGTTACGGACATCAGCGTGCCAGCGATCTCAGCGAAGCCGGGTTTTCGGCCGATATCAGTTCGGCCAAGAAGTTGCTGGAGGACATTTCCGGCGAGGAAGTCAAGGGCTACCGCGCGCCGAGTTTTTCGATCGGCGAAGCGAATCTCTGGGCCTTCGATTGCCTCGCACGGGCTGGCTATCGCTACAGTTCGAGCATCTACCCGATTCGCCACGACCACTACGGCATGCCCGATGCACCACGCTTCGCGCATCAAGTGCGCGACGGCCTGCTCGAACTGCCGGTGACCACCCTGCGCTATGCCGACCGCAACTGGCCAGCCAGCGGGGGGGGTTACTTCCGGCTGCTGCCCTACGCGCTGTCACGCTGGTTGTTGCAGAAAGTCAACCAGCGTGATCAGCAGCCGGCGATCTTCTATTTCCATCCCTGGGAAATCGACGCCGAGCAGCCACGCGTCGCCGGCATCAGCGCCAAGACCCGCTTTCGTCACTACGTCAATCTGCAGTACACCGAGGGTCGTATCAAGCGCTTGCTCGGTGACTTCCGCTGGGGACGAATGGATGAGATATTTCTTGATGCCGCTGCTCGGCCGCCAATGGTGAATTGATGGAAACGACGATCGAGGAAGTGGCCAAACTGGTTGCGGCGAGCGCGCCCTTGCTCGTCAAGACCCTGGATCCCGTGGACCGGGCGGCGGTTCGCCGTTGGGATGCTTTCGTCGATGCCTGCCCGGAAGCGACCTTTTTCCACAAGTCCGGTTGGCAGCAAGTCCTCAAAGAGGTCTTCGGGCATCGCACGCACTTCCTCTATGCCGTACGTTCCGGCACGATCGAAGGTGTTCTGCCGTTGGCGCAGGTGAAAAGCGTGCTCTTCGGCAACTCCCTGGTCTCCTTGCCGTTTGCCGTCTATGGTGGGGTCGCGGCAAGCAGTTCCGCCGCAGTCGAGGCGCTGGAGCGCGAAGCGCAGGCAATCGCTACGCGTCTCGGTGTCGGCCACCTGGAGCTGCGCAACCTGCGCCACCGTCATCCGGAATGGCCGCTGCAGGATCTCTACGTGCGTTTCCGCAAGGAACTCGAACCCGAGGTCGAGGCCAACATGCTGGCCATTCCGCGCAAGCAGCGGGCGATGGTTCGCAAAGGGATCAAGAACGGCTTGCGCAGCGAGATTGACCAGGATCTGAGTCGTTTTTTTGCGCTCTACGCCGACAACGTGCATCGGCACGGGACGCCGGCTCTTCCCAGGCGCTACTTCGAGTGCCTGCAGCGCGTCTTCGCTGCTGACTGCGAGGCACTCACCGTGGTGGACGGCAATGGCCGGGCGCTGAGTGTCGTGCTGAGTTTCTATTTTCGCGACGAAGTCCTGCCTTACTACGCTGGCGACGATGTTTCGGCCCGCCAGCTGGCCGCCAACGATTTCAAGTACTGGGAGCTGATGCGCCGCTCCTGCGAGCGCGGCCTGAAGATCTTCGACTACGGCCGTAGCAAGCAGGGGACCGGCTCGTATTCCTTTAAGAAGAACTGGGGCTTCGAGCCGCAACCGCTGTTCTACGAGTATTGCCTCTACAGCCGCGATTCGATCCCGCAAAACAACCCTGCCAACGCCAAGTACCAGTTGTTGATCAAGACCTGGCGGCGGATGCCGGTTGGTCTCGCCAACTGGCTTGGCCCGTTCATTGTGCGCCATCTGGGTTAGGCGCATCGCGCAGGCCGTTTCTGCGCCAGGGCCGAGCAGCCTGGCACCCGTGAATCGATGAATCCATGAACTCGCCGACCTTGCTAGCTTCGATGCCTCTTGAATGCTCTCGCTTTTTGAAAGCCACGCCATGAACCAAGCCGAATTGCGTCCCTCCTCGCTTGCCGCCGATCCGGCCTGGCGTGTCGCTCTGCCCACTCTGGCGTTGACCTGGCTGCTCATCCTGCTGCTCTTTCGCGAGACGGCGCTGGCGATGGTCGAAATCTGGGAGCGCTCGGACACCTACGCGCACGGCTTCATCGTGCCGCCCATCACCCTGTGGCTGATCTGGCGGATTCGTGCCAGCCTTGCCGTGCTGGTGCCCAGCTACAGCTTTCTGGCGGTGCTCCTGTTTGCCGGCGTCGGCTTTGCCTGGCTGGTGGGCGAGGTGGCGGCGGTCAATGCGCTTTCCCAGTTTGCACTGGTGGCGATGCTGATTCTGGCCGTACCCGCAGTCCTCGGCTGGGGAATCGCACGGCGCATAGCCTTTCCGCTGCTGTTCCTGTTCTTCGCCGTGCCCTTTGGCGATTTCGCGATGCCCAAGCTGATGGAGTGGACCGCGCATTTCACCATTCTCGGCCTGCGCTCTTCCGGCATTCCGGTGCATGCCGAAGGCTTGCGGTTCGTGATTCCTACGGGCAGCTGGTCGGTGGTCGAGGCCTGTAGCGGCGTTCGCTATTTGATTGCTTCGGTTACTGTCGGAACGCTGTTTGCGTACCTTACCTATCGTTCGCTGAGGCGGCGGCTGGCCTTCGTTCTCGTTTCTTTCCTGGTTCCGGTCCTCGCCAACTGGGTGCGCGCCTACATGATCGTGATGATAGGCCATCTGTCGGGTAACGAGTTGGCGGTCGGTGTCGACCACTTGATCTACGGCTGGATCTTCTTCGGTATCGTCATCCTGGCCATGTTCTGGATCGGTGCGCGCTGGCGCGAGGATGAGTTCGAGAGCGAGCCGCAGGTGACGGCGCCCACCGCGGCGCCCACCACGGCGGTGGCTGCCACGCTGCCTTCAGGATCGCTGATCGCCGCTGTGGCCACCGTACTGCTCGGCGGCTTTTGGAGCTTCGCGCAATTGCAGATCGAGGACAATCGGGCACCGCAGATCGGTCAGGCGGCACCCCTCGGCCCGATCGCCGGTTGGCAGGCGAGTGCTTCTGGCCTGTATGGCTGGCAGCCAGGCTTCGAAAATTATTCGGCGAGTAGCCAAGCCAGTTTCACGAACGGTGGGCACGTCGTCGGACTCTTCCTCGGCTACTATCGTAACCAGGACGAGCAGCGCAAGCTGGTGAGTTCGACCAATGTGCTGCTTAGGAACGATGATCCGCTTTGGGCGAAAGTGGGCGGCGGAACGCACGCGATTTCGTTTGCCGGACAGGAAATCAAGGTGCGCACGGTGTTGTTGCGCGGACAGCCGCCGCTACGGATGCTGGTTTGGCAGTGGTACTGGGTCAACGGGCGCTGGACTGCCAGCGACGTCATGGCCAAAGCCTATCTGGCGCTGTCGCGCCTGACCGGCAATGGCGACGATTCGGCGCTGATCGTCCTCTACGCCCCGCTGGCTGTCGATGGCACCGGAGAGGCCGTCCTCGAGGACTTCGTGCGCAGCGCGGGACCGGCTATCAACGCCGCGCTACGACAGACCATGGCTGGCCAATGATGGGCGCTGCAGATCGGCGTCCGCTGGTGGTCCATGTCGTCTTCCGCTTCGATGTCGGCGGTCTGGAGAATGGCGTTGTCAATTTAATCAACCACATGCCGCGCGAGGCGTATCGCCACGCGGTCATTTCGCTGACCGAGATCACCGACTTCAAGCGCCGCATTGTTCGTGACGACGTCAGCTTCATCGCCCTGGGGAAGTCCCCCGGCCATACGCTGTGGCTCTACCCGCGCCTTTGGCGACTGTTCCGCGATCTACGCCCGGCCATTGTGCATAGTCGCAACCTCGCCGCGCTGGAAGTCGCCATACCGGCCTGGGCGGCTGGCGTGCCGGTGCGTATCCACGGTGAGCACGGCCGTGATATTGGGGACCTCGACGGTTCGAACAGGAAAAACCAATGGCTGCGCCGTGTATATCGTCCGTTTGTGAACCATTACATCGCTCTGTCGCGTGATCTCGAGGTTTACCTGACTTCTCGGGTAGGCATGTCGCGCGCCCGTGTTGCCCAGATTTACAACGGCGTCGACGTGCAGCGTTTTCATCCGCTCGCGCCGCGCCAGGCGATCGCCGGTTGCCCGTTTGGCGATCCGGGGTGCTGGCTGGTCGGTAGCGTGGGGCGTATGCAGTTGGTCAAGGATCAGACGACCTTGGCGCAGGCGTTCATTCGCGTATTGGCCGATTTTCCCGCGTTGAAGAGCCGTTTGCGACTGGTGTTGATTGGTGAGGGCCCGCTGCGCGCACGGGCGCAGGCGATGCTCGAAGAGGCGGGTGTTGCGGCTCTGGCGTGGTTGCCGGGACAGCGTGACGATATTCCCGAAATACTGCGTGGCCTGGACTGTTTCGTACTACCCTCCTTGGCCGAAGGCATCTCGAACACCATCCTCGAAGCGATGGCCAGCGGGCTGCCGGTGATTGCTACGGATGTCGGCGGCAATGCCGAATTGATCGAAGCCGGCCGCTCTGGCGAACTGGTTGGAGTGTCCGATGCGGCGGCGATGGCGCGGCAGATCGCCCGCTACGCCAACGATCCGCAGCAGGCGCGTGCCGCCGGGGTGGCAGGGCGATCCAGGGTGGAGCAGCAGTTCAGCCTGCAAGCGATGAGCGCGAGCTATCAGGGTCTCTACGACGAACTGCTGAGCGTGAATGCCAGTACGGCTGGCCGCAAGGCTTTGATTCACCCCTAGGCGATGGCCAAAAAAGGCAACAAGGAAACTGAAGCAAACATATGTGCGGAATAACCGGAATTTTCGATACCCGTGGCCGGCGTGACATTGATCGTCGCGTGCTCTCGCGGATGAACGAATCACAGCACCATCGTGGCCCCGACGAAGGTGGCTTGCATCTTGAACCAGGCGTTGGCTTGGGCCATCGCCGGCTTTCGATCATCGACCTGTCAACCGGCCAGCAGCCGCTCTACAACGAAGATCAGAGCGTCTGCGTGGTGTTCAACGGCGAAATCTACAACTATCAGCAACTGATCCCCCAACTACAGGCGCTGGGCCACGTCTTCCATACGCGCAGCGATACCGAGGTCATTGTTCATGCCTGGGAGGCCTGGGGCGAGGACTGCGTGCAGCGCTTTCGTGGCATGTTCGCTTTCGCGCTCTGGGATCGCAACCGCGAAACGCTGTTTCTGGCGCGCGACCGGCTGGCGGTCAAACCGCTCTACTACGCCCTGTTGCCCGATGGCTGCTTCCTCTTTGGCTCCGAGCTCAAGTCGCTGCTGGCGCATGGCGGACTGGCGCGCGACATCGACCCCCTGGCGGTTGAGGAATACTTCGCTCTCGGCTATGTCGCCGAGCCGCGGACGATCTTTCGTCAGGCCAGGAAGCTGCCACCGGCGCACATGCTCAGTGTCCGTCGCGGGCAGGCGCTGGCTGAGCCGAAAGCCTACTGGGATGTGCGCTTCAGCCTCGATCAGCCAGTCGATCTCGAGGAGGCCTGCACGCAACTCAACGACAAGCTACGCGAGTCGATCAGCCTGCGCATGATTTCCGAGGTGCCGCTTGGCGCCTTCCTGTCCGGCGGGGTCGATTCGAGCGCCGTGGTGGCGCTTATGGCGGGCCTGTCGGATGAGCCAGTCAATACCTGCTCGATTGCTTTCGACGACCCGGCCTTCAATGAAGCGGCCTTTGCCCGGCAGGTGGCCGATCGCTACCGCACCAACCACCACTGCGAGCTGGTCGCCAGCGATGATTTCGATCTCATCGACACCCTGGCCCGGCTCTACGACGAGCCGTATGCCGACAGCTCGGCGATTCCCACCTACCGGGTATGCCAATTGGCCCGCAAACACGTGACCGTGGCCCTTTCGGGCGATGGTGGCGACGAGACCTTCGGCGGTTATCGTCGTTATCGAATGCACTTGATGGAAGAGCGGCTGCGTTCGGCCTTGCCGCACAGCGTGCGGCGACGCGTCTTTGGCGTACTCGGACGCGTTTACCCGAAGGCCGATTGGGCGCCGCGCATGTTCCGCGCCAAAACGACTTTCGAAGGCATGGCCAGAACCTCGGTCGAAGCCTACTTCCATTCCGTGTCCATCCTGCGCGGGCCGATGCGCACGCAGCTGTTCAGTGAGCGTTTTCGGCACGAACTCGCCGGCTATACCGCCGAGGACGTCTTCCGCAGCCATGCCGCCAAGGCCGGCACCGACGATCCGCTGGCCCTGATTCAATACCTCGATCTGAAGACCTACCTGGTTGGCGACATCAATACCAAGGTTGACCGCGCCAGCATGGCGCACTCGCTGGAAGTTCGCGAGCCGCTGATGGATCACGAACTGGTCGAGTGGATGGCGACGCTGTCTTCTTCGCTCAAGGTACGCGGGCAGGAAGGCAAGTTCCTGCTCAAGAAGGCGTTCGAGCCGAGCCTGCCGCAAGACATTCTCTATCGCCCGAAGATGGGCTTTGCGGTGCCCTTGGCACGCTGGTTTCGCGGCCCTTTGCGGGAACGTGTTCGCGAGGCGGTGCTCGGTTCCCGCCTGGCGGAAACCGGCTGGTTCAATCAGAAGTATCTGCAGCATCTGGTGGATGCCCATCAGTCGGGAGCGCGTGATTACAGCTCGCCACTATGGACGGTGCTGATGTTCGAGGCCTTTCTGCGCAATGTGCTCGACGCGCCGGCCAGCGCTGCGGTGATTGTCGCCGACCAGCAGTCATCCACATGAGCTGGCGCATCTTGCATGTTCTCGATCATTCGCTGCCCGTGCATGGTGGCCATGCCTTTCGTGCGTCGGCCACATCCTGCGCGAGCAGCGTGCGCGGGGCTGGCAGACGGTAGCCGGTGCCAGCTAGCAAATGCAGGTAGCGCCCAAGGCTCGTCCAGGACTAAGGTATTTCCTTGGGGCATTGGTCGGCCGTAGGTTAAACGCGGATGCGATCCCTCGCACATCAAGGTATGCCGTTTGGCGCCTTTGTCGCGATTGACTGTTCCGAAAAAAGAGCTGCCTGGAAGGACTGGCGTTTGATGTGGGCCATGGTTGCCGAGTCATTGACAGATCCTGTGGCGTGCGTGGCTGCGGGCAGCTGGTTTTCTTCCGAGAAGTGGGCGCGCCTTGTTCTTGGAGATCTACCCGTTTTTGATGATTGCAAACTGATTTTGCTGAGCTCTGGCGTTCGGCAATATAAAAGTGAAGGGGCTGCATGAGCAAGCTTTTGTATCTTGTCCACCGCCTGCCTTACCCGCCAAACAAGGGCGACAAGGTTCGTTCCTATCATTTGCTCAAG
The DNA here is from genome assembly GCA_000585055.1 of Candidatus Accumulibacter appositus. Classification (GTDB taxonomy): domain Bacteria; phylum Pseudomonadota; class Gammaproteobacteria; order Burkholderiales; family Rhodocyclaceae; genus Accumulibacter; species Accumulibacter appositus. Next base: position 29,162 of record JEMX01000109.1, read on the forward strand.
CATCTGGCAGGCAGACATCGCGTTTTTCTTGGAACATTCATTGACGATCGGCAGGACGAGATCCATGTCGATACTGTCCGCGAGTATTGTGCCGACATGTACGTTGCCAGGATCAATCCGCGCCTAGCCAAGGTGATCAGTCTAAGCGGCCTGGTTAACAACAGCGCCTTGACTCTAAGCTACTACCGCAATGCAGGATTGCAGAGCTGGGTCGATCGCACCGTCCGAGAACAGCAGGTCGACGCGGTGGTCATTTTTTCTTCGGTAATGGCGCAGTTTGTCCAGGGTTTCCCCAATGTGCGCAAGCTTGTTGACTTTGTTGATGTCGATTCCTTGAAGTGGTCGCAGTATGCGCCGCAACATCGCTGGCCGATGTCCTGGCTTTACCGGCGGGAGGGTAAGCGATTGCTGGCGTTTGAACGTTCTGTGGCGGTCCAGGCTGCGCGATCGTTCTTCGTTACCCAGGCCGAGAGCGAGTTGTTTTGCGGCCTGGCGCCAGAATGTTCTGGCACCGTCGAGGCGATGTGCAATGGCGTCGATGCAGACTACTTTTCTCCGCAGCATGAATTGCCGGTGCCGTTTGACGCGCAGGAATTGCCCCTGGTGTTTACCGGCGCCATGGACTACTGGCCAAATATCGACGCGGTGACGTGGTTCGCGAAGGAAATACTACCTGTCTTGTTGCAGCGTTGGCCCGCTGTGCGCTTTCACATCGTCGGACGCAATCCCACCGCCGAGGTCCAGGCGCTGGCCAGCAAGCAAGTGTTGGTGACCGGCACAGTCCCCGACGTTCGCCCGTACCTGCGCCATGCGGCGGTCGTCGTCGCTCCCCTGCGTCTGGCACGTGGCGTTCAGAACAAGATCCTCGAAGCGATGGCCATGGCGGTGCCGGTAGTTGCGTCACTGGAGTGCTCAACTGCCATTGATGCCGTTCCAGAGCGAGATTTCCTGACGGCAGGGACTAGTTCACAGTTCGTTGCCCAGCTTGAGGCGATACTTCGGGAGCCGGATCGCGCTCGATCAATCGGAACGGCTGCACGTCAACGGGTATTGGCACGCTACAGTTGGGATGCCCATCTCTCAATCATCGATCCTTATCTTGGCCTATGAAATACTCCATCACAACGCTAGGAAGACAACGACGCGCCCCGCGCTTTTCAGGATGTTCGGGCTTTGTCACGGGCAGTAGGCGATGAGCTTGCGTGTTCTCCATATTCTCGATCACTCGATCCCTCTGCACAGCGGCTATACCTTTCGTACGCTGTCGATCCTCCGGGAACAGCGCAAGCTCGGCTGGGAGACCTTTCATCTAACGACGCCCAAACAGGGCGCCGGGACGGCCGTGCAGGAAGAAACGGGCGGCTGGACGTTTCATCGCACGCCGAATGCTGAAGGCCAAGGACCGTTGGCCCAGCTTCGCTTGACCGCCAAACGCCTGGAGCAGGTCGTGGCCGCGACGCAGCCCGACCTTCTGCACGCCCACTCACCGGTCCTCAATGCTCTGCCGAGTTTGTGGGTCGGGCGTCGGCGACGCTTGCCGGTGGTCTATGAGGTGCGGGCATTCTGGGAAGACGCTGCGGTCGATCATGGTACGACGACCGAGGGCAGTCTGCGCTATCGCGCCTCGCGCGCCCTGGAGAGCTTGGCTCTGCGCCGGGCCGATCAGGTGACGACGATCTGCGAAGGGCTGCGCCGCGATATTGCCGACCGGGGCATCGCGTCGGAGCGCATCACGGTGATCCCCAATGCGGTGGACGTCAGCCTGTTCCAGTTCGGCGTCGAAGCTGATCTCGCGCTACGCCGTTCGCTGGGACTGGAGGGTGCGACGGTGCTCGGTTTTGCGGGTTCCTTCTACGGCTATGAAGGACTCGACCTGCTGATCGAGGCGGCGCGCCAGATGCTTCCCCGGCATCCGCAGCTGCGCCTGCTTCTCGTCGGTGGCGGCCCGCAAGAGGCCAGTCTTAAGGCTCAGGCCGTCGCCGCCGGGCTGCAGGATCGCGTCATTTTCACCGGCCGCGTCGCGCACGCCGAGGTGCAGCGCTACTACGAGCTGATAGATGTCCTTGCCTATCCGCGTCTGCCGATCCGGCTGACTGAACTGGTCACCCCGCTGAAACCCCTTGAGGCGATGGCGCAGGGAAGGATGTTCGTTGCTTCGGACGTCGGCGGTCACCGTGAGCTGGTCCGCCACGGCGAGACCGGCTTCCTGTTTCCTGCCGGCGATCCCGTGGCACTGGCGGCGGCTCTCGATGATGTCCTCGGCCAACGCGCGCGGTGGCCACAGATTGCTGCGCAGGCGCGTCGCTTTGTCGAGGTCGAACGGACCTGGGCGAGCAGCGTTGCCCGCTATCGGGAGGTTTACCGTCGGGCCTTGTCCGGTGCTGGACGCGGTCAGTCTGCTCCCTCCATCTGACGCCGAGTCGCCATTGTGTGTGGTATTCACGGTATCTATCGCTTTGACGGCCTGAGTGTTGAGCCGCGCATGCTATCCAGCATGGGCGATCGCATCCGACATCGTGGTCCGGACGACGAAGGCAGCCATGTTGATGGCCCCTGCGGGATTGGCATGCGCCGGCTTTCGATCATCGACCTGGCGGGCGGGCACCAGCCGCTGTCGAAGACGGGCGGGCACCAGCCGCTGTCGAATGTGGATGGCAGCCTGTGGCTGGTCTGCGACGGCGAAATCTACAACTTTCGCGAGTTGCGCAGCGAGTTGCAGGGCAAGGGCTATCACTTCAAGAGCGGATCCGATGCCGAGGTGTTGCTGCATCTCTACGATGCCGAGGGCGACGACTTCGTTCTGCGGCTCAACGGGATGTTCGATTTTGCCCTCTGGGACGTGCGTCGGCGACGCCTGCTGATCGGTCGTGACCGCCTCGGTGTGAAGCCGCTGTACGTTCTTCAGGACTGGCAGCGGCTGGCCTTCGCCAGTGAAGCCAAGGCTCTGCTGGCCTTGCCCGGGGTGAGCGCCGAACTCGACCACGGCGTTGTCGCCGACTATCTGCATCTTGGCTACGTCGCTGCTCCCGGCTGTATCTTCAAGGACATCCGTAAGTTGCCTCCGGCCACCCTGTTGGCGGTCGAGGATGGTGAGGTGCGCGAGTGGCGCTACTGGCGCTTGAGCGAGCAGATCATCAGTGGCGTCTCCGAAAGCCAGTGGATCGAGCGCGTCAAGGTTCAGCTCGACGAATCGGTGCGCATGCAGATGGTCAGCGATGTCCCGATCGGAGCCTTCCTCTCGGGCGGCGTCGAGTCGAGCGCCGTGCTTGGCTTGATGGCCCGCCACTCGGAGCAGCCGATCCGCACCTACGCCATCGGGTTTTCCGGCGCTGAAGCCGAGGCCTTGTACAATGAGCTGCCCTATGCGCGCCAGATGGCAAAGCTGTTCGCCAGCGAGCATCGCGAGATCGTCGTCCAGCCCGATGTCGTTGCTCTTTTGCCGAAGCTGCTCTGGCACATGGATGAGCCCCTCTCGAACACCGCTTTCATAACCACCTATCTGGTTTCCGAATTTGCTCGCGGGGATGTCAAGGTGATTCTTTCCGGCGTCGGCGGCGATGAACTGTTTGGTGGTTACCGGCGTTATCTCGGCGGCCACTACGTGCGGCGCTATCGACGCTGGCCGGGCTGGTTGCGGCGTGCGGCGAGTCTCGTGGCGCGGCGTTTCCCAGCCAGCCGGAATTCCGGTGTGCTCAATGATCTGCGCCTGGCAAAAGGTTTTATGGCCAGTGCCGAAATGAGTTTCGACGAACGTTATCGCAGCTACCTGCAGGTGCTCAGTCGCCGCCACGTTTCCGCCTTGTTGCTGGACGAGTCGGCGGCGAGCGCCTCCGATCCCTTGGCGCGGGCTTTTGCGGCGGCCGGCAACGAGGACGAGCTGAACAGGATGTTGGCCGTCGATGCCGAAACACAGCTGCCCGACGATCTGCTGTTGCTCACTGACAAGATGAGCATGGCCATGTCGCTCGAATGCCGCGTGCCATTTCTCGATCATCAGCTGGTCGAACTGGCAGCGGCGATGCCGGCTTCGATCAAGGTTCGCGACGGCCGTCTCAAGCACCTGCTCAAGGCGTCGCTGGCAGATCTGCTGCCCGACGATATCCTCAGCCGCAAGAAGCGTGGCTTTGGCACGCCGATGGGCGCTTGGCTGAAGCGTGAGTTGGCGCCCTTGCTGAAACGGCTGCTCGCGGCCGAGGTGGTCGAAGCGCGCGGGCTGTTCAGTCATACGGTGGTCAAGCGCCTGATGGCCGATCACGCAGCCAATCGCATCGATGGCACCGATATCCTGTTGGCGATGATGAATCTAGAAATCTGGAGCCGGATCTTTCTCGATCGTCGTGATCCCGCCGATGTGGCTGAAGAACTCAAGAGCTACGTTGGATGACGATTCTCGACATGCATGAGCGCGTCCGGTTTCCGCCCCAGCGTGGCGGCAAGATTCGATCCTTCAGCAGGCTTCGTCACCCGTCCGCGAGTGGCCGGGAACACGGTCTCCGGGGGGGGCGGCGGATGTGCATGCTTTTTTGCGCCAGTCGGCATTGATGGTGCCGCTGAACTTCGTCCGCGGCACCCCGGACAGGACTATCGAACACACGCTGATGGGCGTGCCGGTGCTCACTAGCCGGCTCGCTGTCGGCGGCGTCGATGGCGAGTCCGTGACGCACTTCCTTGTCGCAGATTCTCCTCGGGAATACTCTGGCGTAATCCTGCGGATCAGCAATGATCCGGCGGAACGGCCCGCCTGGCGCTGGTCGGGTGGATGAGCGTGCGCAGTGATCATGCTCGGGCGCACTTGATGGAAAGATTCGATCGGGTCATTGGTCGCAACGTCCGGGAACGTCTGAGACGGCAAGAAAAGGTTCGCATGAAGATCGGAAATATCGGTTTGGGCTATGTAGGGGCTGTGTCGTTGGCTCGTCTGACGCATGACGGCCCTGCGTCGATCTACGCGCTGCGCGATTTTCCCGGAGTGGAGCGCTTCAGAGTCGAGCCGCTATCGACCGACCCGACCACCGCTAGTCTCGCGACTGCCCCAGGCTTCGCTCGCCATAGCGAAGAAGAAATCGTCCGCAATTTCAAGGCACGGCTGGGGCAGGCGGTTGATATTGGTAGTGTCCAAGTAGTCGACCGGCGCAACGAGTCTTCGGGCAGGCTCCGCTACCCTATCAGTCACGTCAAGTCCCATACCGGGGAGCAGAAAGCTACGCATGCGTGATTTGTTGCTACTTGGGATCATTCTTGTTTCCCTGCCGTTTGCCTTGCGCCACACCTGGATCGCGGTGAGCTTGTGGACTTGGGTCAGCCTCATGAATCCTCATAGGCTGGCGTTTGGATTCGTCCACGATGCCCCTGTCGCGGCGGTGGTGGCAGGCACGGCCTTGCTGTCTCTGGTGGTCACCCGCGACAAGTTGCGCATGCCGTGGAGTCCTCCCGTGGTTGTGCTGTTCTTTTTTGTCTTGTGGATGTGTGTGACTACCGTCTTCGCAATTGATCCGGCAGGTTCTGCGACTCAGCTCAACAGGATCCTGAAGGTGCAGGTAATGACAGCGGTTGCCTTGCTTGCCTTGCATGAGCGGAAACATATCCAGGTATTTATTTGGGTTAACGTCTTGTCGATCGCTTATTTTGGCGTTAAAGGCGGGATGTTCACTATTCTAAAGGGGGGCGCCTTAAGAGTCTGGGGGCCGGCTGGCAGTTTCATTGAGGAAAACAACGCACTGGCTGTCGCTACCATCATGATAATTCCACTGATTTATTACTTGCGGACGGTTTCTTCTCGTGCGTGGATGCGTTTGGGCCTGCTCGGCATGATGCTACTCTGTGCGTTTTCGGCGCTAGGGTCGCAATCCAGAGGAGCTCTTATAGCGGTCTCAGCGATGACTTTGGTGCTCTGGTATCGCTCCCAGAAAAAGTTCGCCCTTGGCATAGGGCTCGTCGTTGTCGCTGCTTCCCTGCTTGCTTTCATGCCTTCATCATGGGAGGAGCGTATGGGGACGATACAGACCTACGAAGAGGACCAATCCGCAATGGGTCGCATACACGCATGGCAGACCGCGATTAACGTCGCCAATAACCGGCCATTTGGTGCCGGATTTGAGATGTACGATTGGGGTGTTCACGCAATGTATTCTCCGCCGGCAACGGAAAAGCCTCGGGCCGCGCACAGCATCTACTTTTCAGTGCTCGGGGAGCACGGCTACGTTGGTCTGTTCCTGTACTTGCTGATGTGGTGGCTAGTGTTTCGTTTGGCCGGGCGGATGCGCAAAGAGACCAAGGGTATAGCAAAAGTTTCCTGGGTCTATGAACTTGTCGGGATGTGCCAGGTTTCTCTGGTTGGTTTTTTCGTCGGCGGCGCGTTCTTGAGTCTGGCATATTTTGACTTGCCGTTCAATATCCTGGTGATTCTTGTCGTCACTCAGCGTTGGTTGAATGAAGGGGGGTGGAAAAATGAAACGGTCGCAGTGCCGGGATCTCGCGACAGTTCTTGTTTATCCGCCCAAACGAATACGGCGGCCCTTCCGGTAGCCAAATGATAGAGAAAACTTTACTGAAAATCGTGGCCCCCGGAGGGAGGCGTGGCAAGCTATCTATTTTCATTTTTCATCGTGTTCTCCCGCGACAAGATCAGGTTCTCAATTGGGATCTGGATGCGGCCGGTTTTGAACAAACTGTTAGATGGCTGAAGGAATGGTTCAATGTCTTGCCTCTTGATCAGGCGGTGGCTCGGTTAAAAGACAATTCGTTACCGCCGGCCGCAGCGGCAATCACCTTCGATGATGGTTATGCGGACAACTTCACCGTGGCGATGCCGATTCTCAGAGCCTACGGTCTAACAGCAAGCTTTTTTATTGCGACGGGATATCTGAATGGCGGGCGGATGTGGAACGACACGATCGTCGAGGCAGTTCGCCGTTGCAGCAAAGCAAGGCTGGATCTCTTAAAAGAGGGGCTTGGCGTACATGAATTGGGTTCTCCAGACGCAATCCGCAAAGCAATATTTAGCCTTCTCAATGATGTCAAGTATCTCGGTCGCTGTGAACGTGAGAAGGCGGCCGACTATGTGGCAGCAGCGGCTGGGACCAAGTTGCCATCAGACTTGATGCTGACCGCCGAGCAAGTGAGAGAGATGCGTCGTGCAGGCATGTTGATCGGCGCACATACCGTGTCACACCCAATTCTTGCCCGATTGCCGCCTGAGGAAGCTAGGACAGAGGTGGCCGAGAGTAAGAGATTTCTCGAATCTTTGCTGCAGGAGCGTGTCGGACTGTTTGCCTACCCGAATGGAAAACCGAATGTTGACTATCGGGCCGTAGATGCCGAAATGCTTCATGGCTTGGGTTTTGACGCTGCGCTGACCACTGCCTCGGGTGTGGCAGATGCGGCAAGTGATATCATGCAACTGCCCCGATTTACTCCGTGGGAGCGAACAAGGTTCCGTTTTGGTGCAAGGCTTGTCCAGAACGTGTTGCAAAATCCACTGCTGCGGTCCGCACAGACTGCCGAGTGAAGCGGAAAACAAACATGGTTTTGAGCTATGCGCGGGGTCGGTGTGCTGCGAACGGGACGAGCAAAACTATCTACTATTTTCAAGTGCTGCTGCGTACAGAGCTTCACAGCCCGAGAGCGGATTTCTCCTCCACGTCAGAATGAGGCACTTATTCCATTGAACCGAGCAGCAGACGATAAGGAGCGCTCCTGCGAAACCTACGCTGCCTACCCGGTCTGGTCCCCTGACGCGCCAGGGCTCGCACTTTTGAACAATCGCTGCGACACGCTACAGAAAAAATGACAAATACCCCAGAAAACAAGCGTATTCTTATAGTTGCTTACCACTTTCCGCCTTGCAAAACTAGTAGTGGGATTCAACGCACCTTGAAGTTTTGTACTTACCTTCGGGAGTATGGCTGGGACCCTTTAGTTTTGACGATTTCACCGATTGCCTATGAAACCACCAGTCTTGACCAAGTGCGAGAGATTCCCAAGGATGTGGTCGTTGAGCGCGCTTTCGGATTGGATACTTCTCGCCACCTTGCCATCGCTGGCAGATACTTCCGCTGGATGGCCCAACCTGATCGCTGGATCGGTTGGTGGCCTGGAGCTGTGTGGACAGGAATGCGTATGATCAAGCGATATCAGCCAGCGGTCATAATGTCCACCTTCCCGATTGCAACGGCTCATCGTATAGGCCTCAGCCTGCAAAAGAAAAGCGGCCTGCCATGGGTTGCCGATTTTCGCGATGCGATGACCGAACCCGACTACCCGCGCGATCCCTCGACCTGGAAAATCCATCGCAAGCTGGAGCAAGAAATTGTTCAACACTGCACGAAAGCGGTGTTTACGACCGAGCCGGCACGTCAAATGTACGCCGACCGCTATCCTGAATACCCGGCCGCGCACTGGGATGTCATCGAGAACGGTTTCGATGAAGAAAACTTCCGCGATGCCGAATCGGGTATTGATCCCGCACCTCTCGGCGCTTCCGGCCAGCTCACCCTCGTCCACAGCGGCGTGCTCTACCCGATTGAGCGGGATCCGCGCCCTTTGTTTTCGGCCTTGAGTAGACTGAAGCACACCGCTCAAATCGACGCTTCACGCTTGCGGATCGTCCTTCGGGCAACCGGTGCGGACGATCTCTATCGGCCAATGCTCAGTGAACTGGGTATCGCGGATATTGTTCACCTCGAACCCGTGATAGGCTATCGCGACGCACTGCAAGAGATGCTTCGCGCCGATGCCCTACTGCTTCTGCAGGGGGACGATTGCGACCAGCAAATTCCCGCAAAGATCTACGAGTACTTTCGTTCCGGAACTCCTATCCTGGCTCTAGTTGGTCCGCACGGAATCACGGCGAGTAAGCTACGGCAGGCGGGCGTTCTCGACATTGCAGATATCACCGACGCTGACGATATTGCCGGTAGCCTGCTGAACCTCATTCAACGCGTGCGCAGTGGCAACGGAGTCGGCGTGTCGCGCGAGTTCGCGGCCAGGAACTCTCGCAAGGCGCGTAGCGCCGAACTGGCCAATATTCTCAACGAACTGACTTCTACATCTGCAAGTCTTCCCGCCTGATCACTATGAGCTTCAGGCCTATTGTATCCACGCTGACAAGCACAGACGGAGAAACCCAAGATCAGATGAGAAAACTCCCGAGCTGCAGCACTGTGCTCTGTTTCGGCAGCCGGCAGGGGCGTCTCGTGGAGTTTCTGAGCAGGGATCTCGACCGTGAACCCGTCGTCATCGCCTTCCTCTCCTTCTGCCACAGGGCGGAGGAGAAATGCTTCGACACGTCGACGAACGATGTCAGTCTGGCCAAGGCATCCGGCGCCAGTATGGCGTCCATCGAGAATCCGGTCCGCCTAGGCTTTGCCAACGGCCTCTTGGTCGCCCCGCTGGTGCGTCGTCGAATGGGTCATCAGCACGCAATCGAGAACGAGAAAGCATTGCGCAAGCAGGGCCGGCGCCAGAGTTCGGCGACCGACGTAACGGGAGCGATCGCCCCGACTGGACGGCGCTGGTATTCCGCGACCCCTCCAAGGCGGACCGCCAAGTTCTGCGGTGTTTCCAGCGCTGTTTTTATAGACCGGCGTCACAGGCGTTCTTCGAGGCCCCGCTCAGGCCATTGTTGGTGGCCATACCTATGAAGCAAGCGGACACCGTTGCTCCTGCTCTTCTCGTAAATAGCTGGGAGTAGGCATTGGAAAATGAGATCAGCAACAGGATTTGGGTAACGCGCTATCTCATGGTGATTGGCATCGTGGTATTGCACCTGCCTCCATATCAACCATTAAGTGAGGTCGGCGGCTCGCTATTTAGCTATGTCAAGGCGTTCTTTTCATATGGTGTATTTCGGGCGACAGTGCCTGTGTTAACTGTAATGTCAGGATATCTCATTTTCAAAGCAGGCCTTCAGTATGATACGAGAAAGTTGCTCTTAACAAAAATCAGGTCTATTTTGGTTCCATTGGTGCTGTGGAATATCCCCCCTGCAGCTGCTGTATACCTGATACAGAAATACGGGCTCCTCTCGCACTCCTTCTCTGCCGAACTGTATCCAGTGACTCTGATGGGCTGGGTCAATGCGCTGACAGGATTGAGCGCAGCCCCGATCAATTACCCTCTGAATTTCCTACGAGACCTCTTCGTAATTTCCGCGCTTACCCCGGTAGTGTGGTTGATCCTAAAAAAGATTCCCTACATTGGCTTGGCAGTGATTGCTATTGTCTATTATTTTAACCTCGATGGGCAGTTGGTTCTGAGAAATTCAATGTTGGTTAGTTTCTATATTGGCGCATTGGCAGCGCACAAAAATTGGAATGTTCTCGCTCTTGATAAATATGCCATTCCCTTGTTGTGCGTTTTCATACTGTTTAGCGCTTTTCTAATCTTCTTTAAAGTAGAAAACAGGGAGCTTTTCCGATTTGCAGCACCGTTCCTGGTGTGGCCAGCGATGAGTTTGGTGACCAATCTAAAATTTGCTACTGTCTTGCTGCGACACGCCAAGAGCAGCTTCTTTACCTTTCTTGCCCATGGTCCAATAATTCTAGTGCTGTGGTTGTTGTTTAGTAGCCTTCCCATGAATATCCCGTATTATGTATATTGGCTTGTCGCGCCGATCTTGACTGTCGTTTTCTTGGCTTGGCTTTGTCGTGTCTTTAAGCAAAGAATGCCCCGGTTGGCGTCGGTCATGCTTGGAAATAGATGATGCTAGCAGCCCATCGAACTCAGCCGGGATATAGGTGGCGTTTTTCACGATTTGGCAAGAATGGCCAGGCTTGTTGTTGTTTCTTGTTTTCCGAAGGTTCGTCCAGTATGGGCCAGATGATTGCGGGGCCTCCGCATTCGAAGATATATCCAAGAAATGAACCCAGCCGTATGAGTTTCAGGAACTATCTGGAATCGTCGCGCGCTCCTGTGTGGCCCGTCACTTCCCAGGCAACGGCGAGGATTATGGCGACCGCGTGGTGTCGGGCCGGGTGCGCCATGAATTACATGAAATATCAAGGTAAACGCCTTGTTGGTGTATGCATTGCGATTGCCGGGCGTCGTGCTACTGACACCGGCTACAAACGGTACGCTTGCCGCGTCTATGCTAGCGTACGGATAAATCTCTCGTCACTATCGGGATCGCGTCAGGAGAGCCGGGGGGCAGGGGTCACGAAAATGTCGTTCGGAATGGGCGCTGACAGCCTTCTATCGCGCACCGGCGCCGCACGCCAAGAGCGAAAGAAAATTGGCGTCGCGAGAGGACACGAATCCGGGGGATCATTGACCAACAACAAAAGGGGAAGCAAGATATGTTCAGGGACATGATAGCAACAAGCCGCGTGTTCTTCGTCATCCTAAAACGTCTGGTGCTAGCATCAGCGCTGAGCGGAATAACAAACACGGCTTCAGCGTTCGATGTTACCTCGGTCACCGAGGCAGAGTTGGCGCTTAGTCCGAGCTATTGCGCTTATGCGCAGCTCTTTCCAAGGCACAATACCCCGGCAGCAAAACGGTGGGCAGCACGTATGGGTGAGGAGTCTTTCAGGCATATTCATCATTATTGTTGGGGGCTGATCAATCTTCAGCGTGCCAGGAGAAACACAGTATCACAACAAGAAAAACTGCAGTTGTTGGCAGCTAGCAACGCCGACTTCAACTACGTCATTAAACGCGCGCCAAAGGGTTTTGTTTTGCTTCCTGAAATTCTTACTCGAGACGGAGAGGTGTTCCTGCTGCGCTCGCTGCCAAACGAAGCCAATAAATCGTTCGCTCAAGCCAGGGCATTGAAACCTGATTACTGGCCGGCGTATAGCGTCTGGGTCGAGTTTCTGATATACAGTGGGAATAAAGTCGAAGCGAAGCGTTTGGTCGAAACCGGCCTTAAATATAGTCCTCGTTCCAAAGTTCTGCGCGAGCAATATCGCTTGCTTGGTGGCAACTGAGCCGTGGCAGCAAGGCCGGTCGACAGGCGTCCGCTGACGAGCGCCGCTGGCACAACCACCACTTTTCAGTCGGCAAAAATGCGCTTTCTCTGCGCAAGCGGTGCCCGCTGCTTCAACAGGAAACACGGTGAAGTGACAACTAGTGGCGAACGCTTCTCCAGTACGCGCCAGAAGGGCTCCGTCCATGAGGCGGTGGGTGCTTTTCTGCGGCAGGGCGGCCGGTCTGTAGCTGGCCAACGCCCGGACTGCCGGGTGCATTTTCCTCTTTCCGGCACTTGGGCATACTCCCTCGGTGCGCTTTTCCCGTTCGAGTACACTGTTGCCCCGAGGTAATCGTAGATGAGCATTCAGGCTAGGTTCGCCAGGGGTATCCGCTGGTTGGGCGCAGCTCGCCTCATTGGCCAGATTGTGTCATGGGTTGGCACAATCTACGTGATGCGCCTGTTGGCGCCAACTGACTATGGTCTGGCGGCCATTTGTTCCGCCGTGCTGATGCTGGCCTCGCTGATCGCCGAGTTCGGGTTCGGTGCGGCTATTGTTCAGGCGGCCACCTTGAGTCGCGACCAGGTACGCAGTGTTTTCGGGGCGTCGCTGCTGTTTTCGGCGCTGTGCGCAGGTTTCGTCGCTCTGGTCGCGCCGCTTTTGGGCGATTTCTACCGGGCGCCTGAAGCTGTCCCAATGATCCAGGTCGCCATGTTGACCCTCGTCCTGAGTTCGCTGGCGACGCTGCCAGATGCCTATCTGCGGCGTGATATGGCATTTGCACGCATTTCCATCGTGGAGTTCTGCACAGGTGTCGTGGCCACCCTGGTCACCGTCGCGCTGGCGACGGGTGGCGCCGGCGTTTGGTCACTGATCTTCGGCCCAGTTGCGGGCGCTGTCATGCGCACCGTGATGGCGTTCGCGATGGCCAGGATATGGATCGCGCCGAGCCTGCACATCGGCGCCGCCAGACCGCTACTGAGTTATGGACTCAAGATAACGGTTTCGCGCATGGCTAGCTACGTCTTGGGGCAATCGGATGTGCTTATCGCCGGGCGCGTGCTGGCTAAATCGGAGCTCGGCGTGTACTCCATCGCCATGCATCTGGCAATGATGCCAATGGCCAAGTTCATGGGGGTTCTGAATAGCGTTGCCTTTCCCGCTATCGCGGACCTTAACCGGAACGAGGGCGACGTACTGTCGAACCTGCTCGGGCCCTTGCGCCTGATCGCCCACGTCGTGGTGCCACTGCTGTGGGGGCTGGCGGCCGTGGCGCCCTGGCTGGTCCCGGTACTCATCGGCCCCGCCTGGAGCGGCGCGGTGCTACCTCTGCAGATTGTCTGCGTGGCCTTGCCCGTACGTCTGGTGGGTACCTTGCTGGCTACCACCCTGCAGGGGCTGGGACATGCCGGACTAGATTTGCGAAACACGCTCACCGGCGCCGTCCTACTACCTATCTGTTTCGCGATTGGCTCCCTGCAGGGGGCGGAGGGCCTGGCCGCGGCTTGGCTGGTCGGCCTGCCGCTGCTGCTGACGGTGAACCTGCGCCGCTCACGGGAGATACTGGGTTTCGGAATGCAAGCCGTAGCCAAGGCCCTCCTACCGTCACTCTTGTGTAGTGCTACGATGGGCGCCGTCGTGATGCTGACGGGATACGCTCTCGGGGCGTCGGCGGTGACGGTACCTGGGCTGATCGCTGTCTGCGTGGTTGGTGCCCTTTGCCAGATGCTTCTGCTGTGGCTCTGCGATCGTCGCAGTGCGAACGCCCTGCTGGAGATGCTGCGGCACCAAAGCCCCCAAGGAGCGTGAAGAGGGGGCATTTCTTCCCGCCTGCAGTGCGGCCCCTGGGTGTTGCTGGTTGACGCCTATCGGCTGGACGCCATGGGTCAGCTGTATACTTGCCGCCGGCGTCCCTGGGCTATGGACGCGGCCAAGTACCCTGTGGTGCCTGGTCACGACCAACGCCCGCGACCACCAGCCCGAAATCGTTCCCGTCAAGTGGCCATTCATCGCACAAGACGCACGCCGCAAGCTTGCGTGTCTCTAGACAGGTTTCAGCTTGACTGGCTACCAACTATTGGCTGGGGGGTCACGGATGAAGTACGCCGGGAGCTTGACTGACCTCCCGGAACAGTGCCAGCTGACCAGCCGTAGTGTCGTCCCAAGAGAACTTTTCCGCGTATTTCCGAACGGCCTCACGGGACGGCAAGCTCGCAAACAGGAGCTGCACGCTTTCGGCGATGCTCTCGGGAGATCTTTCCGCCGCCAGCAGCCCCGCTTCCGGCGATGTCACTACCTCACTAGTCCCCGGCAGTTTGGTCGCGACCACTGGGGTGCCGCAGGCCATGGCTTCAAGGAGCACATTGGCCCAGCCCTCGCGGCTGGAGCAAAGCACGAGCATATCGGCAGCACTGTAATAGCGGTAAAGATCCGCCTGCGGCACTGCACCGGAAAAAGTAACCCGCTCACCGACCCCAAGCTCTTGCGCCAATCGTGTCAATGACTGGCGCGCTTCCCCAGTGCCCACGATGACCAATCGGCAAGCTGGCAATCTGGTGAGTGCCTCAATGGCGACGTGATGCCCCTTTAGTTCGACCAGATTGCCAACCGAGAGCAGTGTCTGGCCGCTTGGCCAGTCCAGACTTGCCCGCGCCTCGACCTGCGGCATCGGCCAGAAACGCTGTAGGTCTACTCCGTTGCGCAGCACAAGCAACTTCGCGCTATCAACGCCGATCGCGCTCAGTTGTTCGCTGAGCGCCGAGCAAACTGCGATGGAGCTGTGCGCCCGACTGGCCGCCCACTCGATCAACTTGCGTGGGATACGATATTTCGCAATCAGGTTGATGTCGGTACCACGCGCCGTGACCACGAAAGGCTTTCGAAAATGCCGGGCAATGAGCGCAGCCGCAACGCCATCCGGGTAGTAGTAATGCGCATCAATCAAGTCGAAATCGTAACCGCTCTCGAACAGCTGCCGAATCGTCGGGATGGTGCTCAGTGCCAGGGCGAACGGCGCGATATTCATGCCAACTTTGGGCGGCAGGAGGTAGCGAGGGTGTAGCACGTCGATGCCGTTGTGCACCTCACGCTTGGGGGTTGTGGCCATCATGGCGTAATTCCCGAAGCGCCGGTGCGTCGAGAAGAACCAAGGCACCGGCGCAACGACCTTCGCTTCGATTTCACCACTGCCGAGTACTTGGCGCAATCGATTCTCAACAAAAATGCCATGCGTGGGGCGAACGCTGCTTGGATAGAGCGTGGAAAAGAGTAAGGTCCGGATCTTCCGGCGCCGGGGCATCGTCATCACTCCTTGCAAGCCCGCGCGAGGCTTCTGGAAATGCATACGCCAACGCCGTGCTTACGCTGATACTTCATGTTATCCATGGATCTACCGATCTTCCGCAACTCGGTCGGCCATAAACCTTGCAACCGCTCCGCGAAGTGAGCGGCTGGGTGAGAGGGGGTGAGCATCTGACATTGCGCATAACGATCATCTGGTTGGGGTGACGTATTCAATATGCTATCCGAGTGATGTGGCCCAGCGTCGGAGGCCAGCACCAGACTAGCTTGGGCCGGCGCCGAGTCCTAGCCTGGCCTGGTAGCGGCTTTCTACTGCCCGTGCCCTTGTGGCCCATCGAGATGTTTTCCATACAGCGAGCACGCTGTTCGCGACGGACGTTCGAAGCCGCTCGACAAGCTTCGCATCGACGAAATCAACTAGGTGCCCGTCGTCTTTCGATGGACGGAGTTCGACATCGGAGTCGCGCACGACGGATGCGCTCTAATCGAGCGAACTTCTCTAAATAAGCCAATCTCCTGCCACCCATCCCTCGGGCTTGTACGCCCATATGTCGCCAGTGATGTGATCGGTGACGCCGACAAACACGTCGTATGCGTCGACGTAATCCCACTTTCCAATGACTCCCGTAAATGCGGCCGGGACGGTCGGAGCGCTCAGGCTGGGCGCGGTCGCCTTAACCAAGGACCACCCGTCGACAGCTGGTTCGTCGGGAGGCCGCAGAAACCAGATCGAACTGTCACCATTCCAGAGGACGAACTGCTCACGCACAGGGTCGTATTCCATTCCCCAGTCTGAGCTCAGCACGAACTCCCCGCTCGCATCGGTTGGGACAAAGCTCGCGTTCCGGTTGAGCGCGCCGGGGTTATCTAGATCCCAGTAGCTAAACTCGGTTCTCGACGTCCTGACGTAGATATTATGGTCCGGATCGTAGGCGCCGGCGCCGTGACCGCTGTAGGTATCCCAGTTGTTTCCGAGCAGTTCCCAAGTATCCTGGCTTGGGTCATTGACGTCCGGGACGGTGTATGCGTACAAGCCCTGATTGGATGGATTGACGAAGACGACATCCTGGCCGTTGATAAGAGCATAGTCTGTCGTTCCAGCGACCATCGAGCCTGGCAAAGGCGATGCCGAGCTCCAGGTCCCGCGGTTCTCCCACATTTCGCCGCCGACGACGTCTGGAAACTGCGCCGGGTTTGCCTGCGATCCCGTGAGCCCGCCGACCTTGTTGGGATCAGCCTTTGAGGGATCCCAGAGGTAGGGGCCCGTCCTCGTCGTCCCGTCGGTCTCGACGAAACCGGCACCGGTATGCGCTGCGGCACCACCAAAGTTGATCATCCGGTCGGCGACCTGCAGAAACTCTAGGTTGTCATAAGCGTGCGCGCTGATCGGGGAGTTCAGGTATCCATCCACCGTTTCATATTGCGCTCCACTGATCTTAACGATGGCGCTGGGGAGGCTTGCGCGCTCCCACAGAAGGGTGAGCGCGCTCCAGGTATAGACCTCGTTACCGCCATAGTTCGCGTGCCCGCCACCCCATACGATGTACTCGTCGCGGTTACTGTCCCAAGTTGCCGCTCCCCATGCCAAGATGATCGAGCCTGGACTATTACCTGCGACTCCCTCGTGAGGGCGCTGCTCATCCGGCGCCCAGACCTCCTGAAACTTGTTCAGATTCAGTCTGATCCACTCGCCTTCGGGCAGATCCGCAATGATCGTCTCGAACTGAGTCATCGGTTCCTGCCCTGCCGCAGAGACGTTGATCTCCACGTTAGCTCCGGCCTGGGCGAGGCCGTCGCTTGCGGTGTAGGAAAAGCTGTCCGAGCCGCTGAAGCCGGCGCGCGGCGTGTAGGTGAAGCTGCCGTCAGGGTTCATTGCCACCAGGCCAGCGTGGGTGCTGGTGGCGTCGAATGCCACAATAGCCAAGGTGTCGCCATCCGGATCGGAGTCGTTGCTCAACACCCCAGCTGCTGCGTCCACCAGCAATGCCTGGTTCTCGGTTGCGGCATAGCGATCGGCAGTGACGATCGGCGCGGTGTTCGTTGGCGCGCCGAATGGCGTGAAGACGCCGTTGTCGTAGGAGTAGCGGCCGTCCGCGAACTCGAGGATCTCGAAGCCGCGGAGAGTGTCGATGCCATCCGCGCCTGCGTTATCGACCACGCGCAACTGGGAGTTGGCCACTGTGGTAAGCGTATAGGCGGCGAAATTTCCGCGGTACACCGCGGTATCGATGCCGGCTCCGCCGTCGAGCGAGTCGTTGCCCGCGCCGCCGATAATGCGGTCATTTTGCACCGAGCCGGTGATGATGTCGTCGGCGTCCGCTGCGTCGATTTCGACGATTCCGATCAACTCCGTCTGGCTGAAGTCCCAGAAGTTGCCGCCGACACCGCGCAGGATGTCGCGTCCGCCCCCGCCGTCGATGCGCTCGATCGAGACGATGCTCTTGAACAGCAATACGTCGTCGCCGGCATTGCCAAGGATCGTGTCGAATCCGTCATCGCCCTTGACGGTGTCGGCCCACAGATCATTGCCTTCGCTCAGGAATATGTCATCACCCGCGCCGCCGAACATCTGGTCGGCACCCGGGCCGCCGACGATCAGGTCGGCAAATGCCGAGCCGAAAATGACGTCATGGCCCGCAAGTCCGCGAATCTCATGCGCCGACAAGGCCAAGCGCGCGTCCAGGGTCTCGTGACCCGCCGTGCCGATCAAGAGAACCATGATGTCCCCCCATTGTTGAGAAAAAAGAAATCGCTACGACTGTAGCGGCCCACATTCGCACCAAAGTACCGAGTGCTATTGCACACCGGTAGTCTACAGCCATGGCGATGAAGCTCTGCAGCGCAGTTGGTAAGCAACTGTAGGATATATCGACGCGCGGAGACTTTCTGGCACGAGCAGCATTTCGCCAGGTGCCACGGCGGGTTGGACGCAGATCTGGCTGTAACAAGCTCTGCAGTGTGAGGCCGGCGGGTGGTCATGGGACAAGGTTGATTGGCGTGATCGTCGAGTGGTTCCGTACCGTGGCTGGTTTCGACGTGATTCTCGATAGGGCGTCAGTCATGAGTTGCAGCGCTTGCCGTGAGGTAGCCAGAATTGCCGTCGCTACGAAGGGCGCCGAGGTGCAATGTGCAGGGCGCAACGCTTCCGCGTGCCAAGGCTCAGGTAGGGGGCCAGATTACTCACCATCAATTCGAAGGACTTCACGCGCAAGATCATGGCCCAGCCACAATCGGACGCTCCCAAGCGGCGATGCGAGGCGAGGGAGTGCTGGTTGAGGCCATTGATGCGGCTCAGTGTCCACACCACGCCTTCCGCTTTCAACTCGGCATCAAACGTGTCCCACAGCTTAGCGAAGAGAAAACCCACGCGCTCCGACTCGCTCACAAAGACGTCGAAGTCCCACACGCAGCTGCCGTCTGTGGGCAAGCAGTAGTCGATTCGGACCTCGTCCTCCATGAACTGCCTGCGGGCAAACCAGATGCACCCTGCCAGGTTCTCCTCTTTTAGGGCGGCGAGACAGTGGGCATTTTGCGCAAAACGTTGGGCAATCACAGCCGCCGGTCGGCCCAAGGCATCCAGCAAGGGGTTAGCGACGTCGAGCAATTTGAAGCTGTACGCCTTGCCCCGGTTGGCCGACAAGCGCGGCTTAGCAGCCAGGGGTTGGGCGACAAACTGGTACACATACAAGCCGTACGCAGGATTGAGCGCACGCAGCAGACGATCGGCTAAATAGGTCAGGGTCTTGGCAAATCCCAACTGCCGATGCGTGGCGCGAAAACGCGCCCACATGGAAAGTTTCATTGATTGCAGCCGTTCTTCTGGGGCGTCATTCGAGGGCATGACGAGTTATCACGGGCAGGGCGATCCAAAGCAGCTTGTATTTGTCGTCCCTGAGCCCTGGGGTGGCGGCAGCTGCTCAGACCAGGACCTCGGCACAGGCGGGATGCCCGAGAAAAGCCTGCGGACTGGCAGTAAAGCCGTAGGCACCGGACTGAAAGATGACCACCAGGTCGCCGACTTCGGCCGTGGCGAGTTCCATCCGGTCGGCCAGCAGATCGAGCGGCGTGCATAGCGGGCCGACGACCGATACCGTTTCTTGTTCGCTCGACGCCATTCGGTTACCGATGGCCACCGGGTAGTTCTTGCGAATCACCTGGCCGAAGTTGCCCGATGCCGACAGATGGTGGTGCAGGCCTCCGTCGGTGATCAGGTAGCAATGGCCGCGCGAGATCTTGCGGTCAACGATGCGGGTGACGTAGATGCCTGCTTCCCCCACCAAGTAGCGGCCTAGTTCAAGCACCAGCTCCGCTTCCGGGAGTTGCCGTGACGCGCGATCGACAATGCTTGCCAGACCGGCGCCGATCGGCGCCAGATCCAGAGGCTGCTCGCCGGGGAAATAGGGGATGCCAAATCCGCCGCCGAGGTTAAGGAAGCGGACCGGCGAGGGTGCTGCCTCGGCCAGTCGCAAGGCGAGTTCGTAACTCTTGCTCTGCGCCTCGACGATGGCCTCGGGTTTCAGGTTCTGCGATCCGGCAAACAGGTGGAAGCCCTCGAAGCCTAGCCCCAAACGGCCGATTTCGGCCAGCAGCTCGGGGACCTGTTCTGCGTCGACGCCGAATTGCTTGGCGCCACCGCCCATTCTCATTCCTGAACTCTTCAGCTCGAAGTCGGGGTTTACGCGCACTGCGATGCGTGCCCTGTTGCCTGTCTGCTCACTGATCGATGCGAGTTCGCGCACTTCGCGAAACGATTCGATATTGATCAGAATGCCGGCGGCGACTGCCTGCTGCATTTCGGCGCGCTGTTTGCCCGGGCCTGCAAAGCTGGTTTCACGCGGCTTGGCGCCCGCGTCGAGGGCGATCTTCAGTTCTCCGCCCGACGCGACGTCGATGCCGTCGACCAGTCTCGCCATGTGCCCGACCAGCGCCGGCATCGGGTTGGCTTTCATCGCGTAATGTAGCTTCAAGACCGGCGGGAGCGCGGCCCGCAGTGCGGCGACCCGCCGGGTCAGCAAGTCGCGGTCATAGGCATAGAAAGGCGTTTGCCCGACGCGGGCGGTGAGTCGAGTCAGCGCCACTCCGCCGACGAGGATTTCCCCCTTTTCGACGGGGAATTGGCGCATCGGCGCGTGGCTGGGGGTGGGGCGCTGGAGTTGAGTCACTTGCGGCTTCCTTCGAGGCAGGTATCGAGCTTGCTGGCGCCCTCAGCAGCAGATGAGTTTGCAAGGAACTCGCCGGCCAGCAGCTTGCGGTCGATTTTTCCGTTTGGATTGCGCGGCAATGGCCCGGGTCGCACGGTGACGCCCGCTGGCACCATATAGGCGGGCATCCGTCGGCGGCATTCGGCGAGCAGCGCGGCGGTATCGAGCGTGCCGCCAGTACCAGGCGTGGCGATTACCTGAATGGCGTGCCCGAGCGTTGGGTGGTCGACGCCGAAAGCGACGCATTCCCCGACCAGCTTGGTCGCGTAGAGGACTTCCTCGACCTCGGTCGGACTCACCCGGTAGCCGGATGTCTTCATCATTTCGTCGCGACGACCGATGAAGTAGAGGAATCCCTCCTCATCGCTGCGCACCGTGTCGCCGGAGAAAACGGCAATCTCCGGGAGCACCAGACCCGCGCCGCGGCCCGGCGTGTTCGCCGGCAGTGGTTTGTAGCGTTCGGCCGTTTTTTCGTGGTCGTTCCAGTAGCCCATGCCGACCAAGGCGCCGCGATGGACAAGTTCGCCGGGCTCGTGTGCGGCACAGGGCGAGCCGTCGTCGCGCAAAACCAGGATTTCGGCATTCGGGATGGCCTTGCCGATCGAATCGGGACGTCGGTCGACTTCTTCCGGCGGCAGGTAGGTTGAGCGGAAGGCTTCGGTCAGGCCGTACATCAGAACGGGTTTGCTGGTCGGCAGGTGGGCGCGCAATTTGGCCAGCGTCTCGCGCGGCATGCGTCCGCCGGTATTGGCGAAATAGCGCAGATGTTGACTGATTTCGGTCGGCCAGTCGAGTTCCGAGAGCTGGATATAGAGCGGTGGTACTGCCGTCAGGCCGGTCACTTTCTCGCGTGCCAGCGTCTTGAGTACGTCGCGTGGCAACAGATAGTTGAGCAAGACCACGCGTGCGCCGGCATGGAAAGCAGTGGTCAGCTGGCTGAAGCCGGCATCGAAAGAGAGCGGCAGGGCGGCCAGCAGCGTGTCGTCGGCGTTGTTTCCCAGATAACTGGCGACGCTCTTGGCGCCAGCGACCATGTTGCGGTGCGAGAGAACGACGCCTTTCGGCTTGCCGGTGCTGCCCGAGGTGTAAAGGATGGCCGCCATGTCGGTGTCGATCACCCGGTGACCGCTCTGGCCGCCGGTCTCCAGCAGGTCGTCCCAGCGCAGGTAGGCCAGGGGACCGTCAGCGGCAGGCAGTGGCTCCGTGCCGGTGACGATCACGTGCCGCAGATCGTGGCACGCCGCGAGTGCCGGAGCGAGAAGCGACAGCCGCTCGTTTGAAGTGACCACTGCCCGCACGTTGCAATCACGCATGATGTAGGCGACCTGATCGGCCTTGAGCAGTGGATTGAGTGGCACGAAGACGCAGCCGGCGGCCGTTGCGCCGAAGCTGGCGATGACTGTCTCGAAGCGCTTTTCCAGGTAGATGGCGATGCGCTCGCCGCGCTGCAGGCCGAGACCGACGAGGCCGCTGACAAGACCTTCGATTGATTGCTGCAGGACGCCGTACGGCATTGATTGCTTGCCGTAGCTGAGCGCGACGGCTTCAGGATTGCGCGCGGTGGCGTGCTCTATCAGCTCGGCAAGCAGGCAGGTATCGGTCATGGTCTTGGCGTGGTGGTGATCATGTAGGAGGCACTGATTCTAGCGACAAGCGCCGTTTCAACTGTGAAATTCTTCCCGCTGGCGTGCAAACTCGCCATCCGCGCTAGTCGCTAGCTCGTCGCGATGCCTGGCCACGCAACCACTGTTCGAGCATCATCAAGATCCACACCATCTCACCATAATACCCAGGGTGCTCGGGAAGATGCTCTTTGATCAGTGTCTGAACGAAATCGGGCCGTACGATGCCTCGCGTCGCGAGAGCGTGCAATGACTCTTCGGCAAGTTGGCGAAGTGCGGGATCGCGCGTCGCCCACACGCCAAACGGCAGCCCGAAGCCTTTTTTCGACTTGGTGATGATCTTGTCGGGCAGGTAGCCGCGTAGTGCTTCCTTAAAAAACCAGCGCAGCTTGAAGCGACGTAGCTTCCAGTTGTTCGGCAGAGCCATCGAGAAATCGGTCAGTCGGTCGGACAGCAAGGGGTAGCCGACGCCGAGTCCGGCCATTTCGGTAGCGCCGCGCACCTTCGGTAGGTCGCTGTCGGCCAGCGTGTAGCGCCAGTCGTAGGCCAGCATACGATTGATAAGACTCGGCGCCCGGCATTCGCTCCAGGTTGCCTGCATGTGCTTCGACGGTTCGCCGAGATCCACCTGAGCGAGAAAGTCGGCGGTCAGCACTTTCGCCGGGTCGAGCTGCATGAGCAGGTTGAAACTCTGCAGCCGATCGGGCATCGCTACGCGCGAATGACGAACGTAGCCGGTCACCTGCTTCAGGCCAGGGATGCGCCTCAGCACGCTGGTATCGGAGCACAGCGGTTCGATGCGTTGGCGCAGGCTTGCCGGCACCGATTGATAGAACTCGAACAGGCGCTGCGTGGCGTAGCGCGAATTGCCGCCAAAAAGCTCGTCGCCGCCGTCACCGGCAAGCATCTTGCTGCAGCCGTCGGCGGCGGCCATCTTGGCACAATAGTAGGCGGGCAGGGCCGAGGAGTTTCCGAACGGTTGGTCGTGATGCTGGGCGACGGCCGGGATGCTGGCCAATAGGTCGGCCGGGGTTACGTAGTACTCTTGGTGCTGGCATCCGAAATGCGTCGCCGCCAGTCGCGCATACTCCATTTCGTCGTAGCCTTCGGCAGCGAAGCCGATCGAGTAGGCGGGTGCCGCTTGACCGGTGACCTCGCAGAGCATGCCGGCGATCGTCGAGCTGTCGGTGCCACCCGAGAGGAAGGCGCCGACGCGCTGGTGGCCGACAATCTCGTCGCTGACGCCATCTCGGATCAGCTTGCGGAAAGCATCGCGTGAAGCCTCGAAGGGTTGCCGGTGGTGCTCGTCGAAACGCAGCGGCCAGTGACGGATTTCGTGCACACCCTGGCGGTCGACCAACAGAGCATTGGCGGCTGGCAGCCGGCGTACGCCCTTGAAGATTGTTCGTGGTGCCGGAATCATGTGGAAGTAAAGGTAGTCGAAGATCGCTTGCGGGTCGAGCTCATCGCTGCCGCCCTGGACGCAATCGGCGCGATTGGAGAAAGCAAGCGTGTTGTCATCGACGCGATAACACAGGGTTTGGATCGCGAAGCGGTCAACGGCCAGGAAAACGCATTCGCGTCGCGCATCGACAATGGCGATGGCGTATGCGCCGCGAAGGTGCGCGCAGACATCAACGCCGAATTCGTGCCAGCTTTTCAGCAGCATCGCAGCAAACCCGCTCTGCCTAACGGCGTTTGCCGTGCTCTCCTCCTTGAACGAAGGCGAGCCGATGACCGTGCACGCCGCATCGGCATCGCGCGCAGTTTCGTCGCCTCGTAGAGCAAGTGACTTGATCAGCAGGGAGGCAAGGTTTTTGTCAAGGAGCGTGGCCAAGTCTATCTGGCCGGAGATTTTGTCTTTCATGGCATTTGTGCTGTTTGCAGTGGGTGGGAGGTGAGAAGGGGCAATTGGTCCGGCGCCCCCGGACAATCAGCAGGTGTCGACTCAACAGCTTTCGCTCGATCAGGACTGCGGCCCGGCTATTGCCTGCGGCTGGCGGGGGACATCCTACGCTAAAGATCCACTCTCTGCTGAGCGTCAGCCACTTCTGGAAGGAGGGCGCGGCCTCGATCTTCGCTTGCCGTTTGTCGGCGCCGGTACTATGCAGGTCACGAAAGATGTGCTCGCCTGGCGGTGAAGAAAGCTCCGCCCCTTCTTGTTCTTGGGGTCAGGTCTTCCCCCGTGCCTTGGGCAAAAGTCGAGACCCCGTTGGCGGCGTGCTGACCAGCGCGACGTCGCGGGCGTTTGCTCGCTCGCTGAGCGCGCAGCCAACCCTCTCGCCCGCTTCTCGCCTTGACCGAACCGAGCGCGCCGCCGCGGCTCCGCCAAACTTCGTTCGGTCACTGCCGATATCGCGCAGATTACCGACTCCTGCGCATCTCCCGGTTCCGTTTCAGCGAGCGAACAAGGGTCAGGTCTCGTGAGCGCCGAGGTCCGGTTGTAGCGGTCAGCTAGAGCAGCCCGAGACGGAGGCGGCGTGGGGGCGCTAGCTACTTCGGCGAGAGGTCACGATTATGGAGGAACGGTGGCGACGATCTTCGTCTAGCTAGTACGGTCACAATCCCAGAATGGGCTGATCATGAGGGCGTGGAAGCAAGCTTGTTTTTGGCGAAAAGAGAAGCTATCCGGTGGTCCGCAGGCCGCTGGCGATGGCATTGACAGTCAGCAGGAGCTGCGGCAGGAGCGTTTGCCTCTCGGCGTCGGAACTGCTGCGCCAGTGCCGTAGCAGTTCAATTTGCTGCTGATGCAGGATGTGCAGCCCTTCCTGGCGCAGGACAAGCAACTGGTGGATGTCGGGGCGGCGTTCCGACAGGGGGCCGTCGTAGATCTTCTCCAGCATCTGCCGAGTGCGCTGGTACTCCGCTTCGACGAGATCCATGACGCGCGTTCGGACGGACGCATCGCCAACCAACGCAGCGTAACTACGCATGGTGTCGAGATCGGCGGTGGCGATACTGGTCGCGGCATTGCTGATGATGTAGTGAAGCGGCGCCCAGGTGAAATTCTGCGCCCGCACGGACGCGAAGGTCGACGGGTCTTCATCCAGGAGTTGTGCCAACGCCGTCCCTACGCCATACCAGCCGGACAGGTAAAAGCGGGCCTGCCCCCAGCTAAAAACCCAGGGGATGGCGCGCAGGTCGGCGATGGTTTGTTGCCCGGTTCGTCGGGCCGGGCGGGAGCCAATCCGGGTTGCTTCGATCGCATCGATAGGAGTGGCCTCACGGAAGAAGGCGACAAACCCTTCCGTTTTTAACAGGGTTTCATAGGCCTGGCGGCTGCGCAGGGCCAGTTGGTCCATCGCAGGCTCAAGAGGGTGCGACGGTTTTTTGGTGTGCCGGTGCCGAAGCGTGGCTCCGGTGACGCTGGCAGTCAGTAGTTCGAGGTTGTAGGCTGCGTTGAGGCGGTTGGCGTATTTCTGGGAGATGGTCTCGCCTTGCTCCGTCATGCGCAAGTCGCCGTTGAGCGAAGCATAGGGCATGGCATTGAGGAAGCGGTGCGTAGGCCCGGCGCCCCGGCTGATGGTGCCACCCCGGCCATGGAAAAATCGAATCCGCACCCCGTGGCGTTGTCCGACAGCCGTGAGGGCCTCCTGGGCCCGGTACAGGTTCCACAGGCTAGCGAAAATCCCCCCGTCCTTGTTGCTGTCGCTATAGCCGACCATTACCTGCTGCACCGGCTGTGCCAGACCGCTCTGTTCTTGCTGGTAGGCCAGGCTGCGCTGCGTCAGGGGATGAATCAGAAAGGCTTCCAGGATTTTCGGCGCTTGCTGCAAATCATCGATGGTTTCAAACAGCGGAACCACCGGGAGCAGGCAGAGCAACCCGTCTTCGGTTTCCCGGGCCAAGCCGACTTCGCGGGCCAACAGGTACACCACCAATAAGTCCGAGAGGCTGTGGGTCATGCTGACGATGAGTGCGCCGAGGCCGTCCTGCCCGTTTTTCTGGATATGATTCACGACCACCCGGTAACAGCGCAAGACCGCCTCGGCTTCAGGCCCGGTTTTCATGTCGGGCCGGGTGAAGGGACGCGGCGACAGCAGTTCCTGGTTCAAGAACGCAAGCTGCTGTGCCGGCTTCCAGCTGGGGAAGTCAGCCTGTGGCATGCCGGCTGCCGCTAGTAGTTGCGCGACGGCCAATTCGTGGAAGTGGCTGTTCTGGCGAATATCCAGAGCGGCGAGGTGAAAGCCGAAAGTCTGGAGGATCCTGATGATCGGATCGAGGTCCATCTGGACCATACGTCGGGCTTTCACGGCGAGCAGATCCTGGCGCAGCAGGAGCAGGTCGGCCATCAGTTCTGCGGCAGACTGATAGCTGTTGTTTTCAAGCGTCGCCTCGGCTTCCCTGAGCGGTAGCTTTGCCACGATGAGGTTTACGATCTGCCGCCACGGTTCCTCCGGGTTCCGCCGCACCGCTTGATGGCCGCGTGTGCCGAGCGAGTCGGCCATTTCAGCGAGTCGATCGAGCAGTGCGTGCGGAGCGGTCTGTAGATGTTCCGACAGGCTAAGCCGCGCGGCAAGGTCGATCAGCTGCTGCTTGAGTAGCCCGAGCGCCGTCTGCCGAAGGTCTTCGAGGGTTTCTTGGGTGACCGTTGCCGTCACCAGGGGGTGGCCGTCGCGGTCGCCGCCGACCCAGTTGCCGAAAGCGAGCCGGGGCATCTGGAAGGGCGTTTCTATCAGGGTTTGATCAAAACCCAGGGCTTTCCAGGTGTACCGCAGGCGTCGATCCAACTCAGGTAGAGCGAAGGGCAAGACTTGGTGCAGGTAGTGGATAATATTCCGTCGCTCCGAGGCAACATCCGGCTTTTCCAGATAGATCTCACCGGTGCGCCACAGTCGTTCCAGTTCAACCTTGAGCGCTTCCCGGATTTCTTCTCGTTCAGAGGGCGTCCAGATTTGGTTCTCTCGCTTGACGAGCAGCAGGTACAGGCGGCGGTGATGCTCCAGCACGGTTGCCCGCTTGGCTTCCGTAGGGTGCGCCGTCAGGACGGCCTCAACCCGGATGCCGGCCAAATGATTGGCGATTTGTTGGTCCGTCAGACCACGTTCTTTCAGCTGGTGCAGGTTCTGTCGCCACGACCCCGGCACCCCGTCCGGCGTGCCCTCTGCTTCAACGGCGCGCCGCATCTGCACGGCGGCATTTTCCTCGACCATATTCAGCAGTTGAAAGGCCATGGAGTAAGCCTGCGCGGTTCGATGGGGGGAAGGGTGATCATCGAGCGGGGGCGTCGCTACGCACCAGGGCAATTGCTTTGCTAACGCCTTCTCCCCCAACTCCTCCAGGACTTCCTGGAAGCAGGCAATAACAAAGGCCAGATCTTCGTGGATCTTCTCGAAGTTTGCCTCACGCAAGAAATTTGCAGGCATATAAACCCTCACCAAAAATAGCGGAATACACACGCATCGTACAGATTACGCGCGGCATACCCCGGTTAGGATGCGCAGAATAGTAGCATTGCGACAACCCCGAAAATGGGTCAGACAAGGAATCACAATCTGTTCTTTTACAATATTTTAGCGTGCTTTCAACAAGCACTTTCCGACAGCGATCGAGCGGCTTTTCGGACGCCGTAGCCACCGCTCGAAAGCCCCCGGCCGAGCATCCTTTGGGTCAGGTCCTTCCCCGTGCCTTGGGCAAAAGTGGAGAGTAGCGGCGGGAATCCCTGACGGTACCATCGGCGTGCAGCATCAGCCCTTGGCGCAGCAATTCGGCGAGGCGATCGCCGAGCGGTTCGAGCGCGACGCCGATGCGACCCACCCAGTCGGCCAGGGTCGAACGAGCCA
>JEMX01000109.1:57238-57425 GCA_000585055.1 Candidatus Accumulibacter appositus
CTAGATCAGTACCAATGCTTGGCCACATTCACCGCAGGTGCACACCTCGGGCTCGTGCCGGTGCTCGATACGTGGCAGGTGGGCGGGCAAGGGTTGGCGGCCCGCGCGTTCGCGCTTGGGCTTCTCGGGTGGCGGCTGATGCGGCCCCATTGCGGCCGCTTCGCGCTGTTCGGCCAAGCGCGCTTCG
>JEMX01000110.1 GCA_000585055.1 Candidatus Accumulibacter appositus
CTTCCGATACCTTCCGCGCTGAACTGCTGGGTCTTGTATAAGATTCATGCGATTGCCCTGCTGACGGTGCGGCGGACGCGGTGCGGCGCGGCTTCTTGTGCACCTAGTCTTCAACGGTCATGTGGTGGCGTCGCCGAGGCGCGGCCAAGGCCGGCCACGCGCAGGGCGCCCAGCAGACCGTGCTCACGCCACCGAGAAAGTCACACGGTCAAAATCTTCACCAGAGCCGACAAGGCGATCCAGTCTCACTCGTATCATCTGGTCGAGGTAGACTTCCAGCAGCCGCCCGGCGTAGAACCAACCCCGCGGGATGATCAGGCTCTGCTCGGTAGCGATGGCGGCCACCGCCGGCAGGATGAAGGCACGGCTATAGAGCTCGGCCTGTCCCGGTTCGCGCGCCAGCGGCCTGGCGGCCACAGCCTGTGGTTTCCCCGGTAGCGCCGAAATGCCGGCCATCAGGCTCCCGCCTTGTTCCTGCATCAACCAGACGACCTGCGCCAGGAGATGCACATCGCTGTCCTGCGGGCAGATCGACAGCAACTGTTCGGGTGCCAAGCGGCGTCCGTTGGTCGAGCGTACCAGACGGAAACCATTCGCACTCTGGTCAAGCACCTCCCAGTCGTCGACCGCAAAGCCCAGCTCCGTCTGGCGAACTTCGAGCCGTTGCGTTGGGTCCAGCCCGTGGCGGAACGTAAACAGCCGGTCGAACTCCTCGCGGGAATAGAGGCGCGCGCTTTCCGGTTGGCGGAACTCTGTCCCCGATATGAAATAGTGCATGCCGGCGAAGCCAGCGCAGACTTTCGCGTTGCCGGCGCTCAGGTGGCGCCGGAACTTACGTCCTGCGCGCAGCAATGACCACGGCCGGGCCAGACGCCTGAGCAGCCTCTGGCATTGGCTGGCGGTATAGTCCTCACCAAGACCGAGTTGTGACGGTGGGATTTTTTGCTGCAACTGCTTGATTGTCTGATTGATCTGCAGTGCCAGGCGGGCGCTGTCGATACGCCGGATGTTCTCCGTTTGCACGAACTGAGAGGCGGGCCCCAGGCCAGCGTCCTTCATCAGGTCCACCACCGTCGGTGGAAGGGCCTCCCCCGGCAGCACCGAATGCACGCTCAAAAGCGGTGCCCAGTTGGTCGCCCAGCGTCGAACCACGCCAAGTTGCTCGACACTAAGGCTGTACGGACCGGCAAGCTCGGTCAAGAGCTGGCCGGCAAACGCCGCGGTGCAGTGAGTACTGCGGCCCAGTGGGTCAAGGGAGTCCGGCACGGCCAGCGTCGCCACCCCCCATTCCTCAGCCGTGGCATAGAAGCCATGCAGGTTCAACCACATCCCGTGCGGCAGTTGCCGACGCGCGCGATGATGTTCGGTGATCGCCATCCCGGTATAGTAAATGCAGCGGTGGAGAATCAGAGCCACACGGTCGGCCTCGCTGCCACCCACATCCCCCGCGTGCAACTGTGCGCAATGCGCATAGGCGCGCGAGGCCTTGAGCCAGGTGGCCACCACCTGCTGAAAAGCGGTCTCCTCACGCTCGCACAGCGGCAAGGCCTTGCTGGTGTACTCACGGCTCAGCTGCTCTTCGATGAAGCACAGAGAAATCCGGGTCTGTTCAAGGAGCTGCAGGTAGACATCGCTTGGCGGTGGAGCCTTCAGCAAGCTATCCAGAAACTGGTTGATCTCCACCTGCGCCTGATGCGAGTCGGCCAAAGGCAGGCGCGAGAGAATTCTGAAACCCGTCTGCAAGTCCGAAATTTTCATAGTGCCTGGGGATGGGGCTGTGGTGAGAACTGCGCTCATGATGCTGCTCCCTAGCTGACCGCAGCTGCGGCCTGAGTGATACGTAGAGCGGCGATAATCTGGTCGCCCAGTTGCCGGCCATCGACCGGCCGGCGCCGCGTCGCACTCGCCCGTTTTGCCGTCGCCCAGACGGACTGGGGAAAGTGCCTGTCGTCCCGCCAACGTGGAATCAGGTGCCAATGCACGTGCGGCGTCATATTGCCCAGACTCGCGAGATTGATCTTGTCCGGCTGGTAGAGGACGCGCACTGCGCTCTCGACGGCGAATACCACGGTCATCAGCTGCATTCTTTCCTTGTGCGGTAGATCGGTCATCTCGCGGAGATGGCGGTGCAGGATCACCCGGCAGAAACCCGGATAGTCCGCGTCGGCCACCATCACCACGCGACAGATGCCGTTCTCCCAGATCACCTCTCCACCGGCTGAGTCGCATAGCTCGCAATTATCCAAACCGCTTTTACTCACTGCCAAACTCCTTGTCGACTGGTTGGCGCCAATGCGCCCCGTTGACCGAGACGATAGGCCTGTGCGGCAGATTGCGAGAGGAAATAGGTCACGGAGCGAGAGTCAAAATCCCGGGAAATGCGATTTGTTTTCCAAGCGTTGCAGAGGGCGAGTCGAAACCGTGCGCTCGTGTCACTAAAGGCGATAGGCTCAGTGCCGGCCTGAAGCCCACCGCGTGACCGCGCTTGCAGCGCTCGATTACTCGCGAGCAGAACTCATTGAGGCGGGAAGGAAGCGGTACGCGCCTGGGCAAGATCGTCCGCCGCCCGGCAAGATGCCGATGATCGATGGCATCCAGGCCGCGGCAGCGTTGCTAGCGCAGGCTTTGTGCCGCCCCGAGAGGCGACGGGCTTAAGCTTACAAGCGTTCGACACGCACCTTGGTCACGGTGCGAGCATCGGCTTCGATCACCGTATAACGGAAACCACGCTCCTCGACGCTATCGCCGACCACCGGGATATGGCGCAAGCGGTTGATCAGGAAGCCGGCTAGGGTGTGCGCTTCACCGACCGGAAGATTGAGCCGCAAGGAGTCATTGAGTTCGGAGATCGGTGCTCGTCCGCCGACCAGATGCCGATCGTCATTCTCCGCCTCGATCACCACCCGCGGCGGTTTCATGTTGTCGAAGTCGTAGCCCGAGTCAACTGTCCCAACGACCTCTTCAAAGATATCTTCCATGGTCAGGATCCCGATTGCCGAGCCGAATTCGTCGACGACGATGGCCATGTGGTCGTTGCGGCCCCGCAGCATCGGCAGGACCTGATCGATGGTCTGCTTGGGAGACAGGTAAAGCGCCGGGCGAATGAAGTCGCCCGGCGGGCGCTTGTCGATGTCCGGCAGCAACAGATCCCAGGTGGATAGCGTCATCACGCCGGTGACGTTGGTGATGTTGCCGCGAAAGACGGGTAGGCGATTGAAGCCATGCTCCCAGACCCGACGCACCGCCTCCTCCATGCCGCGCCGTTCGCTGAAGCCAATGACTTCGGCCAGCGGCGTCATGATCTCACCCACTGTGGTGTCGGCGAAACGG
The DNA here is from genome assembly GCA_000585055.1 of Candidatus Accumulibacter appositus. Classification (GTDB taxonomy): domain Bacteria; phylum Pseudomonadota; class Gammaproteobacteria; order Burkholderiales; family Rhodocyclaceae; genus Accumulibacter; species Accumulibacter appositus. The sequence continues at coordinate 3,331 of JEMX01000110.1, forward strand.
AAGATACGCCGAATGCGCTGCTTGTTGGTTGCTCCGCCGCCGTCGGCGGGGGTTTCGGAGAGATCGAGCAAAACCCGCAACTCATCCTTGGTGATGAAACCGATCTGTCCCGACGAGGCGCCGCCGAAGAGACGCGCCGCAAACCGTGCGACGCGGCTGAAGATGAAGATAACCGGATAGAACAGGAAGGAGAAGAAACGCAGCCCGTAGATGATCTTGGTGACGATCCAGTCGGATTTCTGCTGGAAGATGCTCTTCGGGACGATCTCGCCAAAAATCAGCAGGAAGGGCGTGAACACGAGCACCGAAACCAGGTCACCGGACTCCCCCAGGAGGTCGATGAACATCAGCGTGCCCATGGTGGTGATGGTCACCGTCGCGATATTCGTTCCCACCAGCGTCGTTCCCAGCATCACGTCCGGCGTGCGAAACAGCTCCAGCACCAGTTTTGCTCCCGGATCACCCAGGCGCGCCTGATGGCGAAGATGGATCTTGTCGGCATTGACCATTGCCAGCTCGGAACCCGAGAAAAAACCCTTCAGCAACAGAAAAAACAGGATCACCAGCAGTTGAAAGACCACGTCCATCGACACCCCGTCCATTTTTCTTCTCCTCGCCTAGCTGTTCGCGGCCGTGGTTCGATCTACCGGCTTGTCGTTCTCCGGCGGCTGGTTGTCGCCGGCCTCGGGATCCTCGTCTCTGGCTTCTCGCAACAGCTCGTCCTCGTATTCGTCGAGCGACTCCTGCTCCTGATCGGCTGGCGATTCGTCGGATGACGAATCGGCGAGGCTTTCCATGTCCAGCGGTTCTGCCGGGGCAGAGCTGCCATCGTCCTCCTGCGTACGCCCGAAAGAGACCCGCACTTTGGTGATCCGCATGCCGCTCACTTCCTTCACCGTGAGCTCGTAATCGGCGCTGAATATCTTCTCTCCAACCCGCGGCAGTCGGCCAAAAAGTACCAGCGCAACACCACCGATGGTGTTCATCAGCGGGTCGTCGATGTCGAAATTGGTGAGCGTGCGAAAATCGGCGAGGCGCATGTAGCCCGGGACGGTAAAGCTGTTGTTGTGTTCCTGCTGGTAGTGTTCCTGCCCTCTCATCTTTCCGGAAATCTCACCAAAGATGAAAGTCATCACGTCCTTGATGGTGACGATACCCAGGACCTCTCCGTACTCGCCGATGACCACCGCGGCGCGGGTGTTGAAACGCTGAAAGTACTCCAGCATTTCATCAACCTTCTTGGTGGGCGGAACGAAATGCGCGGGCTTCAGGATCTCCGGCAGTTCGATCTTGGAGATGTCGCCATCGGCACGCACTCGGCGCAGCAGATCCTCGGCGTGCAGGAAGCCAATGACGTTGTCCCAGTGGCCACGATAGACCGGAACGCGTGGGTGCCGATAGCCACGGAAGCGCTCGATCAATTCCTCGATCGGAAGATCGGCGTCGAGAAAGCGGATACGTGGCCCTGGTGTCATGATCCGCGCCACTTCCGTTTCCGCGGCCTCGAGCACCTTGTCGATGAGCACCCGCTCCGAGGCTTCAATGACCCCCGTCTCCTCGCTGTCGGCCATCAGCGTGCGCAGTTCGTCGGGCTTGAGAATGTTCTCGCGGTCGACGTGTTCGCCAACGACGAAGGTGGTGACGCGGTCGGCAACCAACCGCACCACGTCTCGCAAGGGGGTGACAATGAAGATCCACTTGGGCAGAAAACGGGCCGACAACTTGCTCGCGAATTTTACCGGCGCATTAACCGCGATGGTTTTCGGCGTCACCTCGCCGAAGAGCAGCAGCAGGGGCACCATGACGACAATGTTGATCCAGCCGGCATCCTTTTCGCCAAACATGGTGACCAGGATCATGGTCATGTTGGCGGCCGCAGCAATGTTGACCAACTCATTGCCGCAGAGCAGCGAGACGATCAGTCGTCGCGGCTCGTCAAGCATTGCGTGGATGCTTTCGGAATGCGGGCTGCGCGAATTGCGCAGCTTTTGCAGGTCGATGCGACTGAGCGAGAAAAGTGCGGTTTCGGAACCGGAGAAGAACGCCGATAAACAGAACAGAATGCACTGAATCAGAATCCGAATGGTCAGTTCCCAATCGATTTCCGACAGATTGATCAAGTCGACGGTTTCTCTCAACCAGTCCATGAAATGCCCCCGCCCCAGGAATTGTTGGCCAGCAGAGATCGCCATTTTGGCGCGCCGGATCGCAGTGCACCACCCTTAGATCGACCGGCCGGCAGCCGAACCGATGCGGGGACGCGCAAGCCGCAAGGATAGGCGCAATATAGCGACGAAACAAGCCTTGGCCGGGAAAAAGTACCGTCTGTTCCGGCCGTTAGCGTGGCCTGGCGGCTGGCCCTTGAGGAGCTTCGCGGGGTCGGGCGGCGGTCCGCGGAAAGGTCGCCAGAGGCGATGATGTGTAGTCCAGCTAGCCGCAGCTGCGCGCATCGCTCGCGCGAAATACGCACAAAATCTACGTTCCCCGGCAACAATCTATTGTATTCTTGCGCTTGCTCGCGTGCCGGGAGACTACAGAATACATCCGCACCCGGGCCTTCAGCTACTAGTCGTTCGGGCGTTCGCCGGCGACCGGGCTGGCCGAGCAAGCGCTGCCGAGGTGGCTGCCGGGAGGCCCGGAGGCTCGTGACGAGAGCTCGGCTTTTTCGGTATGAATTCCATCCGGCGACTGCGCACGCCAGTTTTCACCAGAAGAGGAGCTTTTGCCCCATGAGTGACAAGAAACAGGATTCCCACTCGCACGACCCCGTCAGCGGGCCGATTCTCGTGCCGATCGATTTCTCCGCGCATTCGGAGGCCGCACTGCTGCTGGCCAGCGATCTTGCCGACGGCCTGGGCGCCAGCCTCGCAGTTCTGCACGTGGTGCACGATCCGCAGAACATGCCCGGCTACTACGCACGCATGGCCGGCAAGAAGACCGTGACCCGAATGGCGGATATCGCCGGCGAAATGCTCGACGAGTTCATGGCCAAGGTGCGGAAACACAATCCCCATCGGCAGGCCCTGCACAAAGCCAGCTTGGTGCTCGTCACGGGCATACCCGTGACCCGGATTCTGCAGGTCGTGGAGAAAGAGAAGGCGAGCATGATCGTCATGGGCAGCAAGGGCGCGACGGGCCTGCGGCACCTGCTGCTGGGATCGGTGGCCGAGCAGGTTCTTGGCCTTGCCAAGCTGCCGGTGACCATCGTTAAAGAACAATCAAAACATTGAGTCGTAAGGACCGGAGGAGACTAAACCTATCCTCAACACGTATCTGAAACAATCCCAGACAACTACCGGGGCGACGGTTGCGCTATGCATCGTCGGCGCGGTCCTGGGCGTCATCGCCTGGCCGGCGCTTGCCGCGACGGCGAGCAATGCCAGCATGAACTGGGGCGCCATGACCATGGAGCTGCTCGGCGGCCTGGCCCTCTTCCTCTACGGCATGACGCAGATGGAAACCGGGCTGAAGGCGGTGGCCGGCGAGCGCATGAAGAGCATCCTCGCCAAGCTGACCGAGCATCCTCGCCAAGCTGACCGTCAACCGCTTCGCGGGCGTCGGAACCGGCGCCGTGGTGACGGCGGTGATCCAGTCGTCATCGGTGACCACCGTCCTTCTGGTCGGCTTCATTTCGGCCGGCCTGATGTCGCTGCCGCAGTCCGTCGGCGTGATCATCGGTGCCAAGATCGGCACCACGATTACCGGTCAGATCGTCGCCTTCAAGATCACCAAGGCGGCGCTGGCGATGATCGCCGTCGGCTTTGGCATGCTCTTTGTCGGCAAGCACGAGAAGATCAAGGCCTATGGTGGCATGCTGATGGGTCTCGGCCTGGTGTTCTTCGGCATGCACGTGATGGGCGAGGCAATGCACCCGCTGCGCAGCTACCAGCCCTTCCTCGACCTGATGCAGACGATGACCAACCCGCTTCTCGCGGTGCTCGTCTCGGCTATCTTTACCGGCATCATCCAGTCCTCCTCGGCAACCACCGCTATCGTCATCGTCATGGCTTCGCAAGGTTTCATCAGCCTGGATGCGGGCGTTCCGCTGGTCATGGGTGCCAACATCGGTACCTGCGTGACGGCGCTGCTGGCGGCCATCGGCAAGCCGCGCGAAGCCGTGCGTTGCGCCATCGTGCATACCGGCCTGGCGTGTACCGGCGTCCTGATGTGGCTGCCGTTTGTCAGCGTGATCGGGGATGCGGCCGTTGCCATGTCACCGGTTTACCCCGAGCTCAGCGGCATGGAGCTGCTGGCAGCGGAAACACCGCGCCAGATCGCCAACGCGCACACTTTCTTCAACGTCGCCAATGGCTGCATCTTCATCTGGTTCACCACCTATATCGCGCGGGCCGCGGAGTGGCTGGTGCCCGGGGCCGCGGAGTGGCTGGTGCCCGACAAGCCACTCGAGGAGGAAGCGATGATCGTGCGCACCAAGTTCCTGCAGACGGAACTGCTGACCACGCCGACCCTGGCGCTGGACAGTGTGCGCATGGAAGTCATGCACATGGGCGAGACCGTCAACACGATGCTGAAAGGGATCATGCCGGCGATCATCAAGGGCGATGTCAAGGCGCTCGAGGAAATACGCCAGATGGACGATACCGTCGATATCCTGCACGCGGGAATTCTCGACTACATGGCCAAGATCAGCAAACAGCCGCTGCTTGAAGAACAGACCAAGGAGATGATGCAGCTGATGGAGGCGGTGAGTAACCTGGAGAACATCGGTGACATCGTCGAAACCAATCTGGTGGTCCTCGGCCAGGATCGCGTGCGCGACAAGATTGAGGTCAGCGAGCAGACCCAGGCGGTACTCAATGGTTTCCAGGCAGCAATCAGCAAGGCCGTAGCGGCCGCGGTGATGGCCGTCGCGCAGCGCAACGAGCGCTCCGCACAGGTGGTCACCGGCATGAAGGACGAGATCAACCATGAAGGACGAGATCAACCGCATCGCCGATTCGGCAGCCATGCACGAGGCTCGCCGGCTGGTGGCGGAGGAGCCCAACCGCATCCTGGCCTACACGCTGGAAGTCGAGATCATCGAGAAGCAGAAGCGGATCTACTACTTCGCCAAGCGCATGGCCAAGACTGTGTTGCCGACGGTTCTGCAGCAACGCGACTAGTCCTCGTTGCTCGCAAAAGCCCTTGCCCGTTTTTCTGGGCAAGGGCTTTTTTTTGCGCTTTCCTTACGCGCCCTCGCGAGCACTCATGAAACCGGGTCGGCCGGCCGCGGTAGAATGGCGCGATGCTGGTCCTTGGAATCGAATCCTCTTGCGACGAAACGGGTATGGCGCTGTACAGCACCTCTGCTGGCGGCGTCCTGCTCGGGCACGCCCTGCATTCACAGGTGCGCATGCACCAGGAATATGGCGGGGTGGTGCCGGAACTTGCCTCGCGCGACCATATTCGGCGCATCGTACCTCTGCTGCGTCAGGTCCTTGCCGATAGCAGCCGCTCCTTGACCGACATCGATGCCGTTGCCTATACGCAGGGGCCGGGTCTGGCGGGTGCTCTGCTCGTTGGTGCGGCCTTCGCCGAGGCGCTGGCGACCGCGCTCGAGCGGCCGAGCGTGCCGGTACACCATCTCGAAGGTCACCTGCTGTCGCCATTGCTGTCGCGCAGGCCGCCGCGTTTTCCGTTCGTCGCCTTGCTGGTTTCTGGCGGCCACAGCCAGTTGATGCGCGTCTCTGGCGTCGGCGAGTACGAGTTGCTGGGCGAAACTCTCGACGACGCGGCCGGCGAAGCCTTCGACAAGACCGCCAAGCTCCTCGGTCTGGGCTACCCAGGCGGCCCGGCGCTGGCCGAGCTGGCCGAACGCGGTCGCCCAGACGTGGTGAAGCTGCCGCGCCCGATGCTCAAGTCCGGCGATCTTGACTTCAGCTTCAGTGGTCTGAAAACCGCGGTGCTGACCAAGGTCCGCGAGCTGGCGACGATCAGCGAGCAGCAGCGGGCGGATATTGCGCGCGGGTTCCAGGATGCGATCGTCGAGGTGCTGGTGAGCAAGGCGCTGCGCGCGGTGGCCTTGAGCGGTCTCAAGCAGCTGGTCGTCGCGGGCGGCGTCGGCGCCAACCGCGAACTGCGCCGCCAGCTCGATGCGGGCGCCCGCAGGGCCGGGATCGCCGTCTTTTATCCGGAACTCGAATTTTGTACCGACAATGGCGCGATGATTGCCCTGGCCGGCGCCTTGCGTCTGCAGTGCGATGATTCCGGCACGGCCGGAAAAGCGGCCGGTGCGTTTTCAGTGCGGCCACGCTGGCCGCTGCATGGTGCCTAGCGCGAGTGCTTTGCGCGCTTCGCTTTCATCACCCCCGCGTGCGCCGTTTTCGCTGGCGTAGCGCCATTCTCCAGGGCTTGCTTCTTGCCGCCGATCTTCGGCTCGCTGCCGGCCATTAGCCGCTGCAGGTTCGGCCAGTGCTTGCCGATCAGGGCCATCGATATGATCCCGATGGCCAGGACGATGCCCTCCTTGCCCCATGCCAGAACGGCGAACACCGGCGCCGCCGTGGCCGCCACCAGCGCTGCCAGCGACGAATAGCGCAAGGTGAGGGCGACGAATATCCAGGTGCCCAGTGTCGCCAGGCCCAGCCAGATGTTGATCGCCAGCAACACCCCGGCCGCCGTGGCAACGCCTTTGCCACCCCTGAAGCCGAGAAAGATCGGGTACAGGTGACCGAAGAAAACGGCCAGCGCCACCAGGCCGACCGTGTAGTCGGGCAGACCGTACTGTCGCGAATAGTGGCTGGCCAGAAAGACCGCCAGCCAACCCTTGGCCGCGTCGCCGAGCAAGGTGAAGATCGCTGCACCCTTGTGTCCGCTGCGCAGGACGTTGGTCGCGCCGGGGTTCTTCGAGCCGTAGCTGCGCGGGTCTGCCAGGCCGAAAAGCCGGCTGGCGACCAGCGCGAAGGAGATCGACCCCAGCAGATAGGCAGCCAGGACGCCAAGGGCGGTAAGCAGGAAGGGCGGCATGAGGGGGATTCGGTCGTCGGAGAGTCGTAGCGATGGATGCTTGGATGGTGAGATGGCAGGCGCGGCTCTGGGTTAGAATGCGCACACTCTTCGTCGCGCAGCCGAGCGCGCGGCCAGTCCCGGATTGTACACCGACCTGACGCCACGCCGCATGGACATCATTTTCATCGACGCGCTTCGCGCTTCCACGCTGATCGGCATCTACCCGCGCGAAAAGGCGATGCCCCAGACGATAGAAATCTCGTTGCAGATCGGCACGTCGACGGCCAGTGCCGGCGCCAGCGACGATATTGGTGACACCATCGACTACGCGATGGTCGCCGAGCGTCTGCGCAGCGAGTTGGCGGCACGCCACTTCAACCTCCTCGAGCGGCTCGCCGAATACGTGGCGACGCTGCTCCTCGAAGACTTCGGCGCCACCTGGGTACGTGTCTCGATCGCCAAGCTGGGCATGATGAGCGGCGTGCAGCGCGTTGGCGTGGTCATCGAGCGCGGCGCCGCGGCCTGATTGCCTGAGCAACTGCCGCGGGCAGCAGCGCCGCTCGTCGACGGCAGAACGCCGCCTGAAGACAGCGCTGCCCGCTGCCAGCCCTTCGGCATGTGCGCTCAGTGCGCTCAGAAGCTCAGGTTCATCCCGGCGTAAATGGAACGTCCCGTGCCCGGCACCGCCGTGCCATAAACCATCGGCCGCTGGCCAAGATAGGCACCGCCGAGTGGTGACTCGTAGAGCCGGTCGAAAAGGTTCTCGACGCCGACATCGACACGCAGCTCCTTCCATTCGTAGCTGCTGCGCAGGTTGAGCAAACCGTAGCCGCTGCTTGCCAGTTCATTGCGCACCTGCGAAACCTGTGTCTTGGCGTCGACGAAGACGCCTTCGATGGTATTGGTCCAGCCTCCCGAACTTTGCACCAGCGCCAGCTTCGCATTCAGCGGCATGATGTGGTAGAGATTGTCGTCGGTCTGCGAGTTCCTTCCCCGTACGTAGCTCAGCACCCCGGTCATCGCCAGGCTGCCAAGTGCGCCGCCCTGCACCAAGGGCACACGAGCGCTGGCGTCGGCGCCGTATAGCCGCGCCGTCTGGTTGGCGAACTGCAGGTAAACGAAGTTGTCGGTGCGCGTCAGATTGCTCCCCTGGCAGGGTGACATGCCGCTGCCCCCCGAACAGCGAACGGCATCGACATAATCCTGCACGTAGGTGTAGAAGGGGGTGATGCTGACGTTCCACCGCTCACGTGCGGCATCGTGCCAGCTCGCCGTGGCACTGAGGGTGTGCGCGACTTCCGGATCCAGGTCGACGTCGCCGACGTAGCCGTTGCCGTCGCCGAACCAGTTGACCATGTTCATGGCCATCGGGTTGTTGCTGGACCAGGCGTAACGTTCGTAGAGATTCGGCGAGCGCGTCTTGCGTGCGTAGCCCGCCTCGTAGCTCTGTTCGGCAGCCGGCGTGAAGCGCAGCAAGGCCGCGAAATCGATGTTGTGGTCGGTTTTTTCGCGATCGAGAGCGTTGAACGCGCCGGGAATCGATGCCGGATTCTCCGGATTGCCGTAGAACAGCGTGTTGTAGCCCTGCACGTCGCCGGTGTCCATGCGCACCGTGCTGCTGCGCAGTCCGAGCTGCGAGAGCCACTGGCGATTCCAGCGCGCCTCCCATTCGCCATAAATATCGAAGCGATCGCGCTGGCCGTCGTTGATGTTCCAGAAAGTCGATCCCTTCATGCCTGCCATGGGCATTGCCACCACCGGCGAGATCGGATCCCACCAGTCGTCCAGGCGATATTTCAGGTACTCGCCACCGACCCTGAACAGATCACGATCGGAGGAGATGATCTCCGCCTTGAGCTGTACGCCGGTGGTCTTGCCGTGCGTGTCCATTGGCATGCCGGCCAGGTTCCGCATCGGACCGGTGGTCTGCAGCTTGTCTTCAAGGAAGTTCATCGTATGCCGCGTGTCGTCGTGATAGGCACGCGCCTCCATTGAACCCCAGGCATACTGGCCGAGGTAGCGGGCATTGATCTGCTTGCTGGTGTTGTCGGTCATGTCCATGCGCTGATTCGGGAAGCCCTGATAGGGAATGTGCTGATACCCGAACTTGAGCTCGAAGAGATGCTCGGCGTGACGCAGCGCAAGGCTCAGCAACTGGTTCTGCGACTTGTACAGTGACGATCCCACCTCGTCGCCGTCGAGCCACTCGGTCGTTCCTGCCGACAGCCCGGCGGCCTTGAAACTACCTCCGGCTGAGTAGTTGTCGGCTTGTGCCGTGGAGCCGGAATAGTTGAGGCTGAGCATTTCGTTGGCCACCGTCGCCGAGAGATTGGCGCCGCGGCCGTTGCCGTTGCTGCGGTAGAAAGCGCCGGCCTGGCCCTTGAGCACCTTGTCTTCCCCCGCCTTGGCAAACTCGGGAGGCGCGGAGTTGACCTGGATCGTGCCTGCGATGCTATCGCCGCCGGCGCTGACCGGTGCGATGCCGGCAAACAGCGTCATGCTATCAACGTTGCTCGGGTCGATATACGACAGTGGCGGGTTCATGTGGTTGGCGCACGAGGAGATCAGGTCCATGCCATCGACCTGGATGCGGATGCGGTCGTCAGCCAGGCCGCGAATCACCGGCAGGCTGGAAACGCCGCCGGCGCCGTAGGTGCTGACTCCCGGCAGTGCTTCGAGCAGTCTTGCGCTATCGCTGGTTGCTGCCCGGTAGGGTGCGATGCTCGCCGCGCCGAGGCGGCTGCTGTCCAGCGGTTCGCCACCTTCGATCCGCGAAGCCGTGACCAGCACTTCCGACATCATCGGCGTGGCCGCGTCTTCCTGGGCCACGGCATATTGCCAGACGCCGGGCAGCGCCAGCGCTGCTGCCACCGCGTTGGTGATCACTTTCCTGTCCCGCTTCATTGCCAATTCTCCCTGAATGTTTTCCTTGTGCGGGGCATTCTAGGGAGTGATGCTGCAGCGCGGAATGTGGCAAATCGCCGCACACAGCCATATTATTGATGCAAATCAAAAGCTTGTGACGCTTGGAGTGGCGTCGCCGCGGCCGCCGGCTGAGAAGAGGCGGTCGGGAACAGGGGGTGGACCAGGGGCGGGGACGGTTGCACGTCGCTGACTGCCGCACAGCAAAGTGGCGCCGGTCGGCGTGGCCGCCGCCGACCGGCGCTAGGAATGCGGCTTTACCTTGTCAGCAGGGTGAAGCTCAGGGCAGTGTCGCGCCGACGGTCAGCATCATGCCTGCCGCGCCGAATACCACCAATTCGGTGCAAAAGCGGTTATAGCAATAGCCCATTGCCGGCAGGATGGCCGGCGCATAGCCGGAGTCGTTGAACGGGATCTTGTCCTGGTACTCGCCGCGATAGCCGTGCAGAACACCGGCCGTCAATTTCAGGTAGAACGGCTGCACCGTTTCTGCCGGCCGCCAGAGCAGCCCGCCATAGGCATACCAGGAAGCCTGGCCAAAGGAGTTATCGAAACTTGCCGCGCCGACCAGAACCTGGCCGGCGAGCCAGCGCTTGTCAGTACGCCATTCAGCATTGATCAACTGTTGCGAATTGTCGTGCTCGTCGTCCGGGTGAAAGTGTGCCGAGGCGACGCTGGTCTGCAGGTAGAAGCGGTCAGTCCGCCACGGCTCGGGTGCACTCCAGGCCGCCTCGAGCGTCTGCTGTGCCGCAGTCTTCGCCGGGTCGGCAGCAAGCTGTTGGGCCATGGCCGCTGGGACGGCCAGTGTCGTTGCTGCCAATGCGGCAATCGCTCGTTTCAGAAACGGCATCATCAGTCTCCCTGCACGCGTCGCGCCGCGGCGTTAGTGGCTGGAACGGCGCGAATCGGGACGATCGCGACGCGGTAAGGGTCGCGGCAAACGCAGTTCATTGACGTGGGCCGGGACGAAAAGGCAGCACGATAGCACGCCTCTGCTGGTCTTGTCAGGCCTTGTGGCGTCGGCGATGCGCGGCAGGCAGCAGGGAAGCGTTTAGCCGCCGGGCAAGCGACTGACCGGCGCGGCCTCGTCGGCGATGGGCCAGACGCCGCGGGCGAGCGCGCGACTGCCGTCGAAGACCAGCCAGCTTTGGCTGCCGTAGTGCGGCAGTGGGCGCAGCAGCGCGCGCAGGGCGTCAGCGTCGCGCGCGGAAACGACGGCCACCGGCACCTCCGGGTGGCCAGCAATGGTCCATACCTGTGCGCTACCGCGCTGGCCGGGAGTCGGCGGCCGCGGCGGCAAGCCGGTCGCCGCCAGCGCTGCGTCAACCTCGGCATGCAGGCCGACCAGCAACACCGGGGTGGTGCTGTTGCGCAGAGCGCCTGGCGGGATCTCCCGAGGCGCCACTTCGAAGACCCGTGCGGCCAGTGCAGTCGCCGCGGCGCGCAGCTCGGGCAGTGACGAGACCTGCAGCAGGCGCGGCTCGCGGGCGACGATCCATTGGCGCAGGATCGGCGGTAGCTGCGCCGCATCAAGCAGTCGCCAGAGGCGCAGCTGCGGGTCGAGCACGACATGCTGCGGCGAGCCGTCGACGGTCAGACTGACTGTCTGCTGCACGTGCTCAATGTCGATGGCACGGCTTTGTGAGCGCTGGCCATGGTCAACTTCGATGGGCACCCGCAGCGCGTAGGCGGGCGAGTTCTGAGTGACTTCGATTGTCAGCAGCGTGGCGCCGGGGCCTGTGCCGATGCTGGCGCTCTTGATCTTCAGCTCGGGTGCGCCGTCGCGCTCCAGCCACTGCCGGAAGAAAAGCGTCAGCGACTGCCCCGACGCCTGCTCGAACGCTCGTTGCAAGTCGTCCCAGCCGGCGATGCGAAAGCGCTGCTGTTGCCAGAACAGCTGCAGGCCAGCGCGAAAGCTCTGTTCGCCGACGAGATCGCGCAACATCACGAAGAGCATCGCCGCCTTGCCGTAGCCGACGGCCGCCGCCGCGCCGTGCGTGCGTGAGCGGAAGGATCTCAGGGTCTGTCGGCTGGCCGCCGGCAGCGCTGCAAAATCGCGCAGCCAGCCGAGGCGCATGGCGCGGGCGGCAGCGGCCGATTCGCTCTCCTTGTACGCATAGTCGGCCATGAAGGTCGTCAGGCCTTCGGCCCAGTTGCCGCGCGCGTAATCGACGTAGACCCCGTTTCCCCACCAGTTATGGAGGATCTCGTGGCCCAGCGAGGTGGCCCGAATGAAAGGAAGCTTGAGGACCTCGGCACCGAGATAGGTCAGGGTCGGCATGCCAAAGCCGGTCGGTAGCGGACTGGCGACCACCGAAAAACCGCTGAACGGGTAGGCGCCGATTTCCCGCCCGTAGCGCTCGATATAGGCAGCCGTGTCGTCGAGATAGGCGTCGCTCAGGCCGGCCATCTCGTCCAGCTCGCGCGTGAAGTAAGTGCGCAGGCGTAGCGGCGCGGCGCCGTCGCTCGGCATCGTCTTCTCGCGAACGATCCACGGGCCGGCCATCAGATCGATGCCGTCTGCCGGATGAGCGAACTCGAAGCCGGCGCGGTAGCGGTCGCCGGCGCTTACCGGCAGTTGTTCGTCGAACAAGCGGCCGGCGACCAGCGCGCGCTGGTCGCCGGGGACGCTCAGGCCGACGCGATAGGTGAACAATGCCGCTGGCTGTGGATACCAGCCGCTGCCCGAGGGCAGAAAACTCCCTTCGACTGCCGCCATCGGCGGCATTCCGTGTAGCACCTGGCGATGATCCAGACGGGTGTCGAGGGCCGGTAGAGTGCCCTCATATTCGATGCGCAGAGTCGCATCGGCAGTTGGCAGACGGGCCGCCCAGGCCCGCAGATGGCCCTGCTTCCCGACCGGCCGGAGCGCAATCGGCTGCCCGTCGACCGACGCTCTCGCGATGTGCAGCGACGCGTGCAGCGCGAAACGAAAGTTCTGCTCGCCCGGGCTCAGCGTGGCAATCACGGCGAGCCGACGAGTGGCCGGGTCGAGCGTGAGTTCGAGCGCGAGCTGCGCTGCTGGCGGTACGGCGACCGCCGACGCGGCAGGCGTCGCCAGCGCCAGCGCCAGCGCCAGCAGCAGGGGCAGCAGCAAGCGCAGCGTTTGCGAGAGACTCATTGCTTGGCCGGGAACTTGACGACGATCTCGATCTTCTCGCCGGCGCGCTCGATCTGCAGCGGTAACCAGGTTCCCGGCGGCTGCTGTCGTATCGAGGTCAGCAGCGAAGTCAGGCTGGGCTGCGGCTCGCCGGCCAGGGCAAGAACCTGATCGCCATCCTGCAGACCGCTTTTTTCGGCCAGACTGCCCTTGCTGACGCTGGCGATCCGTATCCGCCCGTCCTCGCTTTCCAGCGCCACACCGAGGCGAGGCGGTTCGACCGGCGCCAGCGGCGGCGTCGGCACGGCGAAGACGGTATCTGCGAGTCCGGGGCCAAGCGCGTCGCAAGGGCTGCTCGCCGCCATCGGCAACAGCGTGCCTATCGAGCGCACGCCGAGATCGCGCAACTGGTGTGGCACGCCATGCCCAAAACGCAGGTGGCCGCTGCCCATGATTCCGACGATCAAGGGTCCGGCGCCGCTCGCCGTCGGCCTTATCTGGCTGGCGAGCGCTTCCGCCATCGCCCGATCCCAGGCCAGCTGCGAGTCCACAAAGCGGGCAAAAGCGGGGTCGCCGGGCTTGGCGCGCTTGGTTTTGCCACGCATCGTCGCGTGCTGGCGATAGATCTCGAAGAGGAACTCGCGGTAGGCCTCCGACGGCGCGGCTGCCTGGCCGACGCCTTCGCGCTCGCGAAGCGGTATTGCCTCCCAGCCCTTGTCGGCGATCTTGCGGGTCAGTTTCTGGTCGATATTCAAGGCCAGCATCGGAATCCGGTTCAGGCGCGCGAACTCGAACAGGGGCAGATACAGTTCTGGCGGCACGTTCCAGACCTTTTCCCACTCCGCCTCGGCCAGAAACTCGTTGACGCTCAGCTTGCCGGCCACCCAGCGATCGAGTACCGGCTGCAGGCGGCGCGGGAACATTTCGAAGCCGATGAGCATTTCCGGGCGCAGCGCATGCAATCCGGAGAGCACCTGCAACTGCCATTGGTGGTGGTCCGCGTCATCATGCTGTTCCCCGAGCAGCAGCACCTCGCGGCCGACCAGTTCGGCCAGGATCTGCGGCTTGCTGACTGTCCGTGGCTGCTGATCTTCGAAGACTACCCAGCTGGCCGGCGCCAGACAGGCCTTGGCCGCGGTTTTCGCGCTGCCCGCGGCGCTATTTTCGGCGCCCTGGGCAGCGAGCAAGGTGCTGCCGAGCGCAGCAAGCAGCAACAGTGCGAACTTCGCCCCGGGAAAGGGCCTGGCAGAAAAGCGGGGAGAGGACGGTGGCGTCATGGCGGGTGGCTCTGAGGTGGGTGCCGCTCGGCGAAGCAAGCCTTCGTCGGGACCAGGCCGGACGAGGCGTCGCTTTCCTTGCAGCCGCAGTTCGAGCTGCACAGACATCATAGGACAGAAAGCGTTCTCTTCGGCAGGCTGCCCTTCCCGTCCGGGCAGGTGCCCAGCGCCGTCGGCAGCCGCTGCCACGCCGCGGCGAAGGCTGCCGGAAAGCGCTGGAAACTGCTATCTTCGGGCCATCGCAACCAGCTCGGGTAAAGCACCATGGCTCGGCCCTCCTCCCCATCCGCCAATCTTTCCGGTACGCATCGCGTGCGCGGCGCCTGTCCGCACGATTGCCCGGATACCTGCGCCCTCGAAGTGAGCGTCAGTGACGGCCGCGTCGTCAAGGTCGCTGGCGCTGCCGACCATTCGCCGACTGCCGGCGTGCTGTGTACCAAGGTCGCCTTCTACCCCGAGCGCGTCTACCACCCCGACCGCTTGCTCCATCCCTTGCGCCGCGTCGGTGGCAAAGGCCCGGGTGCGGCCTTTGAACGCATTTCGTGGCCGCAGGCGCTGGCCACGATCGCCGAACGCTTTCGCAAGATCGTCGCCAGCGACGGCGCCGAAGCGATCGTTCCCTACAGCTACGCCGGCAACTCCGGCCTGCTCGGCTACGGGTCGATGGATCGCCGGTTCTTCCACCGTCTCGGTGCCGCGCAACTCGACCGCACGATCTGCGCCAGCGCCGGGGCGATGGGCTACCGCGCCAGTATCGGCGGCAGCCTGGGCTTCGACGTCGAGAATGTCGTCGATGCGCGCCTGATCATCATCTGGGGCAGCAATAGCCTTGTCTCCAACTTGCACTTCTGGCGCTTGGCACAGGAGGCGAAACGACGCGGCGCGCGCCTGGTCGCCATCGATCCCTGTCGCACGGCGACCGCCGACAAGTGCGACCAGCATATCGCGCTGCGGCCGGGAACCGACAGCGCGCTGGCGCTCGGCTTGATGCACGTGCTGATTCGCGACGAGCTTCTCGACCACGACTACATCGCCCGCCACACGCTCGGCTTCGACGCCCTCAAGGAACGTGCGCTGCAATACCCGCCGGCGCGGGTGGCGGCCATCTGCGGCATCGACGAAGGCGTAGTCGAGCAGCTGGCGCGCGACTACGGCAGCACGGTGCCGGCCGCGATTCGCACCAACTATGGCATCAATCGCACCGCCGGCGGCGGCATGGCATTGCGCACACTGGCCTGCCTGCCGGCGCTCATCGGTGCCTGGCGGCACCCTGCGGGCGGCATCCTGCTTTCCAGCTCCGGCAACTACCCGGTCGCCAGCGCCGCTCTCGAACGCCCCGACCTGATGCCCGAGCCGACGCCGCGCACGGTCAACATGAGCACCATTGGCCAGGATCTGCTGCGCGCACAGCCGCCGATCAAGGCCTTGTTCGTCTACAACAGCAATCCGGTGGCGATTGCGCCGCAATCGGCCGAGGTGGTGCGCGGCTTCGCCCGCGACGACCTGTTCACCGTCGTCCATGATCTTTTCCAGACCGACACCGCCGACTACGCCGACATCATCCTGCCGGCGACCAGCCACATGGAACAGCTCGACATTCACAAGTCCTACGGGCACCTGCATATCCAGGTCAATCAGCCGGCGATTGCGCCGCTGGGCGAAGCCGTGCCGAACACCGAACTGTTCCGCCGCCTGGCCAGTGAGATGGGTTTCCGCGAGGCCTGCTTTGCCGACTCCGACGAAGACCTCTGCCGCCAGGCCTTTGACTGGAACGACCCGCGTCTGGCCGGCCTGTCGTGGGAAACGCTCAAGGCTGCGGGGCACGCGCGGCTGAATCTGCCGCGCGGCGCAGCGCCTTTTGCCGAGGGTGGTTTCCCGACGCCCTCCGGAAAATGTGAGTTCTACAGCGCCACCCTGGCCAGCGCAGGTGTCGACCCCTTGCCCGATTTCATTGCCCCGCGCGAGTGGCAGCAGAGTTCGTTGGCCACCGAGTTTCCACTCGCCCTGCTCACCCCGCCGGCACGCAACTTCCTGAACACCAGCTTCGCCAACTCGGCACGTTTTCTGGCGCAGGAAAAGTCGCCGGCGATCCATTTGCACCCGGACGACGCCGCGGCACGCGCCATCACCGACGATAGCCAGGTACGCATCTTCAATCGTCGCGGCGAGTTCAAGGCACGCGCCGTCGTCAGCGACCGCGTGCGGCCCGGCGTGGCCATGGCCACCTCGATCTGGTGGCGCAAGCTCTCCCCCGACGGGCGCAACTGCAACGAAGTAACCAGTCAGGCGCTGACCGACATCGGCGGCGGTGCGACCTTCTACGATTGCCTGGTGGAAGTCGCCCCGCTCTGAGCACTGCGTGGGCCGGCCTCCGGCTGCGCAGCGGCGCCCGGCGACCGATGCTTGTTGACTTGTGGCGGGATGCGATGAACCATGCTTTGTCGATTGATTCCGGATAGCCGCATGTTCCCCGACATCTTGCGTGGCAGTTTCCGCTTCTTCGCTCTCCCGCGTGGCGTGGCCCGCCGTTGATAAGCGTCAGCGCAAGCCGTCCCTTTGTCGCCAGCCGGCGCGCCTGGCTGTTTGCCGTGCTGGCCGCGCTGCTCGTGCTGGCGACCGAGCAGGTGGTCGAGCACTATGCTCAGCGGAGCGAGCTGGAGGAGGAAAGGAGCGATGTTCTCAATCGCCTGTCGACCTTGCGCGCCCGCCTCGAAGCCGTCGTTAACATCAACCTCTCGCTGGTACATGGCCTGACGGCGGTCATCGAGTCGCGACCGGACATCGATCAGGCCGGTTTTGCGGCCATCGCCGATGGCCTGGTGGGCGAACGCTACGCACTGCGCAATATCGGCGCGGCGCCGGGCATGGTCCTATCGCTGATGTACCCCCTGGCCGGCAACGAGGCGGCGCTGGGCCTCGATTACCGTAGCCATCCGCAGCAACGCGAAGCCGCGCTGCGCGCCCGCGACAGCGGCCGCACGGTGATCGCCGGGCCGGTGGACCTGCAGCAAGGCGGGGTCGCCATCATCGCACGCAAGCCGGTCTTCCTGCCGCCGCTCCGGCCGGGCGGGGAAAAGCGTTTCTGGGGCCTGGTGTCGGCGGCGATCGACGTCGAAACGCTCTATCAGCGGGCGGGTTTGCTGGACGCCGACCACGGGTTGCGGCTAGCGCTTCGCGGCAGCGACGCCAGTGGTGCCGACGGCCCGCTGTTTTTCGGCGATGCGGCACTTTTCAACGCCGATCCGGTGAGTGTCGAAGTGACGCTGCCCGGTGGCGGCTCCTGGCAGATGGTCGCCGTGCCTGCCGAGGGCTGGGGACGTCTCGACACGGCGATCGTGCTGCTGCGCACGATGAGTTATCTGCTGGCCCTGCTGGCGGCCGTCGTGGCCTTTCGTCTGGTTCGCGGCGGAGAGCTTCTCGCCAGCCACAGCGCCAGACTCGACGCCTTGCTGAAGACCATCCCGGATCTGGTCTGGCTAAAGGACGGCAACGGCGTTTATCTCAACTGCAACCCGCGTTTCGAGTCCTTGTTCGGCGCCAGCGAGGCGGAGATAAGGGGCAAGACCGACCATCATTTCGTGCCTGCGGATATGGCTGATTTCGTCCGCGAAAAGGATCGTGCCGCGATTGCCGCCGGCGGTCCGAGCATCAACGAGGAATGGGTGTGTTTTGCCAGCGACGGCCATCGCGAGTTGCTGGAAACGATCAAGGCCCCCGTCTTCGACGAGCGTGGCGGCCTTGTGGGGGTGTTGGGGATCGCCCGTGACATCACCCAGCGCAAGCGCGACGAGGCCGAGCTGCAGCGTCAGAAGGACCTCCTCGATCGCACCGGCCGGCTGGCCAACGTCGGCGGCTGGGAATTCGATGTGGTCAGCCAGCGCGGCAGCTGGAGCGACGAAACGGCGCGCATTCACGACCTGGAGCCCGGCGGGGAGGTCTGCGCGGCACAGGGACTGAGTTATTTCCACGGCGCCGCACGGCGGACGATAGAGCAAGCCGTGCAAGTAGCTATCGA
Organism: Candidatus Accumulibacter appositus; assembly: GCA_000585055.1. Taxonomy (GTDB): domain Bacteria; phylum Pseudomonadota; class Gammaproteobacteria; order Burkholderiales; family Rhodocyclaceae; genus Accumulibacter; species Accumulibacter appositus. The sequence goes on from JEMX01000110.1 coordinate 21,593, forward strand.
GCGTGGCCAGCCCTACGACCTGGAAGTCGAGCTGACCAGTGCCAAGGGCGTCAGGAAATGGATTCGCACCATCGGCCTGCCAGTCCTCGAAGACGGGAAGGTGGTGCGCCTGGAAGGCGCCGTTCAGGACATCAGCCAACGCCAGCTGGCCGAGGCCAGGGCACGGCAGGGTGAGCTGGTGCTCGATTCGGTCTTCCAGGCCTTGCCCGACCTGTTCTTCCTGATGGACGCCGACGGCACCATCCGCGACTACCGCGCTCAGAAAAGCGCCAAGCTTTACGTGCCGCCCGATACCTTCCTCGGAAAACGCATGCCGGATGTCCTGCCCGCCGCGGTTGGTGAGCTGCTCGGGCAGAAGCTGCAGGAAGTCGGCGAACACGGCGGGCTGGTCACCTGCGAATACGACTTGCCGATGGTCGACGGCGTGCTCCGTTACGAGGCTCGACTGACCGCTTTGCCGGACAGCGTGCACGTCATCGCAGTGGTGCGCGACATCAGCGAGCGTGTCGCGGCAGCAGCTCTAATGGAGAAGCAGTGGAAGATGCTGTCCGACTCGCAGCGGATGGCCCACATCGGCAGCTGGGAGTTGGATCTGCCCAGCGGGCCGCTGGCCTGGTCGGAGGAAGCCTATCGCATCTATGGCGTATCGCCGGAGTCCTTCACGCCGAGTCCCGAGGCGTTCATGGAACTGGTCCACCCCGATGACCTGCCTGCCGTGCAGCGGGTGCATGCGGAAATCATCGCTGGTCAGCAACCGCGCGAACTCGAATTCCGCATCATCAGACCCGACGGCACCCCGCGCAGCCTCCTCGGACGCGGCGCGCTGCTACATGGTGGCGATGGCCGGCCGATTCGCTGCGCCGGGACGGTGCAGGACGTTACCGAGCGAACATTGGCCGAGAACGCCTTGCGCGAGCAGGAGGCGTTTTTCCGCCTGCTGGCCGAGAACATGGGCGACATGGTGGCGGTGCTCGATTTGCAGGGTGGCCATCTTTACGATAGCCCCGCTTACCGCGCGCTCTTCGGCGAGAGCGCAACGCTGCCCGGCGCAGAAGCTTTCGCCAGCGTGCATCCCGACGATCGGGACCGCGTGCGCCAGGCTTTCCAGACGACCATCGCCACCGGCATAGGTCAGCGCGGGACCTTCCGCGTCGTGCTGCCGGACGGCAGCGTCCACGCCATCGAGTCGCAGGGAGGCGTCATTCGCAACGCCGAGGGACGGGTCGAGCGGGTGGTGGTGGTCTCCCGCGATGTCAGCGAGCGCATACGCATGGAGGATGAAATCCGGCAGCTCAATAGCGACCTCGAGGCGCGGGTTCACCAGCGCACGGCCGAACTGGACGCTGCCAACAAGGAGTTGCAGACCTTCACCTACTCGGTATCGCACGATCTCAAGGCGCCGTTGCGCGGTATCGATGGCTACAGTCGCCTGTTGCTGGAGGATCACCGGGAGCAGCTCGACGAAGAGGGCCGCCTGTTTCTCGACAAGGTGCGCCATGGTGTTGCCCATATGGGTCGCCTGATCGAGGACCTGCTCGCCTATTCCCGGCTGGAAAGGCGTCACCTGCACGGGCGGACGCTTGACCTGGCGGAGCAAGTGGGCATGGTGCTCGATAGCCGCCGCGTCGATTTGCAGGCCGCGGGAATGGTGATCGAAGTGCGCTTACAAGGGCTGAGCGCCAGCGCCGATCCTGAGGGTCTGGACATGGTGCTGCGCAATCTGGTGGACAACGCGCTCAAGTTCTCGCGTGCTAGCAAACCGCCGCAGCTGGCGGTCAGCGGCAGCCAAACCGGCCAATCGGTAACCCTGGCGTTCAAAGACAACGGCATCGGTTTCGATATGCGTTTTCACGAGCGCATTTTCGAAATCTTCCAACGCCTGCAGCGCGCCGAGGATTATCCCGGCACCGGTATTGGCCTGGCCATCGTGCATAAGGCCGTACAACGTATGGGCGGGCGGATCTGGGCCGAGAGCCAGCCCGGCCACGGTGCGACTTTCTATCTGGAGCTGCCGCGATGAGCGCCGGGCGCTACCGGGCAGCGCTTGGCGCGGTGGCGCTGCTGCTGGCCGTTTTCTTTGCACCCGTGCACGCCGAGCAAAGAACCGTGCGCGTTGGCGTGGGCAGCAATCCGCCGATCGCCTTCACCGATTCATCCGGAAAGGCGCAGGGTCTCGCCGTCGACATCTTGAACGATGTTGCGGAGCAAGAGGGTTGGCGCCTGGAGTTCGTCCACGACGAGTGGCCAGCAATCTTCGCCATGCTCGAGCGCGGCGAGATCGACCTGTTGACCGGCATCGCCCATACGCCTGAACGCGCCGAACGATTTCGGTTTAGCGAACACATGGTGCTCAGCAACTGGGGTGTTGTCTACGCCAAGCCAGCGAGCGGAATTCGCTCGCTTGTCCAACTCCAGGACAAGCGCATGGCGCTGGTTCCCGGGGCGACGCACAGCGACGAGCTGAGCCAGCTGCTTGAAAAGTTCGGCGTGACCGTCGTTCCGGTTCCTGCCGACAACTATCAACAGGTCCTGGCCATGGTTGCTGCCGGCGATGCGGATGCCGGGGTGGTCAGCCGCGTTTTCGGTACCCTGCATTCGGCGCGCTACCAGGTCGAGTCCACCGGCATCGTCTTCAACCCGATCTCGGTCTGCTATGCCTCGCCGCCGGATGCCGATCCGGCGCTCGTGGCAGCGATCGACCGCCACCTTGGAGCGCAGCTCGGGCAGCGTGACTCGGCCTATTACCGCTCGCTCGACCGCTGGTTGGGCGGCGCAGGCCAGCCCAAGTGGCCGGCTTGGGTGGCCTGGGCCCTGAGCGGCGCTGCAGCCGCGCTGACTGTGGCGGTGTTCTTCGTGTTTCTGCTGCGTCGGCAGGTGGCGCGACATACCCTGGCTCTGCGGGAGAGTGAGGATTCTCTACGTGCGACCTTTGCGCAAGCGGCTGTCGGCATTGCGCGGGTCGCCCCGGACGGCTCCTGGCTGGAGGTCAATCAGCGTCTTTGCGAGATCGTCGGATACAGCCGTGAGGAGCTGCTGCAACTGAGTTTTCAGGTGATCACGCATCCCGACGACCTGGCTGGCGATCTCGAACTGCTAAATCAGCTCCTGGCAGGGAGCCGGGATCGCTACAATCTTGAAAAGCGTTACCTGCACAAGTCCGGCGCGGCGGTGTGGATAAACTTGACGGTGGCTCTCGTGCGCCAGGACGACGGTACGCCGAAATACTTCATATCGGTGATCGAGGACATCAGCCGACGCAAACTGGCCGAAGCCGCGCTGCGCGAGAGCGAAGCACGCCTGCGGCTGTTCATCGAGCACGCCCCGGCCGCGCTGGGGATGTTCGATCGTCAGATGCGCTATCTGGCCGTCAGCCGGCGCTGGTTGAGCGACTACGGACTGGAGAGCGCCGAGATCCTTGGTCGCTCTCACTACGAAATATTTCCCGAGATCGTCGACGCCTGGAAGAATGTCCATCGCCGAGCACTGGCCGGCGAAGTCGTGCGCGCCGACGAGGACCGTTTCGAGCGCCTGGACGGCAGTGTGCAGTGGCTGCGCTGGGAGGTGCGGCCCTGGTACAGCAGCGAGGAAATCGGCGGCGTTGGTGGCATTGTCATCTTTACCGAAGACATCAGCGAACGCAAACTGGCCGAGGCCAAGGCCCGACAGGGCGAGCGGGTACTCGATTCCGTCTTCCAGGCTCTGCCGGATCTGTTCTTCCTGATGGACGCCGATGGCAGCATCCGCGATTACCGCGCCCGCAAGAGCGCCGATCTCTACCTGCCGCCCGAGGCGTTTCTCGGCAAGCGCATGCAGGACGTCCTGCCCGGCGAGGTGGGCGAACTACTCGTCCGCGGCATGGCGGAAGTCGGCGAGCACGGCGGGCTGGTCACCTACGAATACGACCTGGCGATGCCCGCCGGGGTGCGCCGTTTCGAGGCCCGCCTTACGCGCTTGCCCGAAGCCGGGCCCTTCATCGCCGTGGTGCGCGACATCAGCCGCGAACATCAGGCGCGTCTGTCGCTGGCGGCCAGCGAGGCTCGTTATCGCACCCTGTTCGAGTATGCGCCCGACGGCATCGTCGTCGCCGACCAGCAGGGTTTCTATCACGATGCCAATGCGGCGATCTGCCGGATGCTTGGCTATGCGCGGGCGGAATTGATCGGCCTACACGCCTCCAACATCGTTGCCGCGAGCGAGCGCTCGTACATCCAGCCTGCGCTGGACGCCATCGAGGCGAAGGCTGATTACCAGCGTGAGTGGCGCTTCCGGCGCAAGGATGGTTCGAGCTTCGTGGCCGACGTGATTGCCACCAGGATGCCCGACGGCGGCGCGCTCGCGGTGATCCGTGACATTACCGAGCGCAAGCGCATGGAAGACGAAATCCGGCAACTGAACGCCGATCTCGAGGCGCGCGTGCGTCAGCGTACCGATGAACTGGACGCCGCCAACAGGGAATTGCAGACTTTCACTTACTCCGTCTCGCACGATCTGAAGGCGCCGCTGCGCGGCATTGATGGCTACAGTCGCCTGTTGCTCGATGCCTACCACGATCAATTGGGCGACGAGGGGCAGTTGTTCATCGACAATGTGCGCGCCGGCGTGGCACACATGAGCCGTCTGATCGAGGATCTGCTGGCCTATTCGCGCCTCGAGCGGAGCAATCTGCATAGCCGGACCCTCGACTTGTCGGCACAGTTGAGCTCCTGCCTGGAGAACTATGCTGCGGAGGTCGCAGCCTGTGGCATGGTCGTCGAAGTGGCTGTGTTGCCGGGGCTGAGCATTCACGCCGACTCGGATGGTCTGAACATGGTGCTGCGCAATCTGATCGACAACGCGCTCAAGTTCAGCCGCAAGAGTCAGCCCCCGAGCCTGGCGATCAGCGCGACCCAGACCGACGAGTCCGTGATCTTGGCGTTCAAGGACAACGGCATCGGCTTCGACATGCGTTTTCACGAGCGCATCTTCGAGATCTTTCAACGCCTGCAGCGTGCCGAAGAGTACCCCGGCACCGGCGTCGGTCTGGCCATCGTGTACAAGGCGCTGCAGCGCATGGGCGGCCGCATCTGGGCCGAAAGCGCGCCCGGCCAGGGGGCCTGCTTCTACGTCCAGCTGCGGCGCTGATTGCCCGCACGGCGGGACGAGGCCTACCCGCGCGAAGTGCTGGCAGGGTCCGGAGCCGAAAGGCGGCGACACTCGCTGCCGTCGGCCCTGCAAACCGTCCGCCAACCAATGAAAAGGCCACTCCGAAAAGTGGCCTGGCTACTTGTGTTGTCTGGTGCCTCCGGTCGGAATCGAACCAACACCTGATGATTACAAATCAACCGAGCCGCCTACTTGTTGGTGTTGAATAGCGTTGAAGAAGAGACTGTATTGTCATACAAAACAGTTGGTTGTGACATTTTGGCATTGTCTTGCGTTGAAGTAGATTGTTATAATCTGCCTACTAGATGCCTGCTGAAACCTCTCAGTAGGCAACGACGGAGGGCGAGCCATGCGCGATAACAACAAGGTGAATTTCACGGCGGGACGAGTTTCGGCGCACTGCTGCGAAGCAGGCAAGGCAGCATCCTTTTTGTGGGACGAGGACACAAAAGGGCTTGGCCTGAAAGCATCCCCCGGTGGTTCAAAGCGATACGTGCTCGAAAGCCGCCTAGAGTCCGGCTCAACCGTGCGCCTGACCATTGGCGACCCGAAGAGCCGCACGATCGAGGATGTTCGCAAGGAAGCACGGCGGCTGCAGACCCTGATCGACAAGGGGATAGACCCGCGTCAAGAGAAGCGTGACCGACTCGCCGCTGCCGACGCTAAACGCGCCCAGGCCGACGCCGCGAGACAGGAAGCAGAAAATAGGCAGCGCTACACCTTGCGCACACTCTGTGAGGCTTACGGCGACCTGCTCGAAGCTCGTGGCAAGCCGAGCGCACGGCAGGCGCGATCAATCTTCAAGGTTCATGTTCTCGAAGCGCATCCCGAGATCGCCGCGATGCCCGCTCGTGAAGTTTCAAAACTTCAGATAGCGGCCATGGTTCGCAGGACACGGGAGTCGGGCAAAGAACGCGCGGCCGGAGTCCTACGGAGCTACTTGAGCGCGGCATTTGCCGCCGCCAAGAAATCACCTCTTGATGCGAGCCTACCGGCTGATTTCATACCGTTCGAGATCGAGCACAATCCAGTGGACGCAATTCCCGCTATCGCAGTGCGAGCGGGAAGCCGAAAGCTATGCGCAGACGAGCTGCGCGCGTATCTCGCTGCGCTTGGCGATGATCTGCCAGACCAAGCCCTACTGTTGGCACTGCTAGCCGGTGGGCAGCGCATGGCGCAACTTCTGCGCGCCAGGGTGAGCGATTACGACGAAGACACAGCGAGCCTTCGTCTTTGGGATACCAAAGGCAGGCGCAAGGCGCCCCGCGAACACCTGCTACCGCTGGCGCCGAAAGCTGCGGAGCTGGCCGCTAGGCTGGTGGCGCGAGCCAAGTTGCTTGAAACCACGTTCCTGTTCTCGACGCACGGCGCTGTGCCATTGGACGAGACGACACCGGGCAAGCGTGTTGCTGCCATCTGCAATGCCATGGGTGGGGAGCGGTTTGACCTGCGAGACATTCGTCGCACCTGCGAAACGATACTGGCCAGTATGGGGATTTCTCGCGACACCCGCGCGCAATTGCTCAGTCATGGCTTGTCGGGCGTTCAGAACGCGCACTACGACATGCATAGCTACACCAGCGAGAAGCGTGCTGCATTGGTCGCCTGGGAGGAGCGGCTACATGAGATTGAGGTCGGCCAGCGCGGCGCCAGAAACGTGGTGAGTCTGCACACCGCCTGACCGAGTTTTGCCGCGCCTATCCCGACGGGGAAAACACCGGGCACCTTCCCCGGCCGGCGCGGCACCCTATTTGAAGGCGCGCAGAGAAGGAGCGTGAACTATGAAAGTAGCGTTCAAGGCCGACAGCCCCGCACTGCTGAAGATTGCTGAGATTGGCGAATTTCTTGCGGA
>JEMX01000111.1:0-235 GCA_000585055.1 Candidatus Accumulibacter appositus
ACGAAAGGGGCAAACTTGATGAGCTACTTGAGGGAAGTCGACGACCCGCGCAAACCCAGCAATGGGACGCTGCATGACTTTGTGGAGATGCTGGTGATTGCTGTGGCGGCGGCATTGTCGGATTGCGACACGGTCGAGGACATCGCGTACTGGGCGCGAGCAAAGGAGGCGTGGTTGCGCAAGTTTCTCTTGCTGACGAACGGCGTGCCCTCCGAGGAAACCTTTCTTCGCGTCT
>JEMX01000111.1:492-617 GCA_000585055.1 Candidatus Accumulibacter appositus
CCCTTTACCTCAAGGGTTTCCTGGTCAGCATCGACGCCATGGGCTGCCAGAAAAAGATCGCTACTCAGATCACGGATCAGGGAGGCGACTACCTGCTGGCGGTCAAAGGCAATCAACCGACGCTG
>JEMX01000111.1:907-1075 GCA_000585055.1 Candidatus Accumulibacter appositus
TGCTCACTGGGGCGTGGAAAACCGGCTTCACTGGATCCTCGACGTCAGTTTCGGGGAGGACGGCAGCACCATCCGCAAAGACAACGCGCCCCAGAATCTCTCGCTCCTGAAGAAGATCGTGCTCAACATCATTCGCCTGGACACGACCAACAAGACCAAGGCCAGCTT
>JEMX01000111.1:1124-2807 GCA_000585055.1 Candidatus Accumulibacter appositus
ATGATCTCCGGATGAACATGCTCGGGTTGTCAAGAAGATGACATCCGAGTGCGGAAGCCCTGGGGGCTAGGGGTGGGGGCGCCCGAAGGGCTTGGCAGAGGCATCCGCCTCGCCGGAGCCGGTTTCACACGAAACGACCTAAACCCCTTCCGGGTCTATGTCGTTTCGTGTGGAACAGGTCCTGCTCCGATATCTTCTCGTTCTTGAATGCCATGCTGTTCGCTTCTCTCTCTAACGTCCCGCCAACCGTTGCCGGTTCACCCGCAGCCGTCATGCACCCGGGGTACATTCCGCATCCGGGCTCAGTTCCAAGATTATGACAGCTCCTTTTCTGGCGCAGTGGCAATGCCAGGGCAATCGCGTCGATTTTTTTGAAGGCTCGCTCGCAAGGTGTCGGAGGTGGCGGTGATCAGGCGCTGAACCTTGAGGCCACCACGGGTAGCCGAGCATGGACCACCATTGTCGGTCACCCATCGCAAGAAGCAGCAACGTTGTCGTTTTTCCACTGCTCCCGGCTCTTCCGCGGATGCTGCTTCTGCGTTCAACGGTTGGTCTTTTCCGTCTCTGTCAGCGGCGCCGGCCGTCCGCTCGGGTGGCAGGGTTGCTCGGCGTGATTTCCTTTCCTACGGCCGGTAATGGATCCATACCTGCCGTCCCCGTCAGCTGGCGCCAAAGGCCGCTTCGGCCGAGACCTGGACCGACGGTGAACAGAGCCTGGCGGCGGGTTTCGGATCGGTTAGCCGACGTTCTCGCCGGGCGATTCTTCGCCGCCTCGACGTTTCCTGATGGCCGATTTTACGCGACAGGAACAGCGCCGAAAGCCGCCGCCGTCCGGACCGGAGAACTCGGAGTTCGTCAACGGGTAGTCGGTCATGTTGAAAAGTGTGGCTATAGGCGAGCGGGTTCGCGGCGGACATTCTGCTCTTTGAGCCGCCACTTGACGGGCCGGGCTTCTGGCATAGCGCTCGCGAATGTTGGTCTCTCCATCCTGGAGATGCTGGTGCAGGCCCCGGATTCGCGCCTGCGCCGGGCGGTGCTCCTTGGCACCCCCTGTCCGGGCAGCTGCCGCCCTGTCCGGGCAGCTGCCGCGCGCGACGATTGACTGCGGTGCCGAGAATGCCGGTACTGCTCGGGCAGTCGATCATGCAATGGCTGTCGCGAACACTTGGCGCCCCCTCCCCCGCGGTCCGCGACTGCGGCAGCAACTGGCGGAGGCGCAGGCCAAACGCGACTTCACCGTACAGCGCGTGCGCCGGGCTGCTTTCACGGTGCGACGGAGAGTGTCCTCAGGCTTGCGGATCGGGCATCGAGTGGCTGTCCGCAGTGACCGCCCTGCGCAGCCAGCGCTGACCGTCAGCCGCCAGCCACCGTCTGCCGTACGGGCAGCGGTTCTGCGGCGCTCAGCCGTCCGTCGGGTCAGCGCCTCCTGCGCGCTTCGATTTCGCGCCGGATACGCTCGATCTCGAGGCGTTTGGCCTGCGGATGACCCCATCTGACGGGCCTCTGCGCCGCGGCTGCCTGCTCTGCCTCGCGCTGCGCCTGCAGCGCTCGCGCTTCGGCCAGGCGTTCTTCCTCGAGCGCCTGCGCACGGGCCACGGCGCGCTCGGCAGCGATCGGCACTCGCCATCCGGGCAGACCCGCGTCGAGAAGCAAGCGGTCGATGACTTTCGGAATCGGCTCCGG
>JEMX01000111.1:2818-2946 GCA_000585055.1 Candidatus Accumulibacter appositus
GGCTCCGGCCATTCCCAGTCGTTCAGCCGGGAAAACTCGTTGATCAGCGGCAGGTTGAGCGCCGCACAGACTGGCGTCCACACTTCCTCGTCGCCCTGGCGGCGCCGGACGGCGAGTTTGGGATTGAG
>JEMX01000111.1:3219-3356 GCA_000585055.1 Candidatus Accumulibacter appositus
TGCCGGTCGAGGCGAACCAGCCGTTCGCCGGTATTGACGTCGATGCTCGCCGGGGCGAGCCGTTCGTAAAGCGCAGCCAGCGGGCCGCGGGCGAACTTCGCATCGCGGAATCCCTCGCGCAACGCCCAGTGCAGCGC
>JEMX01000111.1:3513-4343 GCA_000585055.1 Candidatus Accumulibacter appositus
TGGCATTGCTTCAGGATGTCCTTGAAATGGTTGGCGAAGTAGGGAAGGTAGGTCTTTCGTGCGAAGTTCGCCCGTTGCTGCGCGAAGTTCGTCGCCTGCTCGAACTTCGCCTCCGCGACCAGCCATTCGGCGAGTTGCGCTTCGTCGTGACAGGCCGCGTATTCATAGAGCTGCTGCTTCATCTTGGCGCCGGGAAGCTGTTCGCGGAAGACCTTGACCAGCAGCTCGACGACTTTCGCTTCGCCGAAAACCGGCCAGGGAACCGGCGTTTGCTTGAGGATCGTCCGACGGATCGTCTCGGCCTGTTCCTGCTTGCCCTGCAGTTCGAGCTTGCGCGCTTCCTTCTGCCAGTCTTCGAGGCTCGATTGCCTGGCCTCGACCTCGACCTGCCCGAGATTCATTTCGAGCAGCCCGAACAGCGCATGGCCGGTATCCGACTCGATCACGTAAACATTCCTGATCGCGCGTGTCAGCGCCACGTAGAGGGCATTGACGAAGAACTTGTAGACCTCGAGCGACTTGTCGCTCTTGTCTTTCGCCCGCCGGTAGTCAAGCGTATCTGCGGCCAGGTCGGCCGGCTCCACGCCGTCGACGATCTCGCTGAACTCGGCGCGGTGGTCGGAGATGAAGCGGTAGAGGACGATGTTGTCGTATTCGAGCCCCTTCGCTTCATGGATCGAGAAGAGCAGCGGCGTTGCGAAGTGCTTCCTGGCTTCGGCCTTGTCCTCGTCGCGCATCACCAGCACGGCGAACTGCGTCGATTGGCGGATCTTCTGGTCGAGCTCGCGCTTGCTGGCGTCCTTGTCGGGCATCAGCGCGACCTGTCCGGC
>JEMX01000112.1 GCA_000585055.1 Candidatus Accumulibacter appositus
GCCAAGATGGAAGCGCGTTCTTGCCGGCGGGTACAGGGTGACCAGCTGCTTGACCGTGTCGGTGGCAATCCTTTCCTCCAGGCCGGCTGGGGGCTCGGTCGCGAAGTTGCCGTAGGGCGCGGTCGACGCACAACCGGCCAGAGCCATCACCAGGAGCGCGGAGAGGGCGAACTGGCGCATGGCTATTTCCCCCTTTGGATTGTCACGCGATCCTGCGACGAGCCGACGCCGGCAATCAGGATTGCCTTGTCGAACACGCTATCGACGATGTAACGGTCGCCCTGAACGCGGTAATTGACCATCACGGTTTCATCGTCGGTGAACACGCCGCCGTCCTTGCGCACCACCAGCAGCGCCGGCGCTTCGGTCTGGGCCATCGTCGAAGGCATCTGGATGACGGTCTTGCGGCCATCGTTGTAGACCCGCACCGGCTTCCAGGCCACGCTGCCCGATACCTCATAGTCGAAGCTGAGGTTGCCCATGTACTCGCGGGTTTCCGGCAGCGTCCGGTCGTCGCGATCCCTTCCTTCGCGCGCCTTGATCGCTTCCCACTTCGCCATGGCCTCCTCGGGGTAGGTGAAGGCCACCTGCGGCATGTACTGGCTGCGATGCGAGCGCAGCTTCAGGTGATAGCTGCGGCAGGTGATAGCTGCGGCGGTTGGTGGTCACGACCATCGACGTTTCCAGGCCGACGTCGAGCGGTTTGATGATCAGGTGCTGCACTTCCCCCGCGCCACTGCCGGTGACGGCCGGTTCGACCGTCCAGCGCGCGGTGTCGCCGAGGTTGATCGAGTTGACCTGCTCGCCGGCTTGCAGGGCGACGTCGCACACCTGCAGCACCGCGCAGACGATGCTCGGTTGCTGCGCGCCGTACAGGAACTTGATCGAGCCGTTGGGCCCGGTCACCGGCGCAACCCCTTTGGCCCTCGGGTTCTTCCACTTCTCGGCGATGGCAATGGCCGCCTTCTCCTGTTGCGTCAGGGTCGGGTTCTTGTCCGAAAAATACAGCTCGGTCAGGTGGTCGCCCGGGGCTGCCAGGACAAGGGCGGAAGCGACGCCAGGGAGCAGGGCGAAGAGAGGTTTTTTCATGGGGGCTCCTTTCTTAGAGCTGCTTCGCCCAGGAGAAGTCACGGACGTACAGGCCGATCGGATTGTTGCGGATCTGTTCTTCGCTGGTGCTGGTGGTCGGTTCGGCGACATAGACCGTCACCAGGGCACGCATGCGGAAGGGCTGGCCTTTCAGGATCCCCTGGCGGTCGCGGCTGGTCTCGACCCAGTCGACCTGCCAGGTTTCCGGCGTTTGCGGCAGCACCGAGGCGATCTCGACGCTGACCGTCTCCTTGGTGGCCCGCTTGAATGGGCTGGATTCCTCGGAGCCGTTCAGCCATTCGTTCATCCTGGCCGTGGCCGGGTCGTTCGGTGCCAGCATCGAGTACACGCGGAACACCGCCTTGCGCTGCAGGGCGACGTCCGGTGTCACCAGGCGCGCGTCGGCGATGAAGGAAGCCACCGACGCTTCGATCACCCGGGCATCGGCCGGTGCGGCACGATCGGCCGGCGCCACGGCCACGGCTTGCCCGAGCCGGTCGACCTGGACGACGTACGGCACGAACTTCGATTGGCTGCCGATGTGGATGATGCCGCCGACGCCCGCCAGCGCGATCAACAGCGACAGGATGCCGATCACCTGCCAGGTCTGGCGCGACGACACGACGCCGCCGACATGCTCGTTCCAGGTCCGGCGAGCAGCCAGGTAGGGGTTCTCGCCTTCGCCCTGGCGGAACCCCCA
>JEMX01000113.1:0-6050 GCA_000585055.1 Candidatus Accumulibacter appositus
GTTTCCTTTTCCTGCACGCGGCCACTACCCGTGTCCGTAATTGGATCGAGCAGTGGCTTGTCGCCATCGCTGAGCGGCATGCCCTGCTTGCCCAGATTCTTCAGATGGTGATGGGTCAGCACGACTTTCGACAGATCAATGCCTTCCCGCTCACGGCCAAACTCCAGCAGCGGCAGGAGGCGCTTGTAGAAGATCGCGCGTTTCTCGATGGCCGTGTTGCCGTAATTGAATATTTGCGACAGGAAGGTGTAGAGGCGGATGAAGGCACCGAGATCACCCTTGAACAGGATCAGGGCGTTCATTTCGTTCTGGGCGTCCTCGGCAGCCTTGTCGTCCTGCTTAGCCTTCGCAGCCTCCAGGGCTGCCTGCGCGGCCTTGTAGCGTTTCATCAGGCGGTCACGGACCGGTTCGAGGGCGGCGACCAGGTCGCTTTGCTTGGCGTCTGGCTTCAACTCCACGGCGACGACGCGATCGACCTCGAAGTCGTCGTAGTGACCGGCGGCATCCAGCTTGGCACGCAGGTTGAAGACGAGGTTCGGATCGGTGGTCGCCGCGAGTTCGGCCGTCGTGTGGTAGGTCCTGAACGCGGCGAGGACTTCCTCGGGGTCATTCACGAAATCCAGGACGTAGGTCGTGTCCTTGCCGGGGTGGGCGCGGTTGAGACGGGAGAGGGTCTGCACGGCCTGGATGCCGGCCAGTCGCTTATCCACGTACATGCCGCAGAGCAAAGGCTGGTCGAAGCCGGTCTGAAATTTGTTGGCGACGAGGAGGATTTGGTACTCGTCGCCTTTGAAGGCTTCGCGGATGTCGCGACCCTTCAGGTTCGGGTTCAGGGTCTTGCTATGTTCCGTGAAGCCGTCCGGGCCGGAGGCCTTGTCATTCACCTCGCCGGAGAACGCGACCAGCGTGCCGATCTTGTAGCCCTGGCCCTTGATGTATTTGTCGATAGCCAATTGCCAGCGTACTGCTTCGACCCGACTGCCGACGACGACCATCGCCTTGGCCTTGCCGCTGAGCAGCGGAATCACAAATTCGCGGAAGTGCTCGACGACGATCTTGACCTTCTGGGAAACGTTGTAGGGGTGCAGGCGCACCCAGTTCATGATGCCCTTCAGCGCGGCGCCTCGCTCGACCGCCTTCTCGTCGTAGTCGGCTCCCTCGTGTGCCAGCTTGAAGGCCAGCTTGTAGCTCGTGTAGTTCTGCAATACGTCGAGGATGAACCCCTCCTCGATCGCCTGGCGCATCGAATAGACATGGAAGGGCGCTGGCAGATTGCCCGGGCCAGCGGCTTGTGTCGGGTCCGGACGGGTGCCGAACAGTTCCAACGTCTTGTTCTTCGGCGTCGCCGTGAAGGCGGCGTAGGTGATGCCGGTGTCGCTGGCGCGCACTGCCATCTGGGCCGCGAGAATGTCTTCGGTGCTGATCTCGCCACCGTCTTTCAACTCCGCCAGTTCCTCTTGGCTCAGCACGGCCTTGAGCTTTGCCGCCGCCTCTCCGGTCTGAGAGCTATGAGCTTCGTCGGCGATCACCGCGAAGCGCTTGCCTTCGGTGGCGGCCAGTTCGCGCACGGCCTCGATCGCGAAGGGGAAGGTCTGGATCGTGCAGACGACAATCTTCTTGTCGCCGGATAGCGCCTCGGCAAGTTTCGAACTCTTGCTGCCATCCTTGTTCGTGATCGTCGCCACGACGCCGGTGGTGCGCTGGAAATCGAAGAGAGCTTCCTGAAGCTGCGAGTCGATCACCGTGCGATCGGAAACCACAAGCACGGAGTCGAAGACCTTCGTGTTCTGCGCGTCGTGCAATTCGGCGAGGAAATGCGCTGTCCAGGCGATGGAGTTGGTCTTGCCCGAACCGGCAGAATGCTGGATCAGGTATTTGCCGCCGGGGCCCTCCTTGAGCACTGCGGCCTGAATGTCGCGGGTGACATCAAGCTGATGGAAGCGGGGGAAGATGATCGTCTCGATCTGCTGTTTCTTGTTCCGCTGGGCGATCAGGTAACGGCCAATGATTTCCAGCCAGCTTTCACGCGCCCACACCTTTTCCCAAAGGTAGGCGGTGCGGTGGCCACCTTGCGGATTGACCGGGTTGCCGGCGGCGCCGTTGTCGCCCTGGTTGAAGGGCAGGAAGGCGGTGGCCGGTCCTGCGAGCCTGGTCACCATATGGACTTCGGTGTTGCTCACGGCGAAATGGACCAGTGCGCCACGCGGGAATGAGAGCAGCGGCTCGGCTGCCAGCCCCTTGGGCTTGGGCAGGCGGTCGAAGCGGTATTGGTCGATAGCATCACCGATGCTCTGGGTAAAGTCGGTCTTCAGTTCGACGGTTGCCACCGGGAGACCGTTGAGGAAGAGCACGAGATCGATGCAGTTTTCGTTGTGCAGGGAGTAGCGGACCTGGCGGATCACGCGCAGTCGGTTGGCGGCATAACGGGCCAAGATGTCGGCGTTGATGGCCAACGCCGGCTTGAATTCAGCCAGTTTCAGCGGCTGCTTCAGGCCAAGCAACTCGATGCCGTGGCGCAGCACATCGAGCGTACCGCGCTGCTCCAGTTGATCGCGCAGGCGGTTCAGCAACGTTTCCGCAGATTGAACCCCGTGGTTCTTGGTCAGCGTTTCCCACGCCTTGGGCTGGGTCGCCTGCACCCAAGCCAGCACATCGGCAGGGAAGAGTGCGCGCGCTCGGTCGTAGGTCGCGGCGTCGCCTTCGGCATAGAGCCAACCATGGCCGGCGAGGTGCTGGCATATCTCGGTTTCGAAGCTGTTTTCTTGGTGCAGGCTCATGCCGTGAATCCCCCGGTTCTTGGGTCAAAGTCCGACTTGCTTCTTGAGCACTTCGATGACGGCAGCCTCACCCACTTTGCCTACCGCCTTAACCATCAATTCCGGCAGCCCCGAATCAGGGAGATCAAAGCTAAGCGACGCGCCTGTCTTGATGGCGAAGTGGTTTGCCAAGTGCTCCATTTCGTCCCGGGTGCCTTTGGCCTTTTCCGCAAGGTGGTGAAGCTCCACGTACTTGGCCACGGCCAGACTGGCCATGAATACTGCTTGCACCAATGTCTGGCGGGCCGGATCACCTTGCCAATGCACGGTCACGAAGCCGTCTTCATACTCCTCCACCTCCTCCACGGGGCAGATTAGCGTGCCGTCGTTTAGGCTCCGGGCGCACCAGACACCATTGACCTCATCCTCTATGTAGAGTGGCAGCAAGCTACCGATGAAATGGACGATGCGTTGGCTAAGGCTCATGCCGCGGCCTCCATTGCTTGCGTTGGCGACAGCGCCCGAACGTCGATTTGGCCGGTGACGGCAGCAGAGATCAGCGCAGTGCGGCGTTCTTGAAGGAGATCGATAGCGCGCTGAGCTTCGGTGGTGAGGGTATCGAACTTGGCAAGTTCCATGTCGAGGAAGGCAACCATCGCATATTGCTCATCAGTCGGCGGCACGGCAATTCGATAGCCGTATAGGTCTTCGATGCGGAAGGATGCCTGCATGTGTTCCGGGATTAGCGCGCGATGAAACTGAAAGAGCGGCTGGAAATGGTAGTAGAAGAACCGCGTTTGGCAGCCACTCATTGTCGGCCAAATAATCATGCAGTTTTGGGAAAGACTGAACCGCCCGAATAACTGCCGAAGGTACATCGCCTTTGCGCCGACGGTGGTGGAAAATAACACACCGCTTTCAGCGAAGTCGAACTCGAACTGGTTCCATGTTCCCATCACCCCTTCATTCTCAGTTTGGCCGCTATAAACCGGATACTCGCCTTCGTTCTCAGCGCAGAACTCCTTGGTAAGCATCTGGCCGTTCTTACCCTTCCCGGCACGAAACAACTGGGACAGCTTTCGTATCTCCCAATGCGCCGGCACCTCGCCGAGCCATTCGATGCCGGAAGGTTTCATAGGGGTTTCGGGATTCAGACCCTTCGTGACGGCATGTGAGATGACGGCCTGGCGCTTTTCTTTCAGCAGTTCCACCAACCGCCGCTGCTCCGCCACCAGCTCATCAATCTTTGCCGTCTCCCGGCCCAGAAAATCCGCAATAGCGGTTTGCTCGGAGAGAGTGGGGAATGCGAGAGACTTTCCCAGCGTGACAGGAACGCGAATGTATGGCTGAGCTGAACCTCCTTTTTCCCAGAAAGATTCATCATTCATGAGATACCAGAGAAAATTTCTTGCCTCGCTGTGTTTTGGCAAAAAGACATGCGTGTTGGCTACAGCTGCCCACTGGCCGTCGGCTTTAAATGCTTTCCCGCATCTTGCTCCGACTGCACTAAGAACGATCCCGGGCTCACGATAGTGGGCCTCATTCACCCAAACATCTGCTCCTGAAGCGCTGAATCCCTGAAATAGGCCTTCAGCTGACTCGGATGACATTTCGCCTTTGATTAACCCACCGCCTGAGACGCAGCGCTTAATCTCTCGCTTTAACTTCTTTACCTCCCACCCCACCGGCACCTCGCCCAGCCATTCCACGCCGCTGTCCTTGTAGCTCGGATAACGCGGGAAGCTCATTTCGTCAGCCCGCCGATCATGGTCAGGATGCGATCGGTGACGCCTTTCAGTTCGGCATCAATCTCGGCGAGCGGACGCGGCGGCTTGAAGACGTAGAAGTGGCGGTTGAAGGGGATTTCATACCCCACCTTGGTCTTGTCCTGGTCGATCCAGGCATCGGGCGCATGCGGTAGCACCTCGCGCTTGAAGTAGGTCTCCACGTTCTCGCTCAGCGGAACGTTCTCGGTGTCGCGCAGGCTGGAGTCGGGCACCGGTTTGCCCTTGCCTTTACCCTTGCTGCCGAGGACGATCTGGCCGGCGGCATCGCGCTCCGGGCGCTCAACGGTGATGGTGCGATAGCCGAAGTCTTCATTGTTGAAGATGCGGCTGATCGGCACGCCGTCACGGGTGGCTTCCTCGAACTGGCCGAAGAGGCGGGTGATGTCGTCGATATGCTCGGGGCTCAGCTCCTTGCGCTTGCTGCCTAGGCTCTTGCGCATTTTCTGCCAGAAGCTGCTGGCGTCGATCAGTTGTGTCTTGCCCTTGCGCTCGGCTGGCTTGCGGTTGCTGACAATCCAGATGTAGGTGCTGATGCCCGTGTTGTAGAACATGTCGGTGGGCAAGCCGATGATCGCTTCCACAAGGTCGTTTTCGAGCACGTAGCGGCGAATTTCGCTCTCGCCTGACCCTGCGCCCCCGGTGAAGAGTGGCGAACCGTTGAGCACGATGCCGAAGCGGCTGCCACCATCGACGGCCGGGCGCATCTTGGAGATCAGGTGCAGCAGGAACAGCAAGGAGCCATCGCTGACGCGCGGCAGGCCGGGGCCGAAGCGACCGTCGTAGCCCATCTGCGCCGCTTCCTTGCGAATTTCCTTTTCGATCTTCTTCCACTCGACGCCGAAGGGTGGATTCGAAAGCATGTAGTCGAAGTGCTTGCCGTGCAGGCCGTCGGCGGACAGGGTGTTGCCGAAGATGATGTTGGCCACGTCCTGACCCTTGATCAGCATGTCGGCCTTGCAGATGGCGTAGGACTCGGGATTCAATTCCTGGCCGTACATGACTAGCCGGGCACTGGGATTCAGGCTGCTGAGATGTTCATCGGCCACGCTCAACATGCCGCCACGCTCAACATGCCACCGGTGCCGGCGGTGGGATCGTAGATCGAGCGCACGACGCCGGGTCGGGTGAGTGCCTGGTCGTCTTCGATGAAGAGCAGATTGACCATCAGCCGGATGACTTCTCGCGGCGTGAAATGCTCGCCGGCGGTCTCGTTGGATAACTCGGCAAACTTGCGAATCAGTTCCTCGAAGACGGCGCCCATCTGGGCGTTGCTGACCACCTCTGGGTGCAGGTCGATATTGGCGAACTTTTCGGTGACGAGATAGAGCAGCCCGGACTTGGCCAGCTTGTCGATCTGGGTGTGAAAGTCGAAGCTCTCGAAGATGTCCCGCACGGCCGGCGAGAATGCCTGCATGTAGGCTCGCAGGTTCTCGCCGATGTGGTCCTGGTCGCCCATCAGCTTTTTGAGGTCGAGCGGCGAGGTGTTGTAGAAGAACTGCCCGGACTT
>JEMX01000113.1:6164-6393 GCA_000585055.1 Candidatus Accumulibacter appositus
CGCCGCAGCACGGTGAAGGGCAGAATGACCTTGCCATACTCCGATTGCTTGTAGTCGCCGCGTAGGAGATCAGCGACCGACCAGATGAAGGATGAAAGGTTGGGGTCGCTCATCGTTGTTCTTATTGGACTAAAGTGCCTATTGTCATACGTTCGGCTGGCTTGAGCAAATCTGGCGACCCATTCCACGCCGAGCGGGTCACGGCACGGAGTCAACCCAAGGAAAGCCG
>JEMX01000114.1 GCA_000585055.1 Candidatus Accumulibacter appositus
GATTGCTCTCGCTAGCAGCGTTTCCGCCACCAGTTGCTTGATTTCCTCGTCCGTCGCCGTCGTCGAGCCAGCCTGGTTCTTCGCTGATGGCTTGTCCATACAGTTGCTCCTGCTCTTCTTCGTATCCCGGGATTGTATCGAGTTGCGGGCGATCTGCATCAAGACGGGTGGATTCCGGCTCTGTTCTGTCAGCGTTGACGATGTTCTGCCCGTGCTGGCGGTCTTCCTCGCTGTCGTTCGTGTCAATATCGACAGCAATCGTGGACCGTGCTGATCTGGCGCTCGTCTCTATGAAGAGGTGCTAACGGCTCGGCTGCCTATCCCGTCGCCTGCTCGCCGATCGGTGCTGCCTTGGCGTGGACCTGGCGCACTACCAAGGACGGTTCTTGCACGGCCCTGCCGGCAACGCGCTGTCGGATGGCATCAGCAATGCTCAGATCGCCCGTCACGGCCAGCCGGTCCTTCCACATGCCCAGATGCCGCCCTTGCAGTTCCAGAGCCCGCAGCGCTGCTGCATGACTGGCCATCAAGGCATTGCCGTCCTTGCCAATCGTCTTGCTCATGGCGTCCTGCTTGACCGCTTCGAGATCAAACAGCACTTTGTCCTGCGTGATTCCGGTACGTAGCGCCCTGGCGTTCATGCGTCCGGCGATTGCTTCCTGAACTGTAGTTTTCTGCAGTAGCTGATAGCCAATCTCTGACGCTCGCCGGAGACTGTACCCGGCGCGAATCGCCGCTTTGCTCGCCACCAGATCACAGAGATATTCGTCAACGAAACGACTTTGCCTTGGCGTCATTGCCTCTTCCTTCTCACGGTCGCCACTCACCGACACTGGCGGACACTGGCGCTGCTCGCTTGGCCTTGCGCCTCCAGGCAGTCACGGAAGGCGTGCAAACTCCCGTACTCTGCCATCACGGCGGCACGACTGGTTCCCGCTTTCTCCAGCAGCCAGTCGAGTTTGCACCTCACGTCGTTGCACTGCCGGTGTTGCTCCAGCTTCGTCAAGCGACGTTGCAAGGGGCTCACAAGGCAACATCCTGTTCGGACAGAAGAATCATGCGAGCTGGTCGCCGGTGAGTGCCGGCCAAGGCTTCGACCTTCGACCTTGCCATGAAATCGTCTTCCGATTCGTCGGTCTGGCGGTCCACAACCTTGTCGCCGATGATCGCTCGGACAACCTCGCCGGAATCTGCTCGGATAATTCGCCTGACTATGAGGGCGACGCGGTTTGCCTCGGGGTGTGCCGCTGCTTCAAGCTTGGTCATGCGACGCTCCAACGCGGTGCTCATTTCGCTGTTTCCAGTTCAGTGCTGCGTGCTTCGGTCGCGTTTCCTTCCTCGTCGATTTCCACAACACCACCGCCAGCAATCAGCCGAAGGCGAGACGTTACCCGCATGGTGCCGGGCTCGATCATGTGGACGATGCAGTTGAGCTGTTCGCCAGCGCCGATTGGACGTTCCAGCTTGCTAACCCGCTTCTGCAAGGCGTTCATTCTTTCACTTCGAGTGCGCTGATACGGGCTTCAAGCTCTTGAGTCTCCACCGCCTTGCGGCGTGCCTCTACGATACCTGCCAAGGTCGCAGCCTCTCCCGGTAGGATGTCGCCGGCCGCCACCGCTTGCAGGATGGCCGCCTGAGCTTTTGCGACGCCATCAGCAGAGCTTGTGTCCGGCAGGTCCAGGAAGATCGGGCGCTCCTTCGCAGGTGGTACCAGCCGTTCGAGTACCAGTCTGGCCGCGCTCATGTCCCCCTGTTTTGCCATTTCAACGATCTTCTTGGCGATAGCGGCGGCACCTTCCTCCATCGCTGCCAATGCCACGAGGGTTACACGGTTCCGGCTGCCCGGTGGTCTGCCCTTTGGATTTCCGCTTTGACCGGGTTTCCAGCCAGGGCGCAGGTTTTCGGCTTTCGTCGTTTCGCTCATTGCCTGTATCTCACCGGTGAAAATTCAATGGTCTGCACAGCGTTACAGCGTAACGTTTAAGTAGTTGTCGAAAGCCTCATCATCCAAGCCTCGCGTAATCGAGTCATCAGCTTCGACAATCAGCTTTTCGAGCATCGCCCTCCGAGTGACCCCATGATGCCGTGCAAGCCGGTCCAGGGCCCGATCAGCCTTCGTGGTCACCCAAGCCTGAAGCCGTCGCTCGCCGTTGTCGCCGGCTGTTGATCGCCGAGCCCGATATGCGCGCTGTCGTTCCGTTGCTGTCGCCATGTTGGTTCCGTTACGCTGTAACGCTACCATTTTAGCACTGTTACGCTGTAACGTGCATTGCCCGTTCTGTTTCGGTGCTACGTTACAAGCTCTGAATAGTCAGTTTATGTCTCTTCCTCGCTGTAAACGTTTACACCATGACCCTCGTGGTCACCGCCTGAATTGTCCGTATTTGCTGGCTTTGCGGGCTGTTCGGCGTCGTTTTGGTCACCAGCAGAGTCAGGCTTTTTCCCGTCTTTTGGTGGTAATATTACCAGCGCCCGGCTCTTTTCGTCGATGACAAACGGGTGAGAGACATTACAATGGTGGGCAATTTCTCGACTGCTCGACGCCGCCCATTTGGGGTCTTCGAGCAGCGTGCGAACCGCTTTCCGATTGTCGGCATTGCTTCTCGGCAATCCGTGACTCGCATTCGCGCCGATGGCATGCAGAACGGCATTGCGCAAACTTCCCGGCGTAATGAGGCTCTCAAAACGCTGCTGCTTGCCACGCCAGCATTCTTTACGCTACTCGTTCGGCTTCTTGTTGGTCGATGTCTGAGAGGGTTTGCTGTTCGAGGGCGAATTCATCGCCAGATGCCTTTTGATTGCTCTCGATAGGCGCGTTTCCGCTACCAAATCCTGAATTTTCTCATTCTCCGCCGCCGTCAATTCAGGGGGGGTCGATGTTTTGGAATTCGTCATTGCCTTCCTCTGCTTGCCGCGCGATACGCGCACCTTCTACCATCCCGCGAATTAGCATGCGACCTTCCCGCCCGAAGTCGCGTCACCGCGTCCAGACGGAGTAGGGGCCTTCCTCGTCGCTTGCGTGTTTGACGGGCCGTACTTTGGACGGGGGGCCGGCCTTAGAACGAACACCCCTTGCGGGGGCTTGCCCCGTCCCGTGTAGATTCTCTCTTCCGTTTTCCCGTATCTCATTTTCGTCCTCGATGAGCAAGTCGCCGTGAATTTCACCCCGCTCGCCGCGGTAGCGCGCCTCGACGGGTAAGCTCGAACGCCAGCACTTCGCCATACTTCTTGACTGAAAACATCTTGGTCCGCTCGTGACCATCGGGCAACCTGATTCTCGCCACACAGGAGCCTTGCTGTTGGCTCTTCGACTGAATGAAATGCATCGCTGGCACGCCGCTATGGTTCTATGCTCTCATGATCAAAAAAACCCAGACTTATCACCGCACTAATCGCCGCAAACTAATCGTCACGCCATGCAATTGGCGCAGCGAGGGCGCCAACCATCCCTGATGACGCTCCATATGTCCGGGGCTTGCCGGTGTTGGGTTGTCGTGGTAAGCGGTCCACCAGCGATGGAGCAACGAAATGACACCAAGAATCGGGTGTTTGCTGGCGCGGGAGCCGATACACAGGACACGGTGCGTGCCAATCCATCCCTGCAATCGGAACGTGCTCCCTGCCTTTATCGCCAAAAAGCGTTGATGCCTTTGGCTTAGTCATGGTCGGCAAGTATGATGGCGACAGATCCAGAAGAGAACAGCATGTCGCAGACCGAAGCCTTTGCCCGCACTCTCATCGACGCCCAGCTCAAAGACCAGAGCTGGAACATCAGCGATGGCATCAGCGTGCGCTATGAACACACTCTGTCCGATGGCGACCGTGCCGACTATCTGTTGTGCGGTCGTGAGGGACGGGGCTTGGCGATTATCGAAGCCAAGCGCGAATCCATCAACGCCGCCGACGCCGCCGAGCAGGGGCGGCACAACGCCGAAATGGCGAACGTGCCTTTCGTCTTCCTCGCCAACGGCAAGGAAATCCTGTTTTGGGACTGGCAACGTGAAGCGCACCCGCGTCCGGTCCGAACCTTCTTCTCGCAGTTCGACCTTGAACGCCGTTCCGCCATGCGGCAGATGCGTGTCGATCCGCTGAGTGTCGACATCGACAAGGCCATTGCCGGCCGCGACTACCAGCAGGATTGCATTGAAACGCTGTGCCGAGAAATCGGCCTTGGTCGCCGCAAGCTGCTGGTAGAAATGGCCACCGGCACCGGCAAGACGCGAACCGCCGCCGCGCTCATCAAGCGCTTGTTTTCGGCCAATGTCGTCAGCCGGGTGCTTTTCCTGGTGGACCGCATCCCACTGGCGCTGCAATCCGAGGATGCCTTTACCGAACACCTCAAGGATTTGCCTTGCTACGTGCTCCGGGCTGGTCGTCGCTTTCAGGACGAGCAGCGCATCACCATCACCACCCTGCAATCGATGGTCAATATCTATCACGAGTATTCGTCCGGATATTTCGACCTCGTGATTACTGACGAATGCCACCGCAGCATTTACGGCAAGTGGCGCAAGGTGCTGGAACACTTTGACGGCGTCCAGATCGGTCTGACCGCAACACCCTGCGTCAAGCCGCCCAACGACGACGGAACGCCCGACGATGAAACAGCTTTCGTCCGCGACACTCTGCGTTTTTTCGGCGTGAATAAGCCAACCTTTTCCTACTCGCTCAAGCGCGCCATCGACGAGGGCTATTTGGTCGGCTACCAGATTTACAAAGCCAGGACCGTCAAGACCGCGACCGCTGACGGCATCAAAACACTGCGCGAAGATATTCAGTGGGATGGCCTCGATGCCAGGACGCGCAAGGAGCTTGAAGACGCCTTCGCCGCCGCTGCGAATCTCACCCCCCCGCAAGCGCATATCCTGATTGATCCCAATGCGCTGGAGCGAAAATTCACGATTCCGGCGCGCAATCAAGCCATCGTTCGAGAGTTCCGCAAGGTCATGGACGAGGGCTACACCGACAGCAAGGGTATTCTCCGCAAGCCCCTCCTCGGTAAGACTATCGTCTTTGCCGTCACCAAACGCCACGCCGAAACGCTGGCGACCATGATCGACAGCGAATTTGCCCACCTCAAGCCCTCGCCGGAGATCAAATACGCCGATTACGTTGTTTCCGGCATGGGGCAAGGCGAAGACACTGCTAACGGCATGACGCGGATTCGCCGCTTCAAGAAGGAGAAATTTCCGCAGGTACTGGTGTCGGTGAACATGCTCGATACCGGCTTCGACTGCCCGGAAGTGGTCAATCTGGTCTTCGCGCGATATACCAAGTCCGTCTCGCTGTACCGCCAGATGCGTGGCCGGGGAACCCGCAAGGCACAGGGCAAACCGATCTTCACGCTGTTCGATTTTGTCGGTGTTGCCACAGCTCATGAGGGCGAAGATGGTTACGGCGAGGGCGGCAACGTCATCGACCGCCCGCCCCGCCCACGCCCTGACCCGCGCACGCTGGTTACCGTCAATCAAAACGATGAAATCGACCCGACCACCCGCGCCTGGGTCACAATGGATGATGCTGGCAATTTCGTCTTTCTCGAAGCTTCCGAGGAAAAGGCCAACGAACTCGGCGTGCGCTTCGAGGGCTGGCTGGTCAGCCGTGACTTCACGCCGGCACAAGAACGCTGGTTGCTCGATGTTGAAGCGCAAATTCGCGAGAACGCCGAACAGTTCGACGACTTCACGCTCGATCACCTCGAATTCCCGCCGTTCAGCCTGCAAGGCGGCAAGCGCCGCGCGGTCGAGCTCTTTGGCAGCGAAGACACCCTGAGCACCCTCATTCACGGGCTTTCCCAATCCGTTTATCGGGACCCGACCGGCGACGATTCCGCGTCCGGCACGTCGGCAACCCATTAGAGAGAATTCATGTCCCTCACCCCGCAACGCCGCCAAGACATTGAAATCATCCGCAACTACCTGTTTGGAGGCGGCTATCCCGACCCGGTGACCAACGCCGAGCAACTGGCCTTCCTGTTTTTCTTCTACCTTGCCGACGGGCTCGACACCCAGGCGCAAGCACGCGCCCGGCTGATGAAGCAACCCGCCGAAAGCATTTACATCGGCGACTGGAAGCTGCGCAACCCGCTCAACGCACCCGCGATGGGTGGTCTGGGCAGCATTTCGCGCGACCGTTTCCGCTGGTCCCATTGGGCTAGGGCTCTCACGGGCGAGAATCTGGTCCGCTTCCTGCGCGATGAGGTTTTCGCCTTCTATACCGAAGTCGCCGCACGCGGCGCGGTCAACTTCATGGACGGCGCGCGACTGGTGATCGACGAGCCGGTGGTGCTGACGCAAGTAATCGGCAAGGTCGATGGCCTGCGCCTCGACGAAGCCGACGCCGACACCAAGGGCGACCTGTTCGAACATGTGCTGAAGCAAATCAAGACGGCTGGCGAACTCGGCCAGTTCCGCACCCCGCGCCACATTATCCGCGCTATCGTCGCCATGCTCGACCCGAAAATCGGCGAAACCGCCTACGACCCGGCAGCCGGCACGGCGGGCTTTCTGGCCGCCGTCTTCGACTACATTAAGCTTGCCAACTCGACGCCCGACGGCATCGAGACCGTGGACATCGAGGGCAAGCGCATCCAGCGCGGCAACGGCAATACACTTTCGGCGGCCAAGTGGCGCGTCTTGCAGGAGCAAACCTTCTTCGGCAACGACGTTGACCCGAAAATGGTTCGCCTCGCCACCATGAACCTCACCCTGCGTGGCCTGCCCAATGTGCGCATTCGCCAGCGCAACGTACTGACCACCTCGCTCGACGCCGAAACCAAGCGTGAGCTGGGCTTGCCGGCCGACGGGCATCACGTCATCGCCGCCAATCCGCCGTTTTCCGGCCGACTGGACAAAAACCGTATCAGTGAAGACGTTAAGGTCGGCACCTCGACTGCGACCGAAATCCTCTTCATCAAATACATGCTCGACAGCCTGCTGCCCGATGGCCGCTGCGGCGTCATCGTGCCCGAGGGCGTGCTGTTCGGCTCCACCGGCGCGCACAAGGAACTACGCCAGCTACTGATCGAGAACAACCGCGTCGAGGCGGTGTTGTCCCTGCCCGGAGGCATCTTTCAGCCGTATGCCGGCGTCAAGACCTCGGTGCTGCTGTTCCGCAAGGGCGGCAGCACCGAGCGCGTGCTCTTCCTGCACGCCGATAACGATGGCTACAGGCTCGATGCGAACCACGACACGGTGATCGAAGCCGACGACCTGCCTGTGTTGGTTGAAACCTACCGGCAACGCGATCAGCGCTGGCAAACGTGGCAGGAATCGCAGCGCGGCGGCAACGACGCGATTTTTTTGCAAAACTGGTGGTTCGCCGATGTGGCTGCGATTCGCGCCAACGACTTCAATCTGTCAGCGGGGCGCTACCGGCCAATGAACCAGACTGCCGCCGTCCATCGCGACCCGCGCGATCTGCTCGACGAACTGGCGGCAATCGAGGCTGAGATTGTCGAGGAAGTCGAGGCGTTGCGCGCAGCGCTGGGGGAGCAGGCTTCGTGAGTCGGTGGCCGTTGAAGCATCTCGGTGAGATTTGTGCTACGACAAGCGGTGGAACGCCTTCGCGATCCAAGCCCGAATACTTTGGTGGTGCAATACCCTGGATCAAATCGGGCGATCTCACCGATGGAAACGTCGTCGCATGCGAGGAAGCGATCACTGAAGATGCGCTAAGAAACTCCAGCGCAAAGCTCTTCTGCAAGGAAACCGTATTAGTGGCGATGTACGGAGCTACGGTCGGAAAACTTGGAATGCTTGGAATTGATGCGGCTACCAATCAGGCAGTATGTGGTATTTCGCCTAGCGCAAAAATAGATCGATGGTTTCTCTTCTATTTTTTGTTGTCGCAGCGCCAGAATTTGATCCGACAAAGCACAGGTGGAGCACAGCCAAACATTAGCCAGAAAACTGTTCGGGAACTACTTGTTCCCGTTCCTCCGCTTCCCGAACAACGCCGCATCGTCGATCTGCTTTCCCGTGCCGAGGGTATCGTTCGGCTGCGCCGCGAAGCCGAGGAAAAGGCCGCCGAACTCATTCCCGCGCTGTTCCTCGACATGTTCGGCGACCCGGCAAGTAATCCGAAGGGGTGGCCGGTTCGGAAGGTGTCGGATTTTGTCGCACGATTTGAGGGTGGGAAAAACATTCAGGCGGGCTCCGCGAACGGTTCGCGGTATCGGATTCTGAAAGTCAGTGCGGTCACATCCGGGGTCTATCGGGAGTCCGAAAGCAAACCAAGCCCGGACGATTACAGTCCGCCGACTTCGCACATCGTCCGGGCCGGCGATATGCTTTTTTCCCGCGCCAACACGGAGAAATTGGTCGGCGCGACGGCGATTGTTGAGAGTACCGACGGCCAGACACTGTTACCCGACAAGCTCTGGCGCTTCGTCTGGAATGAACCGCTGGAATCGGCCTACATGCACGCGCTGTTTCAGTCCGCACATGTTCGGCGCGAGCTGGGCAAGCTCTCGTCCGGAACGAGCGCCTCGATGCGCAACATCGCGCAAGCCAAGCTCTACGGCCTCTCGTTACCCATAGCGCCCCACGCGATTCAGAAAGAATTTACCGAACGCTGGGCGATGCTTGCTTCCATTCGTTCGCAGCAGACTGCCGCCACCGCCAAGGCGCAAGCCGCCTTCGACGCGCAACTGGCGAAGTGTTTTGACCAAGGTGCTTAATTATGCCCGACGTGAATCTGCCCCACGGGCTTCGCCATGTGCTGGTTCACGTCACCTTGGGATCGGCTTTCCCGCCGGCCGCCAATTCCGCCAGCGACGTTGCCCTGCTGCGGGCCGCGAATCGCGCCATGCAGAGAAAAACGCAAGGAGTTGAGGACGCCTTTCTGTTCGTCGTGGTCGGTCAGCACACGCGGGAGGCCGTCAGCGCCACCTTTTCGGCCTATGGCTTCCCCAAGGCCACCGTCGTCTGCATTGAAACCGCCGACGTAGAACATCGCCTGGAGATGGGCGAGGAAATCGTTCCGGGCGAAATCGGGAACGCTGTCGCGATGTGGCTGAACCGCGAGCACATCGGCGCGGTCGCAGCCTTTCCCAAAGACTACGCGGACACGGAATTCTGGTGGAGCGGCGTGGAACACGATGACAACGTGTTTGACTGGTCGTTTGACGATGGCGATTTTGCCAAGGCATTGCCAACATCACACAAAAGAAAGGCGGCGACTTGGCTGACCATCCTCGGCCATGCCGTGGACCTGCTGGCGATGCACGCCACCGAGCCGGATGCACTCGTGCATGACATTGCAGCGGCTTGGGCGGCAACGCTTTGCGAGTGGCTCCATGGTTTTGAGGCGGCAAACGGGAACAGCTACAACCATTTCGATTATGAAGCGAATTCCATTCTCTATCCGTCGGCGTTCTTTCTAGGTTTTGAGTTGGCGCGGTTGTCCGGCAATGATCTGGAAGCCATTTGCGGAGAAGCTGAATCCGACGTCGATGACTTATCCCGCGTGGCCTTGAAAGCGATCACGCAGGAAAAGCGAGCTGAGCTGCGAGAGGCGCTATCAGATTTCTTCGGTGGCGATAGCGCGCTGTATTGGGCGCTCCATTCGGCGATCTGGCCGAGCTATTCGGATGCGTACCCCAGACCCATGCAGGAAGCGCTTGAGCGTGAACTGGGCAGCAGCGACTTCGATAGCCTGGCGCGACTCGATGCACCGTGGCGATATGTGACTGAAGGCTGGTGCGATGATGCCGATGATTAACGCGGGCGTTTCCCTGCGGCAGGCGTGCTCGACCTCCGGGCTCACGTCAGGCCGCTTCGGCGTCAGCACATCGCCGGTGATTGGCTGGATCTCCTGCCGCTTCGTCTGGCCAGACATATCGATATCGGCTTGCCATTTTTCCGGCTCCACGTGTAACAAGCTCCAGAACGCCGTCTGTGACGAGGGCATACAACATCTTGGCGGCATCGGTATGGCAAGCGCCAATCAATTCACCCGCCTGCCGGGCAGATAGAAAAAACACACCGTCGCCGGCGTTGCGCTGCAGTTGTTTGCAAATTCGGATCAGCAGATAGCCTTTCTCCTGATACCCCAAGGCCAAGAGGCCTGATGGCAATTCAGCGGTCATATCAATTTCCATCAATAAATTGTTTAATACCGATCCAAAGGGCACACGTACTGCGCCCCATCCGCGCATGAAGTCCCCCCACGATACCGAAAACTCAGCGGTGCCAATTACAGGCAATGCCAGCCGATGCCATTCACTAACGACGGCGCGTAAATCGGATTGCGTCGCGTTCGGTTGTTTTCCTTTCAAGTATCTCGCCAGAGCAAACAACGATCGGTTTCGTCCCCCTGGCGAGTCGGGAAGGTAGCGCTCCATCCAGTCACCTACAGAAGAGACAGAAGATACAGAAGAGACTGAAGATGACTTCAGATTCTTCTGTGCTCTTCTGTAAGTAGAAAGTCCCAAGTCGGCCAGCGTGTATCTACCGGGCTCGACTCTAGCCACCCGGACCATAAACGGCTCGCCTTTTCTATGTGCGAATCCCGGCAATCGAAGCACTCGGCTACGGTCGCTGCACGACTTGTCGCCACCGAATCGCCGGATCAGCTCTTTCAGCGCCGGCTCGCAGCTTTCCAGATCGCAGTCAGTCACTCGCCAATAGGCGTGGTATCTGCCGGGGCTGCTTTCCACAACGATATGAGGCGGCGCTTGACTATTGAGCAGGGGGTCAATTGGCGCGCCATCCAGATCCACAAATACAGACCGTATACGACTAATGTTGCCCTTTTTTCGCCCCTGTCCATCGGTTTCATTAACGGAGACAAAAACCCCTGCCCCCTGAATGTTTAGCTGTTCGAGGGCCGCACTGTGTTTGTCAAACCTGCCGTGCAGGAGTCGAATGAGTTCTTTCCGCTTGCTACCGTCGTCGGCAAAAGTCTGGAAGCTCCATGAGTCCGCGCCCTCGTCAAGTGCGGTCAGAAACGCTTGTGCTTGAATCAGGTTCGGACGCATCAGACACCTCCTATGGCATCTAAGACGACCAGCCTGTGCGCTTCGATGTTGGCCGAGTCTTGCTTCTCCAGGTCGATTTGCGCATTGAACTCGTTAATGTCGATCACTGATTCGATCGCCTCGCGCAATTTTGATTGAAGCAGCTCGACCGGTGCGGCATCCAGCTCGGCAACCTTTACACCATGATTGGCGATGAACTTCTCATAGTTCGGACTTGACTCCTTGGCGTCCATGTCGCTCGGTAGGTCATGGTCCCTTACATCTTCAGCGGTCAATGCCACCTTGACGGCGTGAATATTCGTCAGCCCGAAGTCATCGCGAAGAGAGCGCGCAAACGATGCTGCAATTTCCTCGCCATCAGGATCAAAGTCGGTCATCATCAGCAAGACGAGTTTCGGCTTTCCTGATTGCTTGAACCGTCGAAACAGGTCGTAACGTGGTGACAGTGATGAGAACCCGCGGCCGGTGGTAACCGGGATGCAGTACTCGCGCGCAACGGATTCAATGATCGTTCTCAAGGCGTTCTTTTCCAGCATTATTTCGATGTGGTGCGGTTGGCCCTGCATCAGATTTCTGCTGTAACCCGTCAGAAAGTTGTCTGTGTGCTGCTGGACGAACTTCTCAAAGGTAGAAAATCCACCGCCAAGCTGAATCGGTCGCGTCGTATCGTCGATTGCCCGCCAGGGGACCTCACCAGTCAGGCGCGCCCTTAGCAGCAAGTTGGTCACGGCCTTGTATGATCCCTTGTCGTTCAGGTATGTGGAATTCGGTTTCTTGTCGTGCCTCAACGGTGGGTCATTCAACAGCAGGTAGTGAACGCGCCGGTCTGTGAGCGGCCAATAATCCTTGTTCTGCTGAACAACCTTTTTCACAGCGTCAAGAAACTGGAAGGTCGTTATTCGCGCCCGCTTCTTGAAATCGCCAAGTTCCACGTTAGCCGTAAACGCACCCGACATGGCGTGGTTTTCGACCCTTCGCCGCAGAAGGTCGCTATGAGCACGATCGGGGTCAACTTCGAGCAGCTTTTCCCTGATGCGCTCGCCTGGCGATTTGTCGCGCTGCTGGTTGTAGCGCTTCAAGGTCGCGAGCCGTTCAGTGCCTGTCAAGACGTCGAAGACGACGCCCACGACCCGAACCGGAACCGTCCGTAAGCCCAGGAACTTTGCAGCAGCTAGCCTTCGATGGCCGCTCAGCAGGACATTGTCAGTTGATAGCGTCAATGGCTCCTGGACTCCGTTGTCACGGATAGAGATAGTCAGCTCGCGGTCGTCCAGATTTGCAATGCCAAAGCGGTCATATAGGAGGTCGTTTTCCTTCGCCACCTGAACGTCGTTGACAAGAAAATAGCTCTTGTCCACTTTTTTTGGTTCGACATCTTTGAGGATGTTGGAGGCGGCGTTCATGCGGCTACCTCGCCGATAGGCTGTGGCTCGACTTTGGCGGTTGCCATGCGCTTGGCCTTGGCAGCGGCCTTGCGCAGGATGTGAGAGGGTAGTTTTGCAGGGTTGGCGGTCTTGCGCGCGATGTGAGCGGCAATTTGCGCGTCATCGGGCGTCTGGACCGTCTCACCGGCGAGCAGGCGATCTGCCTCGGCTCTGTCCCACAGGAGCGTGCGATTCGGCAACTTGACGGGAACCATTCCCATCCAGTGCCCATGTCGACAAAGCGATGCTCGGGGAGTCTGCGACTTGGCTTTGAACAGCGCGACCAGCTCGTCGGTCGTGAGTTTTGCATCTGGGCCGGTGCTCGGCACGATGTGGGTTCGTTGCATGGCGGTGTCCTTGTTTAATAAAACACCGCCATTCAAAATCAATTCACAAACAACATTATCAAGACCCGGATTTCGGAGGTTAGATAAGAGGGTTGGCCGGATTTAGATCGGAAGCAAGTTTTTGACTCGCCATTGCGAAATAACGCTTTCCACCGTGTGTACGCTTACCTTTTTTTCGTGACCTTGTTGAGTGCACCACCACATTTCTGCGGCAGTGCCTTTGTCCACAATCGTCCCGCTCGAATCGTTCCTCCTGAGCCACCTTACCGCTTCGGCAGGTGTGGGTTGTCTTGAGTATGTTCTACATATTTGCGGCCACGAGTCGAACAAAGCAAGTTGCCACCCTATGCGCGGCACGAACACCGTCGAGTCGCGGTCGCCGTGGTCTGCGCCATCAGGAGAGGCTACTGGCAGGCCAGTCTTGTCGGCTGCTCCAGAATGGGCTGCGCCTCGCTGCTCCTGCTCTTCATACCGCGGCCGTGGGGCGCTGTCGTCAGGCCACGCCATCGTCGCGGTACTCGCAGCGTTCTTCGTTGTGCCAGAAGTGGCAATCTCTATCGTCTGCCGTATCTGTTTCTTAGCAAACCCCTTGCAGACCTTTTTGCGAAATCCCTGAGAAATCAACGGCGCGTAGTTTAACTCCCCATCGCCGGGGCGCTTACCGTCAAGATTTATTACTCCCGCAGGAGAGTCTGCACTGAACTGGCGCCAAAACGATTTCTCGAAGTCATCTTTCCACACAAAGACGCCGGCCGGCAGCAACGGTATAGACTTTCTGAGCCATTCCGGGCGAGTTGCCGCGCGGTCGCTATTCTTGGAACGTAGAGTCGCAGACAGCCCTTTCAGGTTGTCATCAACACCGTCCCATTCTTTCGGAAGGGTTTGGGTATGGCTGCCATCGGAGTGCAATTGATAAGCAGCTAGCCGCTCTAGGCGCAAGCCTTCAGCGCTATGCGCAAGCGACGACGCAAGTAAGTCGGGAGATACTTCCCAGCCGGTTACAAGAGGAATGGCTCTTACCGGAATAGCCTCGCGACCGTCGATAAGAAATATGACCGTCGGTGTATTCTCGATTACTGCGTGGGGTTCAACCCATCCGCGTTCATCAATCCAGCCACATGCCGATACTGAAAATTCGTCGCCTTGTTCGCGAGCCCATTCGTTTAGGTGCAGCAGAGTGGTGAAGATGCAAAGCGCCTGAGTCATACTCAGGTCTACCTCGCTGGAGGTTGGGCTTTGCCAGGCTTCACTATACGTCCCATCGTTCTTTGCGCGCTCTATGACCTCATCGAATGTTCCAGGCCTGCCGTCTTGGTCTGTAACCGCCAGTCGTCCGGCTCGCGCATCGTCGATAATCCACTCGCTGACCTTGCGGAGTTTGCCTTGGTAGGTGGGCTTGTGAAGTGGGGTACCTCCGGCGGTTGCAGCCGCTCGAGCTATTGCATTGGCGATGATTGCGAGTGGTAACACGCCAAGACTTGGTGCAGCGAGCCTCAGTTCATAATGCATAACACGCCCCTTCTACGCGCTCCTTCAAGTGGGGTGCCGCGCCAGCCGGGGAAGGTGCCCGGTTTTCTCCCCGTCGGGATAGGCGCGGCGAACTTGATCAGGCGGCCAGTCGTGCCACCGGCGCGCGGTCCTTGGCGCGCTCGCCAGCCGTCCACAAGTCACGTTGCGCCTGCAGCCGTAGCCAGTACCCGGGCGACGTGCCCAATGCTTCGTGCAGGCGCAGGTCCATGTCGGCGGTGATGGCCGCGTGTCCGTGCAAGATGCGCGAGAGCATGACGCGGCTGATGCCGACGTGAGCAGCGAAAGCGGTCACGCTGATGTCGAGGTCGTCCAGCCAGCCGGCCAGCAGTTCGCCGGGGCGCGCGGGGTTGTGCATGTCCATGTGTCGGGCCTCAGTGATAGTCGATGTAGTCGAGTAGCTCCACGTCCGTTCCGTCGAACCGGAAAACCAGCCGCCAATTTGCCTGAACCGTCATCGCATGAAAGCCGGCGAGCTTGCCGGACAAGCCATGCAGGCGCCAGGAAGGGCGGGCCAGGTCGTCAGGCGCGGCGGCGGCGTGCAGGGCGGCCAGCATTTCCCGTAGGCGCTTGGCGTGAATCGGCTGTATTCCAGCGTGCGTGCCAGAGCGGAAGAACCCTTCCAGCCCTTTGTGGCGGAACGAAGTAATCATATGCTGTATAGCGAGGCTTTACAATCTGTTCTGCACGACACGCAAACCCGCGTCGGATTCGCCGGGCTGCTCGATACCCGCTTCGGTCAGAATCCAGGCCTCAATCTTCGTGTGCCACATGCGCAGTAGGTCGAGCGGGCGAACGCGGTAATGCTTTTCGGCGGTCGCGCTCGGCGCGTGTCCCATGATTTGCGCCGAGACTCCGGCGGGGCACTCTACCCATTCCGCCAGCGTGCCGAACGAGCGGCGCAGGCCGTGAATGGTGACGTTTGGTAGACCGGCGGCGGTCAGTGCCTTGTTGTGCTGAATGCGGGGCTCTTGTAGCCTGCCAGACGCGGCGGCAGGGCTTGAGAATACCCACTCATTGCGGCGGGGCAGGGCGGCCAGCAGCGAAGCGACAAAGGGCGTCAACGGAATAGTGCGATTTCCTTGCACCTTGTCGCCGATGGTCAGGGATTTCCACTGGAAATCGACATCCTTCCACCGGATGCCCGCCACTTCTTCCCGGCGCGCTCCCGTCAGCAACGCCGTTTGCAGGTAGGCGGCAATGACAGGGTTCTGTATCTGGCGCACAGAGGCGAACCACGACGGCAACTGCTCGCGCTGCAAGCAATCATCCTTGGCAACCTTCTTTGGCAGTTCGTTTTTCGCCATACGACTGCCGCAGGCGTCGACGTGCGCCTGATCGCGGTACTCGGGGCGATCGCTGCACCAGTTCAGGAAGGCACGCAGCAGACGGAAAGCAAGCGCTGCTTGTGTCGGTCGTTTGGCGGCCTCGTCTTTCAGCCAGGCGCGCACGCAGTCGGCGGTTATCCGTTCCAGCGGGCGATTCAGCAGGGCCAGCAGCGCGCCGGGCATCGTCGTGTCGCCCTCGCCAGGTCGGCGGCCTCGGGTCTTGGGCTTCCCGCCAGGATCGACAAGCCGCAGATGGTCAAGCAAGGTGCGCTCACCCCACTTCGGCGCACGTGCCGCAAGGTAGGCTTGCCAAGCGTCAAGGGCCGGTGCCTCGATGCGCTGCGCCTCGACTCGTTTGGCTTCATCCTCGGCGCGCTTGGTGTCAGCGGCCGCGATTCGGTCGGCCTTCTCTTGGCGCGGGTCTATTCCTTGGTCGATCAGCGTTTGCAGTCGGCGGGCTTCGTCGCGGGCGGCGGATAGCGTCCACGTCCTCGGGTCGCCAATCGTCAGCCGGACAGTGGCACCAGACTCAAGACGGCTTTGCAGGACGTAGCGTTTTGAGCCCCCGGCTGATGCCTTCAGGCCAAGTCCGCCTGCGCTGGCGTCCCACAGAAACGCGGCCGGTTTACTTTCCTCGCAGCGGAAAGCCGCGACTCTGCCAGCCGTGAAGTTCACCTTGTTGTCGCTCATGTCTGCCCCCGTTTTCAGCCTGCCAGTTGATTCTGGTAAGCACACAGTAAGCAGATTATAGGCATGCGCTTCAACGTCGTGCAACGTCTAATTTCTGCAACGTGTTGAAACAAGGTGTATTTAGCAGTATTCGCGCATTCGGTTCAACGTGGAAAAACGCTATTTTTTGCGAACTGTTAATCCGTAGGTCCCTGGTTCGAGCCCAGGTCGGGGAGCCACAG
>JEMX01000115.1 GCA_000585055.1 Candidatus Accumulibacter appositus
TGCATCAGCAGCACGGCGAAGGCGGTCTGTCCGTGATGGCTGGCGATATCGCCCTGGTCCCTGAGCATCTGCACGACGAAAGCGGTGGACGAGAGGGCAAAGCTGCTGCCAATCAACAGTGCCGTACCCCAGCCATGCTCGAAGAGCCTGAAATAGCCGGCGATCAGCAGCGCGGGCGATCAGCAGCGCGGAAAGCAGAATCTGCAGAGAACCGAGGCCGAAGAGCGTGCGCCGTAGATCCCAGAGGTGGCGTGGCTTCATTTCCAGGCCGATCAGGAACAACAGCAGCACCACCCCGAGCTCGGTGAACTGGCGCACGTCCTCGACGTTGGCGGTGACGAAAGGCCCCGCCGTATGCGGGCCGACGATGATGCCGGTGACCAGCAGGCCGAGGACCGAACCGAGGCCGAAGTGCCGGAACACGGCCACGGCGATCGAGGCGACGACTAGCAACAGCACTGCGGAGTCAACGAAGGACTTGGGGTCCATGGGACGGTATCCGAGAGCTCGCCCGGGTGGGCCGACAGGCCAATACTAACTTGCTTTCGCTCTCTTGGCGCCTGCGCCTGGGGCGCGCTGTGGTGCTAAGATCGGCCGCCTGGCCTGCCCGTAGCCCTGCACCGGGTCCGGCCGTCGTCACCCAGCACTGTGCAGAGAGGGAGTTGCCTGTCATGAAACACCGGATTGTCGTCGCTGGCGTGTCGCTGGCCCTGGCCTTGCCGCCCCCGGCGCTGGCGCAGAGCACACTGCAGTTGCAGTTGCCGAGCGCCGAAGATACCTATCGCGAGATGCAGCAGCAGCAGGAGCAGCGTAGCGGGCCTTGCGACCGTTGCGGTGTGGTCTACCGGACGCGCACCGAGAATCGCCAGGGGCCGGGTCGGCGCGATCCTGGCAATGCTGCGGGACGTGATTTCGATTCGCCCGACGCGCACATGCTGACCACGCCGATCTTCGGCTCCGGGAGTACGGTCAAGGACGCCCGCCAGGCGGCCGCGCCGATGTTGGTCCACATCGTCACCGTGCGCTACGAAGACGGCAGCTTCGCGGCCTTTGAACAGGTCGACGAGCCTGTGGTGCGCGAGGGTGACCGGGTGCGCGTCGTCGACGGCCGTGTCGAGCTGCGCAACGATTGACGGCACAGGGACCTGCTGCCTGGCAGCGGGTCGCGCCGCCGTTGCTAAAAATACGCGCGCGCCGTTTCGAAGCGCTGCGCGTAGTAGTTGGCGGCCAGCTTGTCGATGCGCACCTGGCCCTGCGTCGACGGCGCGTGTACGAAACGATCGTCGCCGATGTAGATGCCGACGTGTGACAGGGAGGCGTTGCGGGTGTTGAAGAAGACCAGGTCGCCTGGGCGCAGCTCGTCGCGGTCGACCGGACGGCCGCGCCGCGCGATGTCTGCCGCGCTGCCGCCGACCTTGACCCCGGCCGCCTGTCCGTAGATGTAGGCGACCATGCCACTGCAGTCGAAGCCGGCTTCGGGGTTCTTGCCGCCGAAGCGGTAATGTGTATCGACCAGGCCGAGCGCGAAGATCACCACGTCCATGCCTTTTTCGCTGGCCATCGGTCTGGCCGCCGACGGGCTCGCCCTGCGCTCGGGCGTGGCGCTGCACGCGGCCAGCAGCAGCGCCATGACGATAGCGACGAGGATCTGTAGTGCACGCATGGCGCACAGTATAAACTGCGGTTTTCAGAAATCCGGAGATTGTCATGCACCTGAACGATCCGCGCCTGTTGCGCTCCGATTGCTACATCGATGGTCGCTGGGAAGCCGCCGACGATGGCCGTACGCTGGCCGTCGTCGACCCGGCGAGCGGCGTGGCGATTGCCGATGTGCCGCTGATGACCGCCGCCGAGACGGGGCGGGCGATCGAAGCCGCTGCCGTGGCGCTGCCGGCATGGCAGGCGAAGACGGCCAAGGAGCGCGCCGCGCTGTTGCGCCGCTGGTTCGATCTGATCATCGAAAACACCGAGGACCTGGCGCAGTTGATGACTGCCGAATGCGGCAAGCCGATCGTCGAGGCGCG
>JEMX01000116.1 GCA_000585055.1 Candidatus Accumulibacter appositus
ACGCCATGCAAACCAGCGTCCACTCGCCAGTGACCTTCTTCAAACCGCGCAGAGAGAAGCGGCGAAAGCCCATCACTGACTTGATGATTCCGAAGACCGGCTCGATCGTCTGCTTGCGTAAGGCGTAGCGCGCTCGTCCGTCCCTGGTCTTCAGCCGATGGGACATCGCCTGAACGGGTGTGGCGTCGTCGGGCAAAGGCGCCGGCTCGCTGTGGCGCTCCCGCCAGCCCGGGTGGTGTTCGTCGCGAGCGACGGCGATCAGTGGATCGATGTCAGCCGCCTCGCACGCCTTGATGTTCTTCTCACTACAGTAGCCGCTATCGGCGATCAGGCATTCCACGGCGCCGAGCACGCCGGCCTGCGCCTTGAGGGTGGCCAGCATCGGCTCGACTTGCTCTTTGTCGTTGGGTGCTTGCGTGACACCGGTGGCAACGATCAGCATCGTTGCCGCATCAGCCGCCGCCTGGGCGTTGTACGCCTGTTCGAAGCCACCACCGGCGACCGGCATGATGCGCGACTCTTCGTCAGTCAGATTGATCTGATCTTTGTCCCGGGGTCCTGGCTCTGGCGCCTTTGGGGGCTTGCCGCCCGGCTTCTTGCCGGTCGCTTCTTCCTTGGCGGCACGCAGGGCCATTTTCTCGTCGTACTCGGCCTTCTCGCGCTGATAGCGCTCCTCGGCCCGGGCGACAAGCTTGGCCTTGGCGGCCGCCATCGCCGCCAGCCGATCTTCGCGACGCTTGAGTTCCTCGGGCAGGCTGACACCCGTCGGGACGTCGGCTTGATCGGCTTGTTCCGCCAGCGCCAGCAATTCCTGAACCTCGGCTTTGAGCTGAGCTTCCAGCTTTTCGATGTGGCCGTGTGACAACGCACTGTGCCGTGAGGCGTTGGCTTCGAACTTCGAGCCGTCAAGACAAATGTCCCCCACCTTGAGCACCTTCATTTCCTTGGCCATTTTCAGAACCTGCAGAAACAGGTCGCTCAGTTCGTCAAGAAAACGCCGGCGGAAGGTCGCCAGGCTGTCGTGGTCGGGATGAAGGTTGGCCGCGAGAAAGCGGAAGGCGACCGAGTCATAGGTCGCCTGCTCCAGCCGGCGGCTGGAGAAAATACCCGTCGCGTAGCCATAAACCAGAATCGCCAGCAGGGTTGCCGGGTGATAGGCTTGTGAGCCCCGCCCCGCGTACTGCCGCGTCAGCCCGGAAAGATCCAGCTGGTCGATCACCTCGACAATGAATCGGGCCAGGTGATCCTGGTTCAGCCAATCGTCCAGCGACGGCGGTAGCAGATAGGCCGTCTGGCGGTCAGCGACGATAAAGTTTGACATGCGACGACTCGATGGTTCGAAGAGGCATGATTATATCATATATGGATCTGGCGCCGGGAAAGTCCGACAGGCTGCTAGCCCAATAGATTGATCTTCGCGATAAGTCTCAACCCGCCCTAAACCGACCCACCCGTCGTCCCCTAACGCAACCGCCCCCCGGCGGTTTTTTTGTGCCCATCGAACCCGCCTCGTGCGGGTTTTTGCTTTTGGAGAATCACATGAGCAAACAACTGCGCGAGCTTCAAGCTCGCAAGACCACCCTGGTCAAGGAAGCCCGCGGGCTGACCGATCGCGCTGCTTCGGAGAACCGCGACCTGACCGACGAGGAAGTCGCCGCCTTCGACGCCCTGCGCACCCGCATCGATGCCGCTTCGGCGGCCATCGATCGCGAAGCCGCCCTGATCGCCGACGAAGCCCGCATCGGCATCGAGAGCGCCATCGGCCCGATCGTCACCGACAACCGCGAAGCGGATCCCCGGCGTGGCTTCGGCTCCGTCGGCGAGTTCATGCAGGCGGTGTACCAGGCCGACAAGCCTGGCCAGTCGATCGACACCCGGCTGCTGTTGGGCGGCATCAGTGCGGCGGCACCCACCAACTACAGCAACGAGGCCGTCGGCCAGGATGGCGGATTCCTCGTGCCGCCCCAGTTCTCGCAGGAGATCTTCAAGCTCTCGCTCGGCGAGGACTCGCTGCTGCCGCTCACCGACAACGTCGAGATCAGCGGCAACAGCATGGCTTTCCCGAAGGACGAGACCACGCCCTGGGGCACCAACGGCATTCGCGCCTATTGGCAGGGTGAGGCGGCCTCGGCCGTCGCCACCAAGCCGGTGC
The DNA here is from genome assembly GCA_000585055.1 of Candidatus Accumulibacter appositus. Taxonomy (GTDB): domain Bacteria; phylum Pseudomonadota; class Gammaproteobacteria; order Burkholderiales; family Rhodocyclaceae; genus Accumulibacter; species Accumulibacter appositus. The sequence continues at coordinate 2,153 of JEMX01000116.1, forward strand.
TGGGTCTCGCCACCCTGCGCCTGAAGAAACTGATGGCGCTCGTTCCCACCACCGACGAGCTGCTCGACGACGCCAATGCGCTGACCAGCTACCTGCCGGAGAAGGTGGCGCTATCGATCCGCTGGAAAGCCAACGAGTCGATTCTGTTCGGCGCCGGCAACGGCATCCCGGTCGGCTGCATGAAAGGCGGCGCCATCGTCACCGTGGTCAAGGAGACCGGCCAGGCGACACAGACCCTGCTGACGCAGAACCTCGCCAAGATGATCGCCCGCCTGCCGCCGGGGTCGTTCACCAACGCGGTGTGGATCGTGAACAACGACGTCCTGCCGGCCCTGTTCACCCTGACGCTCGGCAACTACCCGATCTATCTGCCGGTCGGGCAGTCGGTCGGTGGCATCCAGCTCTCGCCCTACGGCACGCTGCTCGGTCGGCCGGTGTTCGTCTCGCAGCATGCCAACACCTTCTCGTCGCAGGGCGACGTGCTCCTGGTCGATCTGTCGTACTACCAGACCATCACCAAGGCCGGCGGCATGCAGACCGCGACCTCGATGCATCTCTACTTCGATGCGGATCTCACGGCGTTCCGGACCACCTTCCGCATGGACGGGCAATCCAAGATCCAGAACCCGATTTCACCGGCCAAGGGAGCCAACGCGCTGTCGCCTTACATCCAGCTCGGCGCGCGATAGCCGCGCACACGCAGCACCGCGGGGCCACCGCGCCCCGTGGTGCTCGCTGCTTCATTTCCCGTTTCTGACTCCCACAGGAGGTTCACATGTTTCCCAACGCCAAGGGCAGCGAACAGCTGTCGATTCTCGCCACCTTCGACCCGATCAGCCAGGCGGCGGCAACCGTCAACACCGGCTGGGTGTCGGTCGCCAACTTCCACAGCTTTCTCGCCGTCGTTCAGACGGGCGTAATGGGCGCATCCGCGACCCTGGACGCCAAGGTGCAGCAAGCGCAGGACAACACCGGCACGGGCGTCAAGGACATCACCGCCAAGTCGATCGCACAGATCGTCAAGGCCTCCGGCGACAACAAGCAGGCGCTGATCAATTTCCGGCCTGAAGACCTCGACAACGCCAGCGGCTTTGCCTACGTGCGACTGTCGCTGACGGTCGGCACCGCCGCCAGCGTCGTTGCCGCGACGCTCCTGGGCATCAATGCGCGCTACGCCTCGGCGGAGATCTTCAACCAGGCGGCGGTCGTCCAGGCGATCTGATCCATGCCGCTGCAGCTCGTCACCCCACCCGCAGCGGAGCCGGTCTCGCTGGCCGAGGCCAAGCTCCATCTGCGGGTGGATTTTCCAGACGAAGACGCGCTGATCGCGTCCTTGATCGCCGCGGCCCGGCAAGCCGCCGAGACCATCACCGGCCGCCAGCTCGTCACGGCACGCTGGACACTGGTGCTCGACAGTTTTCCCGGTCCAAGCCTGATGGGCGTACCCGCGGGCCTGCCGTTCTCGCTGCCGGGGCACGCGATCCTGTTGCCGAAATGCCCGGTGCAGGCGGTTATCGCCATCGAGTATCTGGACATGGGCGGCGCTGTTCAGACCATGCCGCCGGCCGAGTACACCGTGGACGCCGCCTGCGAGCCGGCACGCGTGACGCCGGTGTTCGGCAGGATCTGGCCGATCGCCCTGCCGCAGATCGGCGCGGTGACGGTCACGTTTGATGCCGGCTATGGCACGGCGGCCAGCGTCCCCGAGGGCATCAAGAGCTGGATCAAGTTGCGCGTCGGCAGTCTCTATGCCCACCGCGAGGAAGTCGCAGCCGTCGCGCGCGGCCGGATCGAGCCCTTGCCATTCATCGACGGTCTGCTCGACCCGTACAAGGTGGTGACGATCTGATGGCCCTTTCGGCCGGCACGCTGCGTAAGCGCATCACCCTGCAGCAACAGAGCCCGTCCGTCGACAGCTACGGCCAGTAGGCCATCACCTGGAGCGACGTGGCGACCGTCTGGGCGTCGCTTGAGCCATCGGTCGGGCGCGAACTGGTTGCGGCGCAGGCCGTGCGCCTGGATCAGCCGACGACGATCACGATCCGCTGGCAGCCTTCATTTGCCAGTCCCAGGACCGTGGCGGCGATGCGTGCGGTTTACAACGGCCGCACCTTCAACATCCATTCGGTCGAGAATGAAGACGAGCGCAACGTCCTACTGACGCTGAGCGCCTCCGAAGGGTTGAACGATGGCTGAGATCCTGGGGATGACCGAATGGCGTGCCAGGCTCGCAACGGGAATCGCCCGTCAGCGCCAGAAACTCCTGGCCGATCTCGACGCCCTGGGCGCACGGATGGTCGACGAGATCCGCACGGCGGCACCGAAACGCACCGGCGCCCTGGCGGCCAGCGTCCGGCACGAGGTGGTCGAGACGGCCGATGGGGTGCGCCTCAAGATCGTGGTCGGCAACGACACGGTGTTCTACGCGCCCTTCGTCGAGTTCGGCACCGCGCGGGAACCGGTCCAGCCCTTCGTCCGACCGGTGGTCTACCGCGAAGAACGCCACATCCCTGGCCACCTCGAACACGCCGTCTCGGCCTCCTGGGAGTCGCCATGAGCATCGAGCAGACCCTCGTCGCGATGGCCGCACCCTATCTCGCCGGTGGCCTCCATCCCAACGTCGCCCCGCAGAACTGCGCCCGGCCTTACGGCGTGTATTCGGTTGTCGTCAGCCAGACGAACAACACGCTGTCCGACGATCAGGACATCTTCCAGGTCGACGTCTGGGATGTCACCTACCAGGGCGCGCTGGCGGCTGGCGAACCCTTTGCTGCGGCGATGCAGGCGGCGTTCGACGCCGGCACCTTCACCGGCATTCAGCGCAGCCGGCGCGGCCGGTACGACGCAGACAGCAAGCTGCACGGCTTCCTGTACGAATTCTCGATCTGGTACCACTGACCTTCTGAACCTCACCGGCCGCCTGTGGGCGGCTTTTTTATGGAGCAGTCCCCATGCCATCCACCGCTCAAGTCGCACAACTCTCCAAGTTCTACGTCTCCGGCACGCCCGGCGCGTCGATCACCATCACTGCCATCACCAAGGCAGCCGCTGCGGTCGTCACTGCCACCAATACCCTCGCCGTGGGCGATGTGCTGATCTTCGGCACCGTCACCAACATGCCGGAGATCGCTGGTCTGCTCGGTATCGTTACCGCCGCATCGGGTTCCAGCTTTACGGTCGCGATTGACTCGTCCGGGTTCGCCGCCGCCGGCACTTCCGGCACCGCCATCCCGCAGACCTTCTCCAAGGTCGGCAACGTCCAGGACTTCACCCCGGACGGCGGTACAGCGACGGTGATCGACGTCACCAACATGGATTCTCTTGCCAAGGAGAAGCGCCAGGGCCTGCAGGACAACGGCAACTACGCGCTGACCTACGACGCGGACGACACCGACGTCGGCCAGTTGCGCCTGATCGCCGCGCGCGCTGCGCAGGCGGTCGTGGTCTTCAAGCAATACTACCCCGGTGGCTTGAAGATTCGCGCCTGGCAGGGGTTCGTGCAGAAGATCACCGAGCCGGTCGCCGGGGTGGACAAGGTGTTGCGCTGCTCGGCGACGCTCGTCGTCACCGGCCCGATTGCGCGCGGCTGATTCGCCGCGGCTGATTCCCCTCCAACGCTATCCAGAAAGGAACCCCACCATGGCTCTCGACAAGTCCGCGCTACTCGCGCTATTCGCTCCCAAGATCATCGACCAGGACGTGCCCGGCATCGGCGCCGTCCGCCTGCGCGAACTCAGCGCGCCGGAAGTCTCCGACATCCGCGAAACGTGCAAGACCGAGTCGCAGAAAGCCGACTTCGGCTTCCTGCTGGTCGTCGCGTCGGTCGTTGATGATCAGGGCGAACCGGCCTTCACCGCCGAAGACCTGCCGGCGCTGCGCGCGTCGGCACAGTCGCGCATCGGCGAACTGGTGACTGCCGTGATGGCCGTCAATGGCTTCACGGTCAAGGAGGACGCCGCAAAAAACTGAGGGCCAGCCCGGAGCGGCGAATGCTCTTTCGCCTGGCGCTGGCGATGGGGCGAACGCTGCAGGAACTTCGGGCGGCCCTGTCCTACGCCGAGTTTCAGGAGTGGTGCCTGTACTACCAGATTGAGCCGTGGGGAGAGGACAGATCCGACTTGCGCGCCGGTATCGTCGCCTCGACGGTCGCCAACTACGCGGGCCGGACGCGCGCCGATGGCGCCGAACCGGTGCGGCCGGCTGATTTCATGCCCTACCTCGATCGAGAGCCGCCAGAGCCGCTGGCGGAATCGCAGCAGCTCACCGACGACGAACTGGCCGCCTGGGCCGATGCGGCCATCTTTGGCATTCCACCGGAGTAAGCGATGTTTTCCCTGATCAGCGTCGAGATCAACGCCAAGGTCGACAAGTTCGAGGCGGCGCATTGGTGCTGGTGATCTTACCCCACGACGTGGGTATCGATCTCGTGGTGCAACGTGAGGCGAGTATTTGTTGAACTACTCTACGAGGACTGACGCCAACATGGCGTGATCACTGGTACTGTCTTGGCGCCGTCCCCTTTTTATTGAGGACTGCAGCTTTCCTTCGAATGTCAGAAGGTTCAAGCTTTTCCACCAGCACGTCAAAGCGCCAGTCGTCGCTAAAGTCATAGCGGAATTCGACAAGTTGTCGGGGAAACAGCCCGGCTTCTCCCAAGGTCACTTCGTCAGCGTAATCGTCCTCGACATCGCTGCATCGCGGGTCATCGAACGTGCGCTGCGTAGCGTATTCGTCCTGGTAGCGAAACTGATACAGGTGTTCGTCATCGAACTGGAAGGCATCGAGGATGAATCGGGCGAGATCGTCGAAATCGCTTTCGGCCGGCATGACGATGCGGCGCCAGACACTCGGGCCGAGCGAGACCTTGAACGTCACACTTCCTCGGAACGGCTCTACAGACTCAGGGTCTCCCAGATAGTGCCGGCACGCTGGGAAGAAGGGTAACGCCCTGCTTGCCCAGAGCAGGAAGGGGTGGTGCTCGATTTCCTCTTCAGCCTCAAGCTCGTCCGGGGTCGGGTTCTTGCCCGTAGGGTTGAAGAGACGCTCCAGCATACCGGTAGAGGAGTCGCCGAATGCCTGACAGTAGATGGCGCTGGCGGATAGTCCCCACGGTGTCGCGACCATCCGTTTGATCTTCCAGCCTCCTCCGGGAACGGCGGGGTCCGAAAGGATGTCCAGCAAGCCGAACAATTGCATGAGGGCGACCTGCTTCATCCCGAGCGCCCCCAACATGGCCACTTGCCACTTTTCGTCCCGCTCTTTCGCACGGCTGCCAGGACGGTGGCGCTTCAGGAATGTGCAACGGTATTCCGCCATCCTGCTGGCGAGGCCGAAACGCTCCTGCTCGAAGTCGGCAATGTTCCACCAGCGTTCGAGCAGCGAGAAATAGCGTTCTGTCGGATTGAGCAACTGCCATCGGGCGACCATTGCCTTGTCCTGAACCATCTGCGGCGTGCGGAGCGAACGATCCACCTTCCCCAATCGACTGAAGCGCAACAGCAGGTGCAAGCCATCCACATGGGGATACGACACTTGCCTGCCGCGGCTGAGGCCGATCGGGGCGGGGTGAGTCAGCAAGCCGTTGAGATCGGGCAGACGGGCGATGGCGAACTCGCTGGTCTTTGGCGAAACCGGAATGCCGTCCTTGCCCAGGTAGTCCAGAAGGGCGGCGAAATCACGCACGATGGTGCCGGGGGGTACCTCTGCGTTGGCAACGGCAGCGAACACGGTGCGGTCGGCGTCGATGAGTTGGAGAGTCTTCATGATGTGGTCGGTCAGTGGAATGGCAAGGCTCGTCGGTGGAACGTGGAGGCTGGAACGTGTAGCAAGCATCTTACCGAAGGATCGAGGACTGGGCTCCTGGGTGTGATTCCTGTTCGCCCCCGGCCGCCGAGACCGCCTTCGCCAGTCGTTCGCTCATGTGGCGCCAGTGGCTGCCTTCCCAGAAGACGCGCCGGCATACTTGGCAGGTGCTGAAGTCATGCTGGCGATCTCGCACGCGGGGTGGCAGGGCGTCGATGACTTGCGCCTTGTCCACGGGCAAGAGCGGCGCGTTGCACTTCAGGCAGCGGGAGAGCGGCCGCAGGCTGCCGGCAAGATCGAGGCGAGCGAGGATTTCCGAGAGCTGCACATCAGGCTTCTGCGCATACACGTAACAACCGTGGCTGATAGTCCGTCGCTTTAGCAACTCGCGGTCGCGTGTCAATACAATGCGTTCGTCGCTTCCGGCGATTCGCTCAATTTCGGCATCGTCGAGAGCGTTGTCGTAAACAGTATCGAACCCCGCCATTCGCAGCAGGCGGGCCAGGCTACCCAGATGCGCGTCGGCAACAAAGCGCGTGACGCGCAACGGGTAGGGGCGCAGGCGCAGCAGCGGACTGATGTCGAAAGCCTCGAACTTCGGGTAGACCGAAACGCGGTCGCCTTGTCGCAGGCGCTGGGCGAAGTCGACCGAGACCCCATTGACGAGAATCAGCTCGACCTCTGTGTGCGGCACACCGATGGCTTCGATCACATGCTTGATGGTCGCATCCGTGGCGCAGTCAAAGTCGAATTCCCGCCGGCGCCGGTCACGGGCGATGAAGTCGTTCAATTCCTCGTAGAAGCGGAAGGTCGCCACCACCGTGGCGGTCGGTCGCTCCTGGTGCGCGCCGATATCCTCCATGAATGGCGCAGCAGGTGAAACTCGGCTTGTCATGGAGACCCTTTCCCCGCTACAAGAGGCGAGGCACGACACGGGTAGCCGGCGCGCCTCTGATGAGTGTACTGGAATGCGCCTCATACACATTCTGTTTTTCGGCGGGCTCTGTGCTTGGTAACATCAGCATCGCGGATGTCCTGTCCCCATCCAGGAGAGCAAGCCCATGACGGTCCTTGATCCAATTGCCCGAGAACGCTCAATGCGGCGCAAACGCGATCTGGAAATGGTCGCCGCCTGGGCAGCGGGGCAGTCCCATGCCGACATTGCCCTGGCGTTTCAACTCTCCAGGGAAAACGTCAAGGACCGGATAGATCGGCATTTCCTAGCCAAGCAGCGGGAAGCAAGCAGCGATCCTTTCGACAAGATCAGCCCCCGCTTGCGAACTCTGCTCTTCAAGGAAGGCCTGACGACGGTCAACGAGGTGGTTGGACTGTACAGGAGCACAGCGCTTTTCACGATGCGAAACTTCGGCCGCAAGAGCATCAAGGAAATTGAAACGTGGTTTCCCGTCAAGCGGCTGTACCAGCACTACGCTGCGGTCTCTCCCTATATCACCAAGGACGGTTCTGAAATCCGCGAGCTGATGCACCCAGCGGTTCAGGGTAACCGCAACCAGAGCCTGGCCGAAGCCACGCTTCCCGCCGGAAACAGAACGATGCTGCACAGGCATCTCGTGACGGAAGAGATCTACCACATCACAGCCGGCGAAGGAGAGATGACTCTGGGAGCGGCTCCGTTCAAGGTCGGGGTTGGCGACACCATCTGTATCCCGCCGGGAACTGCACACTGCATTGAAGCATCGACCACCGGTGCGTTGGTGTTGCTCTGCTGTTGCTCGCCAGCCTACTCGCATACAGATACGGAAATTCTCGAAACTGGCAGGATGATTGAGGATGGAGCGATCATCGGCTCGACGATTCGTTTCGATGTCTGACAGGACGGCGAGAATCTGCTGGCGGGTACCCTGTTTGTCGTATCTGATCGTCCTCGGTGCTTTGTCGGCAACCACTCAAGCTGGAGATCAAATCATGGACATGACCATCGCTTCAAGTGCATTTGCGCAGAACGGGTCGATCCCGAAACTCTATACCTGCGAGGGCAAGAACATTTCCCCGCCGCTGGCTTGGAGTGGAGTGCCCGTGGGGGCGAAGAGCCTAGTCGTGATCGTCGACGATCCCGATGCACCGGATCCCGCTGCGCCACGCATCACCTGGGTTCATTGGCTGCTGTACAACCTGCCAGTTACCACCTCAGGGCTGCCCGAGGCCGTGCAGTCGCTTCCTGCCGGTACGCTGGACGGACTGAACGATTGGCAGCGCGCCGCCTACGGTGGCCCCTGCCCTCCGATCGGTCGGCACCGCTACTTCCACAAGCTGTACGCGCTGGACGTCGTGTTGCCCGACTTGAAGAAGCCGAACAAGAATACCTTGGAGCAAACCATGAAGGGGCACATCGTGCCAGAAGCGCAGTTAGTCGGCACCTATCAAAAGGGGCGTTGATCTCGTTTTGGACGTACACCGAGGCGACCTGTCTGGCCGATGACGGAACACTGTCGCCCCTTACGAGCGGGTCGTAGCCACTGTGCCTCCATAGCCGACGTTGGTCTGGAGCCATTGTTAAGGTTTGTCGGACGCCTGCCCTGAACTGACGACACGGTCGCGTGCACGTAGAGGCCGGGGCAGGCGTCCGACACACCTTAACATTCGCAGACTGCAGTTTTCTGAGGGGCTGCTCCTTAACCCGGTGCTGCCATTCCACCATCACAACTGGAAAAGCGATGGCCGATCCTGGGTGGCGCCGGCCTACTTGCCGAACAATGGCAGCGTCGCGGTAACCGGGGCCGACGTGGATCTGACCGCGCCGGCCAATGCCGACAAGGCGCGCTGTTCATACCTGACAACGACCGGCGCGCTAACCGCCAATCGGAACGTCATCGTGCCGAACAGTTGGCAGGCGGTCGTCTACTGCAGCAACAGCGGCGCGTTCACCACGACGTTCAAGACGGCAGCGGGAAGCGGCGTCGTGGTGGCGCAGGGAAAGCGGGCGCTGCTCATCGCAGATGGCACCAACGTCGTGCGTGTGACGCCGGACACCTGATGGCAGTGCCGTAGCTCACTGCCGCCAACTCCACCCGTTTCACCACCCGACCGCCGAAGGCTCACGCCTTTGGCGGCCTTCTTTGCCTTGGAGAGTCATCGTGCCAGAACCAACCAGTAGTGGCGTCGCCGGGGCCGCGGCGTTCAAGGCCGCCGGAGGCGTGGCGGCAGGCGGCGCACTGCTTTCGGCCATCGTCGTGATGCTGATGACGCCGCCGCGCTCGACGCGCGAGTGGGCGGTCGGATTGATCAGCACCGTGGTCACCGGGATCGGCGGCGGAGCCATTGCGGTCCAGTACTTCCGGCTGCAGGAGTGGGTGGATTCGGTAACCGGGCTCGTGGCGCTGGGTGGCCTGATGTTCGGCTGCGGTCTGCCAGGGTGGGCGATCGTGCGCTGGGTCTTCAATTTCATCGAGAGAAACCGGGACGCGGGGATCGATGAGGTCGTGAAGGAAGTGAAGGAGGTGCTGTGATGGGGTTGTGATACGGGTGCCCTGGGCCGCAGCCGTGGCCTACGCTGAAACCTTTCTGGTTGATGTCGGTCGAAGCGCTGAAGCTTAAGCGGGAGCTTTACAGCTCATTCGCCAGGAATCGTAGTTTGACGGCGATTACCAGGCACGAGGCACTTCCGAAAGTGCCATCGAATGTCTTGTTGTTATTCTTCAATCCTTTCCGCATGCCGTTGTGGACGTTCCAACGGCGGCGGGGTCCCGACAAGGAGAGCCAGGCATGAGCACAGTGGCGGTGACCATCGACTACAGCAACGGAGCTCACAAGCATTTCTCGAGCATTCCCTGGAAAGAGGGCTTGACGATCCTCGGCGCCATTCAGGCGAGCGAGGAAATTGTCCCTGGAGCCACAATCAGTTTCGGATCCGACCGGGTCGGGCACGTCCTCAAGCTCGTCATCGACGGTTCTCCTCGGGAGGACGGACCGGCCTCTGAATGGGTGGTCTGGGTCAACGCGAAACCCTTTCAGGGTCGTCTCGGCACGGAAACGAGCTTCGGCTTCAAGCCGGATGAGCGCGAGGTCAACCTGCTCAAACCGGGAGATCACGTCCTGATCAAACAGTCTTTGGTGCCCTGAGGCCCGGTGTAAGGCGAAACGGGTGTGACTGGGCGCTGCTGATCGCGCGGATCTATGAGGCTTTTCCGCTCGCCTGCCCACGCCGCGGCGGCGAGATGCGAATCGTCGCCATCATCATCTTTTCTGAAATCATCCAGGCGATCGTCGGCGGGCTGGATCTCAGAAACGGCAGCTTTCACCGTCTGCTGCATCGATGGCGCACGTGATCTGGCAACGCTCAGCAGGTGACGTGGAACAACCCGATGGTTCTGCCCTTGCCCTTGTTGTAGGCTTCAATCGCCTGCGGCGTCGGCTGGAGAAGCACGCGGCAGTCATGGTCGGCGAAGAATTCGGCCGCCTCCGGCGACAGGTGAACGTTGCCATACTGACCGGTACCCAGGACGAGAGTGTCTCCGCCTTTCTCGTAGACGAATTCCGCCTCGTCTAAGGAAATGGTATGCGAGGTGCCGTAGTACTGCTTGGAGAGTCTCTTCTTGCGCTTGATCACCTCCCCCGAGAGGCGGATGACGACGTCGTGCGGGTAAGTAGCGCCATCGATGGTGATGCTGCCAAAGTCGGTACTATCGATTTTCATGGCGACACTCCCTTTCCCTCATGGCAGACCTCAAGAAATCCATCTCAGTTGCCTGACCGGTAGCGTAGCCCAGTTTCGGCATTCCTGGGACAGAATCCTTGACTTGCGAAACGACAATCCAATGCGTGTCGCCGTTGTCGACTACTCCGCACCGATCTTGGAGGGAGACGCCCGGAGGCCGCACGCGACATCAGCGAACTGCGCAGTCTGCTCGATGCGTTCAACGAGGCGAAGAAAACGGGCAGGGCTGACGATCGTCCGCATGCTGGTCACCGGGCTGGTGTTGGCGCTGCTCGCGGCGGCGTTCGTGAAGTTGAAGGTGTTCGAGGTGGGCAGTGAGAAGATTCGCTCGAGGCACTCGAACAGGAGAAGGCCGTTGGGCAGGCCGAGGCGACTCGGCCTGTGGCTGAAAATGGTCAACCCAGTCGTGTCGGCTGAACTCGATGACCTGTCCTTCAGCCAAGCCGGCAGATGGGTGAGCATACTCTGCGACGCCACGATTGAAATTCAGCGCGTTGCATTTCTCGTTGGTCGGCTGCTGGCATTCCTGTTCAGCTTAAATTCCTCTGTCAGCACAGCCAACCGCTTTGGGTCTGCGGTCTCACACTCCCAAATCACCACAACATCCCATCCCATACCATCTAGCTGAGCAAGCACATCGGCGTCGCGCGCCTTGTTACGCTCCAGCTTCGCAGCCCACCACTCGGTACGGGTCTTTGGGATGCGAAAGTTGCTGCATCCCTCGTGGCAGTGCCAGAAGCAGCCGTGAACAAAAACAACAGTGCGCCGACCGGGAAACACCAAATCTGGATTCCCCGGCAATCGCTTGTCGTGCAGACGGTAGCGCAGCCCGGCCTCCCAGAACGCGTGGCGCACCATCATCTCGGGTCGTGTGTCCTTGCCCCGGATGCGAGACATGTTCTCGGATCGGGTTAGCGCCCTATCCTTGGGCTTCCGGCTTTGCCGCTTCTTCCTTTTTCTTCTCGGACCGGTTTGGTCAAAACCCGCAGCCATAGTTTGCGGCCTTTATGAAATCGCCAACCTCATCCATTCCTAATGACGGCAGATTCACAAGATCAACCGTGTACTTGACCGAGACTACGCCCGAAGGTGGAACGAAATCGTCTGGGAGCCGGGGAAAGTCATCGTCCACGGCATAGACATCTGCCCCACGTACGAAAAAGCGCAGAAGCTCCCCGGAGTTCCTTACCTCCTCAGACCATCCCATGTTCGCCATCTTCGTCATGAACAGGTCCAGCGCGGCAGCATCTCCTCGCAGGAGATCAACGATGACATCCACTTGGCTGGCCAGCGACTCGTTGCCGCCAACGCTCTCTTCCAATTGAACAGACACGAACAGCAATTGGCACCCTGCAGGCGTGCACAGTTGATCCAAGCGGGAGATTTCATGCTCTGGGCGGCTCTTGCGGGTGGTCTTCACCTCAATGTGAAGTTGATCGCCGACGAAGTCATGACACTCGGAGTCGGGCCCACTCCACTGGTCAACCGCAGCGGGCCCGAGTTTTGGAATCATCAGTGACCGAAGTACCAGCAATTCACCGAAGAGGCCGATCTGGGCGATCTTGTCCATGGCTTGGCGAGCTGGTTTCCACGCTGACTGCCATGCGCGGATGATTGCGGCCACGGCCTTCCATGGGTTGCGTGACTGGCGCACGACAGCGTCAACAATCTCGTTGCAGAACGGGGTGAATACCTGTTCGTGCGATGGCGGAGCGGAAAGGTCCAGAACATCCCCTGTGTCCAGACGGCGGTGCCGTACTTTCAGCCCATTCAAGTCTGCTGGTGGTGGACCGGCCGGCCCCTGAGCTATAGGAATCAGCAGGTGAAGCAGACCGGCCTGGTCCATCGCCGAGCACAAGGAGGTTTCATTGCGGTCGACGAAAATCGGAATGACCGCAAGGGCGTCCTCGCTTTGAGGTCTCAGGGCTCTTAGCTGGGACCAATGCGTGGGAGTAAGACCATCAACCATTGGACACCATGCTGTTCACGATCCACGTCGTTCCCGCATCCGACGTTTGCGGCAGGCTCAATGCCAAGGTGATAACCGGCTTCCTGCTCGGAATGCCGAGATATTCAGGATCCAACGGATAGATCAACAGAAGTCCCTGGGTTGACGGCCTGGCCGCGCGCATAGCCTCAGCGTCATAAGCACCGCTGTCCCGTTTGTAGGCGTCCGGACCTCTTGGCAGATCCACGCCCTCGTGCACAGGATCTGTCAGGATGCCGATGCTTTCGCTGCTGATGCGTTTGCGTCGGACGAGGCCGACCTCCCGGCCACCCAGGGTAGCCAACTTGCCATCGCCTGCAGACGCCACGAAGACCGACCAGTCTGTCAATTCGCCGATGGTCGACCGCCCTATAATCCAGTCGGCCAGCAGGTCATTGCGGAAGACGACAATGTCCTCGTGGATGTGATAACCCCGCAGGAATGCCGCGATGGTTTCCGGCGGCACGTCTCGCGCCAGCATTCCTCCATGGCACTTTGCTGAGGGAAAAACCTCCTCGACAAGCAGGTCAGTCAGAGCGAGGTTGGTTTGCAGCTTCGCCGGGTCCGACAAGGGCAGGAGAACCGTCTGCGGGTGTTCGCCCGACCAAGAATCTTGCTGCGGAAGCGCAGTCCTGGATTTATTGCGCGCCGTCAGTAGGAAATCGCTGTGCGCCCGCAGCCGGATCGCCATCTGATCCGGCCGACGGCCGGCACGCGCCAGGGCAATGATCGAGTCACGTAGCGATTGCTCAACCAGGGCCAGCTCGGAAAACCAGCGGGCTATCCCGTCCGTCGTCCATATCCGGACCTGTTTAGCGCTGTGCTTCAGCCAACCGGAGCCAGACCTCGGGGCGCTTGCCGGTGGTGGCGGCGGCACGGATGAGGCGTCGCAGGATGATCTTGAGGTCGAAGCGGCGGTTGAAGCGGTATTGTGCCTTGACGCTCTCAGGAATTGACCCAGTTTTGCTCACAAAACCGGACCCGCCTAGTCGTCATGGCTGTGCGCGCGAGAATGCCGCGCACACAGCCATTCCCGAGCGTA
>JEMX01000117.1:0-128 GCA_000585055.1 Candidatus Accumulibacter appositus
GCCGCAAGCGGCCAGCCGTTTATGGAGCGCGGACAAGCCGCGCCCGCAGCCCCGCCGCCTCAGCCTGGACAAACAGCAGTTGGCACCCAAAGACCGCAAAAGCGGTTTTTCAGGAAAGGCAGGCCAAC
>JEMX01000117.1:329-1310 GCA_000585055.1 Candidatus Accumulibacter appositus
CGGCCCTCTCCGGGGCGGCCCGTGTCCTCGCTTCGCTGCGGGCCGCGCCAGCCGCCCCTACGACCCTTGACCCCCTTTCCACTCGAAAAGCGATCAAGACGCGCCATAGCGGCCCGTAGGGGCCGTTTTAGGGGTCTGGCATACCCAAGCCACCCCAAGATCGGAAAAACGCGCTGTAGCCCCATTCCTGAGCGAATGACGGGTCAAGGGCGCAACGCGGCCACGGCTGGCTTGTGCGGCCCGCAGCCCGGCACGGGCGAGGACTCGGGCCAGTCGTGGCGAACCATTGACGCGGCAGCAGCGGCCAGAGCCTCACGGAGAGGGAGCAGGGGAGGGCTTTTAACCCCTGCTCCCCGACGCCTCGCGGGCGAGAGCGGGCGTGCAGAGGGCAGCGCCCTTTGCCCAAGCCCGCAGGGCGCGGAGCAAGTAGCCCCGAAAGCGTCATTGACGCGAGTAGCCAGCGCCCGACCGGGCGCAAGGTGCCGCCGATCTGGCGCGGCGGTACGTTACGAAAGCCGCTTGCATATCGTATCTGTATTGTGTATCATATCTGTATTGATACGACTTACACCGATACGGTACGAAAGGAGCAACGATCATGGCACGTCAGGGCATCACTTTTGAGCAGGTCGCCGCCGTCGCTGATGCGCTGGCCGGCGAGGGTCAGCAGCCCACCATCCGGGCAGTGCGGGAGAAGCTGGGCGACACCGGCAGCCCGAACACCATTCACAAGCACTTGACGGCGTGGCGCGAGGCCCGCCTGGTGGCCGCCGCCGCTGCGCCGGAACTGCCGCAGGCGCTGACCGCTGCCATTGCCGCCGAGATCGAGCGGGCCGCATCGCAGGCACGCGGCGAGATCGAGGGCCGTCTGGTGCAGGCGCAGGCGGAAGCCGCCGAACTGGCCGCCGCTGGCGAGGTGCTGGAAGGTGAACGCGACGAGCTGGCCGAGCAGGTGGCCGTGCTGACCAGTGAGCGCGACAC
>JEMX01000117.1:1501-9913 GCA_000585055.1 Candidatus Accumulibacter appositus
GCCTACGCGCCGCACTGGCCGAAGCGCAGCAGGGCCGCACCGCCGCCGAACAACAGGCCGCCGTGCTGGCCGCCAAGCTGGAGGCGTGCGCCGACCGTGTGAGCCGCGCAGAGGCCCGCGCCGAGCAGATCGAGAAGCAGGCCGCCACGGCTGCACAGGCCCACGACACCGCCCGCGCCGCAGCAGTGCAGGAAACCCGGCAGGCGCAGGCCGAGCGCGACGACGCCCGCAAGGTGGCAGCAGAGGCCCGCGAGCAGGCCGCACGGCTGGCCGGGCAACTGGAGGCGCTGCAACGGCAGCAGGACAAGGCCGAGGCCGCCGAGAAGGCAACGAAAGGGAAGGGCGAGTGATGCCAAGCGCCGCAGAATTTCAGGCGCTGGCTGATGAGTTGCGGCAACTTGGGGCGGTGATCGTGCAGGCTGCGAACCTGGGCGATCAGGAGCTTGCATTGTGGGCCGTGGGGGCGCTGTCATCCGCAGCCGCCCGGCCTGCATGGTGGGCGAGAGAGGCCGCAGACAACGAAGCGGCGGCCATTGCCGCCGCCGCTATAGAGAGAGCGCAGAAGGCCGGATGATGCCGTACAGCATCCCCGCGCCCACAGTGGCAAAGAAGGCTGCCGGGACGGCATACGCGGTGGCGGCAAAGGCCAGTTGATGGGGTCGTCTCAGAAAACGGAAAATAAAGCACGCTAAGCCGGTTGCAGCGGGCGTAGCGGTCTGAACTTGCCCGCGCCGATCTTGGCGCTGCTGCGCCAGAGGTAATCGCCGGTCAGATTGATGTGCTCCCAGCCCAGCGGCGACAAATACGGCAACAGCGCATCATCGACGACATGACCATTGCCACGTAGCCCGTGTGTCGCCCGCTCCAGGTAGACCGTATTCCACAGCACGATGGCGGCCGTCACCAGGTTGAGGCCACTGGCACGGTAGCGCTGCTGCTCGAAACTGCGGTCGCGGATTTCGCCCAGGCGGTTGAAGAACACGGCGCGGGCCAGCGCATTGCGGGCCTCGCCTTTGTTCAGCCCCGCATGTACACGGCGGCGCAGCTCGACGCTTTGCAGCCAGTCCAGAATAAACAGCGTGCGCTCAATGCGGCCCAGCTCGCGCAGGGCGACAGCCAGGCCGTTCTGGCGCGGATAGCTGCCGAGCTTCCTGAGCATCAGCGAGGCCGTCACCGTGCCCTGCTTGATTGACGTGGCCAGCCGCAGAATCTCATCCCAATGGGCGCGGATGTGCTTGATGTTGAGCGTGCCACCAATCATGGGTTTGAGTGCGTCATAGGCGGCATCACCCTTCGGGATGTAGAGCTTGGTGTCGCCAAGGTCGCGGATGCGCGGCGCGAAGCGGAAGCCCAAGAGGTGCATCAGGGCGAAGACGTGATCCGTGAAGCCCGCCGTGTCGGTGTAGTGTTCCTCAATCCGCAGGTCGGATTCGTGGTACAGCAGGCCATCGAGGACATAGGTCGAGTCGCGCACGCCGACGTTCACGACCTTGGTGTTGAACGGCGCGTACTGGTCGGAGATGTGGGTGTAGAACGTCCGTCCTGGGCTGCTGCCGTATTTCGGGTTGATGTGGCCTGTGCTCTCGGCCTTGCTGCCGGTGCGGAAGTTCTGGCCGTCCGACGATGATGTGGTGCCGTCGCCCCAGTGCTCGGCGAAGGGATGTCGGAACTGCGCGTTGACCAGCTCGGCCAGTGCCGTCGAGTAGGTTTCATCGCGGATGTGCCAGGCTTGCAGCCAAGCCAACTTGGCGTAGGTCGTGCCGGGGCAGGACTCGGCCATCTTGGTCAGGCCCAGGTTGATCGCGTCGGCCAGGATCGTGGTCAGCAGCAGGTTCTTGTCCTTGGCCAGGTCGCCCGACTTCAGGTGCGCGAAGTGACGGGTGAAGCCCGTCCATTCATCCACCTCCAGCAGCAGTTCGGTGATCTTGACGTGCGGCAGGACCATCGCCGTCTGGTCGATCAGAGACTGCGCGGTATCGGGCACCGCCGCATCGAGCGGCGTGATCTTCAGGCCCGACTCCGTGATGATGGCGTCCGGCAGCTCGTTGGCCAGCGCCATGCGGTTGACGGTGGCGAGCTGCGTTTCCAGCAGCGTCAGCCGGTCGTGCAGGTACTGGTCGCAGTCGGTGGCCACGGCCAGCGGCAATTCGCTGGCCTGCTTGAGGCTGGCGAATTTCGCGGGCGGCACCAGATAGTCCTCGAAGTCCTTGAATTGACGCGACCCCTGCACCCAGATGTCGCCGGAGCGCAGCGCGTTCTTCATCTCCGACAGCGCGCACAGTTCGTAGTAGCGCCGGTCGATGTCGGTGTCGGTCATGACCAGCTTCTGCCAGCGCGGCTTGATGAAATCGGTCGGCGCATCCGCAGGCACCTTGCGGGCGTTGCCGCTGTTCATGCCGCGCAGCACCTCGATGGCATCGAGCACGTCCTTGGCAGCGGGCGCGGCCCGCAGCTTGAGCACGGCGAGGAATTCCGGTGCGTAGCGGCGCAGCGTGGCGTAGCTCTCGCCGATGCGGTGCAGAAAATCGAAGTCCTCGGGCTGCGCGAGCTTCTGCGCTTCGGTGACGCTCTCAGCGAAGGCGTCCCAGGACATGACGGCCTCGATGGCGGCGAACGGATCGCGGCCGCTTTGCTTGGCCTCGATCAGCGCCTGGCCGATGCGGCCGAACAGCCGCACCTTGGCGTTGATCGCCTTGCCGGAAGCCTGGAACTGCTGCTGATGCTTGTTCTTGGCGGCGTTGAACAGCTTGCCCAGGATGCGGTCGTGCAGGTCGATGATTTCGTCGGTGACGGTGGCCATTCCCTCGATGGCGAGCGCCACCAAAGTGGCGTAACGGCGCTGCGGCTCGAACTTGGCCAGGTCGGCGGGCGTCATCTGGCCACCCTCGCGGGCAATCTTGAGCAGCCGGTTCTGGTGCACCAGCCGCTCGATGCCGGAAGGCAGGTCGAGCGCCTGCCATGCCTTGAGTCGCTCGATGTGTTCGAGCATGTGCCGCGAGTTCGGCTTGGCCGGTGACTGGCGCAGCCAGGCCAGCCAGGTCGTCTTGCCATTATCGCGGCGCTTGAGCAGGTCGTCGAGGCGACGGCGATGCGCGTCCGACAGCGGTTCGGCCAAGGCATCATAGATGCGTCGGTTGGCGCGGGTGATCGCCTCTGCGCTCGCCCGTTCGACAGCGTTGAGGGCAGGCAGAATGATTGATTGCCGCCGCAGGTGTTCAATCAAGGCGCTGGCCAGCACGATGCCCTTGTCGGTCTGCATGGCCAGCTCGGTCAGCAACTGGACGGCCTGCCGGTAGTGGCTCATGGTGAAGGGCTGGAAGTCGAACACTGTTTGCAGCTCGACCAAGTGCTCGCGCCGGGTCTGTTCCCGATGGCCGTATTCGTCCCAGCTTTCGACGCCGACCTTGAGCTGGTCGGCGACCAGTTTCAGCAAGGGCTGAAACGGCGGCTCATCAGCGCCAAGAATGACGCCGGGAAAGCGCAGGTAGCAGAGCTGCACTGCGAAGCCCAGCCGGTTTGCAGGTCCGCGCCGCTGCCGGATGATGGACAAGTCGCTTTCGCTGAACGTGTAGTGACGGATCAACTCATCCTTGGTGTCCGGCAACGCCAACAGGCTTTCGCGCTCGGCGGCGGACAAGATGGAACGGCGCGGCATCGTCAGGCTTCTTTCAGGTACTGGTACAAGGTTTCACGGCTGATGCCGAAGTCGCGGGCGACCAGTGCCTTTTGTTCGCCTGCCGCGACCCGCCGTTTCAGTTCGGCAATCTGCTCGCTATTCAGCGACTTCTTGCGGCCCCGATAGGCTCCGCGTTGTTTAGCCAGCGCAATGCCTTCGCGCTGCCGCTCGCGGATCAGGGCACGCTCGAACTCAGCGAAAGCGCCCATCACCGACAGCATCAGGTTGGCCATCGGCGAGTCTTCGCCGGTGAAGGTCAAGCCCTCCTTGACGAATTCGATGCGCACGCCGCGCTTGGTCAGCTTTTGTACCAAGCTGCGTAAGTCGTCCAGGTTGCGGGCCAAGCGATCCATGCTGTGCACCACCACCGTGTCTCCGTCGCGTACGAATGACAACAACGTGTCGAGTTGCGGTCGATGGGTGTCCTTGCCCGACGCCTTATCAGTGAATACGCGATCCACCTGGACGGCTTCCAGTTGCCGTTCCGGGTTCTGGTCAAAGCTGCTGACCCGAACGTAGCCAATGCGCTGACCTGCCAAGCTGCCTCCAATAAGTGCGATGTGTCAGGATGAAATCTATTACTCTTGGCAGCATGTGTCAATCAATGTAGAATCTAACCCTATTCTGACGCGCTTAATCGCATCTCCCTGACGTGCTGTTGGGGTATAGCTTAACCGGACACCTCGGCCTCTGTGCCTTTACTGCTTTTCGGTACAACCGTCAAGAACAGGCAGAGCGCTCCGATAGTTATCGCCACATCAGCGAGGTTGAAGGCGGGCCAGTGCGCAAGTCGCCAATGGAAGTCAAGGAAATCAACAACCTGTCCACGCAGCACACGATCCGCGACATTGCCCAGCGCACCGCCGAGGATCAGGCTGTATCCCATCGCTTCGAGACGGGGCAATTGCTGGCACAGCATGCGTCCCAGCCAAGCAGAAACGACCAGGCCCAGCGTGATGAAAAAGTAACGTTGCCAGCCGCCAGCGTTCGCCAGAAAGCTGAATGCCGCGCCGGGATTCAGGACATGGACGAAGTTGAAGAAGGGCGTGACTTCGACCTGTTCACCGGAGGCAAACGTGCGGGTGATGGCGAACTTTGCGAGCTGATCGGTCATGACAGCACTGGCGGCCACTGCGAACCAGACCCAAGTCGATGTGCGGCGAGCCGATTGCCACACAGGGACGGCCAGCGGCATCAGCCACCCGGCGAGCGCCGTGCAACTCAATCCAAGTACCCACCCCGCCAGCACATCGGCAGGAAAGTGCATTCCGGCTGCGATGCGTGACCAACCGACCAATGCGGCGTACAACACCAAGCCGATGCGGCCACGACGGCCTATCAAAGGCCAGAGCGCGCCGACCACCAGCGCGGCATAGGTGGCATGCCCGCTGGGCAGGCTGTAGTGTCGTTCGATGCCCCCGATAACGCGCACCATGTCGCCAAAAACGGCAGGCGGGCGTGGAAAGTCGAGCCATAGCTTCAAGATGGTGGCGGCCAGTAACGCCAGCAAGAAGGCCGCGATAAAACCAATAAGGCGATGCCGAACGGCCCTGCCATGCGTCGGGTTGGTGGCCGACTTCGACCACCACCACAGACCCAGCAGCATCAGCGGCGCTGTCCAGTAACTTCCCACGAGGCTGAAGAACCACGCCAGCGGCCCCAGCGCGGCAGGCGTACCCGTGTTGATGGCTTGAAACATCGCGATGTTCAGACCACCCCAGTCATAGAGAAAGAATTTCCAGCTCATCGGCGCAACAGCCTCAAGCCATTGCCAACGACGAGCAAGCTGGCCCCCATGTCAGCAAACACAGCCATCCACATGGTCGCGTGACCCGTGAAGGTGAGCACCAGAAAGACTGCCTTGATGCCAAGGGCCAGCACAATGTTTTGCATCAGCACCTGCGCCGTCGCACGCGACAGGCGCACGAAGGTCGGAATTTTGCGCAGGTCATCGTCCATCAGCGCCACATCAGCCGTTTCGATGGCGGTGTCGGTGCCAGCGGCTCCCATGGCAAAGCCGATATCCGCACGCGCCAAGGCCGGTGCATCGTTGATGCCATCACCGACCATGCCAACCTTGCCGCTTCGGGCCAGTTGCTCCACTTCGCGCAATTTGTCATCTGGGAGTAGGTTGCCTTGCGCACGGTCGATTCCGGCTTGTGCGGCAATGGCCTGTGCCGTATGGGGGTTGTCGCCGGTCAGCATCATGGTGTTGATGCCCAGTGCGTGCAGCTCGGCGATGGCGGTCCTGCTGCTGTCCTTGATGGTGTCCGCTACGGCGAATAAGGCATGTACCCCTTTTGCGCCTACCAACATCACGACGGTCTTGCCAGCGGTTTCCAGCGCAGCGATGCGCTGCTCCAGCTCTGGTGTGCACTGCCCCAGCTCTTCGAGCATCCGGTGGTTGCCCAGATGGTAGGTCGCACCGTTGATTTGGCCTTGCACACCCCGACCGGGCAGCGCGTTGAATTCGGCCACGTCGAGCAAGGCAACCCCGTCCGTCTGCGCGGCCTGTGCCACCGCCTTGGATACAGGATGGTCTGAGCGGGCCGCCAGACTGGCAGCGATGCTGCGGCTGTCCGAGGCGAGTGCATTGCCCCATGTGACAAAGTCGGTCTGTGCGGGCTTGCCGTGCGTGATCGTGCCGGTCTTGTCCAGAGCCAGCCAGCGCAGCTTGCGGCCTTCTTCCAGATAGACGCCACCTTTGATGAGAATGCCGTGGCGAGCGGCGGCGGCCAGGCCGCTGACGATGCTGACCGGTGTAGAGATCACCAGTGCGCACGGGCAGGCGACCACCAGCAGAACCAATGCACGGTAAATCCAGTCCATCCATGCCGCGCCCATGAGAAGCGGGGGCAGCAGTGCAACGGCGATGGCCAGGGCGAACACGAGAGGCGTGTACCAGCGGGCGAACTGATCGACAAAACGCTGGGTCGGTGCACGGCTACCTTGCGCAGCCTCTACCGCGTGAATGATGCGGGCCAAAGTGGAACTGCTGGCCACGGCAGTGACGCGGTATTCGAACGAGCCGGATTCGTTGATCGTCCCAGCGAACACCGGATCACCGGGAGATTTCTCGACCGGGAGGCTTTCGCCCGTGATCGGGGCTTGGTTGACCGTAGAGCGGCCCTCTAGCACCTCACCATCGAGCGCGATGCGCTCGCCCGGTTTGACCCGGACGCGGCTGCCGACGGCGATTTGCTTGGCGCTCACCTCGCGCCATGTGCCGTCAGGCTGCTGCACCGTGGCCTGCTCCGGGGTCAGGTCGAGCAGTCCACGGATGGCGTTACGGGCGCGATCCAATGACTTGGCCTCGATCACCTCGGCCAGCGCGAAGAGCACCATTACCATCGCAGCTTCGGGCCAGTGGCCGATGAACATAGCACCCGTGACGGCAATCGACATCAGGGCGTTCATGTTGAGGTTACGGTTCTTGAGCGCGATCCAGCCCTTCTTGTAGGTGGACAGCCCCCCCGTCAAGACCGCGACAAGCGCCAGAATGACGACTGACCAATGATTGCCGTCGTGGAACCAGTAGACCGCTTCGGCCGCCGATGCAGCGATGAGGGAAATGCCGAGCGGCCACCAGTTGGTCGGCGTTGTCACAGGGGACGCGGATGGCGACGCGGCCACGGCCTTGTCCTCGACCTGCGCCTCGAATCCGAGTGCTTGTAGTGCCACAAGCACATCCGGCAGAACCCCGTCAGCATGGCGTACCGACAGCGTGCGCTGCATCAGGTTGAAATCGAGATCAGCAACACCGGCCACGGTGCCGAGCTTGTTGCGGATCAACGCCTCTTCGGTCGGGCAATCCATCTTGGCAATGGACAGCTTGGTCGTCTGCCCGGCCGACGCCTGATCCATGCGCACAGCTTGCATGCCGATGGCCTTCAGTGCCTGCTCAACGGGAGACAGCGAAGGCAATTCGTGCCGCACGGCCAAGGTACGCTGCATCAGGTTGAACTCAAGACCAACCACACCCGCCAGCCCAGCCAGCTTGCCTCGGATCAGCGCCTCTTCCGTGGGGCAATCCATGTTCTCGATGCGGTACACCGCTTGAGCCGATCCGGTTGCCAGCGGGGCCGGTGCCGTGGGTTGGATGATCGGCTCAGTCGTGCAGCCACACCCCTTTGAAGCGCATTCGCTCATGGATAACTCCTTCAAATCGTCTATGCAAGCTCCATTAAAAACTCTATAGTAACTATAGAGTCAAGTAATAAATGGAGATTGAGGCATGGAAATCAGAATTGGCGACCTCGCCAAGCGCTCTGGGTGCGAGGTCGTGACCATCCGCTACTACGAGAAGGAAGGGCTTCTGCCAAAGCCGGCACGTAGCGGTGGCAACTTCCGGCTGTACGGTGATGCTCACATCGAGCGTTTGCAATTCATCCGCCATTGCCGTTCTCTGGACATGACGTTGAGCGAGATTCGCGCATTGCTGGGTCTGCGAGACAACCCGATGCAGGACTGTGGGGAGGTCAACACGCTGCTGGAGGCCCATATTCAACAGGTGGAAATGCGTGTGTCCGCGCTGTTGCAGTTAAAACGGCACTTGGTTGATTTGCGCGAGAAGTGTTCTGGCTCTCGATCTGTAGAGGCGTGCGGCATTTTGCAAGGGTTGGGCAATTGCAATTGCCATGGTGAAAGTGCCACGAACAGTCAAACATCTGGGTAAGTAAGGGCCTAGCGTGCTTTATTTTCCGTTTTCTGAGGCGACCCCAACGCGGCCACGGCTG
>JEMX01000117.1:9926-10101 GCA_000585055.1 Candidatus Accumulibacter appositus
CGCGGCCACGGCTGGCTGGTGCGGCCCGCAGCCCGGCACGGGCGAGGACTCGGGCCAGACGGGGCGAACCCTTGACGCGGCAGCAGCGGCCAGAGCCTCACGGAGAGGGAGCAGGGAGGGCTTTTAACCCCTGCTCCCCGACGCCTCGCGGGCGAGAGCGGGCGTGCAGAGGGCA
>JEMX01000118.1:0-992 GCA_000585055.1 Candidatus Accumulibacter appositus
GCCGGCCACGAGAAACACGCGTGCTCGCGTTGCCAATCCGCGAGATGCGGCGGCACACGCCATTCCTGTGGCGACTTGCGGATGAATTCTGGGTGCACCTTGGCGAACGGCTCCGTCGATGATGGCTACAGCGTCAGTTTAGACGCGCGACAGTTTGCGCAGGGGGAATGCTTGTGTAGTATGGCTGAAGCATGCCACCGAAGGCTCCGTGCCACCAGGCGTCGATGGGCTGTCTGCCGTAACGATGACTAGCAAGGCGAGCAAAATCGCCAACGCCATTTTCGAGGACCGCTACGACGGGCAGCGGTAACAAACTGCATTTTGGGCGCGACTCAGTCTCTGAGCGCCGCTCAGGATTTCCGATGCTGTACCGTGCGGCCGGTCGCCGAGCAGTGTTTACTGGAGCGTAGGCACCATGAATGACCAGGAACTTCGCGCCGCCGTACTCTCCGTCGTGCGCACCATCGCCCCCGAGCTTGATGCCGAGCGCATCGAGGCGGACAAACCCCTGCGCAACCAGATCGATCTCGATTCCATGGACTGGCTCAACGTCATCCTCGCATTGCGCGAAAAGTTTCGCGTCGATATCCCGGAGTCCGACTACGGCAAGGTGCAAACCTTGAACGCGATCGTGGCCTACCTCGGCGCCAGACCCGCACCGCATTCGCCCGGCTGACGATGGCGATGGCCAGATATCCCGCCGAGTTGGTTCGTAAACGCTACCTGTTCGACGGCAGCGAAGTGACGATTCGCCCGATCAACGCGGACGACGCGTCGATCGAGGCCGACTTCGTGCGCCATCTGTCGCCCGAGTCGCGCTACTCGCGCTTCATGGTGACATTAAACGAACTGCCGACGACCAAGCTGCGTTACCTGACCGATGTCGATTACGACAAGCACATGGCTTTCGTGGCAACGCTGCCGCAGGAAGGGAAGGAGACGGAAATCGGCGTGGCCCGCTACATCGTCGATCCGAATGGCGCGAGTTGCGA
>JEMX01000118.1:1163-1397 GCA_000585055.1 Candidatus Accumulibacter appositus
AGTTGGGTTTCACCCCGCATCGTGACTGGGACGAGCCGGATACGGTGCATGTCGCGCGGCCCTTGTAGGACGCTTCACAACACGCGATCCCGAAGCGTCAAACCCCGATGCGGCAGGCGAACAGCGCCGGTAGCCTGCGTTTCTGGCGATGCCATGAGCAGCCGGGCGGGCAAGGACGGTCACGCCAGCATGACTCGATAGCTGGCCTGTGGTCAATGGCTACCGGGAGGGGAT
>JEMX01000119.1:0-154 GCA_000585055.1 Candidatus Accumulibacter appositus
GTTTCTGGAGCGTTTGCAGGCGGCCGGGCTGCTGACACGGCCGGCGATGAGGCCGTCGTCACCACGCCGTTGCGCGCCGCCCGCGGCACCCGTAGATACGGTCACCGGGGAGCTTCCCGTGCACTGCGCCCTGTCGGCACTCGCACCGGTCTGC
>JEMX01000119.1:358-5937 GCA_000585055.1 Candidatus Accumulibacter appositus
GATCGGCTGGACGGCGCAGGCCCGCCGCGAGAATGTGGCGCGGGTGGTGAACCACAGCCGCTTCCTGATCTTTCCGCACGTCCGGGTACCGCATCTGGCCAGCCATGTGCTCGGGCAACTCGCGCGCCGCGCACGCGCGGACTGGCTCGATCNNCGCGGACTGGCTCGATCACTGGGGCTTCGAGCCCCTGTTGCTGGAGACCTTCGTCGATCCGCGTCCCTATGCCGGCACCTGTTACCGTGCTGCCGGTTGGCAGTTGCTTGGGGAGACCAGCGGGCGCGGGCTGGCCCGCCCCGGCCAGTCGTATCACAGCACGCCCCGCCAGGTGTGGGTCAAACCGCTGACCTCGGATTGTTGCGCCTCGCTGTGCGCCGCGCCGGGAAGCATCAAGTCATGAGCAAACCCTGCCGTCGCCCGACACGCGTCGCCATCAAGAAGCTGCGCTCAGAGAAGAAACAGCAGGAAAAGGCGCTGAACGCGAAACTGCGCGCGAGTGGACAAGTTCCCCACTCCCCCACTCCCTTGCCCAACAGCTGCTCGGCTTTGGCGACCGTCGAAGAGGAAAAAGAGGCTCGCGAGGACGCTGTGAGCAAACAGGTACGCGTCCTGCGCAAAGAGCTGCCCACCTTGCTCGCCCAACTGGAACAGATTCCCGACCCGAGAGACCCCAGGAAGCGCCGGCACAAGCTGACATCGCTGCTGCTTTACGGCTTGCTGATGTTCGTCTTTCAGTTCGCCTCCCGGCGCGAGACCAACCGCGAAATAAGCCACCCGCAGTTCATGGCCACCCTGCATCTGCTGTTCCCGGAGATCGAGACTCTGCCACACGCCGACACCCTGTTTCGGCTGCTGCGCGACATTGACCTCGACTACCTCGAACAAGCCCACGTCGATCTGGTCAAGCGGCTGATCCGCGGCAAGAGCTTTCGCCGTTATCTGATCCACCACTGCTATCCGATCGCCATCGACGGCTCGCAGAAGCTCGCTGGCGACACCCTCTGGGCGGAGGAACTCCTGCAGCGCACCGTCGGCAAGGACGAAACCCGTCACACTCAGTATTTCGTCTACGTCCTCGAGGCCAGTCTCGTCTTCCACAGCGGCCTGGTGATCCCGCTGCTCAGCGAGTTCCTCGAACACGCCCTGGGCAATACCGAAGCGCAAAAGCAGGATTGCGAACTGCGCGGCTTTGTGCGCTTGAGCGACCGGCTCAAGACCTGGTTCCCCCGCCTGCCGATCCTGCTCCTGCTCGACGGACTCTACGCCAACGGGCCGGTGATGCAGTGCTGCCGTGACTACCACTGGCAGTTCATGATCGTGCTCAAGGACAAGGATCTGTCCACCGTTTGGCAGGAGTTTCACGCGCTCCATGCCCTGAAGCCGCAAGCCTTGCAGCGCTGCTGGGGACGACGCCGACCACACTTCACTTGGGTCAACGACATCGACTATGCCTTCGGTTCGAACGGGCGTCAGCGTCTCAAACTGCACGTGGTGGTCTGTGAGGAAAGCTGGGAGTGGATCGATCAACAGGCGACGACCGTGACCCAAACGGGGCGCCACGCCTGGCTCTCCAGCCAGCCGCTCAGCCAGGACAATGTCCATGAGCGCTGCAACCTCGGCGCCCGCCATCGCTGGGGCATCGAAGCGGGCTTCCTCGTCGAGAAATGCCAAGGCTACCACTATGAGCATGCCTTTGCCCTGGACTGGAATGCCATGAGGGGCTATCACCTCCTCATGCGCCTGGCGCATGGGTTCAATACCCTGGCACGGTTCACTCGGCAGTTACGCAAGCTGTATCAAGAACTCGGTGTGCGCGGCGCTATTGGCTTTATCCGAAGCTCCTGCGCCGCCCCCTGGCTCGATCCTGCGCGGATGCGTGTGCTCCTCGCCGAGCCGTTCTTGCTGCAACTCGAATAACCTTGCCCGCGCCCGCCCAAGACCTCTTCTCAAGCCCGGCGTTCTCCGCGTCGGGAAAGGCTCGCCTGGCGATCGTACCGGAGTCCAAAAAGCCTTTCGACATCCTCCTGACTGACTCCATCCCCCCCGTCCTTTGCCGCCAGCCAACCGCAATCTGACCGCCTCGGCGGCGAAAGCGGGCGCTACCGGCAAACGGGCCCGATTCGGCTGGGTCATGCGTCAGGGCTGGACCGTACAGTGCGCAGTGGCAACGCCTTCGTGTCTGAGCTATAGTCAATCCTGGCAGGATGTTCGAGCATCTTCCTTCTCCTCGGTGAGTTTGCACTTCCAAGGGTACGAGATTTCGAGGGTCCTGCCACTCCTATCACCAAGCGCAGCACTTGGCCTTGGCCGGAACGATGATCAAGGCCGAACTTCCTATCCATTTGCGAGGAGACCAGTATGCAATTCTTGACGAATCATGGGGTTGCCGAGACTAACCAAACCCCCGCCCAGCTCTATTCTACCGCCTTAACGGCACTTGACGCGCGGGCAATTCAACTGAGAGGCTGTGAAAGAATATCCAAAACGGCGCAATATACCAATAAAGTGCTCCAAAAAGCACACTACGCTTCCCATCTCCCATTTTATATTTTTCCACAACTTGTGAATTTTTCCTTGATTCCAATTTGGCATTCGGTTTTACTCAGCGCATTGTTGGTGCCGCACTTGGCGGCAGCTGACGTGCTGAACATATACGTATCCTCGGAGGTAGCATATTCCAGTCTGATCGAGGGCGACCTGCCGACGATATCCCACGTTCAGAACGTGAGCTCACTGGCGGCGTGGGATTCTCTCGATAGATACGCAAGCGCCACCGTAGATATGGTGCCCGTCTTACCACCTTTCCATGTCGGTGTGGAACACGCCACAACATGGATCAGCTATCAACAGGGCGCAGAGGGAGCTGATTCGGCGCTACGGGCTTACGCCACGGTCACCGGATTTTATTTAATTCCCGTCGATGACAGCACCTACGCCCGCAGTGAAGCTCGTATTCACAATGTTGTTTCGATACGAAACAACGGCTCGTCCGCTACGTACTTCAATCTTATCCAACCTACGCACGGCACATTGCTCGCAGGCGGGTTTTTCAACGCGCTCACGGCGAGTGCTCAGGAAGATACGACGTATTTTGGTTACTGTAGCTATAAGGAGGCGTGTTCCGCCGCCGACGGCACGCTGTTCCGTTTTAGCGGCGCTTGGTCCGGTGCCGCCTCGGTGTATGCTGAAGGCACTGAAGACACAACACCGACTGTGACGGTCAGCGGCGACTGGTCGGGCGCGACGACACCGTACTCGAAGTCAATGCCATTGGTCGGCGACCTGTTGTACCAAGGGATCGAGCTTCGTTCTCTTCGGATGTCGCCAACAGTCCTTCTGGAACCGACTGAAGAACTAACGCTGGAACTCAATTTTCACGGCATCTACAGGGTAGCGAGTGGCTCGGTCAGCGGTCCTATGTCGTTTGGGGAGGCTGATTTCAGCCACACCGGCAACTTCATTTATAGCGCGACCGATCCAGTGACCGGATTGCCTGCCACGGGCGTGACAATTACCGTACAGTCCGCACTCGTACCGTCGCCGTCCTCATTTTGGTTGATGTTATCAGGTTTAATTGGATTAATTGGCTTTAGAAGTCATGATGAGAAGTCAGCAATTCCCGGCATAAATCGTCCCACACACCAATGGGGTCAGGTCTTGGTTGTGGCTGGGCAATGTTGTAAATTCTAGCGGGAGGAGAGCCCGCCCCGGTAGCCGCTAGCCACGGGCCGGGTATCGAGCCTTGCAGGCGTAGTGGTAACAGTACGCTTGATGCGTAGGTACGAAAGCAGGCGAGGAGCAATGGTAACGGATAGTGCCGACCGTGAAGGTTATGAGTCCCGAAATGACCGCTTTGGAATGGGCCGATGGTTTCAAGACGCCAGCAGGCAACAGCGCAACCCACACTATGGCAAGTGAGTTGTGCCCACCCGGGATCGACGACCGCAGCGAGCCTGACCACGAGAATTGGCAGTAACCCAGGAGATCCCATCGTCGGCGCGGAATATGCGCACTTCCCGACAAGCCTGAAAAGCGAGGAGGGAAGCGGGGGTGGTGGGAAGTCGGAGGTGCCCATAGTAGCGACGAACGCGGGTAATGCTGCGGGAGCGAAGGGGCGCCAGTTTAAGACAACGAACAGGGGACACATGCCCCGACACCGAGCGGACTCTGCGCATGAACACACAACTTGTTTGTTTCACACAGTGGGCAAAAGAGGCCCCACAAGCGCTGTACAACGCGCTGATGGGACTGCTCAGCAACCCCGAAGGGCTGACGCACAGTTTTGAAGTTCAACCGGGCAATAAGGCCGCCGGCATCGACAAGGTGAGTAAATCGGACTACGCACAGGACTTGGAAGGGCGGATTACCGCGCTTTCAGGCGAACTGCGCAGCCTGAGCTACCGACCGCAACCGGTCCGGCGTGTCTACATCCCCAAGAGCAACGGACGGCAAAGGCCTCTGGGTATCCCCTGTTTTGAAGACCGGATCGTTCAGCATCGCCTGTCCGGGATACTCCAAGCGATCTGGGAGCCGGAATTTCGCGACTGTTCGTATGGGTTCCGTCCACAACGCAACGCGCATCAAGCGCTCGCGAAACTGGGTGAGATCACCACGAATAAGGGAACGCAGTGGTTGGTTGAGGCCGACATCAAAGGATTTTTTGATCACGTCGAGCACGACTGGCTTCTACGCTTTCTAGAGCACCGGGTCGGTGACCCGGTGTTACTGCGGATTATTCGGCGGCTACTCAAAGCGGGTGTGATGGAAGCAGGGGTATTCACGGCCAGCGAAGCCGGGACGCCGCAAGGCGGACTCGTCTCACCCGTGCTGGCCAACATTTACCTGCACTACGTGCTCGATTTGTGGTTTGAGAAACGTTATGTCCGTACCTGCAAAGGACAGGGCTACCTGGTTCGCTACGCAGATGACTTTGTGGCCTGTTTCACCCACGAAGAGGATGCGCGGCGGTTCATGGACGAGCTGACCGAGCGACTGGCAGTATTCGGGCTTGAAGTCGAGCCCAGCAAGACCTGCTTGCTACGCTTTGGCAGTAGGGCAGCGAGTGACTGCCAGAAGGACGGCAGCAAACGCCCCTCGACCTTCGATTTTCTGGGCTTTACGCACTACGTGGGCAAAAGCCGCCGCGGGCGTTTTGTACTCGGGCGCCGGAGTCAGCGCACGCGAATTGCCAAGAAATTGACGGAAGTCAGCGACCGCCTATCGGCGTTACGTGTCAAAGGTGGTCGCGCCATGATGGACTATGCCAAGCGACACCTGCGGGGGCATCTTGCGTACTATGCAGTCAGTGGCAATGCTCGCAGTATCCGCACCTATGCCTACCGGATTAGCCGCTTGCTGTTTAAACGGCTGAACCAACGCAGTCAAAGGCGAAGTGTAGCGTGGGACCGGTTCGGTAAAATCCTATCAGGCTGGATGCCGTCTCTACGCATCCAGCACAATCTCTACCCCAAACCACTGTGGATGACTTGAGCTGGGAGCCGGATGGGGTAACGCTCCAAGTCCGGTTCTGCGAGGGCGGCGGGACGTACCGGGTGACCGGGATTCCCGCCGCTACTCACCT
>JEMX01000120.1 GCA_000585055.1 Candidatus Accumulibacter appositus
ACGACCGAAGTCACTACCCCCTCAAGATAGCGTGTATACCAATTTCACCACGTCGGCATTACTACAGGCGGCAGGCGAGAAAATCGAGGAATACAACAATACAGCCTCTCGCGCCGCCGCATTCAACCCAAATTACCGGGGAATATCCTTCGCCTTCGAATCAGGATTTGCAGGGATCTGACCCTGCTCAACACCACCTGACGGCAGCGCTGGAACAGGCGCAGATCTTACCGCATCCTCCATCACACTGCCAGTCGTTTTTGGCGCACTCGACGCCAAATACGCCAGCGACAGGCTGGTCACAAAGAAGAGCGTGGCCAGCACCGCGGTGGCACGACTGAGGAAATTGGCGGAACCCGTCGCGCCAAAAAGACTGCCCGAAGAGCCACTGCCAAACGCAGCGCCCATGTCAGCACCTTTGCCGTGCTGCACCAGGACGAGGCCGATCACGCTCACCGCCGCCAGGATGTGCACTGTCAGAACCACAGAAAAAAGATATTCCATATAACCTCTTCGTCAACCCGTCGCACGGCCGCGCCAAGGCCAAAAAAACTTTGTTAGTATACCGATTTCGGGCGCTACCGGTCAATTGACGATCGCCGCATTGACGAGATCTCAGGCCGTCAAGCGGCGCGAAGCGGCGAGCAGACGCGACGGCCAAACGATGCCGACGCGAACCGGGAGGTCCACGCAAGAAAATGATCCTGACTGGCCAGGCGCTCCCGCAGGGCGAGAAGACAAGAAGAACAGGCCCATGCCTTCCGACCAAACATCAGGCACCCACGCTCGTCCACCGCGCAACTTCAGCCCTTGTTCCCGAGTAGCGGTGCTTTGGCCGAGCGCGTACGCCGGCTGTTACGGGCGCTTGCCGGGCAACAGCCCAGCCAGGGACATGCGCCGCAAGACCGAAGGGCGGGGAACTTGATCGACGTCAGCGAGAAGGCCGGCGTTCGCTATCTGCACTTCTCGTCGGACTGGGTACAGGGCGCGATGCGCATCCAGCGTCCCAACGCGCTCGAACTTCCCTACACCCGCGAGATGATGGCCGGGCTTTTGCTCCGCGAGCCGCCATGGCCGGGCCAAGCCTTGCTGATCGGGCTGGGCGCCGGATCACTGGCCAAATTCATCTACCATCGGCTGCCAAACACGAGAATAACCGCCATCGAGATCGATCCGCAGGTCGAAATCGTTGCCCGGCTGCACTTCAAGCTCCCCGACGACCCACAGCGTTTGCGGGTGCTCATTGGTGACGGTGCAGCGCACATGCTCGCCGGCGACTGCCGCTATGACTATATCCTGGTCGATGGCTTCGACAAGAAGGCTCGCGCCGGCGTCCTCGACACGCTCCCCTTCTACCAGGCCTGCCGTTCGCGCCTGAGCAATAGCGGGCTGCTGGCCGTCAACCTGCTCGGTCGCGAACGCGGCTTCGAGGCCAGCAGCCAGCGCATCGCCGACGCTTTCGACGGACGCGCGCTGATCTTTCCTTCGTGTGACAGCGGCAACGTGATCGCCTTTGCCGCCGCCGGCGACCCGGTCGACAGCAGTTTCGACGAGTTGATTAGCCGTGCTCATCAGTGCCAGGCAGCGACCGGACTCAATCTGCTGCCGACCATTGCCCGCCTGCAAATCGCACGCCGCAACCAGGGCGATCGCCTGACCATCTGATTGCTTGCTTTCGCCGCCCCGCCAGCAAGCCTCGGCAGCACTCTGAAGACGAGTATACTTTCCGCCTCCAGACGCCCCCGGCCGTATTGCTTGCAAAGCGCTTACCAATGACCTCAGCCACCTACCTACCCCCCTCCCAAGGCGCCGCTTTCGCCGCAACCGCCGACCAGACACCGTCGGCCCTGCCGGCCGGATGGTCAGGACGCGCGCAAGCGCAATTGGCTGCCGACGAGGCAGTGCTGGCCTGGCTGGAAATCGACCTCGACGCAAGCCTGCACTTCGCCGCCAGCCTGATCTTGGTCACCGACAAGCGCCTGCTCACGCTGTCGTCGGGCGACGCGGACGCGCAAGGCTGGCCTTACCAACCTGGCCTAAGCCTGTCGCGCAGTGACCACGCCGGGGTCGGCACCCTCGAGCTGTGCGCGACCGACGCGCGTCTGGCGCACTGGCACTACACGCTTGCGGTCGACGTCGCGGCCGGGCGGCTGATCGACCACTTTGCGCGGCAACTCGATTTCACGCTCACCGGCACCGTGCCGCCAGCGCCGACGCAGCGACTATGCGCGAGCTGCGAGACGCCGCTCCTCGCAGGCCAGGAGCAATGCCCGGTGTGCAGTAAGGAAATTCACCAACCGCCTTCGACCTGGACCCTGTTACGCCTCGGGCGCTTCGCCAGGCCCTACCGCGGGCAGCTGCTGGCCGGCTTCACCCTCTCACTGCTCAGCACTGCGGCCACCCTGGTCCCCCCCTACCTGACCATGCCGCTGATGGACAAGGTGCTGATCCCCTACCAGAACGGCCAAATGATCGATCCCGGTCTGGTCGCGCTCTATCTCTCCGGCCTGCTCGGCGCCGCACTGTTCGCCTGGATCCTTGGCTGGGCGCGCACCTACATCCTGGCGCTGGTCTCCGAACGTATCGGTGCCGACCTGCGTACCGCCACCTACGAGCATTTGATGACCCTTTCCCAGGAGTACTTCGGCGGCAAGCGAACCGGCGACCTGATGGCCCGTATCGGCTCGGAGACGGATCGCATCAACGTCTTTCTGTCCTTGCACCTACTGGATTTTGCCACCGATGTACTGATGATCGTGATGACCACCGTCATCCTGATGTCGATCGACGTCAGACTGGCGCTGGTGACTCTCTTGCCGCTGCCGATCATCGCCTGGCTGATCCACATCGTACGCGAGCGGCTGCGCACCGGCTTCGAGCGTGTCGACCGGGTGTGGGCGGAAGTGACCAACGTGCTCGCCGACACCATCCCCGGTATTCGCGTCGTCAAGGCTTTCGCCCAGGAAGCACGCGAAACCAGCCGTTTCCGCGCCGCCAACGCGCACAATCTCGAGGTCAATGACCGCGTCAACAAGATCTGGTCGCTGTTTTCGCCGACCGTCACCCTGCTCACCGAGATCGGCCTGCTGATCGTCTGGGCCTTCGGCATCTGGCAGATCGCCAGCGACCATATCAGCGTCGGCGTGCTGACCGCCTTTCTGGCCTATATCAGCCGCTTCTACCTGCGCCTCGACTCGATGAGCCGCATCGTCTCGGTGACCCAGAAGGCGGCCGCCGGCGCCAAGCGCATCTTCGACATCCTCGACCACGTCTCCAGCGTTCCCGAGCCAAACACTCCGCTACACCTGCCGAAAGTCAGCGGGCGAATCGAACTGCGCGGCGTCGGCTTCCGCTACGGAACACGGAGCGTCACCCGCGACATCAGCATCGCCATCGCTCCCGGCGAGATGGTCGGACTGGTCGGGCATAGCGGTTCCGGGAAGAGCACGCTGGTCAACCTGATCTGCCGTTTCTATGACGTCAGCGAAGGCGCCATCCTGATCGATGGGGTCGACATCCGCTCGCTGCCGGTAGCCGAGTACCGCAAGCATATCGGTCTGGTACTGCAGGAACCCTTCCTCTTCTTCGGCACCATTGCTGACAATATCGCCTATGGAAAACCCGAGGCCACGCGTGCCGAGATCGTCACCGCAGCCCGCGCCGCGCACGCCCACGAATTCATCCTGCGCCTGCCGCACGGCTATGACTCGCTGGTCGGCGAACGCGGTCAGGCGCTCTCGGGCGGGGAACGACAGCGCATCTCGATCGCCCGTGCACTGCTCATCGATCCGCCGATCCTGATTCTCGACGAAGCCACTTCATCAGTCGACACGACCACCGAGAAAGAGATCCAGAAAGCCCTCGACAACCTGGTTCGCGGCCGTACGACGATTGCCATCGCGCACCGCCTGTCCACCCTGCGCGATGCCGATCGCCTGGTCGTTCTCGACCGCGGCAGCGTCGTCGAGGAGGGCAGCCACGAGCAGCTGATGGCCTGCGAGGGTCACTACTACCGCCTCTATCAGGCGCAGGCGCGCAACGTCGACCAGGAAGACAGCTTGCGCAGCCTTGATCTCGCGCGTGTCAGCGACGGAGAACGCCAATGATCACCGCACCCGACTATCGCCTGCAGCGCAACCCTTTCGGACGACTCGAACTGACCACTGCCGACGGCGAGACACACGTCGACGTGGTACCGGTGCGCGCCTTCCCGATCAGCGCTCCCGATGACGGCATCGCTCTGGTCGACCCGGACGGCCACGAGCTGGCCTGGATCGAGCGCCTGAGCGAACTCCCGGACGACCTGCGTAAGCTGCTCGAAAGCGAACTCGCCAGCCGTGAATTCATTCCCGAGATCAAGCGCTTGATCAGCGTTTCAAGCTATGCCACGCCGAGCACCTGGGAGGTCGAAACCGATCGCAACACAACGCGTTTCGTCCTCAAAGGCGAGGAAGACATCCGCCGCCTCGACGCGCCAGCCCTGCTGATCGCCGACAGCCACGGCATGCACTTCCTGATCCGCGACCGCTACGCGCTCGACACGCATAGCCGGCGGCTTCTGGACCGTTTCCTGTGAGCGGGGTGGCGGCCATGGCCATGTTCAACGCTTGGCGCAGTCAGCCAAATTGTAGCTGCCGCGTTATAGCCACGACAAACCCGCTCGGACCTCCATGCACATTGGCCGCGCCCCCTCAGCCCCTCTTCTTGCGCAAAGGCGCACCCACCACTCCGTGCCTGGACTGACGACATGAAAAACAAGGACATCAAGTTCCTCGAGATCCGCTACCTGCGTGGTCCGAACATCTGGACCTACCGCCCGGTCATCGAAGCGGTCGTCGACATCGGCGAACTCGAGGACTTCCCGTCAAACACCATTCCCGGCTTCTATGAACGCCTCACCGCCTTGCTGCCATCGCTGATCGAGCATCGCTGCAGCTACGGTGAGCGCGGCGGCTTCCTGCGCCGCCTGCGGGAAGGCACCTGGCCGGCGCACATACTCGAACACGTCACCCTCGAACTGCAGAACCTCGCCGGCATGCCTGGAGGTTTCGGCAAGGCTCGCGAAACCTCGCTCCGTGGCGTGTACAAGGTCGTCGTTCGTGCCTGGCACGAAGAGGTGACCCGTGCCTGCCTGTTGTCCGGCCGCGAACTCCTCCTGGCGGCCATTCAGGACACCGCTTTCGACGTCGCGGCGACGGTCGCCCAGCTAACCGACATGGCCGAACGCAAGCTGCTCGGCCCAAGCACCAGCTGCATCGTCGACGCGGCGACCGCCAAAGACCGGCGCATTCCGGCCATTCGCCTGCTGGCCACCGGCAATCTCGTGCAGCTTGGCTACGGCTCGCGCAGCCGACGCATCTGGACCGCCGAAACCGACCGCACCAGCGCCATTGCCGAGGGCATCTCGCGTGACAAGGATCTCACCAAGAGCCTGCTCTCTTCGTGCGGCGTACCGGTTCCCGAAGGGCGTCTGGTCGACAGCCCGAACGATGCCTGGGAAGCGGCCGAGGATATCGGTTATCCAGTCGTCGTCAAGCCCTCTGACGGCAACCACGCGCGCGGCGTATTCACCAATCTGATGACTCCTGCAGAAGTCGAATCGGCCTATGCCGCCGCCGTCGAGGAGGGCAGCGGAGTCATCGTCGAACGCTATGTGAGTGGTTCGGAGCACCGCCTGCTGGTCATCGGCGGCAAGTTGGTTGCCGCCGCCCGCGGCGAAACCGCGAAAGTCATTGCCGACGGCGCGTCGACCATCGACCAGCTGATCGACAGCCAGATCAATTCCGACCCCCGCCGCGGCGCCGAGGAGGAGTATCCGCTCGACATCCTCTCGCTGAGCGATAATCCGGTGGCCCGACTCGAAGTCAGCCGCCAGGGATTCAGCGGCGACTCCATCCCGCCCGCTGGTCGCGAGGTGCTGATCGTGCGCAGCGGCAACCATACCGACGACATCACCGACAGCGTACACCCCGATACCGCCGCCACCGCTGCGCTGGCGGCGCGCATCGTCGGGCTCGACATCGCCGGCGTGGATCTGGTCTGCGAAGACATCGCCCGACCGCTCGGCGAGCAGCGCGGAGCGATCGTCGAGGTCAACGCCGGCCCTGGACTGCTGATGCACTTGAAACCGGAAAGCGGCGAGCCACGCCCGGTGGGTCGCGCCATCGTCGACCAACTATTCCCCAACGATGACGACGGCCGCATCCCGGTGGTCGGGGTCAGCGGCAGTTTCGGCAAGACTACCGTCGCCAGCTTGATTGCACGTTTCCTGGCGCTCTCCGGCAAGCACACCGGGCTGGCCTGCAGTGACGGCCTGTTCCTCGATCGACGTTGCATCGCCGAGGGCGACAGCGCCAACTGGGACGCGGCCAACCGCATCCTGATGAACCGGGCCGTCGACGCGGCGGTCCTGGAAAACGGCGGCGACACCATTCTCGGCGAAGGCCTGGCCTACGACCGCTGCCAGATCGGCGTGATCACCAACGTCGACGCGGCCGCGCATTTCGGCCGCTACTACATCGAAACGCCGGAGCAGGTGTTCACCGTCCTGCGCACACAGGTCGACCTGGTGCTGCCCGGCGGCGCCGCGGTACTCAATGCCGGCCACCCGATGCTCGTCGAAATGGCGCCCCTGTGCGATGGCGAAGTCATATTCTTTGCGAGCAATCCCGAGCAAGCGGCCCTCATCGAACACCGGGCGCAGGGCAAGCGCGCGGTATTCGCTCGCCACGGGCAGGTAGTCCTCGCCAGCGGTAACGAAGAGATGGCCATCGTCAACCTGGAGGATATCCCGCTGACCGATGCTGGCCGCGTTGACTTTGAAATCGAGAACGTTCTCGCCGCCACCGCTGCAGCCTGGGCGCTCGGCATTGGGCCGGAATTGATCCGCACCGGGTTGGAAACCTTTACCGTCGCCTGAAACGATGATCCGCTTGCCTAACCATCAGAAGTAAGGAAGTGCGCCACAGAGCGGCCGCGCCATCGCCTGATCGGCGCGCGTCGAACCCGGAAAACACAGCAGCCATGCGGACGTCCCTGGTCGTCGTCCGCGGCGAAGCAGAAAGGGAAACTGTTCATGGAAGTATCGCGTATCCGCGCTCTGCGCGGCCCCAACCTCTGGAGCCGGCACACGGCCATCGAGGCGATTGTCTGTTGCGCTGACGGTGAACGCAGCATCGACGACCTGCCCGGCTTTGAGGATCGGCTGCGCGCGCGTTTCCCGGAACTGGCCATGCTGCATCCCGCGGGTCATGACGAAGCGGTGTCGATGGCCCAAGCGCTGGAGTTCGCAGCCCTCGGCCTGCAGGCGCAGGCGGGCTGCCCGGTCACTTTCAGTCGCACCGCCAGAACACTGGAAGCCGGCACCTACCAGGTGGTCGTCGAATACAGCGAAGAGGTCGTCGGCCGCCTGGCTTTCGAACTGGCCCAGGAACTCTGTCAGGCAGCGCTCGACGAGGAGCCTTTCGATCTCGATGACGCGCTCAACCGTTTGCGCGAACTCGACGAGGATGTGCGCCTCGGTCCGAGCACCGGAGCCATCGTCTATGCGGCGATGGCCCGCAACATCCCTTATCGGCGGCTGACCGAGGGCAGCATGGTGCAGTTCGGCTGGGGCAGTCGCCAGCGACGCATCCAGGCCGCCGAAACCGATCGCACCAGTGCCGTCGCCGAAGCCATCGCTCAGGACAAGGAACTGGCCAAGATCCTGCTGCACGCGGCCGGCGTTCCGGTCCCTGCCGGACGGCCGGTACTGAGCCCCGAAGACGCTTGGGCAGCAGCCTGCGAGATCGACGGACCGGTGGTCGTCAAACCGCAGGATGGCAACCAGGGCAAGGGAGTGGCCGTCAACCTGCTCAGTCGGGAGCAGATCGAGGCCGCCTACGCGATCGCCTTTCAGGTCAGCGATGAAGTCCTCGTCGAGCGCTACATCCCCGGCCACGACTACCGCCTGCTGGTGGTCGGCGACAAGTTGATCGCCGCCGCTCGCCGCGATCCGCCGCTGGTGGTCGGCGACGGCGTGCACGACATCCGGGAGCTGGTCGAGCGGGTGAACAGCGATCCACGGCGCGGCGAAGGCCACGCCACCTCGCTGACCCGGATTCGCCTCGACGAAGTGGCCCTGGCGCGCCTGGCCAGTGGCGGGCTGACTCCGGAATCGGTGCCGCCGAAAGGCTCGCGCGTCGTTCTGCGCAACAACGCCAACCTGTCGACCGGCGGTACGGCCACCGATGTCACCGACGACGTGCATCCCGAGTTCGCCGCCCAGGCAGTCGCCGCAGCGCAGACCATCGGGCTCGATATCGCCGGCGTCGACGTTGTCTGCGACAGCGTCCTGCGACCGCTCGAGGCACAAGGTGGCGGCATCGTCGAGCTCAACGCCGCGCCAGGTTTGCGCATGCACCTGCAACCGTCGTTCGGCAAGGGGCGACCGGTTGGCGAGGCAATCATCAGCAACATGTTCGCCGACGGCGACGAAGCGCGCATCCCGCTGGTCGCGGTGGCCGGAACCAACGGCAAGACGACCACCGTCCGCCTGATCGCCCATATTTTCGCCGAACAGGGGCTACGCGTCGGCATGACCACCACCGACGGCGTCTATGTCGAGGGGCGACGCATCGACACTGGTGACTGCAGTGGTCCGAAAAGCGCCAGAAACGTTCTCTTCCACCCCCAGGTCGACGCTGCGGTACTCGAAACGGCACGCGGCGGCGTGCTGCGCGAGGGCCTCGGCTTCGATCGTTGTGATGTCGCGGTGGTCACCAACATCGGACTTGGCGACCACCTCGGTCTTTCCTATATCAGCACCGTCGAGGACCTGGCGGTGGTCAAGCGGGTCATCGTTCAGAACGTCCGGCCCGAGACCGGCGTCGCCGTGCTCAATGCCGCGGATCCGATGGTTTCACGAATGGCCGACTCCTGCCCCGGCAAGGTCACCTTCTTCGCTGCTGACCGCAATCATCCGCTGATGGCCCTGCACCGCGCACAACGAAAGCGCGTCGTCTACCGCGACGGCGATTCCATTGTCGCCTCGGGCGGCGGCACCGAACACCGCATGGCGCTGTCCAGAATCCCGATCACACAAAATGGCGCCATCGGTTTCCAGGTCGACAACGCGATGGCCGCCATCGCCGCGGCCTGGGCTGTAAAAGTCCCCTGGGCAAGCATCGAAAGCGCTCTGGCCAGCTTCGTCAATGACGCCCAGACGGCCCCCGGACGCTTCAACATCTTCAGCTATCGCGGCGCCACGCTAGTCGCCGACTACGGTCATAACCCGGACGCCATCCAGGCCCTGGTCGATGCCATCGACAACCTGCCGGCGGCGCCCGACAGTCGCCGCTCGGTGGTCATCAGTGGAGCGGGCGACCGGCGTGATGAAGACATCCGCGGCCAGACCGAGATCCTCGGCGGCGCCTTCGATCGCGTCGTGCTCTATCAGGATCAGTGCCAGCGCGGCCGTGCCGATGGTGAAGTACTGGCCCTGCTGCAGCAGGGGCTGGTCAAAGCCACACGCACGTCCGAGGTCCGGGAAGTGCATGGCGAGTTTCTGGCGATTGATACGGCCCTTGCCGAATTGCAGCCGGGTGACCTGTGCCTGATCCTTATTGATCAGATCGATGAAGCGCTCGAACACATCAGCAAGCGCCTTGCCGAGGGCTAAAAAGGCCTCACAAGCAGCCTGGGGCAGCCGGCAACTCTTCAGAGGGGGGCTTGCGGCGACTGGTAAGCCCAGGAGAAGTGCCCCGAGGAGCCGGAGAACAATTTCTTCGTCGCCGCATCCGTTGCCCGTAATCGGAGCTTCAATTCCTTGCGCGGCAGCGCATTCAGCGGCGTATCGGCCAACGTGAGCTGCAGGGCGCTGATCCGCGTCTCGCCTTCCACACGCTCGACCGTGCACGCCAGCTCGCCGCAGCCCTGCTCGGCAGCGGCCAGGGCTTCGTCGATTTCCAAGCCCATTGCCGTCGACTCGGCAACCCGCTCATTGACCGCGGCAGAGAGCAGTGAGAGCGTCTTCAAGGCCGGGGCGACGAGCGCCGACAGGCGACGCCAGCCGGCCTCCTGCTCGGAACTCAGGCTCGCTTCACCACGCCGCAACTTGCTGGCCAGGCGCAGATAATTGGTGACATCCTGGTCCTCACGCAACCCATCCAGCGTGGCACGATGAGCGGCGATATCCTTGTCCAGCGCCGCGCGCTTCTCGCGCAAGGCGGCAATCTGCGCCTCCTCATTCGAGGTATCGGGCAGCAGCACCAGGAACACGTTGCCGATTTCCTTGCGCATGCGCGCGATCCGCACCTGCGTATTCCTGGCTGCCGCCGCGCAAGCTTCGGCGAGTTCAAGGGACAGCGCATCGGCAACGATGTCGCACAGGGTCGCGCGTTCAATGACCACTTGCCGCGCGATGATGGTGCAGTTGTCCGCTCGCTTCAATGTCACGCAGCCGTGCGGCGCAATCAGGGTTGCTCCTGAGGCCACCCCTTCAACGACGATATCGCCGTCGTCATTGCTGGCACTGCCGCCGACCAGATTCTGTTTCAAACGCACGGCGCCGCCGGTAGACACAATCTTGCCGAAGACATCGCCGAAAGCGGTGATGCTGCGGCAGGTAACGACACGCTTCTCCTGGATCTCACCGTGCTGTTCGTACTCCTCGCCGGTCAACATCAGGTCGCCGGTGGTGCGTGCGCTGACTCCCTCGTGACTGACGATCTTGTCGGTCACCGAAAACTGCTGGCTGCGGGTATCGATGGTGAGAAAGCCACACACCGCGGCCAACAGGAATTCGCCGTCTTCTTCCCGACTGAGCACCGTACCGGCACCGGCCATGCGCGCCAGATCAAAATCCTTCGGCAAGGGTGCGGGCAGCGGTTCGCCGGTGACATCCCGGCCATCGATGCCGGGTGTACGCGGCGTCTTCTTCACCAGGCGCAAGCCGGCGGCGACTTGCGGATAGCGCGTCTCGAACTGGCGTAGGTCGACCCGATCGCCAAGCAGGCGACGTGGTGCATTGTTGCGATGCAAACCAGGCGCCTGCTCGGCGATTTCGGCATTCTTGCCCGGCACGAATGGCCGGCTACGGGCGACGACGCGCCGCTCCGGCTTGTCGAGCAGAATGCCCTCCCGTACCGCCGCGACATCGATCCCGAAGCACACCCCTTTGCTCCACGCACTGGCAATGAATTCGTCCACATCCAGCCAGGCACGGGTCTCCAGCGGCTCGCCAGCGAGCAGCCGCTGGCTCGCCAGCGAGCAGCCGCTGCGGGCCGCCGCTGGCGCCGTCCTCGGCCGCTTCTTGGTCACTCTCCGGGTCGAGGTAGATCGGTTCGAAGAGATAGACTGCCTCGCCGCGCTGAATGCGCAGTTCCTTGTACAAGGATTGGCGCTGCGGT
The DNA here is from genome assembly GCA_000585055.1 of Candidatus Accumulibacter appositus. Lineage (GTDB taxonomy): Bacteria > Pseudomonadota > Gammaproteobacteria > Burkholderiales > Rhodocyclaceae > Accumulibacter > Accumulibacter appositus. The sequence continues at coordinate 11,388 of JEMX01000120.1, forward strand.
CGAAAGCTGGCGATGTCGAGCGCCAGGAACACCTCGTCCGGCGCCGCAGGGTCACGGCTCGCCGGTTCGTCGTACAGGAGAGACTGGAACTGCGCGTAATCCAGGGCCCGGAAATAGAGCCCCAAGGCAATGGTACGATTGACAAAGTCGAAAAAATCGGCCGGCGAATCGAGTCGCGACAAGGTCACGTACAGGCCGTCCGCGCGCTTGACGATGTAGCGCGACAAGGCGATCTGTCCGTCCTCGAGGTCGGCAAGGTTGCCGATGGCGCTTTTCGGTTCTTCTGGCAGGGTCATGGTCCATTCAGCTCGATGAAGGTTGCTGGCACGGCGGCTTTTAGCGTACCAGAAAGCAACCCTCGCGAGCCAGCGCAGCCGGCCATGGATGTGCGCTCGTGTCAGCGCGCAAGGGGCGACTGCGTTACAGTCACTATTGCCCAGCCCTTGCTCCCGGGGCGGCGAAAACCTTTGATGAGTTCAGCCATGCCTTCGCCACGCCGTTTTGCACCCTTGTTGGTCGTCGCACTCGCCGCCTGCGCCAGCTTTCCGCCGGACGGACCCAGCGTCATGGCCTTGCCCGGATCGGGACAGTCATTCAGCAAGTTTCGCGCCGACGACTGGGCCTGCCGGAACTACGCCAACCAGGCGCTTGGTGGTACGACACCGGCGGCATCCGCCGTCAATTCCGGGGTCGCCAGCGCGGCAGTGGGTACGGTCGTCGGTGCGGCCGTGGGGGCCGCGATAGATGGCTCGAGCGGTGCCGCAGTCGGCGCCGGCGTCGGCTTGCTCGCCGGTAGTATGGGCGGCGTCGCTGCCAGCAACGCCTCCGCGTACACCTTGCAGGAACGTTACGACCAGAGCTACATCCAGTGCATGTACGCGCGCGGTCAAAAGGTCCCCCTGGTCGGCGGCTTCGCGGTATCGGAAGGCTACGCCACGCGACCGGTTGCCGCCCCTCTACCGCCGCCGCCGCCACCGCCACTCGGCGCACCGCCACCACCACCGCCACCGCGCGGTGCGCCACCGCCTCCGCCAGCCCGCTAGCGGCACTCGCCGCCA
>JEMX01000121.1:0-184 GCA_000585055.1 Candidatus Accumulibacter appositus
TCAGCATCGGTGGCCCCTTGTCGCTGCCTTGCAGACTGGCGCCGTGGCAGGACGCGCAGCTTTTCTCGAACAGTGCCTTGCCGGCTGCCGGGTTGGGCATCAGCCCGGGGCTCGGTTGCGGCACCTGGATGCTTTGCGCCGCGACGGGCAGGCTGATTGCCGCCGCGACGATCACCAATGTGAG
>JEMX01000121.1:443-572 GCA_000585055.1 Candidatus Accumulibacter appositus
TATTTCGCTTGACTGCCGTGCATGCCGGGCATCATCGGCATCCCTTGCTGCCCCGGCATGCCCATGCTGCCCTGGCCACCACCCATCGGACAGCCGGCGCCGAAGTCTTTCATCATCGCTTGCATGTCC
>JEMX01000121.1:750-1173 GCA_000585055.1 Candidatus Accumulibacter appositus
CAGCGCAGCGGACAACGCGATTACTAGAATCTTGCGGGGCAGAGTTTTCATGGCCATTCCTCAGTTTGGTTAGAGGTTCGTCGCTGGCAACGCATTACATTTACGAGTATCGACGATCAATACCGACGGCAAGCTGTCACGGGAATGACATTTCTGTCATCTGCGTCCTTACGCATTACTTGGGACCGNNCAGAAAATGGGAAAAATCGTACGCCAAGGTGGAATTGACGTGTACGGCTCATTGCCGTACGCTACTCGTCAGGAGGACAACAAACACTATGCCCGCAACCATTTCTNNGCCCGCCTCGAAGCCAGGATCAGCACCGACCTGCATTCGATGCTCAAGCGCGCCGCTGAACTCCAGGGGCGGACCATGACCGACTTCGTGATCGCTGCCGTTCAAGACGCAGCACAACGCGCCAT
>JEMX01000121.1:1297-1554 GCA_000585055.1 Candidatus Accumulibacter appositus
TCGTCGTAGCAAGCTGCTGCGTGCTGAGTGAGTAGCGCGCCGTTCCAGCTCGCGCCGCTCGATGCCACACATGACCGAACGACGTTCAACAGTGCTTCCGAGCCGCTAGACCGCTACTTTCGGGAACACGTCACTCAGGATGTTCGCCGACGCGTTGCCGCCTGTTTTGTCGCCTTGGCTGCGAGGCAACGCATCGCGGGCTACTACACCTTGGCGTCGGCAAGCCTGTTGCTCGCCGATCTTCCGGCCAATACCGG
>JEMX01000122.1:0-581 GCA_000585055.1 Candidatus Accumulibacter appositus
TAAGCCATGTTTGCTCCTTGTGGTTGAGGGTTTCAGACCGGGTTGTCGAGGTCGACGAAATGACAGTCGAGGCCGAAACGTTCGGCCAGGTGTGCGGCCAGCGCCTGCACGCCGTAGCGTTCGCTGGCATGGTGGCCGGCAGCCAGGTAGGCAACGCCGGACTCGCGCGCCAGATGTACCGTCTGCTCGGAGATTTCGCCGCTCAGGTAGAGGTCGACGCCGAGCGCGATGGCTTCTTCGAAGAGCCCCTGCGCTCCGCCGGAACACCAGGCGACGCGCCTGACCAGGCGCTCGCCGTCGCCGATGAGCAAGGGCGTGCGCTGCAGCTCGTCGCCGACTCGCTGGGTGATCGCGGCAACGCTGTCCGGCTTCTCGAGGCGTCCGTGCCAGCCGATGTCCTGCTCGCCGAAGCGGCCTTCGGGCAACCAACCGAAGCGCCGGGCAAGCTGCGCGTTGTTGCCGAACTGCGGATGGCTGTCGAGCGGCAGGTGATAGGCGATCAGGTTGATGTCATTGTGCAGCAGGGTGCGCAGGCGGGTTCTGCGCAGGCCGGTGACGCGACCGTCTTCGCCGCGCCAGAA
>JEMX01000122.1:826-1061 GCA_000585055.1 Candidatus Accumulibacter appositus
TCTGGCTGATTTTTGCACAAACGGTGACCTTTGGTGTCGCCGTTCTCTTCGTGGTCAGTACCCTCAAGCCGGAATGGCTGGGCAAGGCGCCGGTTTTCGGTACCAGTATCGTTGCCCTGCAGGAGTCGGCCACGGCGGGGGATGCGCCGCCGCTGGTGGCGCCTTCATATCGCCAGGCGGCGAAGAAGGCACTGCCGTCGGTGGTGCATATCTTTACCTCGCAGAAGATCACGGC
>JEMX01000122.1:1182-1430 GCA_000585055.1 Candidatus Accumulibacter appositus
TCAGCGCCAACGGCTATGTTCTCACCAACTACCACGTCGTCGAAGCGGCCGACCAGATCGAGGTCGCGCTCAGCGACGGCCGCAACCTGAACGCGCGCATCGTCGGTAGCGACCCCGAGTCCGACCTTGCAGTGTTGCAGATCACGCCGGCGAACGGACAGGCGCTGGTCTTGCCGGCAATCACCCTCGGGCAGATGGACGATGTCGTGGTCGGCGACGTGACCCTGGCCATCGGCAACCCCTTCGGC
>JEMX01000122.1:1585-1710 GCA_000585055.1 Candidatus Accumulibacter appositus
GGCAACCTGATCGGCATCAACACGGCCATCTACTCGCGTTCCGGTGGCTCGCTCGGGATCGGTTTTGCCATCCCGATCTCGATTGCGCGCAGCGTCATGGAGCAGATCATCGAGACGGGTACCGT
>JEMX01000122.1:1958-2140 GCA_000585055.1 Candidatus Accumulibacter appositus
CGCTTCCAGTTGCGTCGCCAGAACAAGCTGTTCGATACCATGGTCAAGATCGGCAAGCGCGCACCGCAGAGCCGCGAGCGCGAGTAGCTGGCGGGCGCTCTGCTGGCACGCGTCACGCATCCACGCCGTCGGTCATTGCGAGGAGGCGAAGCCGACGCGGCAATCCAGCGCCACCCTCTGAT
>JEMX01000122.1:2221-4216 GCA_000585055.1 Candidatus Accumulibacter appositus
GCCTGGCATCCGACAACATTTACATGAACGGCTTGGCGGATGCCGTTTGTCATCAGGCGGGATCCAGCCAGGAGGAGACGGTGGGGAAATCAGCCGAAAGCAGCCATTGTAGCGGCCTGGGTGTATGCTATCGACCTAGCCTGCGAATTGCCGTCTTTCACGATTTGTGTCCTCTATAGCATCAGCACACATAGCGCGCAGAACCGACCGCGGTAAGGCTTCCAGCGTTCCGAACGACGTCGATCTCGGAAGCAGGCGCCGATGTTACTCAGAAAACTGTCGCTATAAAACAAAGTAGGTTGCGATGACCGTCCATCCGAAAACTATGGCTGACTTAATGGAGTTGGTGCACGTCATCGGGGCGGAGGTAGATGACGCCACCCGCTTACTTCGTTTACATAGCCTTTCCGAATATTTTCTTGAGCGCATCCTCTTGCACCGACTGCCAAACGGGGCTGTTCTAGCCGAGGATGAGCGCTTCGGGTACTACCACAAGGTTCAACTAGCTATAGCGTTTGGCGCATTGAAAGCCTCGACGATTGGCGCGCTTCGTAAGCTTGCGAAAATTCGTAATCGATGCGCTCATGAGCGAAAACCTGTCGTCAATATCCAAGAAATCGTAGAGATTGGCCAAATTATTGGTCCGCTATTTACCAAGGGCATGAACGATTTTGAGGGTGATAATCGAGAGTTCCGTGCGCTCGCGTGGGCGTTGTTCACGGAACTCAGCAATCAAACAACAGCGCTCGAAATAGCCGCGGAACGGCTGCAAGTAGAGTGACTACATGACCTAACCATTCCGTCGAGAGAGACCCGCTGAAAAGATGTGCTTATGGGTTCCCTTCGCGGCTTCACCGCTACGGCGGCTCCTCACCTCAAACGTTAGCCATACATCATGCTCCGAGAAACTTTTGTGCGCCGTTTTGCAGAATTGGATGCAAGCTTTTCTTCCATCCATTTCAAGCCTTATGACGAAGGAATGTCTGGACATTACGTGCCAGATGGGCAATGGCAGAGATGGGCGACAAGCGCTCAGAATCTAATTCTAGCTGTGTTTGGGGACCCATCGCCTCACTATCGGAACTTCATCAAAGCATACGAAGTATGTCGTGGAGAAGGCGTCCAGGTAAGAACTTTGAACGCGCTCTTTCTTAGTGCAAAGGATGACTTTGAGGGCGGCTACGTGTTCGATGTTGAGCTAAGAGTTTCCGGCGAAGTATTTGGCGACTTCATAGCGCTTGCCCGTAAATCCCTAGACGAAGGACACAAAGACGTTGCAGCAGTTCTTGCCTGCGCTGCACTGGAAGATGCACTTAAGCGATTCGCGGATGCCAATGGCCTGGCTGTTGGAGACAAAACCATGCAGGAAGTTGTGAATGCATTGAAGTCGTCTGGACTTGTTGCCGGTGCACAGAAAACTCTACTGGACGCAATGCCGAAGATAAGAAACCTCGCAATGCATGCCGATTGGCACAAAATTGCCGAACCAGACGTGAGCAGCGTGCTGGGCTTCGTAGAGCAATTCCTGCTTTCCAAATTCAGTCATAGCTAACCCGGCGGTCGACGCCGTTCCTCCGGTCACTGGACCCTGCGCGATAAAGCCACGCAGTGCCGGTCACCTTGAACATTGGACGTCCGCTCCCACCCAAGGCGAAGGTCACCTCTGGGTCAAGAGGGTGAGTTCGCGTGGTGGCAAAGTGCGGCTCAGAGCGATGCCGACGGCTCAGAGCGATGCCGATCACGATCTTGTTCTGGACCCCCGGATACCGAGATCGAGAAGGCCAACGTTCCCTCCCCGACCCACCCATTTTCAGTAACATGACGCGTTGAGGCGGCGAGCTGCCTTCGAAGTGAATCACCCTTCCGTTGCTGATGGGCGGACAAGCGTACAAACGAACACGCGCTGGCAGGCATGGCGTTCCTGCTGTCGCGCAACGATGAGAATGCAAAATGTGCCAATTGCTGGGCATGAACTGCAATGTGCCGACCGACATC
>JEMX01000122.1:4325-4595 GCA_000585055.1 Candidatus Accumulibacter appositus
GGTCGCGGCACGCGGGTCTTCCTCGAGCCGCTGGCGTCGTGTTCCTCGCCGCTGGCCGGCGTTGGTGCGCAGCTATCCGATTCATTCGGAAAACGTCATCGCGCACATCCGCAAGGCGACGCAGGGCGTCGTCGCGCTCGAAAACACGCATCCCTTCATGCGTGAACTCTGGGGTCGCTACTGGATTTTTGCGCACAACGGCCACCTGCCCGACTTCGCTCCCGAACTCGACGGGAGTTTCACGCCGGTTGGCGATACCGACAGCGAGCG
>JEMX01000122.1:4698-4907 GCA_000585055.1 Candidatus Accumulibacter appositus
CATCAGCTGACCCTGGAAGTCGGCGCGCTGGGCGCGTTCAACTTCCTGCTGTCGAACGGCGATTGCCTGTTTGCGCACTGCTCGACCCGGCTGAGCTACATCATTCGCCAGGCGCCGTTTGCCGTCGCGCATCTCAGCGACCAGGACTTGAGCATCGACTTCAGCGACGTCACGACGCCCGATGACCGCGTGGCCGTGATCGCCACCGT
>JEMX01000122.1:4922-5169 GCA_000585055.1 Candidatus Accumulibacter appositus
GCCACCGTGCCGCTGACCGACAATGAGGCGTGGACGACGATGCCCAGCGGCAGTCTTTGGCTTTTCGAAGAGGGCGCTCCGGTTACCCATCGCTTGACCGTCACCGCGCCGCAGCCGCCGGATGCCTGAAATCGCCCGTGCTCAGGCGGTGGTGGGTGATGCAGGTGGCCGCGGCGGCGTTGCGCTTCAGGCGTCGGGTTTCTGGTCTTGCGGTCGCGCTCCGAGGTCGGCGACAGCCTTGTTCATC
>JEMX01000122.1:5358-5483 GCA_000585055.1 Candidatus Accumulibacter appositus
GGCGTAAAGACTGCGGCGACGACGAACGAGCCGACAATCACGTAGGGACGCCATTCCTTCAGCTTGGCGAGGTCGACGATGCCGGCATAAACGAGGACGACAACCAGCACCGGGACCTCGAAGGT
>JEMX01000122.1:5564-5746 GCA_000585055.1 Candidatus Accumulibacter appositus
ACGGTCGGAAAAACCAGGAAATAGGCGAAGGCCATGCCGACGAAGAACAGGAAGACGCTCACCCCGACCAGTGGCAGGGCCAGCTTCTTCTCGTGGGCGTAGAGACCCGGGGCGATGAAGGCCCAGATCTGATAGAGGACGTAGGGCAGGGCGATCAGGAAAGCGACCATCAGCGCCACTTT
>JEMX01000122.1:5822-6120 GCA_000585055.1 Candidatus Accumulibacter appositus
AGTTTCGCCAGCAAGGGTTGTGCGAGCAGCGAATAGAGTTCCTTGGCCCAGGGGAAGAGACCTACGAAGACGATGCCGATGGCGATCAGCGCGCGGATCAGGCGGCCACGCAGCTCGACCAGAACCGAGAGGAACGAGTCTCCGGTTTCTTCGTTCATCGTTTGATCAGACCGTTGCCGCCGGCTTGTCGGGGCCGCCGGCTGCGTTCGTCGCCGGGGTCGCGGTGCCGGCCATGGCCGGCTGCGTCGGCTCGGGCGACGGGGCCAGGCTCGGCTGAGGGGGGCTCGCGGCTGGGGGG
>JEMX01000123.1 GCA_000585055.1 Candidatus Accumulibacter appositus
GTTTCCTTTTCCTGCACGCGGCCACTACCCGTGTCCGTAATTGGATCGAGCAGTGGCTTGTCACCATCGCTGAGCGGCATGCCCTGCTTGCCAAGATTCTTCAGATGGTGATGGGTCAGTACGACTTTCGACAGATCGATGCCTTCCCGCTCACGGCCAAACTCTAGCAGCGGCAGGAGGCGCTTGTAGAAGATCGCGCGTTTCTCGATGGCCGTGTTGCCGTAATTGAATATCTGCGACAGGAAGGTGTAGAGGCGAATGAAGGCACCGAGGTCACCCTTGAACAGGATCAGGGCGCCCAGTTCGTTCTGGGCATCCTCGGCAGCCTTGTCGTCCCGCTTGGCCTTCGCAGCCTCCAGAGCTTCCTGCGCGGCCTTGTAGCGTTTCATCAGGCGGTCGCGGACCGGTTCGAGGGCGGCGACCAGTTCGCTTTGCTTGGCATCGGGCTTCAATTCCACGGCGACAACGCGATCGACCTCGAAGTCGTCGTAGTGGCCGGCGGCATCCAGCTTGGCACGCAGGTTGAAGACGAGGTTTGGATCGGTGGTCGCTGCGAGTTCGGCAGTCGTGTGGTAGGTCTTGAACGCGGCGAGGACTTCCTCGGGGTCATTCACGAAATCCAGCACGTAGGTCGTGTCCTTGCCGGGATGGGCGCGGTTGAGACGGGAGAGGGTCTGCACAGCCTGGATGCCGGCCAATCGCTTATCCACGTACATGCCGCAGAGCAAGGGCTGGTCGAAGCCGGTCTGGAACTTGTTGGCGACGAGGAGGATTTGGTACTCGTCGCCTTTGAAGGCTTCGCGGATGTCGCGACCCTTCAGGTTCGGGTTCAGGGTCTTGCTGTGTTCCGTGAAGCCGTCCGGGCCGGACTCCTTGTCATTCACCTCACCGGAGAAGGCGACCAGCGTGCCGATCTTGTAGCCCTGGCCCTGGATGTATTTGTCGATGGCCAGTTGCCAGCGTACAGCTTCGACCCGACTGGCGACGACGACCATTGCCTTGGCTTTGCCACTGAGCAGCGGGATCACGAATTCGCGGAAGTGCTCGACGACGATCTGGACCTTCTGGGAAATGTTGTAGGGGCTGGGAAATGTTGTAGGGGTGCAGGCGCACCCAGTTCATGATGCCCTTCAGCGCGGCGCTTCGCTCGACCGTCTTCTCGTCGTAGTCGGCCCCTTCATGTGCCAGCTTGAAGGCCAGCTTGTAGCTCGTATAGTTCTGCAATACGTCGAGGATGAAGCCCTCCTCGATGGCCTGGCGCATTGAATAGACGTGGAAGGGGGCTGGCAGGTTGCCCGGGCCGGCAGGTTGCCCGGGCCGGCGGGTTGTGTCGGGTCCGGGCGGGTGCCGAACAGTTCCAGCGTTTTGTTCTTCGGCGTCGCCGTGAAGGCGGCGTAGGTGATGCCGGCGTCGCTGGCGCGTACTGCCATCTGGGCTGCGAGGATGTCTTCGGTGCTGACCTCGCCACCGTCTTTCAACTCTGCCAGTTCCTCCTGGCTCAGCACGGCCTTGAGCTTCGCCGCCGCCTCGCCGGTTTGGGAGCTATGCGCTTCGTCGGCGATCACCGCGAAGCGCTTGCCTTGGGTGGCCGCCAGTTCGCGCACGGCCTCGATCGCGAAGGGGAAGGTCTGGATGGTGCAGACAACAATCTTCTTGTCGCCGGATAGCGCCTCGGCAAGTTGATAGCGCCTCGGCAAGTTTCGAACTCTTGCTACCGTCCTTGTTGGTGATGGTCGCCACGACACCCGTGGTGCGTTGGAAGTCGAAGAGGGCTTCCTGAAGCTGCGAGTCGATCACCGTGCGATCGGAAACGACGAGCACAGAGTCGAAGACCTTCTTGTTCTGCGTCGTGCAATTCGGCGAGGAAATGCGCCGTCCAGGCGATGGAGTTGGTCTTGCCCGAACCGGCAGAATGTTGGATGAGGTATTTGCCGCCGGCGCCCCCCCCTGTGTCAGAGTAGTTGCCGCCTCGATAGAATCTGAAACTTGGGGGCGATAGCGAGG
>JEMX01000124.1:0-347 GCA_000585055.1 Candidatus Accumulibacter appositus
GCTATCAGACGCTCATCAACGAGACGCTGAAAAGCTCGCTCCAGCAGTCCGATATGGAAGCGATGATCCGGAAGGTGATCCGCGAGGAACTGAAAGGGACGGCGGGCCACATCGCATGAAAGAACATGTTTAGCGTCAAGAAGTTCGTGCAATCCCCAGGGTCAGCGCCGTACCGACCAGAATGATGGCCCCGCCAAGCAGCATCGGCAGCGTCACGACTTCGCCGAGGAAGATTCCGCCCCAGCCAGCCGCAAACACCGGAATCAGGAAGGTTACCGTCGACGCCCGCTGTCCGCCCAGATGGGCAATCAGCCGGAAATACAGGATGTAGGCCAGCGCCGTCGAAA
>JEMX01000124.1:366-1328 GCA_000585055.1 Candidatus Accumulibacter appositus
AACGTCGCCAGCAGGATCAGCGCCAGCCAGGCGTATCCCGACGGGGTCGCTGTCGGCCAGAATGCCAGGGTCAGCGGTGCCAGTGCGATGGCTGCACTGGTCTGACTGCCGGTGGCGATGGCCAGCGGCGCGACGCCGACCAGCGTTCGCCTGGCGAAGTGGCTGGAAAAACCGTAGGACAGTGTCGCGAGCAATCCGGCCATGATCGCCAAAGCGCTGCCGCCCTCCCGGAAAGTGACTTTCCCCCAGGTCAGCACCCCCATGCCGATGACGCCGAGCAGCAGGCCGATCCACTGCCTCGGCGTCAGGCGGTCACGCAGCCAGAGCATGCCGACGAGCGCGGCCCACAAGGGACGAGCGCGGCCCACAAGGGCACCGTCGCATTGATCAGGGCGGTGAATCCAGCGGTCAGGGAAAGCGACGCGTAGGCCAGGAGAACGAAAGGTAACGCCGAGTTGCAGATCCCGACCGTCGCCATCGGCAACGCATGGCGACGCAGCGAGGTCGCATCCGAGCCGGCCAGCAACAACGGCCACAAGCACAGCGCCGCAATCGCCACCCGCAGGCCGATCAGGGCAATCGGACCGAACTCCGGTGCGCCGACGCGCATGAACAGAAACGAAGCGCCCCAGAGCATGGCGAGCAGGACGAAATCGCCGAGGTCACGGGTTTTCAGGGTTGCCTCCCCGCGGTGGCCGCGCCGACCAGGTGCCGGAAATCTGGAAGTACGTTGTCAACGTTGCCTCCCCGCGGTGGCCGCGCCGACGCGCAAGGTGCGTCGGGTCAGCGGTGCGATCAAGCGGCGCCCCCTTCGAGTCGCAACAGCAACGCCTTGTTGTGCAGCCCGCCGGCGTAACCCGTCAAGGCGCCGTTGGCGGCGATCACGCGGTGACACGGCACGACGATGGCGATCGGGTTGCGGCCGTTGGCGGCAGCGACCGCGCGAACCGCCGCCGGTCTGC
>JEMX01000124.1:1402-1526 GCA_000585055.1 Candidatus Accumulibacter appositus
GCGCGAGCCATGCCGCTTGCTGGAAGTCGCTCCCCGCGGGCGCCAGCCTGAGTTCGAACCTTCGTCGCTGACCGGCGAAGTATTCGGTCAGTTCCTGCCGCAACTGCAGGAATACCGGCAGTTG
>JEMX01000124.1:1611-1750 GCA_000585055.1 Candidatus Accumulibacter appositus
GGCCAGCAGGCGGCCGACCGGCGAGTCGAAATGCGTCGAATGAGTCGTCATGCGGTTTTCTCCTGAGAGTTCCACAGGTGCATCAGCGCATAGCTGCGCCAGGGTCGCCACGGCTCGGCGATCGCTTCGGCTGCGCGCC
>JEMX01000124.1:2031-2855 GCA_000585055.1 Candidatus Accumulibacter appositus
GCCGTGGGAAAAGCCACATGCAGGTCGGTGAAGGGTGGCCTGTCCTCGAATTCGATCGGCTCGGCGAAAGCGGCGACGAAGCGCGTCGCCAGCGTGCGTGCCGCGGCGACCGTGATCTGCTGCCCGAGGACGGCCCGCACCGCGAGTTCGAAGCCATCGAAGGCCCCGGGCAGGCGCAGGCCGCTCGCTCCCTGCGCGAGCCGGCCGAGCGCCGCGCCGATTTCCCAAGGGTCGGCGTGCACATCGAAGACCCGTTTGACCTGGCTCAGCACAGCAGCGATCACCGGCGCAAAGGCGGGCGACAGCGTCACTTGCAGCGCATTCCTGTGCGCCTGGTCGGCCACTTGCAGCCAGCCGCAGATGGCCTGCGCATCGCTGCCTCGAACGTAACGCAGGATGCGACGATAGCTGCCGTCGCTGACGGCCTCGACGCCCGCGATGGCGCGCTGCTCAAGAAAGGCGAGCAGCGCCGGCCAGTCAAACGGGGCGCGATACGCCAGGCTGAAGGTGAAGAAGCGCGTGTTTTCGGCGACGGCTGCGCTCGCTCCGCCCGCCTCGGCCAGGGTGTTGCGCAAGCGCGTCGGAGCAAATCCATAGCGCTCCGAAAACAGCGCATTCATACGGCGAACACTGGAAAAACCGCTGGCGAAAGCCACCTCGGCGACCGGCAAGGCCGTATCGGTCAGCAAGTATCGGTCAGCAAGCGCTTGGCCAGCAGCAGGCGATGCGTTTGCGCATACTGCACCGGCGACACGCCGAACTCGGTCTGAAAAATCCGCCGCAAGTGCCGGTCGGTCACTCCGACGCGCGCCGCAATCGCGCTC
>JEMX01000124.1:3080-3262 GCA_000585055.1 Candidatus Accumulibacter appositus
AACTTCACCCGGCAGATCGGCCGGCAGTAGATTCGCGTCGAGGAAACGCCGACAAAGAATCGACCATCGAAGCGTGTGTCATGCGCCTTCATCGCCTGGTAGCAGGCAGCCGGGGTGAACTGGCCGGCATGGGCTTGCATCGTCGCGGGATGGTCGTTGGCTTCAGGCATGCTGCCAGTCTA
>JEMX01000124.1:3476-3655 GCA_000585055.1 Candidatus Accumulibacter appositus
GCGGGCTCGACCGCCAACTGCTTCATCGATGAGCTGGCCCGGATTCGGGACCGGATCCGGGGGGCGGTGGCGAGTTCGGAGGCGACGAGGAAGCGACTCGAGGAGCACGGCATCGTCGTCTTCGAACTCAACGATGTGGCGTATCTGCCGGTCTATGTAGACGGCGCCGACGAGATCAA
>JEMX01000125.1 GCA_000585055.1 Candidatus Accumulibacter appositus
TGTTTCAACAGCGATTGAGGCCCTATTTATGCGCTTGGCACGCGAAAAGTGTCGAACTCTGGGGGATTCGGGCTCAGCGAGTTCGGCTATATGGCACTGGCGCCGAGCCGAGCAGGAAACATGACTGGAAAGGAACGCTCAGCGCCCCGGCGGCAAAAAACTTGCCAATTGCGGAGGTGGCAAGAGAGCAAAGAAACCGGGCCCGTGCCACCAGAGAAGTGAACGTCGGCAGAGGCCGTGGCGCATCCCTGGTCTTGATGCTGGTTTTGGCAGTGCGGCCAGAGCGAGCGTTGGCGGCAAATGGCCCGTACGGCTGGTGTAGCACCTTGGCCGGACGTACGGGAATACATTGCGCCGAACGGCCGCTTCGATCTTTTCGCTACGCCCGGTTCCGACCCATACAGCCTTTCGAGCAGCCGAAATTGGGAGGGCACGTAACAAGGTACAGCGGCCGTTCGAGAAGACTGCCCGTCGGCACATTGCCGCCCATGCCGCCGTTGCGGCCCGGAGGAATTATGTCCGCCATGAAAGAATAAGCAGTCGCTGGACGTAGCGCTGTACCGCATGACCGCTTGGTATATGAATCTATAGCCCGCCCCGTCCGATTACCGCCTCCTCCGCGACCTTCTCGCGAGCAAGAAATGTCTGTCCTAATCCGCGCGTTGTGACGGGCCTTGTTTGCAGAATGCTTATTTTTCCATTGGCAATGCCAAACTCGATATCCTGCGACAATGCATAATGGTCTTCCAAAGCTATAGCGACATTAACTCGGAGGTCATTTTTTGTCAGGCACGGTACGTCACGCAAATTGCTTTCGACCGGCGCAATCGATGTTCCCTTGCCAGAGGAATGCCTTTTAACCATAAACGCCTTGTTTCCGACGTGAACGCTCACCACCGAATTGTCAGCCTTGTCCACATAGTAACGGTCTACGTCTACCACCCCGGAAACCACCCCAGCGCCAAGGCCGTACCCCGCTTCAATCACAATCACGTCTCTTCCACTAACCGGATCCGTAGTAAAGATAACCCCGGAAACTTGCGACTCAAACATTTGCTGCACCACGATCGCCAGCTTGACCGACCCCTGCTGAACAATGCGCTCACTCTGATAGAGAATTCCCCGTGTCAGCCAAAACGACGACCAAACTTCCTTTATCCAATACAACAGCTCCGCCGGGCTGACGAACAGATACGTCTCCGCCACTCCAGCAAACGCAGCCTCTTCCGTGTCTTCCTGGAGACCGGAAGAGCGCACGCTTAGGAAGCTGTTACGCAAGCCGCACGAGTCGACAGCGTTCATGATTTCCCGACCGAGACCGGCCTCAGGGTCGAGGTTTCCACGGCGTATCAAGTCTCGTATTCGTTCCGAGACGTCCGCAACCATCACCCGCCTGTCATTCTCAGAGATATCTTGAGTCGCAAGAATCGCCTCTACTTTCGACGCAAGGTGCAGATACCCCTCGCGACTGCCGTTCTCCTCCAGAAACTGATCGAACGCCAGCGTGCTTACCATGATCGCTGGCGGCATCGACGCACCATGGCGCTTTACGATTTGAGCAATCTCCCCAAGATTCGCGCCCTTGCCGCCGACCAACTCAACATAATCGGCGTCAACTTCGTCCAGTAGAAAGACAGCGCGCTGGAATAGCGCAATCCGCTTTCTCTTCACTCGCGTTAACTCGTCGGCCTTACTTTGCAAGTGGGCGACCATTCCCCTCGCCACAATGCCTTCCGCACGCATTCGTTTGAGAGATCCGCTTAGCGCCACGTGAATTTCTCGCTTCATTCTGTAATACGCATCTTCGTCTTGGCCAGCGGGATCTTCTATGTCGATAAACTCGTCCACCTTGGCATAGTCGCTCAGCAGAAGGACTTTGCCAGCGGCACTCGGACACCTGTTCAGCACGAGTCGAACATGTACTCTCTCCATCGCCAGAATAAGATCTGCCTCGCGGACATCGAGTTCCGAAAGACTTTTGCTGCGGTGACTCGAAGCAATGATGTCGTCTTCGAACAGGAGTAGCGCCTGACTACCCGCGGACATCGGTCTACCCGCAAGTGCTGCGACACCACGGGAATGAACCGTGATACCGGGTATCCCGTCGGCAGCCAGCATGTTCTGCAATAACACTTCGGCCATAGGGCTGCGGTCTATATTGCCCATACAGACGAGCAATATATTCACCGGCTTGATCTCCCCGATTCTGTGTCCGAGACGACGCAGCGCCTTGCGCATCGCAGGCAGATCGACTTCTGTCAAATTGCGCCCTATCAGGGCTTCAACGTCATTCAGTGCCTCGGCTTTCAGCAGGGCTAAGCGTGGATGGCGTCGCAAGCCCTGCATCCGCACGTGCAATGCACTCAGTCGCGGATCGCAGAGATCAAGGCTTTCTGCCAGCATGGCGACCTGTGCCCAACGGCGCTCGACGATCGCAATAGTGTTGAGCGCGCTCCAGAGTACCGTGACCGCAGCAATATTGTGCTCGACCTCCGACAACAGCCCTTCGTGTTCGGCAAACGCATTGTCGGCAACGGTCTTGATCAGCATGGAAATGTTGTCCGTTCCGCCTTTCGCGAGCTCCCCTGCCCGTTCCCCTGCCGGTTCCCCTGCCCTTTCCCCTGCGGTAAGCCCTTGGCGTCCATGACGCACGATTTCAATCAGCTGCTTTCGGACGGTGGGGGTGACCCTGTTGTTCCATAATGCTTCCGCCAATATCAAGACAAGACCGTCGGACAGGATCTCCTCTCGGGCATATTGAGCACCCAAGCTCAACGGCACGGTAGCCAGCCAGCCTGCCAGATCAGCCGGCGGTATTTCTCCAGAGACGACTCGATGAATCACTTTGTGCAGGGACTCCAGGGGAATTTCGGCCATTGGCATGATCGAAACGATTCCCTGCGATGCCCAGACCATCACCACGCTTCCTTCACGAATGTCGACCGTTTCTGAAACCCTCGACTCACTGACCCAGAAGCCTTCGTCGGTCATGTAGGGTTTTCCGGGACGCATCTCTTCGATGCGGACAACGTTGCCTTCCGATGATTGAACCCACTCGGCGTGAGGCAAGATCAGCGATGGGATACCAAATTCCCGTGTCGTCACGCCGGCATGGCTTAGCAGGCCACCACTGGTAACCAGGACTGCTTCAGCGCTTCGAATGGCTTCAATATCCTCGGGTGTCGTAAAGGGAAGTAGCAGAACCCGCCCTTCGCGATTCTGCGCATTTGAGCAGTATTCGCGGTCAAATGTTGTGCGCCCGACGCGGGCGGTTCCATCGCCAACGGAAGCCACCAGCCCCCTGACAGTCTTGCCACTTAGCCCAGCGGAAGGCCGTGATTGTTCAACCAGTAAACGGTGCGAAATGAGCTTCCGGAATGCAGGCAGCCGGATCTTCCTCGGGACTAGATATGCGCTCTTGCGCAGTAGTCTCTTCAGGCTGGCCATGGAAAGCCATTTGCCACCTTTGGTTGGTGTCAAGTGATGGCCAAATGCGTACAAGACAGAACGATTCTGATTGTCGGCCAAACCATATATCACCAACCATTCGTTAGGCGCCATTTCCAGCTGTGCCCGATCCACCTTGAGCTGGTCAATGCTTCCGATGGTGTCGAAATCCAGATGGAGGTCGCTCTCTTTCACCATCACGGCGGTGAGCAATGCTTCATGCTCGCGTGCCAACACTCTCTTGATGATCTCCCTTAGCGGCAGGTAAGCGGGATTACGCTCCAGAAACCCTCGGCTATTGATCCTCAATTCTCCACGCGCCAATGCTTGGCGGCAGGGACCGTTGAAGAGTCGGTCGATAACCTCCTGCCCAACTCCACCGGTACCCGGCTGTATGACCGCCAGGTCGAAGGTTCGAAGCACCGCATTGAGCGCGAAATACAGACGTTGGCGAACCATCTGCCGATCTTCGGAAACATACGAATTAAACTCTCGGAGCGCGTTGGGGCCGCTGAACTCGCAGTATGTTTCGAAGGGCATGCCTTCCCCGCGATAGGAGAACGGAATCCTTCCCTCAACGAGAAATATCCGGGAGATCGCACTTGCAAATTCACGGATCTGCTCCGGCTGCGATTTGCCCGAGAGACTCGCTGATGTAGTATTCGCCAAGAAAATGTAGGCCATGGCGTAGTCGAGGTCCCGCAGCGACCATATGAGTCTCAAGACCACGACAAGCGCACGCTCAATCTGCCGATCCGCCCGCGCTCCATGGTCTTTATCCAGATATCCCGTGACCAGAATCTCGACCAGGCTGCTCCGATCCAGAGTGACGGTCAGTCCGGCTTCTTTGAGGACAGTGCCGACAAATTCGGCGCGAAGCGCCTGCGGCAGTTCCGCCCCACCCTGGAAGCTTTGCAGTCGAACAAAACCCTCGTCATCCGGATCGGCAATATTGGCGAACAACTCGACGCGATGCTCACCCAGGGTCACGCTATAAACCATGTGGTTACCGACCAGAACAAAGGTCCCGGGGCATGGCCCGGGCAGCCACCGTGCAGCTCGTACAATCGTTGCTAGGACGCGATGACGGACCAGTCCGTTAACGATGATCGGCGCCTCATCCAGTCTCGCTATCCGGATATCCCCGGTTTGTTCGCCGCCGATACGGCCGATGGTGACAGTCATATCCGCATGGGCTGTAGTCAATCGGTGTTCCAGCGCCCGATTGCCCCGCTCATGCAGGAAGCGTATCAATGCATGTACGCTAGCCGGCTCGCCTGCGGGGTGTTCCACCATTGCCGTGATCTTGTGTCGTAGCGCAGCGGACAAACCATCTTGCTGCGACAGGTGATCCCATGAACTATCCAGGTCGCAGACGAGCTTGTCATAGAAGGCGAGCGCGGCGTCGGCATCGGTCTTTAAAGCAACCTGTCGATATGCTTCGACCATCTCCGAAAGAAGTGAAACGATACAAAGCGCTGTCGATTTGGTCATCCTGTGTGCGTGGGTGACGATCAAGCGCAGCGCATCGTAGTTGGGCTTGACCAGCTTCTCACGGATATTGAGATACTGCGCACGCAGCTGCTGCCGGGATTCGGGGTCGGATGTCGTATCCTTTGAGAAATCGCGAAGCAATACGTAGTGTCCTGCTTCGCCGGCGTCTTCGCTGTGCAACTCCCCGACGCCATCATCCTCGATCCACGGCGGCATCTGTGAGCTGCCATGCTCCACGGGGTATGCCAAATGATATCCACCCAGATTGACCCCGGTATCGTGGAGATCAACAACGGCGATCAGACGCAACTTGTCCAGTCGATCCCAAGAGTTGGTAATGCTCACGAAGCGCCGCGCGCCAAGGGCACGGCGCGCGATGGCAAGATTCTCTATGATCTCTGCCAGGGCCTCCGGGCTTTTCACGATCGACCGTGAGAAGCCTTGGCTGCTCACCGCCTTGAGGTCGAGCAGCCTGTTTAATCGGGCGACTGGCTGGCTACCATGTAGGGCGTCGAGCAGATCGTATGCAGCAGAAAAGCGCGCCTCGAGTTCCTCCTCGACCACGCTTCTGACGGCCGGGTCGCTTGCTTCGTGAAACGCATTGACAAGATCCGCCATATCATCTGCCTTGTTTAAGCGACTGTTAAGCTTCCTTGATTCTATCAACCAGTCGTGGCGGAAGTTGGGAAGATGATGGTAAGCATCGAGAAGATGCCGACCGGACAGTGTCGCTAGGTCAGCGGATCGATGGCGAGCCGAGCAGCCATCCTACGGCTTATTCCTCCGAGACGAGGACCGTGATTCCGCCGAGTGCCTTGCACGCTTGCTTGGCAGGAACCTCGGCGCTGGCCTTTTCGGGGTTGTTGAAGTCGCCGGAACATCTCGGGTTAAGGAAATTCTGGCCGAAGCGTTGCGGCGCGAGAACCGTATCAGCGCCGCTCGGCCCGCAATTCCCGTCCCGGCACGCTATGGATGTCCTGCACGCTCCTGCCCCAACTCAAGCACGTCACCGTTCCCCAGGAACAAATCGGTCTGGGAACCATTGCGGGCGCTTCCCCGCTCTACCGGCAAGCCGCTGGCCAGCATTTTCTCGACGGCCGTACGACCGGTGCAATGGTTGCAGGCTATCCGGTCGATGCCATACTCGCTCAGCGCCTGGACGATCTGATCGCGCTGGCCGTCCCAGTCTTCGAGCGGCGAGAGGTGCAAGCCGCCGTAGATGGCGTGGATGCGTTCACCGCCGCTGAAGGTCCGGCGCGCATAATCGAGCAAGTTGAGGACGCCACCGTGACCGCAGCCGGTGATCATCGCCAGGCCCCGGTCCTGCAGCTTCGCGTAGAGCACGCTTTCCCCCTGTACCTGCAGCAGCGTGCTCATCGGGAAACTGGCCAGAGCCAGGCCCGGAAACAGTAGCAGCGGCTGCGCGCTCGGCACAGTGCGCACGGGCCCGCCATGGCCCTGCTGCTCGATGAAGGCCAGGCCGGCCGGATGAAAGCCTTCGGGTAGGTAGATCGGAATCTCCGGACAATGCTTGAGCGTCGAGCCAATCCCCCAGAAGTGGTCGAAATGTTCGTGGCTGACGATCAGCGCCTCGATCTTGCGCTCCTGCAGGAGCCGGTCGATGCCCTCCTCGGCGAAGCGACGGTCCATCCAGTCGGAATTCCAACCGGTATCGAAGAGCAAGCGGTGCACGCGGCCGTCGAGCGCTTCGGCTTCCAGCAAGGCCGAGAAGCCGGCAGCGTTTTCGGCATGCAATTGCCCGAATGGTGGCCAGGGAATGGCGTACTGGTCGGTGTTGGCGCCACCGGCGGCACGAATGTCGTCGAAAACAGTAGCCGTGTCGAACCAACCGGTTTCCGAAACACAGACAATCCGCAGGCGCTTCAGGGCGCCAATATCAAGCGTCGGAGAACATTTGGTCATGATCTTTACCTCGCGAAGTGGGCGAACCACCGGGCTCGTGGTGCTCGTAACGAAGATAGCGCCGCGCAACGGGTAGTCGTACCAGGCGATTGCTGAGCATGGCGGTCACGGCGACATCGGGATCTTCCTCCATGGTGATCACCGGAAGAATTCCGCTTTGCATCAGCCGCTCGTGAAGGCCGGGCCCCATGCCGCCGGTAATCAGGATATTGATTCCGGCCAGGGGCTCGGCAAGCTCCCCGGAGCTGGCGTGCAAGCTCTGCTCCATGGGCACCTCGACGAGGCGCTTGCCGGTCAGAACGCCCTTTTCGAGCTCGTAGATCCAGAACCTGCGGCACTTGCCGGGGTGCTCGGTGATGGTCTTTCGATTCTGACTGGTGACTGCGATCTGCATGACTTGTCCTTTCTTACCCATTTGCTCTGATCAGGGCGAAGCGACCGCCTGTCACGGCGGCGTGTCCATGAACGTCGGTGTCCTCGACGCATCAACTGGCGGCCATGCGCCAATATCAGAAATCACTTATCAAGATTCGTGCCAGCATTCGAGGAACGGAACAAACACCGCGAAAGCAATGGCTTGTGCTTGGCTCGGCCACACGCCAGCGCCTCTTCTTGGTGCCTGGCTGCCGATGTGGCAGTCAAAGCGGCACCCTATGGCAGCTCGGCTGGCAGACCCCTGACAGTCCAGTGGCAGTCGTGCTGGCATCCGTCTTGCAGCGGATGTCCTCCGCTCGGCCCGCCGCCACGGAGCAGGTCTACCTGGCGTGCGGCGGCAATCTCGCCTGCACTGCCGTCTAGCGGTATTTGCTCAGCTACATGCGCTCGAGGAAGCGCTTCGCCCAGTGGGAGATCCGAGGGCGACGGTGCTGAAAGCATCAGGGTTCACCAATAAAATTTCGTGCCAAACCATGGCCGCGACGATTAAGCCCGACCTTTCCATGGCGTGGCAGTGAGCAGAGCATTCTCACAGGCGGAGGATAGCTGCCAGCTGCCAAAATGTGGCAGTATTTGGCAGAGCAGGTCGCAGACGCGACGCTCACAGTAATGACATGATTGGCGGCAATGATTACTACTCCCAGCCCACAGCCTCCCGCCGAATTGATTTCCTTCCTCGAGTCGCTCATCGAGCCGCATATCCTGTGTGACCGTGACTACCGCATCATTGCCGCCAACGAGAGCTATCGCGCCAAGTGGGAGGGGCAGCGGAAAATCATCGGCCGGACCTGCTACGAGGTATCGCACCAATATAAGGTGCCGTGCGACCAGGCCGGGGAATCCTGTCCACTGCTGCTCAGTCTGCGCTCCGGTCAGCGAGAGCGTGTCGTGCATCTGCATCACACGCCGCACGGCGAGCGTCTCGAAAGCATCGAGTTGTCCCCCATTCGCAACGCCGCCGGCGAGGTGGTCTATTTCATCGAGAAGATCGACCCGCTGTCGGTGCCGCGCAGCGATGAGCATGCGCGCGGCCTGATCGGGCGCTCCCCGGCCTTTCTGACAATGATGGGCCTGGTGGCCCGGGTAGCACCGTCCGACGCGGTGGTCATGCTGCAAGGTGAATCGGGTACCGGCAAGGAGCTGGTCGCCGGCGCCGTCCACCAGTTGAGCCGGCGGGCGCAGCGGCCGTTTATTGCGGTCGACTGTTCGGGATTGACGGAAACGCTGTTCGAAAGCGAGATCTTTGGCCACGAGCGTGGCGCCTTCACCGGCGCCGTGGCGCGCAAGATCGGCCTCATTGAAGCGGCAGCAGCGGGAACCCTGTTCCTCGACGAGGTGGGTGATATTCCGCTGTCGATTCAGGTCAAGTTGCTGCGCCTGCTCGAAACTGGAACCTTCCGTCGGGTGGGCTCAACGGAGCTGCGCAAGGCCGACATCCGGGTGATCTCGGCCACCCACCGTTCGCTGACCGAGATGGTCGCGGCCGGAAGCTTCCGGGAGGATCTGTACTATCGCCTGAACGTTTTCCCGATTTTCCTGCCGGCGCTGCGGGAGCGGCGCGAAGACATCGCGCTGCTGGCGGAAGAACTGCTCCCAAGAGTCTCCGGCGGGCGTTCGCTGCGCCTGAGCCCCGAGGCGATCCGCTGCTTGGCAGATTACGATTTCCCGGGGAATGTCCGCGAACTGCGCAACCTGCTCGAACGGGCCTGTCTGCTGAGCGACAGCGATGAAATCGACCTGCGGCACCTGCCGGCCAGCGTAGCTGGCGGGGAACAGCGGCCGCTGGCGAGAAAAGGCCGGCAATCGGGGCCGAAATCGGGCCCAGAGTTGAAACCCAGCGACACACAATTGCTCGATCTTGCAGCCGGTTTCCACGGGAGCCGGAAAGAGCTCGCGCGCCATGCCGGTCTATCGGAACGGACGCTCTACCGACGCTTGAAGGCATTGGCTGGTGCATGAGCAGTCCGAGGAGAACCTGCCTGTGCTTGGCGCGCAGCCTATTTGCTCGGCTTCTGGCCGGCAGCAGCAGCCTGCGCCTGTTTTTCCCGTAGCCGCTTGTTCTTGTCCTCACTGCCGACAAAGACGTAGCGACCGGCCAATTCGCAGCCCTTCATCCCAGGATCACAGAGCAGGTTGTTCACCTTGGCACATAGCCCCTTGATTTCGTGCGGACAGCCCCACGACGACATGGCAATCTCCAGAAAATATGGCGATGACTACGGCCGCAACACAAGAACGCAAGACGGCAAGCGCCGCGAGTGCGGCCCCTTGCGTTCTTCACAGCCGCTAGTCGTTGCCGTGATGTGAGGGATGATTGTATGACCGCTAGGGCTCAGATTGCCATGGCCGGAGAGAAATGCGTGATCAAGTAGACGCCGAGGCAAGTTAGTTTTTCGCCACAAACGTTTTGCAACAAGTGCGTTTCACCCTTTCCCCTTCACAAATCGGCTCGACGATCAGACCAGCTGCCCATTCTGGTAATCGAGAATGGCCTGTTCGATTTCCTCGCGCCTGTTCATCACGAAAGGGCCGTGCTGAACCACCGGCTCACGCAACGGACGGGCGGCGAGCAGTAGAAAAGCGGCGGCACCGCGGTCGGTGCTCACCTCGAGCAGTTCGATCTCTTTGCCCGTCGAGAGCAGGCCGGCCTCGTGCGGGTCCAGGGCGCGCCGCTCATCGCTCGCGCCGACGCCGAGTTGCCCTTCGTAGGGATAGAGAAAGGCGTGGTGCCCGGCAGGTAAGGGAGTTGTGAAGCGCGCTCCGGCGGGCAGGCGCACATCGAGGAATAGCGGTTCGGTACTGATGCCCTGGATCGGACCGGCGACGCTTGCATCGGCGACGGTCAGTGCGCCGGCGATGACCTTCACCTCGACGCCGGCAGGCAGGGCGAGGCGCGGGATGTCCTCCGGCTGGATGTCGCGATAGGCTGCCGGCTTCATCTTTTCGCGCGCCGGCAGGTTGATCCACAACTGGAAACCACGCATGCGGCCGCTTTGCTGCTGCGGGATTTCCGAGTGGATGATGCCACGCCCGGCAGTCATCCACTGCGCGCCGCCGCTGCGCAGGTCGCCGCGATTGCCGAGATGATCCTCGTGCAGCATGTGGCCGTCGAGCATGTAGGTCACCGTCTCGAAGCCGCGGTGCGGATGATCGGGAAAACCGGCGATGTAGTCATCGGCGTTCTCGGAGGAAAACTCGTCGAGCATCAGGAAGGGATCGAGGCGCAGGCTCGGTGCCTGCCCGAGGCTACGGAGCAGCTTGACGCCGGCGCCGTCCGAGGTGGGGATGGCGCGAATAACTTGCTGCAGCTTGCGGGTGTTCATGGGGGTCTCCTGTTTGATGTGGAAGTCGGGGAAACGGTCAGCGCCCGAAAAAGCTCTCTATTGCCGCGTCGCTACGCTCCTCGCAAAGACTACGTGGGGGTGCGCCTGTAATGCTCAAGCGGCGAGCTGTTGAAGGCGTTGCCGGGCGCCGGCAAGCGCGGCCTGCTTTTTCGGCTCGCCCATGTTGAGCCCTTCGGCATAGACGAACTCGACATCGCTGATGCCGATGAAAGCCAGGAAATCCTTGATGTAGGTGGTCTGGCTGTCGCGCGGAGTGCCGGCGTAGACGCCGCCGCGCGCCGCGAAAACGTAGGCCTTGCGGCCGCCAAGCAGACCTTCGGGGCCATTGGCGGTGTAGCGAAAAGCCACGCCGGCGCGGGCGATATGGTCGAAATAGGCCTTCAGCGTCGAAGGGATACCGAAGTTGTACATCGGCACGCCAAGAACGATGATCTCCGCCTGCCTGATCTCGCCGATCAGCGCATCGGACTCGGCGACCAGTGCCTGCTGCCGTGGCGTGCGCTCTTCCGCCTTGGCTGAGAAAGCGAGAAAACGTTCGGCGTCGAGGTGCGGCAGCGGCTCGCTGGCCAGGTCGCGGACGATGACCCGCGCCGCCGGGTTCCTGGTACGCCACGCGGCGACGAATTGCTCGGCCAGCTGGCTGGACTGACCACCGCCGGCGAAAAGGCTGGTATTGAGTTGCAAGAGGGTTTTCATGGGAGCTCTCCTTGATTGGCTAGGCACCCATTTGACTATTTACTCAGGAGATTAAAAAGAACAATATTTCGCTACTTTTTATCGAACTATTGAATATATGTCCGAGACACCGCATATCACTCTCGACCAATGGCGAGGGCTGATCGCCGTCGTCGACGCCGGTGGCTACGCCCAGGCGGCACAGCTTCTGCACAAGAGCCAGTCGGCAGTGACCTACGCTGTGCAAAAGATCGAATCCCTGCTCGGCGTCAACGCTTTCGAGATCCAGGGACGCAAGGCGGTGCTGACGCCAACCGGGCAGATGCTCTACCGACGTGCGCTGGCGCTGGTCGATGAGGCGAGCGACCTCGAACGTGCGGCGCACGCCCTGTCGGCCGGTTGGGAAGCGGAGATTCATCTGGCGGTGGAAATCCTTTTCCCGACCTGGCTACTGTTCGATTGCCTGGCGCGCTTTGGCGAGGAGAGCCCGCGCACGCGCATCACGGTGATCGAGTCGGTACTCGGTGGGACGACGGAAGCGCTGCTTACCGGGCAGGCCGATCTGGCCATCGCGCCGCAAGCGCCGCCCGGTTTTCTCGGCGACCTCTTGCTGCAGATGCCGGTCGTCGCCGTCGCTCATCGCGATCATCCGCTGCACCGGCTCGAGCGAGAACTCAGCGCCCGAGATCTGCGCGAATACCGGCACGTGCTGGTGCGCGATTCCGGTGTAACGCGGGACCGTCGCGCGCTTTCGGTGGAAGTGGACCAGCGCTGGACGGTCAGCCACATGGCCAGCTCGATTCAGGCGCTACGCATGGGGCATGGCTTCGCCTGGTTGCCGTGCGAGCACATCCGCGACGAACTGGCGAGCGGGCTGCTCAAACCGCTGCCGCTGCGCGCCGGGCGCGAGCGTCTGGTGCCGCTGTACCTGGTTCTGGCTGATCCGGATTTTGCCGGGCCAGGCGTGCGCCGCCTGGCGGAAATCATTCGCGAAACGGCTACGGCGTCGCTCCCGGGGCGGCCGTTGGCGTCGTCATGAGGACTTCGAGCGGCGAATCGGTGCTCAGATGCATGTCGCGTTGCGGGTACGAGATCTTGATTCCGCGTTCGCGAAAAATCCTGTCGATGGCCATGTGCAATTCGTGCGTGACGATGCTGCGATAGAGGACCAGGCGCGTGAACACGCGCAGCTCGAACTCCATACCGTTTTCGCCGAAACGCAGAAACAAGGCCGCGGCCTCTGGCTCGTCAACAACGCTTTCGTTATTCCGCGCGACCTCCATCAGGGTGTCGACCACCTGCTCGGTGTCGCTTCCGTAGGCGACGGTCAAGGGGACGATCAAGCGGGTGATGGGGTCGGACAGGGTCCAGTTGATGCAGTCCTGGGTGATGAAGGTCTTGTTCGGAATGAGCAGCTCCTTGCGATCCCAGTCGCTGATCGTCGTGGCGCGGATGTGGATGCGGGTCACCGTGCCGGTATGGCTGGCAATGGTCACGATGTCGCCGACGCGAAACGGCCGCTCGAAGAGAATGACGATGCCGGAAACGAAATTGGCGACGATTTCCTGCAAGCCGAAGCCCAGGCCAACGCCGAGCGCCGCGATCAGCCACTGCAGCTTCGTCCAGTCGATGCCGAGGAGATTTGACGCGACAATCAGCCCAACGAGAACGATCAGGTAGTTCAGCAACATGGTTATCGCATAGCCGGTACCGGGTGCCAGATCGAAGCGGCTGAGGACCGCCACTTCGAGCGCACCGGGCAGGTTGCGAATGGCGATGATGGCAATCGCGAAAACCGTCGCCGCGACGATCAGGCTCCAGAGAGTCACGACCTGCTGCGGCAGGCTGCCGTCGCCAGAACCGAGCCGCCAGAGGACGATCTCGTCGAGCGTGCGCACGGCCGGCAACAGGCCCTGCCAGATCGAGGCCATGGCAAAGGCAATGCCCACCAGGACGAGCAGGCGGAGCAGGGCGCGCGTTTGCCGGCTGATCGTGTGACGGTCGATTTCGTAGCTCTGCAAGGCATCCGGAATGGCGTCGGCAGCGCGTTCGGCCGCATGGCGATCGATCGTCCGCGCGCCCGAATCCTGCTCCGCCGGGCCGGCCGTGCGCACCTCGCGCGCCCGTGCCAACACCATTCGCCGCTCGTAGACGGAGAAGGCACGCTCAAGCATGGCGTGCACCAGAGTGGCCATGGTGATCAGCACGATCGACTGCATGGTCAGCCGCAGCAACTGTGAAGCGGTGTAATGGTAGCCAAGCAGGGACAGGCCAATCGTCGCCAGGGCAATCAGCATCAGTGCCGGATACCACAGGTAGACGATGTACCACAGCCAGTTGTCGCCGTCGGTCGCGGCGAGACTGATGCGCGACAGGCGCCACAGCCGAGAGCCGATCCAGGCAATCGCGAGACAGAAGACGATCAGGGAAATCCGTCCCAGGCCGTCGCGAATCTCGGGGGCGGCGTGCACCGAAACCAGGACCATGACGATGGTAATCGGCACGAACAGCAACATCAGCCGCCGGGTGTTGCGCCGCAGCAGGGTCAGCGTTGACAGACTCCAGTCGAAATGAACGGCGGCAACGCCGTTGGCGCGAACCAGTTGCAGGAGGAACTCCATGAACAGGATCAGGACGCCGCCCGTCGTCAGTGCCGTTTCCAGGCTGCGGGCGAAACCCGTTTGGCTGCGAGTCAGGTAGGCCAGCCCGAAGAGCAGCAGCGCCGGCGGCAAGGCGAGAACCACCGTGATGGCGAAAGCTTCCAGGGTCAGGAGCAGATCGTCTGACTGCACGTTGCCGATCCGCGGCGCCATACGCTCCAGGCGCTGCTGCAAGCGGCCGCGGCTGGCGATGGCGAGCATCAGGAGCAGCAGCAGGCCAAGGCATCCCGCCAGGCGGTCGTCGAGATTTCTGGCCACGGCCTGACGCACATCGCGCCAGTGCGCCGGCTCTGAAAGCCAGGCCATGGAATCAAGGGCGGCACGCAGTGTTTGCATGCCCATCGGTTGCGCGCTGGGAATCCAGAACAGATGGCTCTCGAGTGCATCGCGGTAGGTATGCGAGCGATCGGAGAAATACTTCAGCTGGGTGAGCAGCACGGACAGTTCATCGGCGTAACGCGCTTGCTCGTTCTTCAGGCGGGTGACCAGGCTGCGGCGCTGTTCGAGCAGGCTATCGATCGCGGTGCCCCAGTCCTGGGCAGCGCCACGCAACAGCTTTTCCAGCGCCGGCTTGCCGGGCAGGTCGTAGGGAGGGCGCTTCTCCTCCAGTTGAAACAAGGCAATCCGGCTGTTCTCCAGTTCGCCTTCCGCCCTGGCTCGGGCACTCTCGATATTGATCGCGTCCGACGCCTTGTCCCTTTCCTGGCGCAAGGCGATACCGAAGGCTGCCGAGGCATCGAGCTGATTGAGATTGAGCAGGCGATCGAGCGTTTCCAGCTTGCTGTTGAGCAGCGACACGGCGCCGCGCAGACGCACGCTCTCGGCTTCCGCCTGCTGCCTTTTCACGAGGATTTCGTCAATCAATCTGGACAGGCGGATATTGCCCTCGGCGAAAGCCAGCAGGTCCTCTGGCGCCGCTCCCAGCGACTGCATGAAGGCCTCGAGATCGCTGACCAGGGCACTGACTCCGGCTTTGTGAACGCGACTCAGCAGGGTCTGCAGCGCGGCGATGTAGTCCGTCGTGCTGGCCAGCTGGTCGGCCAGCAGGTCGGCTTCGGCCTCCATCAGCGCCAGGCGCGCCGGTCGGCTGGCCAGGCGCTCGCTCAGGGCCTCGATACGCGCCAGCCGGAGGCGCTTGTCGGCAGCGCGGGCGGCTGCCTCGGCCAGCTGAGCCTGCTCGGAAGTGCCGACCGCGCGCGCGGCATTGTCGACCTTGTCCACGCTTTCCTGCGCCGTGCTGAGCAGCTGCTTGAGCGCCAGAGCGCGTTCTGACTGCACACTGGATTGCACCCTGGAAAGCTTTGTCCGCAGAATGGCTTCGTCACCCACGGCTTCCAGAAGGGCCTGCTCGACAAGACTCGGCGGCTGCTTTTCGAGATCCTTGCCGACTTTCGGTGGCCGGTAGGCTTGTTGCTCGGCGCGCAGTCGCTGCCGCTCGCGGGGCAGGTCGCGCAGCGCCTGCGCATAGCCGCGAGCCTCCTCTTCAAAGCGCTCCGCGGCTTCGATGCGGGAAATGGCCAGGCGATACAGGGCGGCGATTTCGGCTTTCTGCGCAGTGCTGAGCGTGCCGGACTGCTCGACCGAAGCCAGGCGCTGCTGCAAGTCCGCAATACCCGGCAAGGGCGCTTCCTGGGCGCCGGCCAGCGACGCCCAGAGGAGAACGACGACCAGGATGGCGCTGCGGACAGTTGCCGCCAGAGACCTGAAAATTGCCGCAAGAAACGTCGCCCGGCCAGGAGCAGGTGTTCCCTGTCCGCGCAAGGCCATGGGCATTGGTCAGCTCGCGCTGGCGAGCAGCGGCGCGAAACCGAGCACCACCCGGCGCGTCATCGCCGATTTCTTCTCGATGCGGGTGACGACGACGGCACCGACCTCGGCCGTATTGGCCACATGGGTGCCGCCACAGGGCTGCAGATCGACGCCTTCGATCTCAAGCACGCGCACCTGCCCCAGGCCGCGCGGCGGCTGGACGCTCATGCTGCGCACCAGACCGGGGTTGGCATCGAGTTCGGCTTCCGTAATCCAGCGCGGGCGGACCGCGTGCGCCTCGTCGACCAGTTGCGCCAGACTGGCATTCAGCGCCTGCTTGTCCAGTGGCGCTGTCATGTGGAAGTCCAGGCGCGCGTAGTCGGCGGTGATCGAGCAACCGTCGACCGGGTGCGGGACCAGCGCGCAAAGCAGGTGCGTGGCGGTATGAAAACGCATGTGACGCCGCCGACGCGGCATGTCGATCTGGGCGGTGAGCGGCGTTCCCACGCTAAGGAGGGTCAGCAGCGCCTGCTGCCCGGCGGCCGGCAGGTGCAGAATTTCGCCCGGGAACGCGCCCTTGCGGGTATCGAAGATCTCCAGTTCGCTGCCGTCAGGGAGAATCAAGGAGCCTCGGTCACCGGCCTGGCCACCACCCAGCGGATAGAAAACGGTGCGGTCGAGTTGCACGCCGCGCTCGTCGACGCGCGTGACCCGCGCTTTACAGGTGGCAAGGGTGGCATCTTCGCGAAACAACTCTTCGGTCATTGCTGGTCCTGTCAAAGAAAGCTGCGCCCGCCGCACTTGGCCCTGCGGGCGATCAACGCAAACTGAGGACTTCGAGTGTATACCGCTACGCCCAAGCCGGGAAGGAGAAGCCCTCGCCAGGGCTAGGCTAAATGGCTGAATCTATTGGGGATGCGAGGTGAACTTGACGCACCGACCAATCGTTCCTTGGAATTCCTGGGCGGATGGCGCTTGCCTTCGCCAAGCTTGCTCCCTGGATTGCTTCGCTTGGCGCGCAATGACGACTACGCTGCCGCCCGTTCACCGGCAAGCCGCGCCTTGATTATTCCCCGTCGTTGACTCGCCGCAGCCGTCGTTCATGCGTTTCGGGTTATGCTCCGACTGGACATCCGGGCAGGCCTGACACTTGCGACGCGCTGTCCGTTTCCGGGGCGAGTGGGCTCGGCCAACCCCGTCAATGATTTCGAACGGAAGCCCTGATGGATCAGGTAACGCATAACAAGATCGTTTCCTTCATCTGGAGCATCGCCGACGATGTCCTGCGCGACCTCTTCAGGCGCGGCAAGTACCCCGACGTGATCCTGCCGATGTGCGTCATCAAGCGCATGGACGCGGTGCTCGAGCCGACCAAGCAGGCGGTGCTGGCGACCAGGAGGATGCTCGACGCAGCGCGCATCACCGAGCAGCGCGCCGCGCTCTGCGACGCCGCCGGCCAGGCCTTCTACAACGCTTCCCGGTTCACCCTGCGCGATCTCAGCTCCCGCGGTAGCCAGCAGCAGCTCCTGGCCGACTTCGAGGACTACCTCAACGGTTTTTCGCCGAACGTCCAGGACATCCTCGAGAACTTCAAGTTTCGCAACCAGTTGCCGACCCTGTCGCGCTCGGACTCGCTCGGCACCCTGATCAACAAATTCCTCGACCCCAGCATCGACCTCTCGCCAGCCAGCATCGACAATCATTCGATGGGCACCGTTTTCGAGGAGTTGGTACGCAAGTTCAACGAGGAGAACAACGAAGAGGCCGGCGAGCACTGGACGCCACGCGACGCCGTGCGGCTGATGGCCAACCTCGTCTTCCTGCCCATCGAGGCCGAGATCAGGTCCGGCACCTACCTGCTCTACGACTGCGCCTGCGGAACCGGCGGCATGCTCACCGTGGCCGAGGAAACGCTGAACGCGATCGCCGAAAGGCGTGGCCAGCAGGTCAGGAGCCTGCTCTATGGCCAGGAAATCAACCCCGAGACCTACGCCGTTTGCAAGGCGGACATGCTGCTCAAGGGTGAGGGCGAGAGCGCCGAGCACATCGTCGGTGGCGCCGAGTGGTCCACGCTGTCGCACGACGCCTTCCCCGCGCAAGAGTTCGACTTCATGCTCGCCAATCCGCCCTACGGCAAGAGCTGGAAGAAGGACCTCGAGGCGATGGGCGGCAAGGACGGCATGCGTGACCCGCGCTTGAAGGTGATGCACGACGGTGAGGAACTGTCGCTGGTCACGCGCTCCAGCGACGGCCAGATGCTCTTCCTCGCCAACATGGCGGCGAAGATGAATGAGCGCTCGGCGCTCGGTAGCCGCATCGCCGAGGTCCACAACGGCTCGTCGCTGTTCACCGGCGACGCCGGCCAGGGCGAGAGCAACATCCGCCGCTGGCTGATCGAGAACGACTGGCTCGAAGCCATCGTCGCCCTACCGCTCAACCTCTTCTACAACACCGGCATCGCCACCTACATCTGGGTACTGTCGAATCGCAAGCCCGCTCACCGCCAGGGACACGTGCAACTGATCGACGCCAGCCAGTGGTTCAGGCCGCTGCGCAAGAACCTGGGCAAGAAGAACTGCGAGCTCGCGCCTGCCGATATCGCGCGCATCAGCCAGACCTTCCTCGACTTCAAGGAAACGCCGGAGTCGAAGATCTTCCCCAACGAAGCCTTCGGCTACTGGAAAGTGACGGTCGAGCGCCCGCTGCGCCTGCACAGCCAGATCACGCTCAAAGCCATCGAGGTCTTGCGCTTCGCCTCCGGCGACGAAGACCTGCGCGCCGCCCTGCACGACGAGTTTGGCGATGAGCTGTTCAGTCACTTCCCGAGGATCGCCGCCGCAGTCGAAAAGCGCCTGGCCAACTGGGGCGCCGACGAAGGCGAGGGCGAGGACGGCGACGATGATGAAGAGGGTTCCCGCCCCAGGAAAGGCCTGCCCGAGAACAAGAAAAGGAAACTGCTCGACACCAGAACCTGGGCGCGCGATGCTCGCCTGGTCGAGGTCGCCACGATGCTGCGCGGCGCGCTGGGCGATCAGCTCTTCGAGGACCACAACATCTTTCGTGACCGAGTGAGCATTGCGCTCAAGGAAGCCGGGCGCACGCTCCCCGCCGCCGACCTCAAGCAGCTCCTCAAGGCCATGAGCTGGCGCGCCGACGGCGCGGCGCCGGTCATCGCCAAGGTCCACAAGCCCGGCAAGCTCAAGGCAGACCCGTTGCGCGGCCTCTTCGAGGCCATGGTGGACGGCAAGCCGTCCGTCGTCGACTACGAGCCCGACGCCGAGCTGCGCGACAGCGAGCAGGTGCCGCTGCTGGAGGACGGCGGCATTGAAGCCTTCATCCGGCGCGAGGTAATGCCCTACACGCCGGACGCGTGGATCAAGGCGGCGGCTACCAAGGTCGGCTACGAGGTCAGCTTCACGCGGCACTTCTACAAGCCGCAGCCATTGCGCACCCTGGAAGAGATCGCCGCCGACATCCTGGCCATCGAGAAGGAAGCCGACGGTTTGCTCGATGGCCTGCTGATCGGAGACGCACGCGCATGAAGAAAGCCATCGAGCGGCCAGGGTGTGGTGCTGCCAAGCAGATTCTTGCGACGCTGTCGCAAACAGTGAGCCGGAGCCACTTCGTCGAGTTGCTGGCGATCAAGGGCCCGGCGGCAAGAGACTCTCAGGGGAGCAGGCATGCGCGACGATGACGCCATACAGGCGATCCACAGCCTCGCCGGCAGTCTGAAGGATCTTCAGCAGCAGGCCGCCCAACAGTATCTGCCGATCGTTGATGACATCCTGCGCACCTGCTCCCGCGATACCCGGCACATCTAGCATACGCTGGATGGCCTGCTCGACTTCTGCGGCCACGAATCGGTGCTGCGCATGTACAAGAATCTCTGTCGTCACTACTGGGAAATAGACCCGGCCGCCACCGCCTATTACGTCAATGCTTATCGCGAATATTGGGATAGCGACGAACAGGAAGGTCAACCATGATTGCCGACCTCAAACCGTATGCGGGATACAAGGAGTCGGGGATCGCGTGGGCGCCTTCTCTACCGGCGACGTGGCGTACGGAGCGTGCAAAGTGGCTGTTCACCAAAATGGCGCGGCCGGTTCGTCCAGAGGATGAGGTCGTAACCTGTTTTCGCGATGGCACTGTCACTCTGAGAAAGAACCGGCGTGTGCGAGGTTTCACCGAGGCGACGGTGGAACATGGATATCAGGGTATTCGCAGGGGCGATCTGGTAATCCATGGGATGGATGCGTTTGCCGGTGCTATCGGAGTATCCGACAGCGATGGGAAAGGCACGCCCGTCTATAACGTCTGCCAACCACGCCCGGGTGTTAGTGCACGCTTTTACGCGCACGCAGTCCGCGAGATGTCGCAATCACAATGGATTCTTGCCCTGGCAAAGGGCATTCGCGAGCGTTCTACGGACTTCCGATACGAAATGTTCGGAAACCAGAGGCTGCCGCTCCCGCCACTCGACGAACAAGCGGCGATTGTGCGCTTTCTGGACTGGGCGAACGGGCGGTTGGAGCGAGCGACCCGGGCAAAGCGGAAGGTGATCACGCTGCTCAATGAGCAGAAGCAGGCGATCATCCACCGCGCCGTTACCCGCGGCCTCGACCCCTCCGTTCCCCTCAAAGCAACTGGAAGCCGATGGTTTCCAGAGCTTCCTGCCCACTGGGGGGCACTCACGCTTAGACGTGTGCTTAGTTCAGCAATTAATGGCCCCCACTTTTCTCCGCAGTATCACGATGCGGGGATACCATTTCTGTCGGCGCGCAACGTGAAGGCGGATAGGTGGGTACTCGGCGACGCTAAGTTCATCAGCGAAGATGACTATGCTGAATTTTCAAGGCGAGTTCGTCCCGAGATTGGAGACGTCCTGTACACAAAAGGTGGCACTACGGGGATCGCACGTGCGGTCGACTTGGCGTTTCGATTTCAGGTGTGGGTTCATATTGCAGTGCTAAAACTCCAGCGACACCGCGTGGTGCCAGCCTTCCTTGCCTACTGCCTCAACTCCCCGCTTTGCTACGAGCAATCGCAACTGTTCACGCGCGGGGCAACCAATCAGGACCTTGGCCTAGGTCGAATGAAGGAGATCGAGCTACCCGTTCCGCGTACGCTGGAGGAGCAGCAGTCGATTGTCGAAAATCTGGATGAGCAAACTTCATCGTTTACTAGGGCCATCTCCCGCCTCGAACGAGAAATCGAACTCCTCCGCGAATATCGCATCCGCCTCGTCGCCGACGTCGTCACCGGCAAGCTCGATGTGCGCGAGGCGGCGGCGCGACTGCCCTACGACGCGCCATTCGACACCGCGGAGGACGACGCCGACCTGAGCGACGAAACCGAAACCGCCGACGAAGAGGTCGCCGAGTGAGCACCGAGCGCAGCGCCGACTATCTTGCCGATCTGGGCCTCCCCTGAACGGCGCATCGGTACTTGATGGGTAGTTGATGAAAAGGGGATCAAGCGGCATGACCACCGACACCAGCGAGAGGGGCCTCGAAACACTGATCATGCGACACATGACCGGCACGCCAGAGTTCGACACTTTTCGCGTGCCAAGCGCATAAATAGGGCCTCAATCGCTGTTG
>JEMX01000126.1:0-125 GCA_000585055.1 Candidatus Accumulibacter appositus
CGCTCGCTGCCGATGCCTGGCCCGCGTCTCCTGCTCTGGCCTGGCAGACGCTTTCACCGTTCCGCCAGGGCTGGCCGGTCAGGATCGGTTGGCTGTCGCTGCTGCTCCTGATGCTCGGACTGGCG
>JEMX01000126.1:298-584 GCA_000585055.1 Candidatus Accumulibacter appositus
GGCTGGCGACTCCTGCTGGAAGATAGCGGATTGGCGGCGCGGCCGTACATCGTGCAATCGGCCGTGCCAGTTGCTGACGGCATGGTCGAGATCTCTCTCAAGCCGCTGGCAGAACCCATTGCCGCCACTGCAGGACAGTTCGNNGCTTTTTTCGCCGGGCCGACGTTCCGGGGTTGCGGCGAATTTCACCCCTTCACGGTCAGCTCTATCGGCGCCGACCGTGAAATCCGCGTCGGCGTCAAGGCCCTCGGCGATTGCACCCGGCGCATCCAGTCCATCGAGCCGG
>JEMX01000126.1:760-964 GCA_000585055.1 Candidatus Accumulibacter appositus
TATCGCGCCGAGGCCGACGCTGCCTTTCTGCAGGAGCTGCGCGCGCTCGCCGAACGCGATCCCCATTTATCCCTGCAGGCTCTGGCCACCGGAAACGAGCCGTCGGATGTCAATGCTTTCCTGCCTGACGCAGTCAAGCTGACCGGGGTCGAGTGTTATCTGTGCGGGCCGCCGGGCATGCTGGCCGCGGTCAGACAGTCCCTC
>JEMX01000126.1:1050-1340 GCA_000585055.1 Candidatus Accumulibacter appositus
CTCTACCTATCCACCACCCTCATTTTCTGGCTGCTGGTGTCAGCCTTCTGGGCAAGCAGCCTGTGGTTGCCGCCCGCTGAAGAAAGCGTTGCAGTAGCGGCCGAAAAGGTCATCGCAAGGAGCGAACTGGCCAGGCACGCACTGCCGGACAACTGCTGGATGGCGATTCGCGGCGCGGTCTACGACCTGAGCGCCTATCTGCCCCGGCATCCGTCGCCCCCCGAGATCGTTCTGCCCTGGTGCGGCAAGGAGGCGACCGAGGCCTATGACACCAAGACCAAAGGGCGCCC
>JEMX01000126.1:1427-1563 GCA_000585055.1 Candidatus Accumulibacter appositus
CGTGACCAACGACCTCCTGGCTTCATTCTCACCACCCGGCACGGCGAGGCCACCCTGCCCAGTACCCGAACTGCCGCCGCTGGGGGTCATCGAGGAGGTGCACGGGCCGGTCATCGACATCCTGTGCAGCCGCCTG
>JEMX01000127.1 GCA_000585055.1 Candidatus Accumulibacter appositus
CGGGCCCGCTAGCGCCACCGCACAGGCTGGTCCGCTGGCCCAGGCTGCCGCTGCCGGCGACGCTCAGCCGGCGTCGGCAGCTGGCCCCCTGACGGCGCGGAATGTCCCGAGTACGCAGGCGGCGGTCTCCTCCGCTGGCGCGGCGCAACTGCTCTGGCAAGGCCCGACGCAACTCAATACCGGTGACAGTTTTGCCCTGCAGCTGGTCATGCAGGCAGATCAGCCGGTGGTCAGCCTGCCGCTGGCGGTCGCCTTCGATCCGCGCGTCGTGCAGGTCGCCGATGTCAGCGAAGGGGGCTTCCTCAGGCAGAATGGCGGCGAGACCAGCTTCAGCTATCGCGTTGATCCCGGTGGCCAGGTGCTGCTAACCGGCACCCGCTCGGGTGCCGGTGGCGCGACCTCGCAGGACGTGGTGGCGACCATAAATTTCCGTGCCGTGGCGCCTGGCGACTCGCGGATCGAGCTGCTTACCATCGCTCCCGTTGGCCTGGGCGGCTCGGCGATCAAGGCCAAGCTGCCGCCGGCCCACCCCTTGACGGTTGTCCAGTGAACAGTGATGAGTGGAGCGGTCGAACAGTGGCTGACGATTTCCTCGCCTTGCATCGGCATGCCCCGCGCTGGAGTGCGTGCAGTAGGTGGAAAGGGCGGAGTAGGTGGGGGCGAAGGTTTCTCGCTGATCGAACTGCTGATCACCCTGGCCGTCGTCGCCGTGCTCTCCGGGATCGTCGTGCCGGTCGCGCAGACCGCTATCCAGCGCGGCAAGGAGCAGGAGCTGAGACTGGCATTGCGCGAACTGCGTAGCGCCATCGATCAGTACAAGAAGGCCGGTGATGAAGGTCGCATCAGGACCGCGGCGAACGACAGCGGTTATCCGGCCAATCTGCAGGTCTTGCTCGAGGGAGAAGTGGATCTGCGCGACCCCAAGCAGCGAAAGATCTACTTCCTGCGGCGGATTCCCCGCGATCCCTTGCATCCGGATAGCCGGCTGCAACCAGCCGACACCTGGGCCAAACGCGCTTACGCCAGCGGGCCGGATAACCCTCGTGAGGGCGACGACGTATACGATGTGTACTCGAAATCGACCGGCGTCGGTCTGAACGGCGTGCCCTACCGGCAATGGTGAACCGGTGAATCGCGCCAAGCCGCGCCTGCACGGGCAGGGTTTT
Organism: Candidatus Accumulibacter appositus; assembly: GCA_000585055.1. Classification (GTDB taxonomy): domain Bacteria; phylum Pseudomonadota; class Gammaproteobacteria; order Burkholderiales; family Rhodocyclaceae; genus Accumulibacter; species Accumulibacter appositus. Next base: position 1,167 of record JEMX01000127.1, read on the forward strand.
ACGCTGATCGAGCTACTGGTCGTGCTCTCGATCATTACTCTGCTGCTCACTCTGGCCGTGCCGAGATACTTCAACAGCATCGATGTCTCAAAGGAGGCCGTGCTGCGCGAGAATCTGCATCTGGTACGCGACACGATCGACAAGTTCTACGCTGACAAAGGGCGCTATCCGGAAAGCCTCGACGAGCTGGTCAGCGAAAAATATCTGCGCTCGCTGCCCTACGATCCGATTACCGGCAGTTCGAGTACCTGGCAGCTGATCGCGCCCGATTCGGCGGGCGTCGAGGGCCGCATCTATGACCTCAAGAGCGGCGCCGCCGGGGCCGCCCGCGACGGCCAGCCCTTCGCCGAATGGTAGCCATGGCCCGTGATCATCCGTGGCACGCTGGTGTCGCTCGCCGCGAGCACGGTTTCACCTATCTCGGGCTGCTGATCCTGGTCGCTATCCTGGCTTTGGCGGCGAGCGCTACGCTGACCCTCGGCAGCATCGTGCAGCGGCGGGAAGCCGAACAGCGGCTGCTCGAAGTGGGAGCTGCGTATCGGCAGGCGATTGCCAGCTACCTGAACAGCAGCCCGGCAGGCGACCGCCGTTATCCGGGGACGCTCGCCGACCTGCTCAGGGACCCACGCTATCCGGGCGTGCGCCGCCATTTGCGGCAGCTCTATCCGGATCCGATCACCGGCAAGAACGAGTGGGGCCTGGTCGGCGCACCGGGCGGCGGCATCATGGGCGTGCATAGTCTCTCGAACGCGAAACCGATCAAGATCGCCGACTTCGCGCTGGAGAACGAGTCTTTCGAGGAGGCCACGCGCTATTCGCAATGGGTGTTCATGGCCCGGCCGCTGGCCCCGGTAGGCGGCGCGATGCCCGCTCAGGGCGGCCTGCCACCGGCCGCTATTCCGCCGCTGTCAGCGCAGCCGCAGCCGCCGTCGTTGTCGCCAGCGCCGATGTTCGTCCCGCAGAACGGCGCCCCCGCAGCCAGCTGGCCGGCTGCGCCGATCCCCTCGCAGAACTTGCCAGGGCGCTGAGCCCACCCTGGCTCAAAGATTGGCCACGGCCCGCAGCACGGTCTGCGTTTCGTCGCGGCGAACGCGATTGCTGAACCACCATACGCCGCAGCGCTTGATCGTCCAGTCGGCTTCCTGTCCCGACAGCAGCAGCGCTGCCAGACGGCCCAGCGCCGGCTGATGACTGACCAGGATGACGGTGCCATGGTAGTCCGGCCAGCCGGCGATGGCCAGCAGGTCGGCGGCGTCGGCGCCAACCGCAAGCTGCCCCTTGACGTCGTAGGGCAGGCCCAGGGCCTGCGCAGTCTGTCGGGCCCGTCGCGCCGGGCTGGAAAAGACCTGGATCTTGCGCAGGGCCTGCTTCTTCAGCCACTCGGCCATGCGCTCTGCGTGCTTCTCGCCGCGTCCCGAAAGCTTGCGTTTATTGTCGGCGATCTTTCCCGTTGCCGCCTCGGCTTCCGCATTGCGCCATAAAATCAGATCCATGTCCGTTTTCTTTCCCGACTGAAAGACTAGCAGCATGGCCGCCGTTTGTTTCGGGACGATGAACTACTCAGGCGCGACGCGAAACCGGCGCGGCCGCCAGCGGTGCTGCCGGGCGGAAGCCAGGTGTCGGCGATTGCGTGTGGGCCGCTGGCGATCGTGGCGGTAGCGTAGGGGTTTGTTGTGCTTGGGGCGGCGGCGCGGCAGGTCCGGCGGCGGCCCCGGCAGCGGCCGTCTCGCAGGCCGCGATCAGTTCGAGTCGTCCGTCGAGATGCTCGACGATCGCCGTGCAGCTGTCGACCCAGTCGCCACAGTTGGCATAGGTCAGACCGTCGCGGGTCTTGATCGTCGCGCTGTGGATATGACCACAGATGACGCCATCGAGATGGCGCCCGCGCACCGCGTGGATCACCGACTCCTCGAAGTCGAAAATGAAGGAAACGGCACGTTTCACGTGGCCCTTGGCATAGCCGGCGAGCGACCAGTAGCCTTGCCGCCGCAGCAGTCTACGGAGCCGGGTCAGTAGTCCATTGACGCGCACCAGGACGTCTTAGCCGACATCGCCGACGACTGCAAGCCAGCGGTGATAGCGTGTCACCTGGTCGAACTGGTCGCCATGCAGCAGCAGGAAACGGCGACCCTCGGCAGTCACGTGGATATGTTCGCGGCGCACCAGAATGTCGCCGAAAGAGACGCCGTCGTAGTCGCGCAAGGCTTCGTCGTGGTTGCCGGGAACCAGCATAACCCGCTCGCCCCGCCGCGCGCGGCGCAGGATCTTCTGCACCAGCGTATTCTGTGCGGGTGTCCAGTGGACACCCCGTTTCATCGCCCAAAAGTCGATGATGTCGCCGAGCAGGTAAAGGTATTCGGCCTCATGCTCGCGCAGGAAGTCGAGCAGACGTTCGGCCTGACAGCCGCGTGTTCCGAGATGAACATCCGAAACGAAGATGGCGCGGACTTTCATCGGCGCTGGTCTTGGCGTCGGGTAAGGCGTGACAGCGGCAGCATCAGCATCAGGTCGGCAGTATTGAAGTCGGGATTCCATGCCGGTTCGCCGCAGACCCAGGCGCCAACCCGCAGGTAGTCCTCGAGCAAGGGCGGCATGACGACCGGTCGTGCGTTGGCCAGCTCTTCGACAGGCAAACGATGAAGCGGGAAGACGCGGTAGTCGATCGGTGCCATCTGCTGCGGGCGGAGCTGGCGGAAGATGCTTGCCGCATGCTTTCCGCCGTCGGCGATGCCGATCGCCACGCAGCCGACCAGGATGTGCTGGTCGTGGTTCAGCAGATGGTCGAGCAGACTTGTCCAGAGCAGGGAACCGATCCTGCCCTTGCGGTAATGGGGATGGATACAGCAGCGGCCGACTTCAGCCATGCGCGGACGCAGCTTCCGCAGGCGGCTGATATCGAAGACGTTCTCGGCATGATAACTGCCGACGCGGTTTGCGGCACCGGCCGAAAGAACCCGCAAGGAGGCGACGAGTCTGTTCGATGATGCTTCCCGAGCCAGCAGATGTCGGCAGTAGGGGTCGTAGAAATCGCTGTCATGGCCGGGGATGCGGCCTTGCACGCGGGCGTCGAGCTCGCTGGCGAAGACTTGGTAGCGCAAACGCTGTGTTTCGCGGACTTCGTCCGTGCCCTGGGCGAGGCTGACGCAGTAGTCCGGGTGGCTGTTCGCCGGGGTGGCGCGGCGGCGTTCCCGCAGATCCTGATCCATGAGGCGCTCCGTTCGTGACTTGAGGAGCGCCCATTCTCGATAGTCGCTGTGACACGCACATGACGAGCATGCGACCCTGGCATTTCGGGGCCAGTGCGCGCTGACCGGCCAGCGGCTGCGCCCAGATGATGAGCCTTCCCCTTGCCGCACGCCGTGCGGGGCCTTGACGGCAGCTGCGCCGCTCTGCTGGGGTGGTCGGAAAGCTTGATCGGCGTGTCGCTTGCGCGCCTATAATCGAATCACCGGGCCATTCGCAGGAGAACGTCATGGGTGACAGAGAGAATCCGCTGATCAAGTTGCAGGATTTGGCCAGCTTCCTGGACGAAGGCAGCTTCGACGACAACATGCAGCAGCTGGCAGCGAAGGCGGCGCGTGTGCTCAACGCCGAGAATTGCTCGCTGATGTTGCTGACCGAGAGCGAAGACGACGCGGAGCCAGGCGACGATATGTGCCTGCGCGTCTGTGGCAGTTGCGGTCCGCTGCCCGCTGCGGCATACAAGGAAAGCACCCGTACCGGCGAAGGCATCGCCGGACGCGTGGTGTCCACGGGAAAGTCTTTGCTGATCGAGGATATCGGACGCTCCGAGTTTGCCAAGTGGGCGCGGCGGGCCAATGACCCTCGCAAGAGCCTGCTTTCCTCGCCAATCGCCATCAACGGCAAGACCATCGGGGTGATCAACATCAGCGGCCATCGGCAGGGGCGCAGTTTCACCAGCAACGACCTGAGTTTGCTCGAGGTCGTCGCGCTCTTTGTTGGCAAAGCCATCCAGGTGGTGCAACTACAGAACATCCTGAAGTCGCGTTTTACGCAAATTGCGCTGATGCAGTTCGCCGAAAAAGACATTGGCAGCGCGCTGGAGTGTGCCGTGGCCAACCCGGATCAGGTGGCCAAGATCCTCGCCAAGTCCTTCTACAAGGAAATGACTCGCGCCGGTTTCGGCTCAAGCCAGATCATCAACGCCGCTTCGGAGATCGTTGGCCAACTGAGTGGCAGCCTGAGCCGGCACAGCAAGCGCATCGAGCAGAATACGGTCGATTAGGCGGCGCATGCGTCGTGCTCTGTGCCGCTCGCGTCCCGAGCAGCATGTCCCGCTTTATCTTGTTGCCTATGGTGAAACGCGCCGGCTTAGCCGGGGTGAAGTCCGACCGGCTGCTAGGCACACTATTCGCCGAATTTCTGGCCGATCAACGCCCAGGCATCGTTGAAGCCGCTGCCCACGCCCCAGCCCAGATTGCGGCCGGTGGCCCGGATGTCGCCCAGTTCGACAATGAAATGCTCACGCTTGGCTTCCGGCAAGGCCATGACGGTGGTCAGCGCTTGCTCGAACATGCGGACCAGCGCGTCGAAATAGTCCTTGTCCGTGACGCCGACTTCAGTGCTGAAGCCGACGGCGTGGCGGCAGTAGAAGACCATCAGCTCGGCGAGGCCCTCGGCGTCGCCGACCGTTTTCTGGTACTCGGCAATCGGTTTCTGGGCGTTGGCGACCGAATAGCTCTGGTTGCTGAAGACGTCCGGCCACAGCCAGCGATCGATGACGGCCTTGTACGGTTTGAGGGCATCGCCTCCGAGTCCGAAGCGGGCGTGCAGGAAGGTCTGATTGTCCTTGCGCGCGGCGTACAGATCTTCGAGCAGACCAAGCAGGTCTGCCCGGTCGAAGTCCTCCAGGGCGGCCTTGACGTCGTTCCATTTGGGTCCTGTTTTCCTGGTCACCATTTCTTGCTCTCCTCCTGTTGGCTGAGGCAGGGGGCTTGCGGTGGCCTCCTGAATCCGGCTGTTGAGCTGACGAGTTCTCCCGCCGGGGCGCCGTCGTCGTGCTCTGCGACTTTGCCGGCCAGATACCGCGCATCAACTCATACTAGACCTTTCTTTCCTGGACGAATGGCTCACGCGGATTGGTTGAAGGCCCATCCTACGCCTTCCGTGTTCGCTCGCGGCGGCAGGCCCGAGGTGCACAGCGGGCGACGCGGTCCTGGTACGCAGCTTGCTGACTCAGTGGCTGGCGAAGACGCTGGTCGAGCCCTTCGGGTCAACCAGCAGGGTGTCGTAGGGGACGGGGCGGGAGCTTTCCATTCCCGGTGAGCCAGCCGGCATCGCAGGCACCGCGAGTCCCAGCGCCTTCGGTTTCTCCTTGAGCAGGCGCTTGATGTCGGCCGCCGGGACGTGGCCTTCGATTACATAGCCATTGACCTTTGCGGTGTGGCAGGAGCCGAGGTTCTCCGGCATGCCCAGCTTCTTGCGGTTGGCAGGCACATCGTCGATGTCGTGGGTGGTCACTGCGAAGCCATTCTCGCGCAGATGCTCGACCCAGCCGCCACAACAGCTGCAGGCGGCGTTCTTGTAGACGTCGACGCGCGGGCTGCCTTGAGCGAACGCGCCCGTGGCGGAGAGAAGGACAAGGGCGAAAAAGAGTCGAATCAGCGTCATGTGCAGGATCTCGTTTGGTGGCAGGGGAGAGAGAAAGCGAAGGGTGGCGACGGTGCCGGCTTGAAGCGGACCAACGTAGGAGGCTTGGCGCGCTGTTGAGTTCGCGACAGGTGAGGATTTTGCAAAGGGTAAGCGTACCGCAAGCTGACGACAGTATTACATTTCCGTACTACTTCGAGCCAGACTCTTGCTTGACCAGGCGACGGCATGTCGCGCCGGCTACTCGCCTCGCAACTCCAGGAAGTTAACTTTGACTGCGCCGCAAAGTTTATCCATGTCGTGGTGTGCCGGCTGCGCTACCATCGTCTTCTTGCGGCGACCCGTATCTCGAATCCCTCTTGCGTGCGTGCTCCGATGAACACCTCCGTTGTTTACGCCTTGCTGGCGGCCGTTCTCTTCGGCGCCAGCACGCCGGTCGCCAAGCTGCTGGTTGGCGACGTGCCGCCGATTCTGCTTGCCGGACTGCTCTATCTCGGCAGCGGTGTCGGGTTGAGTACGGCACGGCTGATTCGCGATCGTCGCTGGCAGCCTTCAGGCCTGGCGCCTGCTGAATGGCCCTGGCTGCTCGGCGCCATGTTTTTTGGCGGCGTGCTCGGACCGGTCGCCCTGCTTTATGGGCTGGTGCACAGCAGCGGAGCCACGGCGTCGCTGTTGTTGAACCTTGAGGCCGTCCTCACGGCGCTCCTGGCCTGGGTGGCGTTCAAGGAGAACGCCGACCGGCGGATAGTTCTCGGCATGCTGGCCATCGTCGCCGGCGGCGTGTTGCTCTCGTGGCCGGTTGGCGAAGCACGGCAGGATAGTTGGCTCGGTCCGCTGGCGATCAGCGCTGCCTGCCTGTGCTGGGCAATCGACAACAATCTGACGCGCCACGTGTCGGCGTCCGACGCCCTGTTCATTGCCGGCAGCAAGGGGCTGGTCGCTGGCGCCGTCAACACCGTGCTGGCGCTGGCGCTGGGGATGACGCTCCCGGGTGTGGCGACACTGATCCCGGCGATGACTCTCGGCCTTCTCGGCTACGGGGTGAGCCTGGTGCTGTTCGTTCTGGCCCTGCGCGGACTCGGCGCTGCGCGCAGCGGCGCCTACTTTTCTACCGCACCCTTCATCGGCGCCGCTGTCGCTTTGCTCTTTCTTGGCGAGTCGGCGTCGACTTCGCCATCGTTCTGGGCTGCCGCCGCCTTGATGGGGCTGGGTGTCTGGCTGCATCTCACCGAGCAGCACGGCCATCAGCACAGACACGACGAGCTACAGCACGCCCATAGCCACCGCCATGATGCGCATCACCAGCACCCACACGATGCCGGCTGGGCCGGAGAAGAGCCGCACAGTCATCCTCACCGGCACCTGCCGATTACGCACAGCCATCGCCACTTCCCCGATATCCATCATCGGCACGAGCACTGATCCGGCGGCAGCGAGGTCAAGCTGCCGTGCGCGCTACACGGACGCCAGACGGCAAAAAGCCCGACCTTGTGAGCCGGGCTATCTGCTTGATTTTCTTGGTGGGTCGGGTGAGGCTCGAACTCACGACCAATGGATTAAAAGTCCAGTGCTCTACCGACTGAGCTACCGACCCCCGAGGAGGGCCGAATTATAGGCAAGGGGCAGATGCCTGTCAATGC
>JEMX01000128.1 GCA_000585055.1 Candidatus Accumulibacter appositus
CAGGTCTCGCCTGGCTCACCGGGAGTGGTGACGATCCCGAGACCGACCGACGCCTTGATCGGGTCGAGCGGGAGCCCGGGCTCGGTAGCCCAGCGCGAAGCGCCCACACGAATCGCGGCGTCGCTGTAGGTCGCGGCATCGCTTTCCGCCAACTCGTGTTGGTTGATCGCTGCCAGTTCGTTCACCGCGCGGTTGCCTGCCTCGGCCACGGCCGCTGTGCCGAGTTCGAGCCGTCTCGCCCGTTGCCAGGCGAGACTTGCCCACACCCCGGCCTTGCGCAAGTGCAGGCGGTTCTTGAGGACGTCCGGGAGCTGGGACGTTTCGACCCGGTCCAGTACTTCGGCCCGCCAGTTGTCGAGGGCGAACCGCTCGACCGGCGTCAGCCTCGGTGAAACGCAATCGTGACGAGTGAGCGCCAGCGCCGCCAGGGCTTTCTGCAGATCGCTCGCCGGCAGCGCGAGGACACGGCGGAAGGCGTCGCCGTCGTAGCAGAGCTGGACTTGATCGTCGCGCTCGACGCTGACCATGGTCACGCCGTAAGCGGCGGCGACTTCGAGATGTTCGCCAACGGCGCTGTCGGGTCTCTTTGCCCGGCGCGAGCTGGCGCTTCGGGCGAGACGTTCGGCGAAGGTGCCGAGCGCGTCGAACACTTCGCCATCGATGGCTGCCGCCGGCGCTGTCTTGAGATAGGCGGCGGCATAGCTGATGCCCAGGGCTTCCGCCCCGGGGGTATCGCGCAGGAAACGGACCACGGCAAGCAGTTCGGGCGCGTTTTCCGGTTTCAGCGACTGCGGCCGAACCTGGCTCGCGCGGACGTAGCCGGCACGTTCCCGGCGATGGTCGTAGACCTGCAGGTAATCGCCCTTGGTGCCACGGATTTCCAGGCTGTCACCCTGCCACAGCACGGCATGCTGGGCGGCGCTTTCCCTCGGGGCGGCACGCAGGCCGGCCTGATCCTGGGTGACGATAGCGATGATGGTGAGTGCGGTAGCCAGCATGGTCATTGCCCTCCCTCGGAACTATCCTCCGCTGCGCGACCGTCCGGCGCCCCATAGCGTCCTGATGGCGCAGGCGTCACTCGGCCGCTACCGAGCAGGGCGGCACCGATAAAGCCGCCGTCGCGGGGTGGTGGCGCGATGATCACCGAAATCTTGTCGGAGAGTTTGTCGGCCATAGTTTTCTGGATCAGCAGCGGATGCTTGTCGATCAGCGCGCCGTCACGCGCCAGCTGTTCGCTGGCGACCTTTCCCATGCGCTCCTGCCGATATGCTTCGGCGTCGGCCAGCTTCCGGCGCGAATCGGCCTCGCCCGCCGCCTCGATGCGACGCGACTGAGCGGTGGCTTCGGCGCGCTTGATGCGGGTCAGCTTCTCGGCCTCGGCTTCGAGCCCGCGTTGCTCGATCTCTTTCTGCTTGAAGGGCAGGACGTGCTTCATCGCTTCGGCCTGCGCCCTGGCGGCGATGATTCGCTCCTGGGCGGCGGCCTCGGCAGCGGTTTCCCGGCGCACCTTCTGGGCCAG
>JEMX01000129.1:0-162 GCA_000585055.1 Candidatus Accumulibacter appositus
ATATGGCGTCCAACGCACGAATAAAGTGCAAATGATGCGCCTTCCGCCATGGCACGTGAAGGCTTATGTTGGTAACAGTTCCGATTCGGGAATCGTCACGACAAGGAGTTCATGATGGACGCAATCACTGCAGGACAAGATGAGGCTGTATATCGAAACGCT
>JEMX01000129.1:405-1048 GCA_000585055.1 Candidatus Accumulibacter appositus
GCCGGAATCTTCCTGTTTACGGTGGCATCAAGCCTGTGCGGCGTCGCTCCCACGCTCGGGTTGCTGATTGCTGCCCGCGCGCTGCAGGGTCTTGGCGCAGCCATCATGATGGCGCTCACCATGGCGTTTGTCGGTGAAACGGTTCCCAAGGCAAAGACCGGCAGCGCCATTGGGCTGCTCGGAACGATGTCCGCGATAGGTACCGCGTTCGGCCCATCACTCGGCGGCATGCTCATCGCCGGACTCGGGTGGCGGGCCATCTTTTTGATCAACTTGCCACTGGGTATCCTGGCTCTTTTCCTTGCACATCGCTACCTGCCGAATGATCGAAAGCGACTGAAAGCAGAGCGCCCCGGCTTCGACCATTTGGGCACGCTGCTGCTGGCACTGACACTCGCGGCATATGCGCTAGCCATGACGACCGGGCGCGGCAGTTTTGGCCCATTCAACGTCGCTCTGCTGTTGGCTTCTGTCTTTGGAGCCGGCCTCTTCTTGCTGGCCGAGAAACGGACAGCGTCCCCGTTGATTCACTTGGCGATGTTCCGCAATCTCGCGCTGACTTCGAGTCTCGCCACGAGCATGCTCGTCTCTACGGTGATGATGGCGACGCTGGTGGTCGGGCCGTTCTATCTTTCGCGTACCC
>JEMX01000130.1:0-125 GCA_000585055.1 Candidatus Accumulibacter appositus
TCGGCGAGTTCCGCCAGCGTCGCCGACGCTTGTTTCGCCAGCGGATGACCGGGAGCGCAGAAGACGACCAGTTCGTCGGCCACCCACGGTTCGACGATCAGCTCGGGGTGCCGGCAACTGCCTTC
>JEMX01000130.1:410-535 GCA_000585055.1 Candidatus Accumulibacter appositus
GTCTTGCCGAAGCGGTCGAAGAGCTGCGTGTCGTACTGGCGCTCGAGTTCGCCGAGGGCCGTGCTGGTCGCTGACTGCGACAGCGAGAGCTCTTCGGCGGCGCGCGAAACGCTCTCGTGCCGAGC
>JEMX01000130.1:757-929 GCA_000585055.1 Candidatus Accumulibacter appositus
TGTTCAGTTTTCGCACCACGCGCGACCCGGGCTTGCGCTTCATCAACGGTCAATTCGTGATGATCGGCCTGGCGCAGGAAGAGCGGCGACCGCTGACCCGCGCCTACAGCATCGCCAGCGCCAATCATGACGAATACCTCGAGTTCCTGAGCATCAAGGTGCCCGACGGCCC
>JEMX01000130.1:1218-1357 GCA_000585055.1 Candidatus Accumulibacter appositus
GCGGACATGGTTCGCAACCAGCTGATCTACTACCCGACAGTGACCCGCGAGCCCTTCCGCAACCAGGGCCGGATCACCGAGCTGGTCAACAGCGGCCGCCTGTTTTCAGACATCGGCCTGCCGCCCTTGGACCCCGCTC
>JEMX01000130.1:1416-2370 GCA_000585055.1 Candidatus Accumulibacter appositus
TGCCAGTTGCTCGACAGCCGGGGATTCGAAGTTTCGCCGCACATTGGCGCGCAGGGCGACTATGTGATCGAGCGGGCTTTCGTGGAAAAGTAGGCGCGACGGACAAGAGCGTCGTCTTCGCTTCGCCGGCTGTTACCGGCGGCAGCTTTGAAGGGCTGCCTTTCAATCGCCGCCGTGTGAAGCCTCGCCGGCCACGAGCCGCCAGTCTCGGGTAGACTTGCGCGTTTCGGGCGCCACGCGTTGGCCGCCCGCCGACCGCTTTTCTTCCTTTGGATCGACACGCAAGACCATGGCTCAATACGTATTCACGATGAACCGCGTGGGCAAGATCGTCCCGCCGAAACGCCAGATCATCAAAGACATCTCGCTCTCCTTCTTCCCGGGCGCCAAGATCGGCCTGCTCGGGCTCAACGGATCGGGCAAATCGACGGTTCTGCGCATCATGGCCGGCCTCGACACAGACATCATCGGCGAAGCGACACCGATGCCCAACCTCAAGATCGGCTATCTGGCGCAGGAGCCCGAACTCGACCCGGAGGCGACCGTTCGCCAGGAAGTCGAATCCGGCCTGGGCGAGGTTTTCCAGGCGCAGGCCAAGCTGGAAGAGGTCTACGCGGCTTACGCCGAAGCCGACGCCGATTTCGACAAGCTCGCCGAGGAGCAGGCGCGCCTCGAAGCGATCCTGGCGACTGCCGGCTCCGATCTCGCCAGCCAGCTCGAACTGGCCGCTGATGCGCTGCGCCTGCCCCCCTGGGAGGCGCAGATCGGCCAGCTCTCCGGTGGCGAAAAGCGCCGCGTCGCGCTGTGCAAGCTGCTCCTCTCGCAGCCCGACATGCTGCTCCTCGACGAACCGACCAACCACCTCGACGCCGAGTCGGTCGAATGGCTGGAACAATTCCTGGTGCGCTTCCCGGGTACGGTGGTCGCCGTCACCCACGACCGTTACTTCCTCGA
>JEMX01000131.1:0-252 GCA_000585055.1 Candidatus Accumulibacter appositus
TTGCGGCGAATGGCGTTTGAGACAGGTTTCACGTGGATAACTTCTCTGGGGGGCGATTTCTGGGGATAACTTTTTCCGAAAAGCGGCTCGAAAGGACGCTTCTCGGGGACTTGCATTTTTTCAGCCATCCGTAGAATCGTTCTGGATAGCGTCTCGATCGGCGCCGCTCTCGGTGGAGCGGGACGTTGCAGGGCGCTCATTACGGAGGAGAAGAACATGCGCAACGAACAAACCGGACTGATCACATCACTG
>JEMX01000131.1:405-1436 GCA_000585055.1 Candidatus Accumulibacter appositus
ACGTAGCCGTCCTCAGCGCCGTGGTCTGGGTGGGATTCATTCTCGCCGTGTCCAGACACGGCGGGATCTTCGATCGTCGGTTTGCCGGCGCTCTTGCCCTGCTGTCGATTGGAATCGAGGGGCTGCTGGTGCTCACGATCTGGATTCCAGCGGCCGAATGGCCGGTCGCGATCTGGGCCGGCGTTGCCGTCATGCACCTGCTTTTCCAGGCGAACGATGCCGGCGCGGCGGCTGGGCGCTGACGCCGGTTAGCATCATGCGCCGTCAGCCTCCGATGAAGACGCCGGTCATTGATCACCGTGCAATGATGCGCACAGGATCGGGCGGCCAGTTCCCTGAGCCGCTGCTTCTCAGGGATGAGTGCGACGCCGATCGCTGGCCCGACCTGGATCAGTCCATCGCCTTCGCAGCGTCGACGATCCAGCCAGACCAGACGTTCGATCCTGCGAAGCGGGTCACGGCACACGCCCAAACGCGCGACAGAAGAAAGCGTGCCGGCCATCCGTCGGCGCCATCGTCGAGGAGCGTGTGATGACCGTCTCCTCGCCCTACGACTTCGAGATCCCGTGGCGCCCCAATTTTGAAGCCAAAATGGCGCTGGTCTGGGCGCTCGCGTCGGCCCTGATCATCGCCTTCTCCTGGGCGGTTCCGTTGTTCTCCCAGTTTTCAGCACTGCTCGCCGTCGGATGTGCTCTGGCCGCGGCCTGCCGCGGTTACCAGGCTTACCAGCGGCTGCTCGATGCCTCGCGTCTGCGCTCGTTCGGCAAGGCGTTCATTGATCTCGGGGAACTCGAAAAGAAGGCCCTCCAGGCCGCTCAACGGCAGGCGCTCTGGCTGGGAACCGGGTTTCCCTGGACCGACATCGAGGCGAGCAAGCTGCACACCCTGATTTCACTCGGCGTCGTCAGGACGCTTGGCAAAGCCGCCCAGCAGACCGAGGGCGCCTACTGGGTCCACGGCCTCGCTCCCGAAAACGATCTCTATTCGGAACTCGCCCACCTGGTCGGGCACACCCTGATCGTCGGCACGAC
>JEMX01000131.1:1596-2541 GCA_000585055.1 Candidatus Accumulibacter appositus
GAGCGCTTCGTGTATTTCCATCCGGCGCATCCCGACCGGTCGGCGTGCATCGATCCCTTGCGTAACTGGAACCGAAAGACCGAGCTGGCCAGTCGAGACCGAGCTGGCCAGTCGCGTGGCGGCGTTGATCCCCTCGGAAACCGGCGCCGACCCGTTCACGGCCTTCGGCTGGAAAGTGCTCAACGACATCACCAACGGCATGATCGCCACCGGCCATCGGCCGAATCTGGTGCAGTTGCGACGGTACGTCGAAGGCGGACCCGAGAGCCTCTTGCAGCGGGCCTTGAAAGTTCATTTCACCCGGCAGGTGAAGGACTGGGAAAGCCGCGCCGGGTCCCATATCCGGCGCTACAAGGATCGGCTGCTGGAAGCCTACATTGCCTTCTATCGGGAGATCGCCATCCATGAAGCGCAGTCCGTGGATCTCGACGGCTTGATCTCGACCTACGAGCACAATCGCGAGCACTTCCAGAAAATGGTGGCGTCGCTGATCCCGATCCTCTCGATGCTCACCAGTGACCCCCTGCAGGCGCTCCTGTCACCGGACTTCGAGCCGGGCCACGAGCGGCTGGTGACCGACATGTCGAAGATCATTCACGGCAACAAGGTGGTCTACATTGGTCTGGATTCGCTGGCCGACTCGACGGTGGGCAGCGCCATCGGTTCGATCCTCCTGGCCGATCTCGCCGCCGTGGCGGGCGACCGCTACAACTACGGCATCGATTCGCTGACGCCGGTCAATCTCTTCATCGACGAAGCTGCCGAGGTCCTCAACCAGCCGGCCATACAACTCATGAACAAGGGCGGCGGCGCGGATTTTCGGGTGACTATCGCCACCCAGACCTTTGCCGACTTTGCCAGCCGACTCGGCGACGAAAACAAGGCCCGCCAGGTGCTCGCCAACACCAACAACAAGATCGCCCTGCGCGTTCTGGATTCCGAAAC
>JEMX01000131.1:2603-2815 GCA_000585055.1 Candidatus Accumulibacter appositus
TCGATGGCCCTGCGCTACGGGCACAACGTCGATAGCCACGTGCAGGACGAATACACCGCGTCCTACCAAGAACAGATCATGGAGGCGGAGGCGGAATTTTTTCCGGCGGCGATGCTGGGTGAACTGCCGCCGCTGCATTTCATCGCCCGACTTTCGGGCGGCCGGACGCTCAAGGGGCGGTTTCCCATCCTGCTGACGCAGCCATGAGGCCT
>JEMX01000132.1:0-240 GCA_000585055.1 Candidatus Accumulibacter appositus
CCCGCCTTCCGGATGAGCCATCATTATAAATCAAGAGGTTAGGTTTTTTAACACGCTCTGAACGTGGTGGCGTCGTGTATTACGTGCCTGGCGGCGGCGGTTGCGCTGTGGGCGGTGAGGAATTGAAGAGAGCTCGGCCCGCAGCAAACCGGCAAAAGCGTAGCGACCTCTGAGATAGAGATAATCGTCTATACTGACGCATGAACTTCACTTGGAACGATGCGAAGCGGCAGGCCAACC
>JEMX01000132.1:302-523 GCA_000585055.1 Candidatus Accumulibacter appositus
GTGTTCGCAGGGCATACCCTGACGCGCCCGGATACGCGCTTCTCCTACGGCGAGGCGCGGTTTTCCACGGTGGGGTTGCTGGGAGTCGAGGTCGTGGTGATTGCGCACACCGAGACCGAAGACACGATCCAGGTCATTTCGATGCGAAAGGCGGAGCGCCATGAACGGGAATACTACTTTGCAAGCCTCTGACGATCTCGATGAAGCGCCCGTCTGGTCGC
>JEMX01000132.1:704-1272 GCA_000585055.1 Candidatus Accumulibacter appositus
GATGCAGCAGAAGACGATCGAAGAGACGCTCCGGCGAGTGATCCGGGAGGAATTGCACTCGGCCTGAAAGCNNCGTCGGACGATCGCGCCGCATCGGCTGGCGTTGACGTGGACGACCAAGAGGACTGCAGGCCAAGCATACTGCTTGCGCATTTTTCCTGCTGATCGTAACCCCATCTTTGCCCGCGACGTTGCTATTCTCTGATTCTTGCCCAGAAAAAATTGCTATTCTCTGATTCTTGCCCAGAAAAAATCGGCGCGTCGCCGTTTTTTCGTCGCTCTACAAGGAGTCAATATCGATGATCTTGACCGTAGAACAAATTACTGAAGAAGCACTCGCCTTGCCGAGCGAAGCACGTGCCCTGCTGGCCGACCGCCTCGTCGAAAGTCTCGACCCAGCGGAAGACGGCTACGTTCAACAGCTTTGGGCCACAGAAGCGTGCCGTCGCCGAGACGACGTCCGGAGCGGACGGGTGAAGACGATCCCAGGTGATGCGGCCTTGGAGCGAGTCAGGCAGATGTTTGCTCGATGAGGTACGAGTTCCACCCCGAGGCCCTGGCGGAGTAC
>JEMX01000132.1:1337-1503 GCA_000585055.1 Candidatus Accumulibacter appositus
CGTTTCATGGCGGCCGTAGAACACGCTATCGACCAGATTCTCGCAGCCCCTGAGCGATGGCGCATCCTGGAAGAAGATATTCGGCGCTGTCTCACGCGCGTTTTTTCTTACGCTGTTCTCTACACCGTAGAAGCGGATTTGGTGCTGATTCTTGCAGTCATGCACG
>JEMX01000133.1 GCA_000585055.1 Candidatus Accumulibacter appositus
GCGCGGCGGATTCCCTATTGGCCGCTGGGGGCCTACATTCTGTACTACGTCCAGCACGTCATTGGCCATCGTTTCGCGGACATCGCACCCTGCCACACCATCTGCACGGCAAGCTGTGCAGTGCTCCTGGTACACGGCACCAACGACGAAACAGTACCGGTCAGCGCCGCGCAGGAAATTTTCGCCAGGCGCCGCGATGAGCGGGTACGCTTGCTGCTGATCCCCGGCAGCCACGATCAGTACGCGGAAATGGAGCGCCACTTCGACACGGTAATCGACTTTCTCGACGCGGCCACAAGACCAACCGTCGACCGCCACGGCAAAGCACTCTCGCCACCAACAACAGGAGATGCAAGGTGAAGAAGCGCTACTGGATGATCATCATCCTGCTGTTGCTCATTGGCCTCGACTGGGTAATCCGTGCGCCTGATTCGCGCTCTCGCCAGCTGACGGCGGCCATTGCTGCACAGGGCAGCGCGAAGCTGAAAAGCTACCCCTACCAGTTCCGGGTCCTGAAAGTCACTGGCGAAACGGTGTTCATCAGTACACCGCGCAACGTCCAGGTACCGGCGTTCAAGGCGCTGGCCGTCCTCTATCCGGAAATCGATACCAAGAACGCCAACGATCCGGCGTTCATCGCCGCGCAAACGCTGCTCGGCGAAGTGCAGGCTGAAGCGCGCGCGATCGTCCTCGCGCAGCCCGGTATCAAGGACGCGCGCTGGGAACTTGATCGTGAGTGGCTCGCCGCGCACTATATCGAAGTGCCCGAGAGGTGATTTCCAGCGCGGCAAGCGCGAAGACGCGGCGTGCTCGCTGCTGCCACGGATGGCTACCGAAACCATTCTGGGATGCTGCGCTGTGGGTTTCAGCACAACGATCGATGACCGGGGAGATTCGTGCAATGAGTCCGGAAGCGATGTGGCGCAATCGTTACCACGAAGCTGGCGAACAATATTTGTTTGGCACAGAACCGCTTCTTGGCACACCGGGCAAGACTGCTGCAGGAGGGACAAAGGGCGCTGTCGCTCGCCGATGGCGAAGGCAGGAACTCGGTGTGGATCGCCGAGCAGGGTCTCGAGGTCATCCATCAAGATCCAAGGCTGCTGATCGCCGACGAGAGCGATTGACGTCAGCGCCTCTTCAACGATTTTCGCGGCGCCAGCGTTTCCGCCAGCGGCGGACTGCCGCAGCGGGTGGCCGTCGCGGGCTGGGAAGGCGCCGTGGTGGTGGTCGAGATGACGACACTCGAAAAGAAATTCGTCCAGAGCTAGCAGATCGATGGCGGGAATGGACAACTCGTCATCTCCTCCGTGGCACACGGTTTCGGAAGGGCAGCCGGTTTCATACCCCCTCGTATATGACCGGCTCAAACCTGACCTCGGTGAGAAACAGGCGCGCCGGAACGTCAGCGCGGGACAAGGAGGAACGCGATGAACATCCATTATCTGCAGCACGTGCCGTTCGAAGGACTCGGAAGCATCGAGGAGTGGATTCGGCGCGGTGGGCACGCACTCGGCGCAACGCGCCTCTACCGTGGCGATCCCCTGCCAGGCATGCACACGGTGGATCTGCTGGTGGTGTTGGGCGGCCCCATGAACATTTACGAAGAGGCTGACTA
>JEMX01000134.1 GCA_000585055.1 Candidatus Accumulibacter appositus
ACTGCTCTTCCTGCGTCACCTGCCTAAACAAATCAAGCAGTGCTTTCATCTTTTGCTCCAGTTAGGAGTGGGGTGTCAGGGGCCGCGAGCGGCGCGGCCGGCAGACCGCAACGCTCACCCCTCGGCAAACAATCAGAAACGTTCGAGATCGATGTCAATCGCCAGCGAACGGATTTCCTTGACCAGTACGTTGAAGGATTCGGGCATACCGGCCTCGATCTTGTGGTCACCCTTGACGATGTTTTGTGGTCACCCTTGACGATGTTCTCGTACACCTTGGTCCGGCCATTCACATCGTCGGACTTCACGGTCAGCATTTCCTGCAGCACGTACGAAGCGCCATAGGCCTCCAGCGCCCACACCTCCATCTCGCCGAAACGCTGGCCACCGAACTGGGCTTTACCACCCAATGGCTGCTGGGTAACCAGCGAATACGGCCCCGTCGAACGGGCGTGCATCTTGTCATCGACCAGATGGTGCAACTTCAGGACGTGCATGTAGCCGACCGTCACCTGGCGCTCGAAACGCTCGCCGGTGCGACCATCGTACAAGGTCATCTGCCCGGACTCCGGCATCCCGGCCAACGCCAGCATGCCCTTGATCTCGGACTCCTTGGCGCCGTCGAAAACCGGCGTCGCGAAAGGCACGCCCGTTTCCAGATTGCCAGCCATTTCGACAATCTCTCCATCGCTCAGTTGATCAAGGTTCTCGGACTTGCCGGTGCTGTTGTAGATTTGATCGAGAAAGCCGCGCACCTCGCTTGCCGTCGCTTGCCGACGCAGCATTTCGCCAATCCTGAAACCCAGGCCCTTGGCCGCCAGCCCCAGGTGGACCTCGAGAATCTGTCCAACGTTCATCCGCGAAGGGACGCCGAGCGGGTTGAGGACGATATCGACCGGGCGGCCATCAGCCATATACGGCATGTCCTCGACCGGGACAATGCGTGAGACGACCCCCTTGTTGCCATGCCGGCCCGCCATCTTGTCGCCCGCCTGCAGGCGACGCTTGACGGCGACGTAGACCTTGACCATCTTCTGCACACCCGGCGGCAATTCGTCGCCCTGGGTGAGCTTCTTGCGCTTTTCTTCGAAAGCCACGTCGAAACCCTTACGGGTCTGTTCGAGACCATCGCGCAAGGATTCCAGCTGATGCGCGACTTCCTCGTCGGCCATCCGGATGTCAAACCAGTGATGCGGCTCAATCCCGTCCAGATACTCCTGAGTGACCGCCGACCCCTTGGCCAGCCGCGCCGACCCCTTGGCCAGCCGCTTCGGCCCGCCATTGGCAGGTTTGCCAATGATCATCCGCTCGACGCGTGCGAAAGCGTCGCGCTCGACGATGCGCAACTGATCGGCAAGATCCAGCTTGTAGCTGCGCAGATGGTCGTCGATGATCGACTGGGCGCGCTTGTCGCGTTCGATACCCTCACGGGTAAACACCTGTACATCAATGACCGTGCCGGCGATTCCCGACTGCACGCGCAACGAGGTGTCTTTCACGTCGGACGCTTTTTCACCAAAGATGGCGCGCAACAACTTCTCTTCGGGGGTCAGCTGCGTCTCGCCTTTCGGGGTCACCTTGCCGACCAGCACGTCGCCGGCTTCCACCTCGGCACCGATGTAGACGATCCCCGACTCATCGAGGCGCGCCAGTTGCGACTCGCCGAGCGAGGCGATGTCGCGGGTAATTTCCTCGGGACCCAGCTTGGTGTCGCGCGCCACGACCGTCAGTTCCTCGATGTGGATCGAAGTGAAACGGTCCTCGGCAACCACCCGCTCGGAGATCAGGATCGAATCCTCGAAGTTGTAGCCGTTCCAGGGCATGAACGCCACCAGCATATTCTGACCAAGCGCCAGCTCTCCCTTGTCGGTCGATGCCCCATCGGCGACCACATCGCCCCTGGCGATCACGTCGCCGACGCGCACCAGCGGCCGCTGGTTGATATTGGTGTTCTGGTTGGAGCGGATGTACTTCACCAGATTGTAGATATCGACACCGACTTCACCCGGCCCGGTTTCATTGTCGTTGACCCGCACTACAACCCGCGAAGCGTCTACGTAATCGACCACACCGCCGCGCAAGGCCTGCACTGCCGTTCCCGAGTCCACGGCGACCGTACGCTCGATGCCGGTACCGACCAGCGGCTTTTCCGGACGCAGACAGGGCACCGCCTGGCGCTGCATGTTGGCGCCCATCAAGGCACGGTTGGCGTCGTCATGCTCGAGGAAGGGAATCAGCGAAGCGGCGACCGAAACGATCTGGCTCGGTGCGACGTCCATGTACTGCACGCGCGCCGGCTCGGCGAGAATGGTTTCCCCCTTCTCGCGACAGGTCACCAGTTCGTCGGTCAGCACGCCCGCCTCGCCGAGCTCGGAGTTGGCCTGGGCGATGATATACGCGCCCTCTTCGATCGCCGATAGATACTCGATCTGATTGGTGACCTTGCCGTCGACCACCGTGCGGTAGGGTGTTTCCAGAAAGCCGTACTCGTTGGTCCGGGCATACAGGGCCAGCGAATTGATCAAACCGATGTTAGGACCTTCCGGCGTTTCGATCGGACAGACACGGCCATAGTGCGTGGGATGCACGTCGCGCACCTCGAAGCCAGCACGCTCGCGCGTCAGGCCACCCGGGCCCAGGGCCGAAACGCGGCGCTTGTGGGTGATCTCGGACAGAGGATTGGTCTGGTCCATGAATTGCGAAAGCTGGCTGGAGCCGAAAAACTCCCTCACCGCCGCGCTAATCGGCTTGGCGTTGATCAGGTCGTGCGGCATCAGATTGTCCGATTCGGCCTGCGACAAGCGTTCCTTGACGGCACGCTCGACGCGGACCAGGCCAGCCCGGAACTGGTTCTCGGCCAACTCGCCGACCGAGCGCACGCGGCGATTACCCAGATGATCGATGTCATCGACCTCGCCGCGACCATTACGCAACTCGACCAGCAGCTTGATGACTTCAACGATATCCCTTGGCGACAGGGTCAATTGCTCGCGGGCTTCGCCAGTGGCCCCAGCAGCTTTCAGCTGCTCCAACAATGCGCGCGCGTCCGCTTCGGTCATGTTTTCGGCGATCGCACGCGGCCCATGGCTCAACTCGCCAAGTAGCTCGATGCCCGGCGCCGATTCACCCAAGGCGTCCGTGAGGAGAGTAACCAGACCCTCGCGCTTGGAAGGTACGTGCTTGAGCATGATCTTGTACTCGACAACATCCTTGCGGGCCACACGGCGATTGAACTTCATGCGGCCGACGGCGGAGAGGTCGTAGCGGTCATCCGAGTAGAACAGGCCGTTGAAAAGGATTTCAACCGCTTCTTCCGTCGGCGGTTCGCCGGGGCGCATCATGCGGTAGATGGCCACCCGAGCGGCCTGCCTGGACACCGTATCGTCGGCACGCAAGGTCTGCGAGATGAAACCGCCGCGGTCGAGATCGTTGATATACAGGGTATGCAGCGACTCAATGCCGCACTCGACGAGTTTCGCCAGCAGCGACTCGGTAATTTCATCATTGGCATTGGCCAGGACTTCGCCGCTGTTCTGGTCGATGACATCCTCGGCAACGACGCGTCCGACCAGAAAGTCATCGGGAACGGCGACCTGCCTAATTCCTGCCGCGTCAAGTTCGCGGATGTGCTTGGCAGTGATACGCTTGTCTTTGGCGATGATCAGCGCCCCCGAGGGGTCGTTGAAGTCGAAGCGCGCCACTTCACCACGCAAGCGCTCGGGAACGAGCGCGAATTCGATGACGCTCTTGCCGAGAATGAAAGTGTCGAAGTCGAAGAACTCGCGCAGAATCATTTGCGGCGTCAGTCCAATGGCCTTCAGCAAGGTGGTAACCGGCATCTTGCGCCGCCGATCCACGCGGAAGAAAAGCAAATCCTTGGGGTCGAACTCGAAGTCGAGCCATGAGCCGCGATAAGGGATGACCCGCGCCGAAAAAAGCAACTTCCCCGAGCTGTGCGTCTTGCCCCGGTCGTGTTCGAAGAACACCCCCGGCGAGCGGTGCAGCTGCGAGACGATCACGCGCTCGGTGCCGTTGATGACGA
Source organism: Candidatus Accumulibacter appositus (assembly GCA_000585055.1). GTDB lineage: Bacteria > Pseudomonadota > Gammaproteobacteria > Burkholderiales > Rhodocyclaceae > Accumulibacter > Accumulibacter appositus. The sequence continues at coordinate 4,043 of JEMX01000134.1, forward strand.
AGGAGCCCGTTGAGGTCATCAAGGGGATTTCACCCATGTAGACTTCCTGCTCCTTGACTTCCTTGATCGTGTCAGGCGTCTCGCGATCGAGAATGACCAGGCGAACCTTTGCCCGCAGGGCCGAGGCGAAGGTCAGGCCACGCTGGTGGCATTCCTTGACGTCGAAACGCTGGTGGCATTCCTTGACGTCGAAAGCCGGCTCCGAAAGCGCAAAGCTGACGAACTCCAGACGCGCGTTTCCGCTATGGCTGACGATCGGAAATATTGACGAGAACGCAGCCTGCAGACCCTGGTTCTTGCGTTGTGCCACGGGAGTCGTCTTCTGCAGGAAAGCAGAAAAAGACTCCAACTGGGTAGCCAGCAAGTACGGCACTTCAAGCACGAGCAAGTACGGCACTTCAAGCACGCTGGCGCGCTTGGCGAAGCTCTTGCGGATACGCTTTTTTTCGGTGTAGGAGTAGTTCATGGTCGCTCCGAACTCAGACGGCAAAACATCTAGTGCGCACCGGCGATAGTCGCAACACCCGCCAGTCCGCAACGGACAAAAGCAATACGATTAGCACCTCGACGAGTACTCGCGCAGGTGTGTATGCGTGCACTCGACCGGCTTGCGCTACTCATGATTGCGTTTGCACGCTGCATGGCTTTGCGTCTACGACGCAAAGCGGTTTCCGAAAAAGCGCAAAAGGGCTGACAGCCAAAAGGCTGCCAGCCCAAGCGCTCGATCGGAATTACTTGACCTCGACCTTGGCTCCCGCATCCTCAAGAAGCTTCCTGAGAGCGTCGGCATCGGCTTTGGAAATGCCTTCCTTGATTGCCTTCGGCGCGCCGTCGACCATGTCCTTGGCCTCTTTCAGACCCAGGCCGGTTGCCGCACGCACAACCTTGATGGTCTCGACTTTCTTCTCGCCGCTGGCCATCAGCATGACCGTAAATTCGGTCTGCTCTTCAACCACTGCCGCCGCCGCGCCAGGGGCGGCAACGGCCATGGAAGCGGCCGAGACGCCAAACTTCTCTTCGAACGCCTTGACCAGGTCGTTCAATTCCATCACCGTCATCGAACCAACGGCTTCCAGGATGTCTTCTTTGCTAATCGCCATAATCAATAAACTCCTATCGCCATAATCAATAAACTCCTAAATCTGAATACTTGTAAAAGCTGACAGCGCGGTCAGGCGACCGCCTCTTCACGTTGTTTGGCCAAGGCGGCGAGCGCACAGGCAAAACCTGTCACCGGCGCCTGCATCATACCCAGCAACTGGGCGAGCAGTTCCTCGCGACTCGGAATCGCCGCGAGTCTTTGCACGCCAGCGGGGTCGAGAAGTTCGCCAGCGTAGCTGCCAGCTTTGACCACCAGCTTGTCATTGGTCTTTGCGAAGTCGTGCAGCACTTTCGCCGCGGCGACCGGATCCTCCGAAATGCCGTAAATCAGCGGCCCGGTCAGCTGCCCGGACAACTCGGCGAATGCACTACCCTGCACTGCCCGACGCACCAGAGTGTTCTTCAGCACGCGCAGATAGACACCGGTGGCGCGCGCCTGCGCCCGCAGCCGAGTCAGGTGAGCCACCTGCAAGCCGCTGTACTCGGCGACGACTATCGTCTGCGCGCCAGCCACCTTGGCCGACACCTCAGCCACGACAGCTTTCTTTTCATCAAGATTAAGACCCACAGGCCCTTCCTCCTATCAAGTCAACAGACGGCACATCCATCGGGATGGGCCGCACCCACGGCGACCTTGGATCAGGGCTTGCAGCGACGACCGCGGCCGTGCGCTGCGAATCCTTTTCTGGGCACACCATCTCTGCAGGCTGCTGTGTACACTTAAGCCTCGGGCGAGAACCTTTGGCACCTGCGGTCTTTGACGATCCATCAACGGCGCACGAAGCACCACGAACGGCCCAACAAAGTTCCTGGCCGGGGCACGTCACGATGGCGGCACGCCCCGGCACTTCGATTATTCGGTTTCCCTACAACGTTGAAGCATCAACGCGGACGCCCGGCCCCATGGTGCTGGAGACGGCGATACGCAGCAGATACTGCCCCCTGGACGTTGCCGGCTTGGCCTTGACCAGGGCATCGACCAGCGCTTTCAGGTTGAGCCGCAACTGATCGACGTCAAATGACGCACGCCCGATGGTGCTGTGGATGATGCCCGCCTTGTCGGTCCGATACTGAACCTGCCCGGCCTTGGCATTCTTGACCGCGGCGGCCACATCCATGGTCACCGTGCCCACTTTCGGGTTCGGCATCAGGCCACGTGGCCCGAGGATCTGACCCAATTGCCCAACCACACGCATCGCGTCCGGCGTGGCAATCACGCGATCAAAGTTCATCACCCCGGACTTGATCTCGGCAGCCAGATCTTCGAAACCGACGATGTCGGCGCCCGCCTCGAGCGCCGCCGCGGCCTTCTCACCCTGCGCGAACACGGCCACACGGATCGACTTTCCCGTACCGGCCGGCAAAACGACCGAACCGCGTACGATCTGATCCGACTTGCGGGGATCGACACCAAGGCCGACCGCGACATCGATCGACTCGTCGAACTTGGCCGTGGCAAACTCCTTGGCCAGCTTCAATGCTTCGCCGACCGCCAGACTGGTCGTGCGATCAACCTTGCCCTGGAGCGCTTTTTGACGCTTGCTCAGCTTTGCCATCTCAAAGACCCTCCACCGTAACGCCCATCGCACGGGCACTGCCGGCGATCGTGCGAATTGCTGCATCCATGTCGGCCGCCGTCAGGTCGGGCATTTTCTGAGTCGCAATGGCTTCGCACTGTGCGCGGGTCAATGTGCCGACTTTATTGGTCAGCGGCTTCGGGCTACCCTTCTGGAGACCAATCGCCTTCTTGATCAGCACGGTTGCCGGCGGCGTCTTCATGATGAAGGTGAAACTCTTGTCGGCGAAAGCCGTGATCACCACAGGAATCGGCAGACCCGGCTCCATGCCCTGAGTCTGAGCATTGAAAGCCTTGCAGAACTCCATGATGTTCAGGCCGCGCTGGCCAAGCGCCGGCCCGATTGGGGGAGACGGATTCGCCTTCCCCGCCGGCACCTGCAATTTGATGTAGCCAGTGATTTTTTTTGCCACGCTAGGAATCTCCTTTAGACGGGTTCAAACGCGCTCGTGACAGCGCTCCCCAAACGACAAACGCGGCCCGGGAGCCGCACTACTGCGGTGCGCCACGACAGCCACGCACCGCGACCCACTATCAGGATCAGGCTTTCTCGACTTGAGCGAACTCCAGCTCCACCGGCGTCGGGCGACCAAAGATGGTCACCGACACACGCAGGCGATTCTTCTCGTAGTTCACCTGCTCGACCGCGCCGTGAAAATCGGTAAAAGGACCGTCCTTGACGCGCACAACCTCGCCCGGCTCGAAGAGAACTTTCGGGCGCGGCTTCTCAACGCCCTCCTGGATTTGCTGCATGATCTTGTCGACCTCCTTCTGGGAGATCGGCGTCGGCTTGTTGGCCGTGCCACCGACAAAACCAGTGACTTTTGGCGTGCTCTTTACGAGGTGCCACGAGTCGTCGTTCATCTCCATTTCCACCAGCACGTAGCCGGGGAAAAACTTCCGCTCGGAAATGCTCTTCTGACCCATCTTGAGTTCGACGACCTCCTCGACCGGCACCAGGATCCGGCCGAAGGCGTGCTCCATCGCCTGCCGCTGAATGCGTTCGAGCAGCGCGCGCTGCACGCTTTTCTCAAAGCCAGAATAAGCGTGTACGACGTACCAACGCATGCTCATGATTGCCTCCAGCCAAGAACCAGGTCGTAGAGAACCCACTCAAGGCCCTTGTCGGTCAACCAGAGAAATACCGCCATCACCACCACAAACGCGAACACCAGACCGGTCGTCTGGACGGTTTCCTTGCGCGACGGCCAGACCACCTTTTTCGCCTCGCCGCTGGCATCCCTGGCAAAACCGATAAACCGACGCCCAGGCTCGGTCTGCCAAGCAACGACGACGGCCAGCGCCGCCCCGGCCAAGACGGCAAGAACACGCAGGATCATCGGCTGCTCGGCGAGCAGATAGAAGCCGGCAACGCCGGCGACGAGCAGCAATACCGCCAACGAGAACTTTAACTTATCGGCCATGTGGTCCGCTTTGCTTACTTCTTTGATTACTTATTGGCAGGGGCAGAGGGAATCGAACCCCCAACCTTCGCCCAACCTTCGGTTTTGGAGACCGACGCTCTGCCAGTTGAGCTATGCCCCTGCGGCAGAGACTAGGGGCGCCCGGAAAGGAAGCGACCCTCGTCTTCATTGCACCTACTCGATGATCTTGGCTACCACGCCGGCGCCGACGGTGCGACCGCCTTCGCGGATGGCGAAGCGCAGACCTTCTTCCATGGCGATCGGTGC
>JEMX01000135.1:0-304 GCA_000585055.1 Candidatus Accumulibacter appositus
GGCATCGTCAGTCTGGTCAAGCGTTACCCCCGCACGCTGGTCGAGCGTGCCTGTGCGATGGCCCTGCACGAGGGCGTGCGCAGCTACCGGCAGATCAAGACGCTCACCGAGCGCCTGCTCAACGAGGCCCTGGCCGATAGCGATACCCCGGTTCAGGGCGAGTTGGTACTGACCCAAGACGACCGACTGATTCGCGCCGCCGAGGACTACGCGGACCTGTTCTCTCTGGGCGCTCGCAACAGCGCGGCTTTGTCACTTTCCCTGGAGGATTCGAAATGAGCATGACCTTGAACGAGATCGACCG
>JEMX01000135.1:323-699 GCA_000585055.1 Candidatus Accumulibacter appositus
CGCGCTGCGCGACCTGCGCCTGTCCGGCATTCGCGCCACCCTGGAGACCCGCGTGCTGCAAGCGCAGGCGAGCCAAACGCCTTTCCTGGAGACCTTCGCGATGATTCTGCAGGACGAACTGGACCGCCGCCGTTCGCGCTTGCTGGATCGTCGTTACCAGCAGTCTGGTCTGGACGAGCGCGCGACCTTGACCGACTTTGACTGGCGCTTCAATCCGAAGCTGCCGCGGCAGGCGTGTTTCGAGCTGCATACGCTGAAATTCGTCGCTGAAGGCCAGAACGCGCTGATCATCGGCAAACCGGGCACCGGCAAGAGTCGGATCGCCAAGGCGGTGGCCTACCAGGCGACGCTGCAAGGCCTGGATGTGCGGGTACTC
>JEMX01000135.1:734-1090 GCA_000585055.1 Candidatus Accumulibacter appositus
TTGCCAATTACGCGCTGTGGAGCGGCGCCGATCAGCAGCGGCAGCTACGTCCCTGGCTCGACGCCGACCTGCTGGTTCTGGACGATCTCTTCCTGGCCCGGCGCATCAGCGACAGTGCGGGCGAGTTGCTGCAGACGCTGGTCCATCAGCGCTACAAGGCCCGCCGCAGCCTGGTGGTGACCTCCAACCGGGTGGTTCAGGACTGGGGCAAATACCTGGGTGATCAAACGATGGCCAGCACGATTCTCGACCGGCTGATGCATCGCTCGCATCTGCTTGAGTTCGAGGGCCGTAGCTATCGTCTCAAGGAGGCCGCGACGCGCTTCGCACAACAGCCCGCAGACAGCTGATGCGCT
>JEMX01000135.1:1155-1327 GCA_000585055.1 Candidatus Accumulibacter appositus
CCGCCACTCCTTGGGGCGCTGCCCCAAACCCCGCGTTCGCCACGTGGCAGCCGCCGGGGATGATCAAACCATCCCCGGCAACCGCCAGGAGCGTTGGCTCGCTACACGCTGTCAAGCGGCTTTCGCGGCATAAACGGGCGGCACGCCGCCCATTTATTCCACGGTCCGCTGG
>JEMX01000135.1:1597-1771 GCA_000585055.1 Candidatus Accumulibacter appositus
GCGATTGGCTCGCCGTTACTGCGTAACGAAACGCGAGATCGTCGAGCGCTTGGTCACCGCCGAAGAAGATCGCCTCATCGCCACCCTCGATCTGGATTTGCCCGAGTGGGACCAGTACTTCAGTGGCGCTTCCGTTACGCAGTAACAGGCTGCCAATCGATCACCAACGGCGGG
>JEMX01000136.1 GCA_000585055.1 Candidatus Accumulibacter appositus
CAATTTCATTTACGTGAATTGCGCATATTCAATGGCTTACGGGATTTACTGTCGAACTCAAGGGGCCTGCGCTTGACGACGAGAGAAGTAGCCTCGACTCGCCTGGCGCAATCGCCCAGATCAACAAACTGCCTACAAGGGCTGGATGCTGAAGTTGACGGCGGCGCATCGGCCGGCGGCCAAGCACTGGAACCGCGGCAGCTCGCACTTCCGCGAAAGGTTATCGGCGGCTATCGACGAGGAATGGCGTCTGCTCTTCGACGACGATCCGGGGGGAGACCACACCCGTTTCACCAGCCCCACTTGAGAGAACCCCTCGTCCGCTACCGACCCAAAGCCGACCTTTGTCTTGGCTGGGAGCGGACGTTCAACGTTTGAGGTTAGCGGATCGAAAAGCGCAGCTTTTGGTAGTCCGTTGGAGCGAATTGTTATGCCTAATGCCCCTTGGGAACAATTACAACTTTTATCTCAAAATCATCTTCTTTCTTGTTTAGGTCGTTTTCAAGTCCGCGAGGATTTGAAATCCAGCCCTCCGGGTCGTATACGAAACACAAGAGCTTATTGCAGTCTGGATGAGTTCTGTAGCGCTGAGAGTCAACAATCAATTCCTCGCCAACACTTTTCGCTTTTAGCGTTCGCCTTGTCTTTTTAACCTCAATGATTATTTTTTCGTCTTTGAGTAGAAAGTCGACGCGGGAACATCCGCCCGCATAACTGGGCGTCCATTCTTCTGGTCTGATGTCGTCGAAGGAGATATGCAAAAGAGAGTGCAGCAAATCTTGAGCGTCGTATTCGTCGTTAACGTGCAAGGTTTCTCTATCGTCATGCCTTGCTCTTATTTGTTTTGCAACAAGGTGAAAACGCGAACAAACTTGTTCTACAAGACCGAAGTAGTCAATTTCCGTCTTTTCAGTCGGCTTTGATGCAAACTTGGCCTTGGTTTTTGTCCAAGGGAATGAAGAGCCACAGTTCTCGCAATGGGTCGGTACTGGAGTGGCAAAGCCTATGGCTACCACTCCATCAACGTGGTAATTTCCCTGAATTTCATGGTTACAGTTCGGGCACTTGTGGATCGTTTCTGTACCGCATGTAGCACAAAACTTTTTCCGATACTCTGGCGAACGATGGTAGTTGTCAGTGATCTGGTGTCCGTTTAAGCACACTTGCTGAGTATCTTGTTGTCCCAATAGGCCACCTTCTTAAGGGGGAATAACGATTGGCTAAGCAGCGTAAAAAAACGAACACCTTGACGTCCAGTGCGCGTAACGCACAACTTAAGGCTCTTGTTGGGCGTCACTGCCTGGCGGTCGCTGCTAGTTTTGGGCTGACACAACGGCGTCCCTGACGATTCCGCCGTATTGAGTAAGGTCGGAGTACCGCAACGTTGAGTCCCTTTTTGCGGTTTGGTGTAGTGTCGTCCCTGCTGCGGCAAGGATGCAGGTAGGGACCTCGAGCGCTTCTGCGATGCCCAGCTCGAAATAGCAGCTCGGACGCTCAAGCGAAAGATCGACGACAGCTAGTGAGGCATTCCTTAGGTCGAAGCGCGCTGCATCGAGGGAGAACTCACTGTGGCGCTCAAGGGGAAAGAAAAACTCCAGTCCAGTGTCTTTCGATATTTGTGCGAGAACCTCGCGCTTGAGTTGGTACTGCGGATCGGACCCAACAGGTGTGATGAAGTAGATGTAGCTCACGGAGTGCGCCCTTCCGGCGAGCTCGTAGCGGTCTTGACGGGTTGCTGCGCCAGCGAGGATAGCGGCCAATGTGTAGCGACGAGCGTCATCAACACTACAAGTATCGTCAAGAAGAGAGCTCCAAAGGCCTTCGGAATAAAGTACTCAATGTTCGAGGACTTTAGGGCAACAATGTTCGAGCGGCCAATCTCTTGGAGTGCGTGGAGTTCCATGAGCTTCTTCCACTCTTTTTCAAATGGGCAGAACGAGATGACTGATCCGGGATTATCGATGTCGAAGTCCACGCTTGGAGCCATTTCATTTAGCACGATGAACTTTGCGTTGTTGAGATTCTTGAAATCTCGGATCTGACCGATCCAAAGCGCGCAGAAGAGGATAGCCATCACGCTCAGCAGGGCATCAGCTGAAAGGCCAACCCAGGTCAGTGCAGGGTTGGAAAGACTCCAGTTCGTGATTGTCGCAATAGCAATCAACATGGCGATGCATATGGAGTAGTTCCAGCGATTGGTCTCCAGTCGTCGATCAGTAACCTTCTCGGTCGAATCGTAGTATAGCTTGAACTCGTCAAATGAGAGCCGCGTGGTCTTTTCGCTTTCGCTCATACGATGGTCTCCGTGAAAGGCGCTTTGTGTGATGCCAAACTGCATTTTCTGGAAACAGTCTTGCTGCATGACTTCGATGCTTGTTGCCGAAATCGACGTCGCTCGGAACGCTGACTGCCTTGCCATAGTAGGATCTGCGCGCTATATCTGCTGATTCTATAAGAGGATAAAAATCCTAAAAAGTGGCGCTTCGCATACTAGGTCGATAGCATAACACTCAGACCGCTTCAATGACTGCTCTTGGCAGACTTCTCCACCGTCCGTTTCTGGCCGGGTGCGGTCGTTGGGGATGACTCTAGCATCAATGACCGTCGCTGGATATCCCCCAAGGGCGGCCGCCGACCCCTCGCGGTTAGTCGCCGAGGCGCGTAGCCGACGTTCACCAGAACGCAATCTATACAAACCGGCGCTGCGCGGCTTTATCGCGCAGCGTCCAGCGAGCGAAGCGAACGGGGTTTGAGTGCCGGGTTGGGCGTCATTTCCAGAAGCGCCACCAAGGCTTCGAATCGGAGGATAAAGACGTCTTGCGGAGGACTTCGAAGCCTTCGTAGTCGACGCCAGGAATGTCTTCATCGTGCTTGAAGCCGATAACTTCCTTGGCCGCGTTTAGTGGGATGTCGAAGTAGTGGTCAACGCCAGCCTTTTCGCCACCGTCCGCTTCCTGTGCTTGCTTGTGCTCCGCCGCCATGACTTCAAACCCGCGTGGCAGGATGCCAGAAGTCTTTAAGTGAATGGGGCTATTTTCACCGACATGTTCCGCACGCCATACCTGCTCGCCACCGGCCCAATACTCGGCGGAGCTGAACATCACATGCTCCTCGATTGAGCAAGCAACCACGGGAAAGTGCTCAGACAAAAGCCCCAGCATCTTTGGTTGCAGGAAATCGCTGTCGCATCCATGTGCAACGATGAGGAACCAATTTGTGGGAAGCGCATAGCTCGATAAAGCTTCACGCGCGAATTCGCACGATTGACCAGTGCGGACGTAACCAAGCTGCTGGAGAGCCTCGACCGCGTCGGAGGTTTGAACTGCAAGTATGGATAAGGAGTAGCCCATGTCATGAGGCCCAGCGTTAGAATTAAGGGGCGCGCTTCAGCCCGTCGCGCTTGAATGATGGCTTAGATGCTCTACTCATTGAAAAACACCCCCGCATGTTTTGCAATTTTTTTTAGTTGGCCGAAATCGGTGACCAACCCGGCTTCAACGCGCCATTCTTCGGGCGCGCCTTGCAGTCCGAGCAATGTAACGCGGAACGTAACCTTACCCAAGGAGGTGCAAGTTGCGGCAAGAGAGAACTCACGATCAATTGAAGCCCAACTACGCTGACCTTGCCATCGCTTTTCGAGATGGCCAAGCTCTTGGAAAAACTCGTTTAGCCCATTTGCATCTGTATATGCCCAAACGTCAGCTGAAGCGGAAACTTCAAACCCCTTTATCTCTACGCGAAAAAATTCATCTTTGTGCGCACTAAACACAAGCTCACGCGTAGATGACGTTGAGTGAATTGAAAACACAAGTAACCTCGAATGGCTGCATCTAATGAATGAAATAGCCGGCTGGCGCGGCTTTATCGCGGAAGACGGCACTTCGCGGGTTAGGTCGACAGCATCCACCCAGTCCGCTTCAATGGCCGCTTTCGGTAGACTTCTCCAACGTCTCTTCATGTCCGACCCCGGCCTGTCATCGCCGACTCGAAGTAAGTGCTGGCTGTCAGGAGATTTCATCGGCAGCAACAGCCGTGTGGCGGCTCAAGTAACGTAAAAGATAGCTGTTGGCCGTCCGTGTAACTGAAAGATCAAGCTCTCTCTCACAAGAAGGGCTCGACTTTTTTCTTCAGAATTTCCACTAACTCGGCCTGCATGAAATCGAAGTCGTCTGGTATGCCAAGGCAGATGAGCTTCTTGCCATTTAGAAAAGGCTTGTATTTTTTTGACAGTTTCTTTTTATGCGCTTGCTCCATGACAAATATTAATGATGCCCATTCGATTTTCTCAGTCGATAGCGGAACATTTGCGTTATTGCCAAGGCCGGCAGAATCCGTTTCAATGCCAGGATAAGTCGAAAACACCCGTTCGGCAGTTGGGCTGCGCAACCTGTTCTGCGAGCAGATGAAAAGAACTCGAATCATGGAAAACCTGGCTTTGTTATCGGGGACGACTTTCACCATGACTCCGCCGCCCGCTTACTCATTCGCGGCCGCACCGCGCAGGCTAGTTGGATAGCATACACCCAGAACGCACCAGTGACTGGTGTTGGCAAGGATTTCGGCCTGCTTTTCTTGGCCAGCTGGCGACCGCGGCCATGCGACGCCTACTGGCCGCCCCCCTTAGCGTGCGATCTTTTCCGTTTCTTGAGCTGACTCCATGGATGGTTGCTAGCGAGAACGCCGCGTACCCATCAGGCGCCGGATATAGTCGGCAACGACCAACAACTGGCGCCTGTCCAGCCGCGCAATGATGTTGCGAATCATTGGCGCCATGATCCGGGTGGCGCCGGCTACCCCGAGATTGGCTGACTGCTGCACGACGAAGCCGACCTTGGCCAGCAGGAGTGGCTTGAGAAAGCAATAGTCCAGGCCGCTGTTGGTGAGTTCCACCACCAGATCGCCCAGCGCAGCGCGGTGCACCGTCGGGTCTTCGGCTTGCTCGAGCGTATCCAGAAGCTGCACGGTCCTGGCGTGCAGTTCCTCGGGATAGGAGATATGCAGGGAGTGTGGCCGAGCAGCACGGGGCATCAAATTCTCCTTCAACGATCGCCGATCCCGCAGGCCAGGGTCAGCCGCGGCTGGCCGGCGACCACTCGCGCCGTCAATGCCGGATACAGACCTTTCCGAAATGGGCGCCGCTCTTCAGCCAGCCCATCGCTTCCTTGAGTTCTTCGAAGGCAAAGACGCGGTCGACCACCGGCTGCAGCCGATGCTGCTCGATCGCCCGCAGCATCGCCTCGAAACCGTCGCGATGTCCGACGGTGATCCCCTGCAGGCGCACCTGGCGCGTCACCACCAGCCCGAGTGGCGCCGCCAGGCTCGATCCGGACAATACGCCGATCATCGACAGCGTCCCGCCCGGCTTGATGCAGCGCAGGGATTGCGGCAAGGTCTTCTCGCCACCCAGTTCGACGATGTGATCGAAGCCGCGCCCGCCGGTGATTTCTCGCGCCGACCTGGCCCATTCCGGCGTCGTCAGGTAGTTGATCCCGGCATCGGCGCCGAGGGCTTGCGCGCGTGCCAGCTTCGCATCGCTCGACGAGATGACCGTCACGTGCGCGCCGAGCAGCTTCGCGAACTGCAGCGCGAATAGCGCCACGCCGCCGGTTCCCTGCACCAGTACGCGCGATCCGGGGCCGAGAGTGTCGTAGGTGACGACCGCGCTCCATGCCGTAAGCGCCGCGCAGGGCAGCGTCGCCGCCTGCTCGTCGGCGAGATGAGCGGGCACCTTGACGACGCCGCTTTCCGGTAGGCACACGAGATCGGCCATCATCCCGTCGACCGGCCCGCCAAGGGTCTGTGTCAGCCGATCGAGATCGGGGGCGCCGGCCAGCCAGCCCTGGTGGAAGCAGGGGCATGCGCGATCGCCGACGCGCACCCGGCTTACCCCTGAACCGACCTCGACGACGTCGCCGACACCGTCGGAAATCGGAATCAGCGGCAGCGTCCCGGTAAACGACCCGTAGCCGCGATTGGGTACGACCAGGTCGCGGTAGTTCAGCGCAGCCGCCTTCATCCGCAGCAACACCTGCCCCGGCCCGGGCTGAGGATCGCGCCGACTGGCCAACTGCAGATGTTCCATACCCCAGTCGTCCTGAATTTGGAAAACTCTCATCGCGCGCGCTCCTGGCGAGGTTGAAGGCGTCATCATAAGCTGGCACGTGGCAAGCTGCACCAAGCTCCGGAGGGAAGGAGGTCGCGACGGCACGCGTGTCAGCGACAAAAAGTATAGGAGGCCCGCTCAAGCGCGGTCAATTAACTCCCTTCTCCCATCACGGGAGAAGGGCCGGGCGAGGCGGCGATCTGCGCTATGATCGGGCAAGCGACCGGCGCATCCGTCGGTCACCTCTTCGGCCCGACCTGAAGAACAACAGCGGGAGGAAAGCAGCATGCGCAGCAAGATCGTTACTGCCGACGAAGCCATCGCCCTGATCCGCGATGGCGATACCCTGGCCAGCACCGGCTTCGTCCAGACCGGCTTCGCCGAGGCCTTGCTGTCGGCCCTGGAACGCCGCTTCGTCGCCACTGGCTCGCCAACGAACCTGACCCTGTTCGCCGCCGCCGGCCAGGGCGACGGCAAGACCCTGGGGCTCAATCATCTCGGCCACGAAGGCTTGCTGCGCCGGGTGGTGGCGGGGCACTGGGGACGCATGCCGAAAGTCGCGCAGCTGGCCCTGGACAACCGTATCCAGGCCTACAACCTGCCGCAGGGCATCATCTGTCAGTTGTTCCGCGATCTCGCCGCTGGCAAGCCGGGGTCGTTTTCCAAGGTCGGCCTGCATACCTTCGTCGATCCGCGCTACGGCGGCAGCCGCATCAATGCGGCGACCACCAAGGACATCGTCAGCCTGGTCGAAGTCGATGAGGAGGAATGGCTGTTCTACAAGGTTGGTGAGGTCAATGTCGCTTTCATACGTGGCACCACCGCCGATACCTTCGGCAACATCACCATGGAGCGCGAAGCACTGACGCTGAACAACCTGGCCATGGCAATGGCCGCCAAGAACAGCAACGGCATCGTCATTGCCCAGGTCGAACGCATCGCCGAACGCAGCGGACTGCCGCCGCGGCAGGTCAAGATTCCGGGGATTCTGGTGGACTGCGTGGTCATCGCCGAACCGGCGCAGCACATGCAGACCCTGGCCACGCAGTACAACGCCGCCTATGCCGGCGAGTTTCGCGTTCCTGCGGCCAGCGTGGTGTCGACGCCACTCTCCGAGCGCAAGATCATTGCCCGTCGCACCGCCTTCGAACTGCCGCCGAACGGGATCATCAACCTCGGCGTCGGGATGCCTGAAGGAGTCGCGGCGGTCGCCAACGAGGAGCGCATCTCGCACCTGCTGACCCTGACCGTGGAGTCCGGCCTGATCGGCGGCATCCCCTCGAGCGGCGGCAACTTCGGGACCGGGGTCAACATGGACGCGGTGATCGACGAGAACCAGCAGTTCGACTTCTACGACGGCGGCGGTCTCGACATGGCCTGTCTCGGCATGGCCGAGTGCGATGCCGCCGGCAACGTCAACGTCAGCCGCTTCGGCGGCCGCCTGACCGGCGCCGGCGGCTTCATCAACATCAGCCAGAATGCGCGCCTGGTGGTCTTCGTCGGCACTTTCACCGGCAAGGGTCTGGAAATCGAGGTCAAGGACGGCAAGCTGCGCATCCTCAAGGAGGGCGAGCAGCGGAAGTTCCTCAAGCAGGTCGAACAGATCACCTTCAATGGCCAGTACGCCTACGACCGCGGCAAACCGGTTTTCTACATCACCGAACGCTGCGTCTTCCGTCGGGTGCGCGGTGGCCTGGCGCTGATCGAGGTGGCGCCCGGCATCGACGTCGCGCGCGATATTCTTCCGCACATGGATTTCGAGCCCATCATCGGCGAATACGGGGTGATGGATGCGCGCATCTTCAATGCCAACCCGATGGGTCTCGAGGCCGAACTGCTCAATCTCTCGCTGCCCGAACGGGTGATCTACGATCCGGAGCGCAACATCCTGTTCCTCAATTTCGAGGGCATGCATGTGCGGGTCGAGGAGGACGTGAAGGCGATCTGGGACATCTGCGAGTTGCGCTGCCGGGAAGCCGGCAAGCCGGTCGGCGTGATCATCAACTACGACCGCTTCCGCATCAACCAGGACATGTACGACGCCTACGCCGAAATGGACCGCTACTTCCTGGCCAATTATTTCAGTCAGATCACCCGTTACGCCACCAGCGCCTTCCTGCGCGCCAAGCTCGGCGAGGCCTTCTCTGCGCGCAGCATCGCGCCGCACGTCTTCGAGCGCCGCGAGGAAGCGCAGGCCTTCCTGGCTGGGCGCAACAATGACGCCAGCCAGCCGAGCTGAGCGCGCCTCTTCCCCCGGCCCTTCTGCCACAGCGTGGAGAAGGGAGTTTCGTGAGTCGCATACGCGACGTTCACGGTAGTGAGCGGCGACCGGCACCGATTGGCAGCGCGGCGGCAATGCGCTAGTTTACGGTGACGTACTTTCCCACAACCACACAACGGAGTCCGCGCATGAACGCACGCAAGGCTTGCCGCACAGCCACTTCCCTCCTGATCGCCGCCCTCTTGCCGTTCTCGGTCGCGCACGCGCAGCTTGGTGACCTGCTCAAACAGGGAGGCAGTAGTGCGTCCGGGGCAGCCGGTGGCCTGGGCAGCATGGGCGATCTGGGCGGTGCGCTGTCGGGGCAGTCGATCACCTCGGGCAGCGCCAGCAATGTCGCCGGTCTGCTCGAGTTCTGCATCAAGAACAACTATCTCAGTGGTGACAAGGCGGCGGCGGTCAAGGACTCCCTGACCAGCAAGCTCCCCGGCGGTTCCTCCTCGTCGGATGGCGGCTACAGTAGTGGCAAGAAAGGCATTCTCAGCAGCAGCGATGGCAGCACCCTCGACCTCAGCGGCGGCGGACTCAAGAAGCAGGTCACCAAGCAGATCTGCGACACGGTTCTCGATCAGGGCAAATCGTTCTTGTGAGCGGACGGCGGCGGGTATAACCGCAGCCTCGGCCTGTCAGCGACAAATGGACTTGCCGTTGGCGAAGAGCGCCACCCGGTCCCGGCCCGCGTTCTTGGCGACGTAGAGGGCCTTGTCGGCGGCACTGAGCATGTCGTCTTCCTTCTGCATGCTCCCCTCGATGCTGGCGACGCCGATACTGACCGAAGTCTGGATATCCACGCCGGCAACGCTGATCTTGAGTTCCTTGATCGTCCTGCGCAAGCGTTCGGCGGCCAGTAGCGCAGTCCTGGCATCGGCGTCGTGACAAACCAACAGGAACTCTTCTCCGCCGATCCGGCTGACGCTGTCGTCCTTGCGCGCGGCGGCCTGAATGGCCTTGGCCACACTCTGCAAGACCCGATCACCGACGGCATGACCGTAGCGGTCATTGACCGCCTTGAAATGGTCGACGTCGATCATCAGCGCGGCGACCGAACGCGCGGTACGCCGGGACGCGCTCCAAAAGCGGGCGAGCGCCTCCATGCCCGCTCGCCGATTCGGTAGCCCAGTGAGCATATCGGTCATGGCGCTATGTTCGAGGCGGCGGTTGCTGATCGCCAGCTCGGCGGCAAACTGCTTGAGTTGCGCTCGGTCATTCTCCCAGGCCTCGAGCAATTTGACGTAGTGCAGGGCGGCCCGCATGCGCGCGCTCAGAGCCCGCATGTGAACCGGCTTGGTCAGGTAATCGTCGACCCCCGCCTCGAAGGCCTCAATGATTTTATCGTCATCTTCCTCGCCGGTAAGCATCACGACATACATCGACTGCCCCCATTCGGTCGCACGCAGGGCGCGGCAGAACGCGAGCCCGTCCATCACCGGCATGCGCCAATCGGTAATGACGATCTGCGGCATCACCTCCAGCGCCAGCGCCAGAGCCTCCTTGCCGTTCTCGGCGGTGTGGACGGTACAACCGAGCATGTGCGACAGCAAGCCCTGGGTAAGCAGCCGTCCGGTCGGGTCATCGTCAACCAGCAGCACCACCTTGCGCGCACGCTCCGCGTCAGCCCCCTCCTCCGGGCGGGGAACCGGAGCGGAACTCATCGAACTGAACGACGGCAATTGGCCCGACGGAACCTTGAGCAGTTCGGCCCAGGCATGCCACTGCGTGACCACCCGGTCGAAAGTCTCTCCGAGGGCCGTTGCGTCGAGACCGATCTTGCCACCGAGCAGCATGAGCTGCGAGATGCTGCGCTGGCGCTCGGCGACCGCCGAGCGGCCGAGATCAGCCATTCGCCGTGCGTGGAAGAGCAGGTGAACCAGTTGGTAGGGCCGCGAACCCTCGGAAAAACCCGCGTCCTGTGGAAACTCGTGATAGCAGACCGGCTCGGCGAGGGTTTTCGGGATGCCGCAATCGGCCATGATGCCGGCCGTGAATTCGGTGTGGTCGACTCCCAGATGCTCGCGCTCCAGATCCAGCAGTGCCTGTCCCTCCTTGTGCTTGGCCAGGACGGTACCGTAATCGGTGGGATAAACGGTGGCCAGAGCCAGACAGCCGATTTGCGCCATCAGACCGCAGGCGAACAGCTCCTCGGGTGGCGCTGCACGCAACAGCTTGCCCAACTCCTGGCTGGCCACGGCCATGAACAAGGAATGCGACCAGAAGCCGGGATAATCGAAGGCTGAGCAGGCGCCATGCAAGTACTGATCGACCAAGGAAAAACCCATCGCCAATTGGCGCACGGTGGACATCCCCAACTGCATCACCGCCTCCCTGATCGAGGCCACTGGCCGGCCGCCGCCAGCTGCCGCATTGGCCAGACGCAGCAGGCGACTCGACAGGGCCGGATCGCCCTGGACGACCTTGGCCACTTCATCCAACGTCGCATCGTCGCGCCTGCAAATCTCCATGACTGCCAAGGCCACGCCTTTCGGGCTGGGGAGTTGACCACTGATGCGCAACTGATCGATCTTGCTCATGATTGCCTGTACTTTTCTGCTGACGTCTATGGCGCGTGCCGCCGTCGCGGATGGTGTAAGAAGACTCGGCTGGAGAAGCGGAAGCCACCTAGCAGCCTGTCGGACTTGACGCCGGCCAGGCCGGCGCATTTCACAATGTGGGACAAAAA
>JEMX01000137.1 GCA_000585055.1 Candidatus Accumulibacter appositus
GTTGCCAATCAAACTGCCTGCCTGATCTGCACAAGGGTAGGTGGGTGCGCTGCACGCTTACGGTCAACGAGCACCTGAAGAACATTTTCAGTAGCGAAGAGTTGAGTGATGAAGCAGTTATCCGGAAATTCCGGATAACTGCCGCCGATGGTAAACGCTACCTGACCCAGCTCTACAACCTCGACGCCATCATCTCGGTTGGCTACCGGGTCAACTCGGTGCGTGCCACGCAGTTCCGCCAGTGGGCCACCGAGGTGCTGCGCGAGTTCGCCATCAAGGGCCATCTGCTGGACAGGAAGCGCCTGGAGAACGGAGCTTTCCTGGGCGAGGACTACTTCGAGCGCTTGCTGGCAGAAATCCGCGAGATTCGCCTGTCCGAGCGCAGGTTCTACCAGAAGATCACCGATATCTACTCCACGGCGGTCGAACTGATTGCCCGGCGCGCCGGCAGCAGCGCGCCGCACATGGGCCTCATCTCCTGGGAGCGCGCAAGATCCCGATGACCGTGGAGGACTGGGCCAAACGGCTGGATGCTTTCCTTGAGTTCACCGAGCGTGACGTGCCGCGGGACGGCGGCAAGGTATCCGCCGAGATGGCCAAGACACACGCCGAGAGCGAGTTCGAGAAGTACCGAATTGTGCAGGATGGGCTGTTTGAAAGTGATTTTGACAAGGCAATCAAGCAGATGGAGACTGCCCGCCAACCGGGCAACAAGGAGAAATAGCGAATGGCCACGAAGAAAGCCGCTCCGTCGTGGAGCGACGTCAAAACCAGCCTGGCGGAGTTCGACCGCGCTGGATTGCTCCGACTGCTGCAAGACGTTTATGCCGCCAACAAGGATAGTCAAGCCTTCCTGCACGCCCGCCTCGGTCTGGGCGACGACGTGCTCAAGCCATACAAGGCCATCATCGATCGCTGGCTATGGCCCAATGTGTACAAGAGTCAGAACACGTCGGTCGCCAACGCCAAGAAGCCTATTGCCGATTACAAAAAGGCCGTCGGTCAATCTGAGGGGCTGGCCGAATTGATGGTCTTCTATTGCGAGCGCGCATCCGGGTTCAGCAGTGAGTTCGGCCTGCAGGATGAGGGCTACTTCAACGCGTTGGTACGGATGTTCGAGCAGGCTTTGAAGACCACCGCCAGCCTGACCGATGTGCAGCGCCAGCCATTGTGGGACAGGCTGAGTGACGTGCGCCACGCCAGTCACAACATCGGTTATGGCGTAGGTGAGGATATGGACGACTTGCTTGCCAAGTACGGGGCAGCGGATTGAAGCCAAGCAGTTGCCCGCGGCACGAGAAAGGAACCCACGCCCGACCGCACTGCTGACGACCGGCAATCAGCCTCGGCCAGAAGGCTGGGCTGTGGCTCGCCGGCCAGGCGACTCGCCGCATCTCGATCACGCCAGACATCGATCGAAAGAGCAGCAACAGGGCTGCCAAGCTGTCAATAGCCCCAGGCTTGATGCGACAGGGGCAAGGCGTTCAGCAAGTCACGGTACCGGGGGAGCATTCGATGTCTTCGACGATTGATCCACCAGTACCGTATATGCGTGTCGAGCACGATCACTTGAGGCACTTCCAATCGCCCTCGTCCACCAGAGGCTCAACCAGTTCGCCGAGCGTCCGTCCTTTTCCCGCGATGTCGGGATGCGGCCGGCGACGCTTCGGCGCGCTAGAGTTTTCATCATCCTCGGTCAGCGCGATCAGCTCGACGCGATGATTGACGAAGGACTCAGGCAACTCGATGACGACCTTTCGAGTGGTGACTTCAAGAAGCTGGCGCTGGACTTGCATGCAGTTCTCCTGAGGATTGGTGTTGACTGAGGGATTTGAGCAGCCGAATCCCCCGGTAGGCAACTGCTGCATCATGCCTTGTTTGAGGGCTCCGGTCTTGGCGAGCTGCGCTTCACGTTCGGCGATCGCGCTGTTTATATCGGGGAGGATGGCCACCAATTCCAGCCGCCACTTGGATTTCGCGCTACTCTTTCGGCTGCTGGACATTCGTCAGTGATGTCGGGACAGGAGAGCCGGACGCGGGCCGCACGGGCATGCCGAGTTGCCGACGCATGGCGAAACGCACTGGCAATCGCTCCGGGAACTTGGATCGCTGAAAACGCGCTTTCGATCTTCCGCTGGCCGCCTCACCCTTTCAGGACGCATCATGGCCACTGACAAGCACTATTCCGACGCCCCCGCCCCGAGCACCGGCTACAGCCACGCCGCAAGAACCGTGGTCCAGGAAACAACGCTGCGCGTCCAGGAAATGCACGGCGCCATTGCCGGCAGCTGCTTCGCTATCCTGCGCCGGGTGCCGCTGCTCTCCGGACCGGCACGACTGGTACAGGGCGCTCACGACACGATTGCGGCCGGCGTCTACGGCGCGATTCGCCACGGTAGCGGCGGTTTGCTGGCCGCCGCGGCGGTCGTCGAGAAGCGGGCGACTGGCTTTGCTCCCGGCAAACCACCCGGACGCCTGGCGAGCGGGCTGCGCGGCGCACTCAATGGCGCTTTCGGCGACTATCTGGCAGCAAGCAACAACCGGCTGGCGATACGCATGGCGATTGGTGCGGATGGTGGCGCTGCGCTGGCACTCGACGCCCCTTCGCTGCAGGCCGCTTTTCCCGAGGCCGGCAAACGCCTCTGTGTCTTTATCCACGGGCTGGGCTGCGACGAACACAGCTGGCAGGTCGACGACGCCGATGACCCGTCCAGCGACATCCATTTTGGCCGACAACTGCATGCCGACTTCGCCTGCACAGCGCTGTATCTGCGCTACAACAGCGGCCTGCCGATTGCCGCCAATGGCGCGCAACTGGCAGGCTTGCTCGAGGACCTGTTGGCGGCCTGGCCGCAGCCCGATTGCGAACTGCTGATCATCGGTCACAGCATGGGCGGGCTGCTCGCGCTCGCCGCCTGCGAACATGCGGCCAGCCACGCGCTTGCTTGGCCGAAGGCGGTGCGGATGCTGATCTGCCTCGGATCACCGATCCTGGGTTCGCGGGTCGAGCGCCTCGGGCAGCTGACCAACGCGGCGCTCAACCTCTCGAAGATGACCGCGCCGCTGGGCACTATCGCCAGCACGCGCAGTCAGGGGATCAAGGATCTTCGACACGGCCCTGGCGTGCCGCGGCAGGCTGCCGCGCACGCGCACATCGCCTTCCGTTTTCTCGGCGCCAGCCTGAGCGACGACGAAGATCACCCCTTGGGCAGGTTCATCGGCGACGGCCTGGTGACGCCGGGCAGCGCGACCGCGCATGCGATCGACGGCGACGTGCAGAGTGCCAGTCTGGGCAGGCTCGCTCACATGCGCCTGCTCAAGGATGTCCGCGTCTATCGGCAGATCAAGGAGTGGATCTCGGACGGCCCGGCGGAAAAATGCTGAAGCGGCGCTGGCGCGGCGCTTCAGCAGCCGCGTCGCAAGCCGTGTCGCTCCGACCGCCAGCTAGACCTGCACCGACAGCAGATCGTACAGTGCCCCGAATTCGCTGCTCAGCTTGTGGCGCGGATCGAGGTGGATCATCGGCAGCGCCTGATGGTGCGATTCGCGGATCTTGACCGACGCCGACAGAAAGGCATCGAGGATCGGCAGGCCTTCGGCGCGCAGTTCCTCGACCAGCTGCGTCGGCAGGTTGGCGCGCGCCTGAAAGTGGTTGACGACGATGCCTTCGACGCGCAGCTCGCGATTATGGTCACTCCGGATCTCGGCTACGCTCTCCATCAGCTTGTACAGGGCACGGCGCGAAAAATCGTCGCAATCGAAAGGAATCAGGCAGGTATCGGCAGCGATCAGCGCCGAACGGGTAAAGAAATTCAGCGCCGGCGGGGTATCGATGAAGACATCGTCGTAAGCCTGCAGCTTGTCGAGCGCCTCGCGTAGCTTGTACATCTTGTAGCGCGATTCAAGCTTGAACTGCAGCTCCTCCAGGCGGGAGTCCGAAGGCAGCACATCGAGATTGGCAAACGGCGAGTGCACCACATAGGCCTCGATCGCGTCGGGAAAGAGCTTCAGGCCGAGCAGATCGTCGAAGAAGTGCGCCAGGGTCTTCTCCTGCGTTTCCAAGGCCCGGCCGAGCAGATAGCGGGAGGAATTGGCCTGCGCGTCGAGATCGATGAGCAAAGTCCGCCGCCCGCGGGCGGCGCCGACGGCGGCCAGATTGCAGGCGATCGTCGATTTCCCGACACCACCTTTCTGATTGAAGACAACTCGGCGCATGACATTTCCCTTGTGTTTTACATGGATTAGGCACGAGTTTAGCCCTTAGTCCTGCACCGGGAAAGCGGCGAGCGACGCCGATAGGGAATCTGGTGCCTTTGGCCCGGCGTCATGCGCCCGGCAAGCCGCTCAACTCGCGCTGCGTCAAATAGAGGCGCAGATCGAACTCGAGCTGGTGATAGGCCGGTTCCATGTGGCTGCACAGCTGGTAGAAAGCGCGGTCGTGTTGGCGCTCCTTGAGGTGCGCCAGTTCGTGCACGACGATCATTTTCAGGATGCACGACGATCATTTTCAGGAACTCGGGCGGCGCTTCCTTGAACACGCTGGCGACGCGGATTTCGTGCTTGCGCTTGATCTTGCCGCCTTGCACGCGGGCCAGCTTGCCATTGGTTCCGAGGGCGTTTGCGGTGAGCTGCAGGCGGCTATCGAAAAGCACCTTGGCCGGCGAATCGGCGTTGCGCAGGAAGCGGTTCTTGAGCGCCAGCGTGTAGTCGTACAGGGCAGCATCGCTGCGTACCGCGTGTGTGCCCGGATATCTGGCGCGCAGCATCGCTTCGAGCGCGCCCTGGGCAATCGCCGCGCGCACCTGCTGCTGCAGATCGTCCGGGTAGCCCGCCAGATAGCGCAAGGGCAACATGCTCAGCAAACGTCGGCGAGCACCTTGTGCAGCCAGGCTTCGATGTCCTGCAACTCTTCGTAACACACCGTGTGCTCGGCGGCGTAGCTGTGCCACTCGACGGCGTACTTCTCGCCTTTCAGCAGTTTGGACGAGCGCTTGCCGAAGTCGTAGGGGATGACCGGATCGTTCTGTCCGTGCGCCATGAAGATCGGCACGTCGCGATTCGCCTTGGACGCCTCGCCAGCCAGAGTGTCGGTCATCGGCAAATAGCAGGACAGCG
Source organism: Candidatus Accumulibacter appositus (assembly GCA_000585055.1). Lineage (GTDB taxonomy): Bacteria > Pseudomonadota > Gammaproteobacteria > Burkholderiales > Rhodocyclaceae > Accumulibacter > Accumulibacter appositus. Next base: position 5,116 of record JEMX01000137.1, read on the forward strand.
CGAGGATTCCGGCCAGCCGCTGCGGGTGGCGCAGGCCGGCGTGCAGGGCAATCACCCCGCCTTGCGAAAAACCGGCCAGGACGATGCGCGCGTCGGGAATGCCGCGCGCGTTCTCGCGCGCGATCAGCGCTTCGACCTGCTGCGCGGACTGCCGCACGCCGTCTGCCTCTTCCCTGCCCGGCGCGAAATCGGGCGAAATGATGTCGTACCAGGCGCGCATCACGAAACCGCCATTGATGGTCACCGCGCGCATCGGCGCGTGCGGGAAAACGAAGCGCAGCGCCGGCAATTGATCGAAGTCGAACTCGTCGACGATCGGCTCGAAGTCATGACCGTCGGCACCGAGCCCGTGCAGCCAGATCACCGCACACTTGGGAGACTCGCCGGTCTGGCGTTCGACGCATTCCAGCACCGGGTCGTCGGTCTTGCTAGCTACTGAGCTCATGAGCATGATCCTTGTTCGGGTAAACGGCCGCCATTCTAGCAGGCTGTCTGCCCGTCATTGGCGGCTCGAAAGTTGGCCGCGGTCGCGGACGAAGCCAGGAAAGGCAAGGTGGCGAAGCGACCGGCACGCAGAAGATCAGCCGCGTATGTGCGCGATGACCGCGCGAGTGATCGCCGCCGTGCCATCCTCGCCGCCGAACTCGATCGGCCAGATGGAGGACATCGCCTTGTCGACGGCATTTTCGAGGATGCGTGCGCCATGCGCCAGACGCGGCTCGGCGTGCTGGTCGGCGAGCCAATCGAGCATCAGAGCCGCCGCGAGGATCTGGGCGACCGGGTTGGCGCTGCCCTGACCGGCCCGCTCCGCTGCGCTGCCATGCGCAGGTTGAAAGATCGCGTAGCGATCGCCGATATCGGCCTTTGGCGCCAGACTTTGGCTGCCGGCCAGAGCCGCCGAGAAATCGGCAAGAAGTCTGCCAAGCGCGTTCTCGGTCACCAGCACATCGAAATTCCAGGGGGCTTTGACAAGGTTTGCGGCGATCGTATCGCCATGTGCGTATTCGGTCTCGATTTCGGGATGCGCGGCAGCGACCTCGCCGAACACCTTGCGAAAGAGGGCCATCGAGGCCAACAGGTTGGCCTGGTCGACACAGGTCACCTTGCCCGGGCGCCGTTTGCCTTTGGCCCGTCGCCCGGCCAGTTCGAAGGCAAACTCGACTACCCGGCGACTGCCGTGGCGGGAAACGACCATCGTTTCGCGTACGCGGTCGTCTTCGAGCGTTCCGCGACCGTGCGACGAAAGCAGGCCTTCGCTCTGTTCGCGCACCACCACCAGATCAATCTCGGCCGCGCGCTTGTCAGCCAGGAGCAGCGGCAAACGCGGATAGGCACGAATCGGGCGCAGACCTGCGTAAATATCCATCGCCATGCGCAAATCAAAGTGGGCAGAGACTTCGGTTCCATCCGGATAACAGACCTGCGGCAGGCCCATGGCGCCCAGGAGCACGGCATCAGCCTTGCGACACTCGCTCAGGGTCTCGTCCGAGAACACGGCACCGGTCTTTTCATAATGCCCAGCGCCCCCTTCGAGCTGTCGGAAGTTGAAGCCGATGCCACCCAGGCGCTCGCGGAGCACCTCGAGCACGGTCAGGCAGGAGCGCACGACTTCGGGGCCAATGCCGTCGCCGGGCAGAACCGCGATCTGGAAACGTGGATTACTGTACATATTCGTCTTCCCTATTGGTTCACAAGGCGCCACGGCCTGGGGGCCTGCGAAGAGGGCCTTGGCAGCAAGCGCAGGCAAAGTGCCCAGCGCTTGCCCCGCGGCGATCATTGACGGGCAAAACACGCCGGCGGTCAAGTGCTTTTCTCGGCTTCAGTACATTCCAACAGCGGGGAGAAAGCTCGGGCGCCGGCACTTCTTCATCCACGCCTGGCGTGCTACGTTTGCCTTTTGCATGCGCATCAGGAGGGTATCGACATGGCCTTCAGTCCCGCATCGCGTGTCCAGGACTACCTCGTCTTCGGTGAATTCGGCGACGTCAATCCGTCGATCACCGACTCCTCGACCTATACCTTCCTGAGCCCGGAGCGCATGGAGGAGTTGTTCGAGCACGAGATCGAGGGCTGCTTCCTCTACTCGCGCCACTTCAATCCGACCAACAAGTATCTCGCCAGCGCCCTGCAGCGCATGGAAGACGGCGAATCGGCGCAGGTCATGGCCTCCGGCATGGGCGCCATCAGCACCACGCTGATGACCCTGTGCAGCGCCGGCGACGAGGTCGTCTGCGGGCGCAGCATCTACGGCGGCACCTACGCCCTGCTCAAGAACCTGCTGCCGCGCTTCGGCGTCAGCACGCGCTTCGTCGACCTCCGCGATCACGACGCCGTGCGCGCAGCGATGACGCCACGCACCCGCGTGGTCTACTGCGAGTCGCTCAGCAACCCGCTGCTCGAAGTCGCCGACCTGCCGGCGCTGGCCGCGATTGCCCACGAACACGGCGCGCAGCTGGTGGTCGACAACACCTTCACGCCGATGATCCTGTCGCCGCTGCGCCATGGCGCCGACATCGTCGTGCACAGCCTGACCAAGTTCGTCAACGGCACCAGCGACTGTGTCGCAGGCTGCGTCGTCTCTTCGCACGACTTCATTGCCCACCTCAACGACATCAACGCCGGACCAAGCATGCTGCTTGGCCCGGTTCTCGACAGCACGCGCGCGGCGAGCATCCTCAAGAACCTGCATAGCCTGCACATCCGCCTGCGCCAGCACGGGGCCAACGCTCTGTATCTGGCCAGCCGGCTCGAGGAGTTGGGGCACGCGGTGCACTATCCGGGGCTGGCCAGCCATGCGCATCACCAGCTGCTCACACAATTGATGAACCCCGGCTACGGCTGCGGCGGCATGCTCACCCTCGACGTTGGCAATCTGGCCGCTGCCAACCGCCTGATGACGCTGATGCAGCGCGACAAGGTCGGCTACCTGGCCGTCAGCCTCGGCTACTTCAAGACCCTGTTCAATACCCCCGGCCACAGCACCTCCTCGGAGATCCCGCCCGCAGAGCGTGAAGCGGCCGGCTTGCGCGACGGCCTGATCCGCTTCTCGATCGGTCTCGACGAAGATATCGCCCAGACCACCGAGCGCATAGATATCGCCCAGACCACCGAGCGCATCGAAAACTGCCTCAGCGAAGCGGAAGTGCGCGGAAGTCTGTAGAATTCCGTCCCGGGCCTGTAGCTCAGTTGGTTAGAGCAGAGGACTTAGCGAGGCCAGCCTGGACATCGTCTGATGAGTGGCTGGTTTCATGGGTTGCCCGTCGTCAGCAGCACGCTGGTGGCGGGTAGAACTGGTCAAATTCGGTGGAAGCTGGGGCCTGCGGGCGACGCCAATACCGAGCCAAGCCCCCACCTGTAGCGCGGGGGAAGGTGTAGAGACTAGACGGCCAGCCTGTAACGGGAAGGTATAGTCCAGACCACAAAC
>JEMX01000138.1 GCA_000585055.1 Candidatus Accumulibacter appositus
TGGTGCTCGGCGTCAGGGGCACCGAGTTCATCATCGAAACGCGTGGAGAAGGCGAATGAGGATAGCGGGACGCCTTTGCGGACTGGCCTTGTTGCTCAGCCTCTCCGGGTGTGCGCCGATCTCCGATCGTGTCGTCCTGTTGCCGGGGCCGGATGGCCGCAGTGGCGCCGTGCTGGTCAGCACTGGCCAGGAAGAAAAAGTGCTCAGCGAGGCCTATGCCGACGCCCGGGTCGCTGGCGGCAGGGTGAGCATGCAGAAGACCAGCGCGGGAATGGTGCGCGATGATTACGGTGCGCTGCTCGCCATGCAGCCGGCACGGCCGCGCCTGTTCGTCGTCCATTTCGACGCCGGGACGAGCCGGCTGACGCCGGCATCGAGAGCCCTGCTGGCGGGCATTCGCAGCGAGCTGGCGACGCTGCCCGCGGGTGAGGCGGTGGTCATCGGACACACCGACCGGGTCGGCGCGGTCGACGCCAACGACCGGCTGTCGCTGCAACGCGCTGCCCTGGTGCGTGACCTGCTGGTCAGCGCCGGCATCGCGCCAGCGGCGATTGCGGTGGTTGGGCGCGGCGAGCGTGCGCCGGCGGTGGTGACCGCCGACGAGGTCGCCGAAGCACGCAACCGCCGTGTTGAAATCAAGCTTCGCTAGGCGGCCGGGCGAATTCCGGCGTCGGCTGACGCCCTTCCTCCTGCGCTACCTGCCGGGTCTCCTGCTGCTCGGCGTCCTGCTGGGGAACAGCCTGCACTATGTCGAGATTGCGCCCGTTTCCCGGCTGGAAGCGGTCCTCTACGACGCTCGTGTGCGCTTCTTCGCGCAGGCGCCCGTCGACGAAAGGATCGCCATTGTCGATATCGACGAGGCTTCGCTGGCCGAGTTGGGGCGCTGGCCGTGGAACCGGGCGCGGCTGGCCGATCTGGTCGAGCGGATTTTCGCCGACTACGGCGCCTTGCTGCTGGGCATGGACGTGATCCTGGCCGAGCCGGACGAAAGTTCCGGGCTGGCTTCGCTGCAGGCGCTGGCGAGCGGCCCCCTGCGCGGCAATGGCGGCTTCGTCGCGGCGCTGGAGGACTTGCGACCGACGCTCGATTACGACGCCCGTCTCGCCGACGTCATTCGTCGCCATGCGGTGATTCTCGGCTTTCACCTGTCCAGCGGTGCAGCTGCGGCCGGCAGTGGCGCGCTGCCGGCGCCGGTGCTCACCGACCTTGCTCCGGCAGCCGTCGCGTCGCTCAGCCGCTGGACGGGCTACGGGGGCAACCTGCCGCTTTTCCAGCAGGCCGCCATGGGGGCCGGATTCCTCAACGCGCCGGTGGCTGGCGACGGCGTGACGCGGCGCGCCTGGCTGCTGGCGAACTACCAGGAGCAGGTCTATCCGGCGCTGTCGCTGGCCATGGCGCAGGCCTTGCTGGGCAACGCCACGCTAA
>JEMX01000139.1:0-213 GCA_000585055.1 Candidatus Accumulibacter appositus
ACCGGCATTGCAAGCATCTGGGTCCGTCGGTGCGCTGCTTCTGAATCACCACTGGGCTCAGAGCCTTAAATACTTGCGAAAGTAGCGTTGGATCTCATATCCTTCGACCAAGCTTCTTGATGGCCTTGGCGCTCACCAGAATTGACCCGTTTCTGCTCACCAGACCGGACCCACTGCCCGGGGTTGCCAGGTGGCATGTGAAGGAGAGAAAAG
>JEMX01000139.1:284-4612 GCA_000585055.1 Candidatus Accumulibacter appositus
TCAAGGTTCAACGACCGCGGGTCTGATGGTGGCCGCCGGTGGCCTGGAGCGACGGCACCTCAGTCCGAAGGCGCGTCTTCCGAACGGTGCGGCCGGGCACCCCCTAGTGGCGCCGTTTTCCCGAACAGATCCCTCCCGGACCTCATAAGCCCTCCCACTGGGAGGAATCACGCCGGCCGCCGTATCTTCCCGCACGACATCACGACCTCGTGCGGGGAGAACGAGCTCTGGAATTCCGGCAATGCCAGGCGTGCCAGGCCCCCTTTCGGCCACGCCCGCAAGTTGCAGAGCAAGGCTTTTGTTCCGCTGCCGCCTGCCAACGCGAACGGCGACGGCGTTGGCAAGCAAGCAGGCGCCAGAACGATCCGGACTATCGCGAGGACCAGAAGCGGGTACAGAAGGCCTGGGCAGAGCGCCATCCGGGCTGTTGGCGGGACTATCGACGCCAACACCCGGAGTACGCCGAGCGCAACCGCGCCCAGCAACGGCAACGCGCGCAGGACAAGGCCGGGCAGATTGCAAAGATGAACGCGTCAAAGGCTGAAATGCCCATTCTTTCCGGCACTTACTGTTTGTCCCCGGTGGTGGACGCGTCGCTTGCAAAGAGTGACGCGTGGATGGTCGAAATCACTGTCATTACAGCGGCTTGCGCCTCGCCCTGAGGGAATTGCAAAAGACGACTTGCTCGCCTTGGCGGCACCGGGCCGGTATTCTGGGTCCAACAGGAGGTTCTCTGGCATGAATCCGTCGTCTGCCGCTGCCGTTCTCAGCCTCGACCTGCACCGTCTCGATTTGCGCTACGCATCGCTTCGCCTGCCGGACCCGCCGGCAATCACGCGTCTGGCCCGATCGATCGCGGCGGATGGTCAGTTGGTTCCCTGCATTGCGGTCGCCGGCGAGGGCGACGCGTTCATCCTGATCGACGGCTATCGACGTATTGCCGCGTTGCGTTACCTCGGGCGCGATACGGCCGAGGTCGAGTGTTGGCAGGCGGATCTCGCGCAGGCGCTGTTGGGCGTGTTGGCCCGGACGCGCAGCCGATCGTTTGCGCCGATCGAAGAAGCCTTCCTGTTGCGTGAGTTGATTTCGGACGGGCAGTTGAGCCAACACGAAGTCGCCCGGCGTTGCGGGCGCGATGTGAGCTGGGTCAGTCGCCGCCTGCAACTGCTCGGGGGCCTGTCGGACGCCTTGCTCGAGGCCATACGCCAGGGGCAGGTGTCGACCTGGGCGGCGGTCCGCATCCTCGGACCGTTGGCGCGCGCCAACAGCGCGCACGCCGAACAATTGCTCGCGACCCTGCGCTCGACGCGCCTTTCAACTCGGCAGTTGGCCAACTGGTTCGCGCAGTATCAACGCGCTACGCGACCGGTGCGCGAGCGCATGGTCGAGTCGCCGCAGCTGTTGCTCGAAGCCGTTGCAGCCCGGCAGGAAGAGAAGGTTGCCGAACGTCTGCGCGAGGGGCCGGAAGGCGAGGTGCTCGCCGACCTGCGCATCCTGGAAGCCGTCGGCGCCCGTCTGAAGCGGCGTTTGTCCGCCTTGAGTTCGCCATCGACCGCTTTGCCGCCCGCCGTCACGGCGGCGGTGGCTTCTTTGCAACCGGCGCTCGAGTCGCTGCAGCGCCATCTGACCAGGATTTGCCCGCATGATCTCCCCCGAGATTCGTCAATCCGTGCAGACGCTGCATCAGCAAGGCCTGGCTGTTCGCGAGATCAGCCGGCTCTTGAAGCTGTCGCGTAATACGATTCGCCGCATTCTGCGATCACCGGTGCTTGCCGACGCGCGCGAGCCCGCGTGCCCGGCGCCGGTACGCCTCTGGCTCCCTGCCGCTTTTGCGCGCGTGCGCGGCAACGGGGTCCGCCTACAGGAGATGCTGCAGGCGGAACTGGGCCTCAATCCCGGCTACAGCACGCTCACCCGCTGGATCCGGGAAGCCGGCCTGCGCACCCCGCCCAAGCGCTCGGGCGAGTATGTCTTCGCGCCTGGCCAGGAGATGCAGCACGATACCTCGCCCCATCGCGTGACGCTCGCCGGCAAGCCGCTGACGGCGCAATGCGCGTCGCTGATCCTGGCCTATTCGCGCTGCCTGTTCATTCAGTACTACCCGCGCTTTACCCGCTTCGAGGCCAAACAGTTCCTGCTCGAGGCCGTGTGCTTCCTGGCCGGCTGCTGCCCGACCTGCGTCATCGACAACACCAGCGTGATCGTCGTCGACGGCGCCGGCGACGAGGCCATGTTCGCGCCCGAGATGGTGGCGTTCGCGCGCACGCTGGGATTCGCCTTCCGTGCCCACCCGGTGAACCAACCCGACCGCAAGGGTCGCGTCGAAAGACCGTTTGCCTGGGTCGAAGGCCATTTCCTCGCCGGGCGGACGTTCGCCGATTTCGCCGACCTGAACCAGCAGGCGCGGGCCTGGTGCGAGACGGTGGCGAATGCCAAGCCGAAGCGCGTCCTGGGGATGGCGCCGAGCGCGGCCTACGCGATGGAGAGGTCCTGTCTGCAGCCGCTGCCGGCGGTGCTGCCGCCGGTCTATCAGGTGGCCGAGCGGGTGGTCGATCTGTACGGCTTCGTGTCGATCGAGACCAATCGCTACTCGGTGCCCGAACGCTGGGTGGGCAGGACGCTGACGGTTTATCTGTACGCCAGCGAACTCAGGATCTGTGCCCGCGAGCAACTGGTCGCGATCCACCCGCGGCTGATCGGCGTGCGCGATGCCAAGCAGAAGCTGCCCGGGCATCACCCGACGCCGCAGCGTCGCGATCGTACCCCGCCGCCTGAAGCCACCTGGCTGCAGGGCCACCACCCTGTGCTCGACGCGTACGTCGCGGCGCTCGTCAAGCAGGCGCACGGGCGCGGGGTGCGGCCCCTGCGCCGCTTGCTGGGGTTCCGGCGAAGCTACCCGGAAAGTCCCTTCCTCGCGGCGGTCGCGCAGGCGCTGAAGTTTGGTCTCTTCGACCTCGGCCGCCTGGAGGCCATGATCCTGCAGCAGGTGGCCGGGGACTTCTTCCGCCTCGACCGCGGAGACGACGATGCGTGAGCCGCTCAAGGCGCTGATTGCGCAGATGCGCTGGTCCGGGATGGAGCGCGTCCTCGACGAGGAACTCGACCTCGCCGAACGGCAGGGGACGCCGGTCCCCGAGGTGCTCTTTCGCCTGCTTCGCGCCGAAGAAGCGGCGCGGCGCGAGAAGAGCCTGGCCTATCGTCTGGCCCAGGCCCATCTACCCTGGCCGTGGACCTTGCAGTCGTTCCCCTTCGCCCGTCAGCCGAGCGTCAACAAGGCGCAGGTCCTGACCCTCGCGGGGCTCGACTTTCTGCGCCGCGGCGAGAACCTCCTGCTGATCGGCCCACCCGGCACCGGCAAGTCGGGAATCGCCATCGGGCTCCTGCGCGAAGCGTGTCTGAATGGCTACCGCGCCCGTTTCTATAACGCACAGGCCTTGCTCGACGAACTGTATGCTTCGCTCGCTGACCGCTCGACGATTGGGCTGCTCAATCAGTTGTGCCGCCTGCCGTTGATCGTCATCGACGAACTCGGCTACCTCAACCTGAAGCCCGAGCAGGTCAACGCGTTCTTCCGTCTGATGGACCAGCGCTACAGTCTGCGCCTTTCGACGATTGTCACAACGAATGTCGATCTGCCCGACTGGTACGAGTTGTTTCAGAAGAAACCGCTGGTCGATGCGCTGCTCGACCGCCTGCAGCATCGCTGCACCCTCCTGCGCTTGAGTGGTGCGAGTTTGCGCAGCGAGCCGGATGGCTCCCAGGCAACCCAGACGACGGCCCCGACAGCTGCCTCCACCCGCGCGACGTCTCGCAGGAAGACCTCGCCAGACGACTCCGCGTAGCGCTTGAAGGCACCGGTGAACGGCGGCCGCTTGCGCGCCCAGCATCACCCTGGCTCCTCGACGACCGCCGCGCGCGTCCGACGCCTCAAACGCCGGTCTGCATGGCAGTAAGCGCGATACTGCCGCACTTACTGCCACGCCCCAGCGTATCGCCCCTCCGCTGCGTCAAGGGACGCTGCGCGCTGCGTCAAGGGACGCTGCGCCAGGCTGCGAAAAGCCGCAGCCTGCCCTTGACCCAGCTCCGGGGCACCTCTCCCACACCCCCCAAGACTTCCGCCAGCCACAAAAAAAGACCCTCCGCACGGCTTGGCGAAGGCCGCTTCTTCAACCGCTTCAACCGTTGCCCGCAGCCGCGCTCACCACCTATGCCTGCGCCACCGCTGGTTCAATTCTCGCGAGCGAAAAAGGGTCCGGTTTCGTGAGCGTCAAGGGAGATGTACTGCGATACCGTTATACGACTGAGCTGAGCCTCGAGGCGATCGCCCG
>JEMX01000140.1:0-130 GCA_000585055.1 Candidatus Accumulibacter appositus
ACGGTCAGTTCGCCACTGTCGGGGTTGAAGCGCAACAGGCGGCCCGGCCGCGCATCCTCAATGGCGTAGAGCACCCGGCCATCGGTGGCGATGCCCTCGACGCTGTTGCCTTCGAAGAGGGTTTCGGTCT
>JEMX01000140.1:388-740 GCA_000585055.1 Candidatus Accumulibacter appositus
CACCTCCCAGCCGGTCGCGGCCGTCGCCGGGTAGAACTGGCGCCACTCGGAGTAGCTCAGGTAGAGCGTCAGGGCGGCGCCGATGACGACGCGCCAGTAGGGTTTCAATGACCAGGACATGATTTCTGTTTTCCTTGTATTCAGCATCGGGCAGCGCGTCGGCGATCGCCAGGCCAGCGGTGCCGGCAGACTTTCCGGCGCCGCCCGCGCCAATGGCGGGGCGCCGCAGGGGCGGCTGCTGCTTCCCGCTTGAAACTTCTTCTTCTGGCCGTCGCGCGTGCAAAGCACGCAGGAATTCGCGCAGGCGTGAAGATAGCGACCGAGGATTAGGCGAAACTTAGGGGCGAGGTCC
>JEMX01000140.1:843-1095 GCA_000585055.1 Candidatus Accumulibacter appositus
CCCAATGCCCGTTATCCTCCGCGTTCGATCCGACATCCCGGCCGGAGCGGCGCGCCGCGCTTGCGCTCCTGGCGCGGGAAGATCAGCCGGTCAGTGCCGCTCGCGCGAGTGGCGCATCGATCCAGGTTCGTGATCCGCGCATGTCCCAGCCACCATTCCTCGACCCTGCACCAGCGCCAGGCGCCAGCCCGAAAACGGCCAAAGCGGTGTTTTTCGATCCGGCCAACAAGCGCTGGCCGCGTCTCCGCCTGG
>JEMX01000141.1:0-613 GCA_000585055.1 Candidatus Accumulibacter appositus
GCGCCGAGCAGGGCGTCGATGATCGCATGCACCAGCGCGTCGGCATCGGAATGACCGAGGAGTCCGCTGCCATGGGCGATGTCGACACCGCCAAGGATCATCTTGCGGCCGGGAACCAGCGCGTGAATGTCGCAACCCTGTCCGACGCGGATCATTCGTCCACCCTCGTCCTGCCCTGCAGGATCAGCTCCGCCAGACGCAGGTCAGCCGGAAAAGTGACCTTGAAGTTGCTGCTGTCGCCGGCGACCAGTCGCGGCTTGAAGCCGGCGGCCTCGACGGCCGAGGCTTCGTCGGTGCCATCCGGGTATCCGGCAAGCACCCGGCGCAGCAGACCGTAGCGAAACATCTGTGGTGTCTGCGCCTGCCACAGGCCGTCGCGCGACTCGGTACGCGCGACGCGCTGTGCGTCGTCGGCGCGCTTGAGCGTATCGGCCAGCGGCACGGCCAGGAGACCGCCGACCGGATCGTCGGCCAGCTCGTCGCACAGGACGTGCAGGTTTGCCTGCGACAGGCCGGGGCGTGCCGCGTCGTGGACCAGGACCCAGTCGTCGTCGTGGGCGGCCGTCGCGGCGGCAGCCAGGCCATTGGCGACGCTCGCGGAACGGCTCGCCCC
>JEMX01000141.1:618-1207 GCA_000585055.1 Candidatus Accumulibacter appositus
CGGCTCGCCCCGCCACAGAAAACCGTCTCCAGCTTGTGGCCTAGACTTGTCCAGTCGTATTGTCGCCACCAGCTGTCGTCCGGAGAGAGAACGACCCAGACGCGGTCGATGCGTGGGCAACGACACAAGGCGGCCAGGCTGTGATAGATCAGCGGTCGGCCGGCGAGCATCTGGTATTGCTTTGGCATTGCGCCGCCAAAGCGCGAGCCGCTTCCGGCGGCGGGGACGATTGCGTAGTGACGTAGCATGGCGTAATTTTAACCAAAGTAGGCAGGCGGATACCGAAATGAGCGCGCAGCGCTGCGCACGGACTCTTGCCAGCGGGTGATTTTCCGTTATCGAGGTCGATGCCTGCGCCGCCGGCCCTGCTTGAGCCCCACTCCTCGAGGATTGACCAGATGACACACTCGACCCCAGGCATCCGTCCGGCCGCAGTCGCCGGCACCTTCTATCCCGGATCGGCCAGCGTTCTGGCGCGCGATCTTCGCCGGCTGCTCGACGACACGCCGGTGGCGCAAACGGCTCAGGAGAGGCAGTATGGGCGCCCGAAAGCGATCATCGCGCCGCATGCCGGCTACGTCTATTCAGG
>JEMX01000141.1:1228-2104 GCA_000585055.1 Candidatus Accumulibacter appositus
CCCATCGCGGCCAGCGTCTACGCACCGCTGCACGCGCTGCGCGCCACTTTCCGGCGCGTCGTGCTGCTCGGCCCGACGCACCGCGTCGCCGTCGCCGGGCTGGCGCTGCCGTCGGCCAGCGCCTTCGCCACTCCGCTGGGCGAGGTAGCGCTGGACATGGCGGCCATCGCCAGCATCGCACACCTGCCGCAGGTCGTCGTCAGCGACGCCGCGCACGCCATGGAACATTCGCTGGAAGTGCAGCTGCCCTTCCTGCAGACGGTCCTCGAACGCTTTACGCTGGTGCCGCTGGCCGTCGGTCGTGCCTCCGCGGCAGAGGTCGCCGAAGTGCTCGAAGCCCTCTGGGGCGGCGACGAGACGCTGCTCGTGATCAGCTCCGACCTCTCGCATTACCTTCCCTACGCGATCGCCCGCAAGACGGACAATGAAACCGCCCGGCACATCGTCGCCCTCGACGCACGGATCGACCATCAACAGGCCTGCGGCGCGACGCCGGTCAATGGCCTCCTCCTGGCGGCGCGCCGGCACGGGCTGCAGGCGCGCCTCCTCGACCTGCGCAATTCCGGCGATACCGCCGGCGACAGGTCGCGCGTCGTCGGCTACGGCGCCTTTGCCTTCACGCCGGTGAACACCGATGCCCACTGACCCCCTCGGCAGCGCCCTGCTGGTCAGCGCCCGCAACGCCATTGCCGCGAAATTCGGATTGCCGGCAAGACCGGTGGCGACGACGCCGGAACTCGCCGAGCCCGGGGCGAGCTTCGTGACGCTGACCCAGGACGGTGCCTTGCGCGGCTGTATCGGCAGTCTCGAAGCACAGCGGCCGCTGGCCGCAGACGTTGCCGAGAACGCCTTCGCCGCCGCCTTTCGCGACCCGCG
>JEMX01000141.1:2113-2465 GCA_000585055.1 Candidatus Accumulibacter appositus
CCGCGCTTTCCGCCGCTGAGCGAGCGGGAGTTGGCGCACACGCGGATCGAGGTTTCCTTGCTCGCGCCAGCCGAACCCTTCCCGGTCAGCAGCGAAGAAGACGCGCTGGCCCGCCTGCGGCCGGGTGTCGATGGCTTGATCCTGAGCTACGGGCGGCGACGGGCCACTTTCCTGCCGCAGGTCTGGGAGTCGCTCGCCGACCCCCGGCAATTCCTGGCCCAGCTCAAGCTGAAAGCCGGCTTGGCCGCCGACTTCTGGCACCCGGAGCTCACCCTGGCGCGTTATGGAGCACGAAAATGGAAAGAGACCTCAACGACTCGCTGAAAACCCCCGAATCGGCACACCCGGCGCG
>JEMX01000142.1 GCA_000585055.1 Candidatus Accumulibacter appositus
GGAAAGGGCACCGCTGAGCATCCCGCACCGCACGCTGATGAACTGGGTGGGACAAAGCCGCACAGCCGGGCCATCGTCTTTCTTTCGGCCGGCGGCGCCAAGCAAGCCGCGGATCATGACACCGGACAAGAGTGCCGAATGCGCGCGGTTGTTGAGCGAGGGAAAGCGACCCTCTGAAGTGGCGCGGCAGGTGGGCATCAAGGAGTCGACGCTGCGCAAGGCGATCGGTCGCCAGGGCGTGCCGCAGTTGGCGCCACTGCCGCCAGAGCGGGTGGAGTCGGAACCGGCAAGTACCAAGAGTGAGCGCAGCCGGGCGGATGCTGAAGCCGCTGCGGGGATGGGCACCGCCTGCACGCGCGCGGACGAGCGGGTCCAGGCGGCGCTGGGGTTGGCGACCGGTGCGACGACGCGCTTCGAAGCGAGCCATGATGTAGCGATGGGAGGGCTGTTGGCCGGCCTGCCGGCCTTGTGCGCCAACGGGCTGCTGACCGGCCTGGGTCGTCATCTCAAGCTGCCCCGGGGATTCTACAGCGCCTTGCATATCCTTCTCGTCCTCGGCTTTATGGCGCTGGGGCGAATCAAGCGGCCGGAACATCTGCGACAAACCCCGCCCGGAGAGCTGGGCAAAGTCATCGGCCTTGACCGGGTGCCGGAGGTCCGCACCCTGCGGGAAAAGATCACTCTGCTGGCCAAGACGGGTGACCCGGCGGCCTGGATGCGGGATCTGGCGAAGAACTGGATGGAAAGCGAGCCCGAAGAAGCCGGTTACCTTTATGTCGACGGCCATGTTCGGGTGTATCACGGCGAGCAAGCCAACCTCTCACGACGCTACGTCTCGCGCGAACGCCTGTGCCTGCGGGGCACCACCGACTACTGGCTCAATGATGCCCTGGGTCGCCCCTTCTTCGTGGTGTCGCAGCCGCTCAATGACGGACTCGCCGAGACCCTGCTCAAGGACATCGTCCCCCAGCTGCTGGACATCGTCCCGGAACAGCCGACGCCGGCCGAACTGGACGCCGACCCGACCCTGCACCGGTTTGTAATGGTTTTCGATCGCGAAGGGGCCACCCAGAGTCTCCTCGGCAGACTCTGGAAACTGCGCATCGGCGCCCTGACCTACCGCAAGAACGTCAAGGACCTCTGGCCCGAAGACGAGTTTCAGGACCAGGAAGTCCGTCTGCCGGCCGGCGGCAGCACCCGGATGAAACTGGCGATGCGCGAAACCCGACTCGGCGCCGACGCGAACAGCCTACCCGTCACCGAAGTCCGTCGGCTGACCCAGACCGGACATCAAACGGCGGTGATCACGACCGCCAGGCAACTCGGAAATACCACCATCGCGGGCCGGATGTTCGCCCGTTGGTGCCAGGAAAACTACTTCGCGTACATGAT
>JEMX01000143.1 GCA_000585055.1 Candidatus Accumulibacter appositus
TTCGCGCGCGCGCCCAAAGGCGGGGATACCGATCAGATCCGGGCGGTGGCCGCTGGCGAATGTGCGGTGGCGGTCTCGAATACCTACTATCTGGCGCGGCTGATGCGCTCGGACAAGCCCGAGGATCGCCAGACGATGGAAAAGATCGGCGTCGTCTGGCCTGACCAGCAGAGCTACGGAGCACATATCAACGTTTCCGGTGGCGGTATTCTCAAGCACGCGCCGCACAAGGAAGCGGCGCTCAAGTTTCTCGAGTACCTGGCCAGCGACCAGGCGCAGCGCTATTTCGCCGACGGCAACAACGAGTGGCCGGTGGTGGTCGGGATCAAGATCGACAATCCGGCGCTGGCTGCGCTCGGCAAGTTCAAGGCCGACCCGCTGCCGGTCGGCTCGTTGGCCATGTATCGTGCCAAGGCCCAGATCATTTTCGATCAGGTCGGCTATCGCTGAGACCGCTCGCCAAGAGCTTGTGGAGGAGGCCGTCGTCGCCGGCTCAGCGGTGGCTGCGTGAGATCTGGCGCGACAGCGCGATCAGCGGCAGAAGTCCGACGACGACGATGGCCAGCGACGCGCTGGCCGCTTCCGCGAGACGCTCGTCCGAAGCGAGGGTGTAGGCCTGTGTCGCCAGGGTGTCGAAATCGAAAGGGCGCATCACCAGCGTCGCCGGCAGTTCCTTCATGACGTCGACGAAGACCAGCAAGCCTGCCGTGAACAGGCTGCTGCGCAGGATCGGCAGGTGCACGCGGCGCAGCGTCGCCCCTTGCCCGAGTCCCAGACCGCGTGCCGCATCGTCCATGTTCGGCGTGATCTTCGCCAGGCTGGTGCTCACTGCCTGCAAGGCGACGGCCAGGAAGCGTACCAGGTAGGCGTAGATCAGCGCCGCGATCCCGCCGGTGAGCAGCAGGCCGGGGTTGCTGCCGAACCAGTCTTGCCACTGGCCGGCCAGCCAGATGTCCAGCCGGCTGACCGGGATGAGGACGCCAACGGCGATCACCGAGCCGGGGACGGCGTAGCCGAGGCTGACCAGGCGGTTGAGTGCGCGGGCCAGCAGGCCTTTCGACAGGCGTGCGCCGTAGGCGAGCAGCACGGCCAGCGAGACGGCGATGGCGGCGGTCAGCCCGGCGAGAACGAAACTGTTGCGCACCATGACGAAGAAATGCTCGCCAAAGCGCGCCTCGCCGTTGGCCAGCGCCAGTCGCAGCAGGAGGCCAGCCGGCAGCACGAAGCCGATGGCCAGCGGCAGTGTGCACACCGCACTTGCCAGCCAGGCGCGCCAGCCCAGCAGGCGTTGGCCGGAGCGCGGGCGGTTGCGTCCGGTGGTGTTGTAGAAACGCGAACGGCCGCGTGAGATGCGTTCGATCAATAACAGCAGCGTCACGAAGCCGAGCAGTGCCGCTGCCAGTTGTGCTGCGGCAATGCGATCGCCAAGCGAGAACCAGGCGCGATAGATACCGGTGGTGAAAGTCTGTACGCCGAAATAGGAGACCGTCCCGTAATCGGCGAGCGTTTCCATCAGCGCCAGCGCTGCGCCGGCAGCGACTGCCGGCCGGGCCAGTGGCAGCGAGACACGAAAGAAGCTGCGCCAGGGTCCGAGACCGAGTGTCCGTGAGGCTTCGAGCATGCCGCTGGCACGCTCGATGAAGGCCGTGCGGGTAAGCAGATAGACGTAGGGATAAAGGACGAAGACGAACATGCCGACTGCGCCGCCAAG
>JEMX01000144.1:0-865 GCA_000585055.1 Candidatus Accumulibacter appositus
GCAGTCAGCTTCGATCCCCTGGCCGGCAGCAACGGCGCCAGCGCCGACAACTTCGAAGACCCAGCAGCGGCGATCAGCGCCATCGGCGACGCCAGCCACGGCAGCGCCGTGCTCAATCCCGACGGTACGATCACCTACACCCCGACGCCGGGCTATGTTGGTCCCGACAGCTTCAGCTATACGGTTAGCGGCGGCGGCGTCAGCGAGGCGGCGACGATCAGCGTCATCGTCACCAACGCCGCCCCGGTCGGCAATCCCGACAGCGCCAGCACAGCGGAAGATACCCCGGTCAGCGGCAACGTTCTGGACAACGATACCGACAGCGACCCGGGCGACAGCAAGACGCTCATTCAGTTCGTCGTCGACGGCGTCACCGTCGCCGTCCCCGCTGGTCCGGTTGGCGGCAGCACGACGATCGCTGCTGTCGGCACGCTGACGCTCAAGGCCGACGGCAGCTACCGTTTCACGCCGCTTGCCGACTGGAACGGCAAGCTTCCGACGGTGACCTACACCCTCCGCGACGTCGCCGGCGCGACCGCCACCGCGACCCTCGACATCACCGTCACGCCAGTCGCCGACATCACCGCCGACAGCGTCAGCACGAACAGCACTGCAGCCATCACGTTCGATCCGCTGGTCGATAGCAATGGCGCCAGCGCCGACAACTTCGAAGACCCGGCAGCAGCGATTACGGCCATTGGCGCCCCGGCACACGGCAGCGCCGTGCTCAATCCCGACGGTACGATTACCTACACCCCGACGCCGGGCTACGTCGGTCCCGACGGCTTCAGCTATACGGTTACCAGCGGCGGCGTCAGCGAAACCGCGACGATCAGCGTCATCGTCACCAACGCCGCCCCGGTCG
>JEMX01000144.1:1022-1980 GCA_000585055.1 Candidatus Accumulibacter appositus
TTGGCGGCAGCACGACGATCGCCGGCGTCGGCACGCTGACGCTCAAGGCCGACGGCAGCTACAGTTTCACGCCGCTTGCCGACTGGAACGGCAACCTTCCGACGGTGACCTACACCCTCCGCGACGTCGCCGGCGCGACCGCCACCGCGACCCTCGACATCACCGTCACGCCGGTGGCCGACATCACCGCCGACAGCGTCAGTACCAACAGCACCGCCGGAGTCACTTTCAACCCGCTGGCCGGAACGAACGGTGCGACGACTGATACCTTCGACGATGCGACGGCGGCGATCAGCGCCATCGGCGACGCCAGCCACGGCAGCGCCGTGCTCAATCCCGACGGCACGATCACCTACACCCCGACGCCGGGCTACGTCGGTCCCGACAGCTTCAGCTATACGGTTAGCAGCGGTGGCGTCAGCGAGACGGCGACGATCAGCGTCGTCGTCACCAACGCCGCCCCGGTCGGTAACCCCGACACGGCCAGCACGCCGGAAGACACGCTGTTGATCGGAAATGTGCTGAGCAACGACAGCGATCCGGATAGCGGCGACAGCCGGAGCGTCACCCAGTTCGTCGTTGACGGCGTTACCGTTGCCGTTCCGCCTGGCGCCGTTGGCGGCAGCGCGACGATCGCCGGCGTCGGCACGCTGACGCTCAAGGCCGACGGCAGCTACCGTTTCACGCCGCTTGCCGACTGGAACGGCAACCTTCCGACGGTGACCTACACCCTCCGCGACATTGCCGGTGCGACCGCTACCGCGACCCTCAATATCACCGTCACGCCAGTCGCCGACATCACCGCCGACAGCGTCAGCACCAACAGCACCGCGGCAGTCAGCTTCGATCCCCTGGCCGGCAGCAACGGCGCCAGCGCCGACAACTTCGAAGACCCGGCAGCAGCGATTACGGCCATTGGCGCCCCGGCACACGGCAGCGCCGTGCTCAATCCCGACGG
>JEMX01000145.1:0-157 GCA_000585055.1 Candidatus Accumulibacter appositus
CGAAGGTCGGCGCGAATGCCGGCACGACGAGCATGCTGGCGAGGGCGAAGCTGAGAAAAGGTTGTTGCACGGGTCACACTCCCTGTTTGAGGCTTGCTTCAATGAACTGGTCGAGGTCGCCGTCGAGCACCCCTTGCGTATTGCCGACCTCGACGTT
>JEMX01000145.1:379-546 GCA_000585055.1 Candidatus Accumulibacter appositus
ACGATATTGGTCGGCAGGTGCGTGATGCGCACCGCCGAATCGGTCTTGTTGATGTGCTGTCCGCCGGCGCCGGATGCGCGGTAGGTGTCGATACGCAGATCGGCCGGATTGATTTCGACTTCGAAGGAATCGTCGATCTCGGGGTAGGCGGTCACCGAACAGAAGCT
>JEMX01000145.1:734-882 GCA_000585055.1 Candidatus Accumulibacter appositus
TTGCGCTCGGCGTAGCGCACATACATGCGCAGGAGCATCGCCGCCCAGTCCTGCGCTTCGGTCCCGCCGGCGCCCGCCTGGATGTCGACAAAGCAATTGAGCGGGTCGGCCGGGTTGTTGAACATGCGCCGGAACTCGAGGTTGGCAA
>JEMX01000145.1:1105-1281 GCA_000585055.1 Candidatus Accumulibacter appositus
CGAGTTCTAGCGAAACGGCCTTAAGTTCATCGGCTTTCTGGTCGTAGTCAAAGATACCTCCGTAGTTCGGTGGCCCGTTGACCGAGGTCGTCGAGGCGGTTTTCGATGAGGTTGAGTTGTTCGGCTTCCATGTTTTCTCTGATCGCTTGATGAATGACCGCCCATTATATACGCGC
>JEMX01000145.1:1406-1666 GCA_000585055.1 Candidatus Accumulibacter appositus
TGGCTGCGCGTCACTACTGTCCGGTTCACTGCCCGGCCCGGAGAGGGTCGCAGTAGAGCGGTCTGAGCACCCGGTAATCCCCAGAACCAAGAAGACGAGGATGGTCATTTCATGAACAAGCTCAGCACAAAAGCCAAGTTTCTCCTGCTCGCCGCGGTCACCGCCGTACTGCTCGCGGCGCTCGGTGGAACCGGGATCTACAGCATGCGCCACATGGCTGGAGAAATTCGGGACGATATCGAGGCGGCGAAGGTCGAGCG
>JEMX01000146.1:0-1284 GCA_000585055.1 Candidatus Accumulibacter appositus
CAGGGGGCCTTCGGAGAACGCGAATCGCAGGCCATCGGTTTTTGCATCGAGGCCTTGCCGCAAACAGGCGCCAACGACGAAATGGAAAAGGTACTGGCCAGTCTCTTCGTCTCCTGTCCCCCGGGGACCGGCATCCAGGTCACCTTGTACGGGAGCCCGAACATTCTCCCGGTCCTACAGGCGCAGGCGAATCTTCTGCCGCGCTCAGGCGCGGATGTCCGATCGGTTGCCGACGGCGGCGCCGACCAGAAGGGTGGTTGGGAAGATCGCCGTCACAACAACATCTTCCGGCTGCTTGCGCGGCGGCGCATCGATCACTACTTGCACGGTACCGGCCAGTCAATTTTTACGCATCAGACCTATCTGCTGCGCGATTTTCGGGCGGTGATCTCGATCACCCTGCCGCTCGACCCCGAGGTGCCGGCCGACGTCGACGAGGCGCTGCGTGTTCGGGAAAGTGTCCACGCCACGCTCAAGTCAGCGCACCTGCCAGGCCACGACTGGGGACCCGAGCAGCTATTGCACTTTGTCGCTCCCTTTTTCGATCACTCGTCGCTATTCACCGGTCGGGGTTTGCGCCCGATCGAATGGAACGAGGCACAGCCGCTCCGGGAGCAAGTCTCTCATCACGAGATCGCCTCCCGGCTCGGGGATAGCGACATCCGCTTTCGCCAGGCCGGTGGCGACGAATCGGTGCTGCAGCTCTTTTCGGTTCGCCAGTACCCGCGCTACTTTCGTCTCGCCGGCATGAACACCCTGATCGGTGACCCCTACCAGCTCGCTCTGTCGATGCCGTGTCCGTTCCTGATCACCATGGGGGCTGTGGCGCTTGACTACGAGGGGGCTCGAAGTAAGGCGCAGATCAAAGCGGCCCGCGCGACGCAGAGTGCCGGCTCCTACATGGCGCACTACATGGCGCACTTCCAGCCCGATCTGCAGGAACGCAAGCGCGACTGGGACATGGTGCTCAAAACCTTCGACAGCGACAGCGGTCGCACGGTGGTCGGGATGTATCACCAGATCTGCCTGTTGGCCAAAGCCACGGAAGCCGCTCGGCGAACACGCCGTGCGTGCGGTCTGGCGCGCCCGCGGTTTCGATCTCACCAAGGATTTCTATTTGCAGCACCAGGCGTTGGCAGCGGCTTTGCCGATGACGCTGCCCGCCCTGCAGGCGGACGTGCGTCAGTTCGGGCGGATCAGCACCAAGACCGCCGACAACGCGGTGATGATGTCGCCGCTGATCGCCGAGTGGAAAGGCACGCCGACGCCGGTCATGACGCTCTT
>JEMX01000146.1:1548-1698 GCA_000585055.1 Candidatus Accumulibacter appositus
AATCCCTTCTCGATGATCATCGATATCAACGCCGACATGGAAATGGTCTTGCCGCTGCTGGCCCAGATGGCGAGCCCAAGGGAACCGTTGGACAACTACAGCTACACCGCGCTCGGCTCGGCAATCAAGCGCGTCTGGGATGCCAAGGGC
>JEMX01000147.1:0-146 GCA_000585055.1 Candidatus Accumulibacter appositus
TGCCCGGCCCTGACATAAGGTGCCCAGTTGCTCGGCGATGGTCTGCAAGTTCAGCATCAGCTGCGTGTTGTTACCGATGAACTGGCCGACTTCATCAACCAGGAAAACAATCCGGTGCCCCGCCGGCTTGCTGTCGAGATAGTTAC
>JEMX01000147.1:405-749 GCA_000585055.1 Candidatus Accumulibacter appositus
ACATGCGGGGCGTCGCCGCTGTAGCCGAGCTTTTCGTTGAAGACGCGCAGGAAGACTTGCAGGATGACATCGCGCTCATCCTTGCTGTCCGCCTTGGCGTCGATGTTGAACAGGATCACCACCGCACGCTGAACGTCAGCAAGCAGCATTGCGTCCTTGATCTTGTGTTCGTCGAAGAACGCTGCAGCCCGCTTGGTCGTGCCGTCCGCCGGGTTCACTGCTTCGATGTTCTCCAGCAGGTAGGACAGGATCTTGATGAAGTGCGACTTGCCGGATCCGAAGAATCCCGAGACCCAGACGGCCATGCGCGCCGAAAGCACCGGGTCTTTCGGGTTGTCGGCAGC
>JEMX01000147.1:784-1090 GCA_000585055.1 Candidatus Accumulibacter appositus
GCCAGGAAGGCGTCGAAGAAGCGGCGGAGGTATTCGGTAAGCTGCTTGGTGACCACATACTCGTCGAGTTCCTGCCAGATGCTCTCGGCGTCCCGCTGATCGGCCTTGATAACGCCATTTATCGGGCGGTCAATCGGCTTGGTGAAGAGGTCCCTGATTTTCATTGTTGTTTGTTCCGGGGAGAGGGTTTCAGGAGACGAGGCGGAAGGCGCGGTAGTAGTGGTCGTCTTTCAAGCGGCTGAAGAGGCGTAGGGAATAGCCGTCGTACTTGCCCGGGTAGAACATCACCAGCGGCTTATCCTGCAT
>JEMX01000147.1:1115-1269 GCA_000585055.1 Candidatus Accumulibacter appositus
TGGGCATGCAGCGCCGAGAGCAGCGTATGGGTGCGGAGCATGGGATAGACCGCGCCGACATTCCAGAGAATGAGCAGGTCAAGGCCGGCGATGTCGTTCTTGGTCACTAGCCGCTTGGCGAGCTTGTCTTCCTTGAGTACTCCGCGCAGCTCTT
>JEMX01000147.1:1288-1623 GCA_000585055.1 Candidatus Accumulibacter appositus
GAGTGTCTTGGCATCACCCTGCGTGCGCTGCATCTCGATGACCTTGTCGAGCAGCTTGCGCTCTTCGAGCAGGCCGATCACCAGGTCAAAGAGATTGATCGCCGTCGCTCTGATCGCCGGCTGATGCCTGGCCAGGGCCGGCAGCACGGAACCCTGGAGGAAAGCCCGCACGGCCATTTCGTCCTCCGGCGGATAGTCGAAGATCCAGAAGCCGATCTCGCCGCCTGAGCCCTTATTGGCCAACACGTCAGGGGAAGTCAGCCTGGGTAGGATCTGGTTGAGCCGCTCGTCAAGTTTCTGACTCATCTGGTCATGTCCATGATGGCAAGCACCGA
>JEMX01000147.1:1734-2084 GCA_000585055.1 Candidatus Accumulibacter appositus
TCGGCGAGAACGCGAATGATGACCTGCAGCACCTTGGCTTTGGTGGAGTCGCTGAAATTCGCAAGTTCGGGATCGCGCCGTACGCATTCCGCCAGGAAGCCTTCCCACTCTTTGCCGGGAGACAGGTTTTGCTCCAGCCGGCGCAGGTTTCCGGCATACACGTCACGCACGAAGTCGGCGAAGATACGGCTGTGCTTGATCGCTGCCGCGAACAACAACTGTGTCGCGACCTCGTGCGAACCGGTGGCAACCAGCGTCAAGCCTTCTTCCTCTAGCGTTTCGAGCCGTTTACGGATCAACTGAGCTAGCCGGCGGGCCGTAGCAGGCGTCTTCTTCTGCAGCAGGTTGTC
>JEMX01000147.1:2159-2284 GCA_000585055.1 Candidatus Accumulibacter appositus
CGAGCGATCCTCCGGCTTTCCGGCAACATCAAGGAACCTGCGGAGATTTCCGCGTTGTAGATGCCCATTAGATTTCCATTCGGCAGGTCCCTCAGCCCCAATAATGGCTTTTGCATGGCCTTACT
>JEMX01000147.1:2577-2702 GCA_000585055.1 Candidatus Accumulibacter appositus
AGAAGAACGCATCGCTGCGGGCGCTTCTGGCACTTCTCGCGCGCGTTGACCCGTCGGAACCGGCAAGGCAGTCAGCACGCCGTGCCTGGGCTGAAATTGGCCGTCGTTACGGATTCGTGACCATC
>JEMX01000148.1:0-859 GCA_000585055.1 Candidatus Accumulibacter appositus
GCGACGATGGTCGAGCTTTCCGGTCCCGGCGAGGTGCGCCAGGTCGGCGGCTATCTGAAGGTTCTCAGCGAACGCTACCGCATGATCGAGCGGCGCCTGCCGATCTTCTCGCCGGCGCGGGCACGCAGCGGCCGCTACTACATCCGCGACAATTTCCTGCGCGCCTGGCTGTCGGCCTTGCAGCGGCCTGTTTCGGCGGTCGCGTTTCGGCCGATCGACGTCCTGATCGACCAGGCCGATAAGCGTCTGGCCGACGTCGAGGGCTACGCGCTGGAAGACCTCGCGGGCCAGCTATACGAGGAGCGCAGCCGTCTGGGTATTGGCGACTTCGCGCTCAGCGAGCGCATCCGCGGTTATTGGGATCGCTCTGACGTCGAAATCGACCTCGTGGCGGTCAACGAAGACGAACAACGGATTCGCTTCGGCACCTGCAAGCGCAACCCCGATCGCCTGATTGGCACGGCAGATGCCCTGAAGAAGAGCGCCGACCGCTTCCTTGCCGTGCATCCGAAGTTCAAAGGGTGGACGCGCGAGTACGTGGCCATCGCCCCCGACATTGGCGCGGACGCCAGGGCGGCATTGCAGGAGCGCGACGTATTGCCGCAGAGCCTCGTCGACCTGACGGCCGGACTGTAATCGAGGCAAGGAAGCAGGCATGAAATTCCGCATCGCAGATACGTTCACCGACAGCCTGGCGCGCCTGACCGGCGACGAACAGAAAGCTGTCAAAACGACGGCGTTTGACTTGCAGCTCAATCCTGCCAATCCGGGCTTGAGCTTCCACCGGCTGGACCGCTCCAGGGATAAAAACTTCTGGTCCGTAAGGGCGGGCAGTGACCTGCGTTTGATCGTGCACAGA
>JEMX01000148.1:869-1115 GCA_000585055.1 Candidatus Accumulibacter appositus
CGTGCACAGAAGCAATGCGAGCCTGCTGCTCTGCTACGTCGATCACCACGACACTGCATACGACTGGGCTGAACGACGCAAGCTGGAAACGCACCCAAAGACGGGTGCCGCGCAGTTGGTCGAGATACGCGAGACGGCAAAGGAGATCCTTGTCCCTGCGTACACGCAAAATGCGGTGCAGGCAGAACTCGTGCTGGAGCCAATGCCAGCGCCCGAGCTACCACCCCTGTTTACCGGCAGGTCCGA
>JEMX01000148.1:1438-1652 GCA_000585055.1 Candidatus Accumulibacter appositus
CGGGACTACGCAGGGCCAGCGCGGGTTGCTGGCTCGGCCGGCACGGGGAAGACCATCGTCGCACTGCATCGGGCCGCTTATCTGGCGCGTGCTGATAGCGACGCGCGCGTCCTGCTGACGACTTTCTCGGACACCCTGGCGAGCGCGCTGCACACGAAGCTGAAGCGGTTGTTGGCCCACGAACCGCGTCTTGCCGAGCGGATCGATGTTCATT
>JEMX01000149.1:0-3811 GCA_000585055.1 Candidatus Accumulibacter appositus
GGGACTTGCACCCGCAAGAGCGCGCCCATGCTGGGCGCACATCGGCATAGGGGACAGCCATGGCGGCTGCGCCCCTGCCACACCACCCGGCATGCGGGTCCGCACCGGGCGGTTCGAGAAGTTGAGGTCATGAGAGCCGGGGGACCCTGAGGCGATCAAAGTAGGCGATGGTCAGCACGGTTTTCAGTAGCCGGTCGCTGTTATGCCACCAGCGCCGTGAGTTGCCAGCCACCTGGCGCGCCGCACTGCGGGTCGCACCGAGCGCTTTTAACTCCCGGAACACGGCCGAACTGCGTTTCCAATGTTTGAGCTGGATCGCCCGCAACCGGTGACGCATCCACTCATCCAGCCTCCGCCAGATATGCGGGGTTTGCGCCAATCGAAAGTAGGCTTTCCAGCCAAGTACATAGTGACGTAGTCTTTCCACGACTTCAACCATGCTGCGCCCGCCAGAGCGGCCAGTCAGTTGCCTGATCCGCTGCTTGAACGTCGCCAAAGGCTTGGCGGCCACCTTGCATCTGATCTCCCCCCTGGGTGCCGCCCAGAAGCTGAAACCGAGAAACTTGCGACCAAATACGCTGGCGACCGCACTCTTGGTCTCATTGACCGTCAAGTGCAGTTGGGCGTACAGGCTGCGCAGTAATTCCATCACCCGCTCACCCGCACGGCGGCTACGAACGTACACATTCGCATCGTCGGCGTAGCGCACGAAGCAATGGCCCCGGCGTTCCAGTTCCTTATCCACTTCATCAAGCATGACATTGGCCAGCAACGGCGATAGTGGTCCGCCTTGCGGCGTTCCCTGATGCCGTTCCAGCACCACGCCATCACTCATGATTCCGCTGTTCAGATACGCTCGGATTAGCCGAATGACTCCGGCGTCATCAATGCGCTTCCGTAGGCGGTCAATCAAAATGTCGTGATTAACCCGGTCAAAGAACTTCTCCAGGTCCACGTCCACCACGACCCGGCGACCGGATTGCACATAGGACTGCGCAACCAGCACCGCATCGTGCGCACGGCGTCCGGGACGGAAGCCGTAGCTGTGCTCGCTGAAAGTGGGGTCCAGAATCGGCTGCAACACTTGCAGCAGCGCTTGCTGGATCACCCGATCCGTCACCGTCGGAATGCCAAGCTCACGCTCGCCACCGTCAGGCTTCGGGATCGTTACCCGACGTACCGGACTCGGCCGGTACGTCCCCCGCAACAGGCTTTCACGAATCGCCGGCCACGCAGTCACCAAGTGACGTGCTGTCTGGTCAATATCCAGACCATCCACGCCCGCTGCGCCTTTGTTGGCCCGCACCCGCTTCAATGCCTGTCGCAGGTTCTCTCTCGTCAGTGCCGCCGAAAGCAGCCCTGACCCTGTGTTTACCGGATCATGTCGCGGGCCGCAGATTTCGTCGCTGGCAGGATCACGCGCAGCTTCACCGCGCGCTACGCCCACCCGCCCCGCTTGCGCGGGCATCTGACGCCATACCTGCTGCATCGACATGGGGCTAAACATTCCTTCTCGTTTGGTCCTTCACCTCCGGTCTCGGCCTTCTCCGGCCACGCCTCGGGCTACTACGACCGCTGCTGACTTCTCGCTCCGGCTCGACACCGTCGCCCTTTCAGGCACAAGGCGAGATCTCCCCAGGTAAGGGCCGCACTCCTTCGCTGCATAACCGCCGGATCTACGCCACTTCGCCTTGATCACGAGACCTTCGCGGTTACGTGCCCGCTCGGCCTGCTCCGCAGCGCCTTCTATCCGGTTCTTGTTCATCGGCTCGCAGCTTCGATCCACGCTTCCTCCCCACACTCGGTCACCCTCATGCAGTTGCGCTTCACTTCGTTCGCTGTGATCAACTTACGACGGGACTTGCACCCGCAAGAGCGCGCCCATGCTGGGCGCACACGTGGAATAAATGGGCGGCGTGCCGCCCGTTTATGCCGCGAAAGCCACTTGACAGCGCGTAGCGACCCAACGCTCCTGGCGGTTGCCGGGGATGGTTTGATCATCCCCGGCGGCTGCCCCGTGGCGAACGCGGGGTTTGGGGCAGCGCCCCAAGGCGTGGCGGATGAGCGCAAAGGGTCGCCAAGCCAAGCGCTGGCCGTGGGTTCGAAGCGGCGCATCAGCTGTCTGAAGGCTGCTGTGCGAAGCGCGTCGCGGCCTCCTTGAGACGGTAGCTGCGGCCCTCGAACTCAAGCAGATGCGAGCGATGCATCAGGCGGTCGAGAATCGTGCTGGCCATCGTGTTATCGCCCAGATATTTGCCCCAGTCCTGGACCACCCGGTTGGAGGTCACCACCAGGCTGCGGCGCGCCTTGTAGCGCTGATGGACCAGCGTTTGCAGCAACTCGCCCGCACTGTCGCTAATGCGCCTGGCCAGGAAGAGATCGTCCAGTACCAGCAGGTCGGCGTCGAGCCAGGGACGCAGCTGCCGCTGCTGATCGGCACCGCTACACAGCCCGTAATACGCAAAGACACTGTCGGCTTCGAGTACCCGCACATCCAGGCCTTGCAGCGTCGCCTGGTAGGCAACCGCCTTGGCGATCCGGCTTTTGCCCGTGCCGGGTTTGCCGATGATCAGCGCGTTCTGGCCTTCAGCGATGAATTTCAGCGTATGCAGCTCGAAGCACGCCTGGCGCGGCAGCTTCGGATTGAAGCGCCAGTCAAAGTCCGTCAAGGTCGCACGCTCGTCCAGACCAGACTGCTGGTAACGACGGTCCAGCAAACGCGAACGGCGGCGGTCCAGTTCATCCTGCAGAATCATCGAGAAAGTCTCCAGGAAAGGCGCCTGGTTTGCCTGCGCTTGCAGTACGCGAGTCTCCAGGGTGGCGCGAATGCCGGACAGGCGCAGGTCGCGCAGCGCACGTTCGATTTCGTTCATGGTCATGCTCATTTGGAATCCTCCAGGGGAAGTGACAAAGCAGCGCTGTTACGAGCGCCCAGAGAGAACAGGTCCGCGTAGTCCTCGGTGGCGCGAATCAAGCGGTCGTCCTGGGTCAGTGCCAGCTCGCCCTGAACCGGGGTGTCGATATCGGCGAGAGCCTCGTTGAGCAGGCGCTCGGTGAGTGCTTTGATCTGTTGATGGCTGCACACGCCATCGTGCATGGCCATCGCGCAGGCACGGTCGATCAGCGTACGGGGGTAGCGCCTGGCCAGGCTGACGATGCCCCACAGGCGGCGCTGACCGACGCGACCCTCTTGATCAAAGAGGCGCTGGCACAGCTGTTCGGTGGCCGGACCGATGGCCCTGGCCTCGCGCAAGATGCGCCGCGTTTCCCGTGACGGATTGAAGGGGCGCTCCTCGTCGGGCAAGATCACGCTGCCCGGCTTGGCCGCCCGGGGGTGGGTGCGCAGCAAGGCCTGCGACTGGAAATCGCGGATCTCGAGGTGCTGGTCGAACAGGCGGATCAGGACGCGGCTGCCGATACGCGCCGGACGGGCGGCGTAGCTGCTGTGGTCGACGCGTACGCAGCTGTCGTCGCAGACCGTGCGTAGCGACTCGGTGAAATACGCGAACCCCTGCAAAGGCAAGTGCTTGAGCAGCGGGCGTTCCTCCTGGAACATCGCCTCGACCTGGCGTTTGGCGCTGCCGTGAATGCGTTGCGCCGCCCAGCGCGTCTCCCACTGTTCGAGGAACGCGTTCTGCTCCTCGATCGATGCGAAGCGTCGGCCCTTGAGCGCCGTGTTCTGGGTATGCTGGATGGCATTCTCGACGCTGCCTTTGCGATTCGGATCCCGGACCCGCGCGGGATCGGCCACGACGCCGTAATGCGCGAGCACGGCCGCGTAGACCGGGTTGAGCTGCGGCTCGTACAGGTC
>JEMX01000149.1:3898-5372 GCA_000585055.1 Candidatus Accumulibacter appositus
GCCTGCTCATGCAGTCTGGCCCAGGCTTCCTGGCTGGACTTCCAGACCACCCGCCGAAAGCTGCGTCGCGAATAGCGCAGGGTCATGACAAACAAACGCGGCCGACGATAGCGCTCGGAGCCAGGGTAAAGCGTCATCGCCCCCTCGCCATAGTCGACCTGCGCCTCTTCGCCGGGAGCGAATTCCAGTCGGTCAAACTGCGCCGGCTCGTGCTCGATCAGCGTCCCGGCAAAGCGCTTGACGCTGTTATAGCTGGCGGTAAAGCCGAACTGATCGACGAGATCCTGGTAGATCGCCGTGAAGTTGCGGCGAAGCTGTAACTGCGCCTCTATGAAGGCGCGATGCGGCTCGCAGGCGGAAATTGATGGCCGGCTCGGCGCCGGTGGCCGGGGTGTCGGCGCCGGTGGCCGGGGTGGGGGAATTTGACCGGGAGGGCCGGTGGCCACCCCGGGGGAAGTTGACGGTTCGCTCGCAAAATGCCGCGCCAGGCTGCGGATCGTCTTGCGATCGATTTCGGTGATGCGGGCAATTTCGCGCTGGCTCTTTCCGGCGGCCAGCAGGGTGANNTATAGTGGTCCCTGGAAATCAGACAGTGGTTTAAGCTGTGCTCCATCATAGGGGGCGAGAAGCGATGAGTGAAGCAACGACGCGGAAAGTACATACGCCAGAGTTGAAGGCCAAGGTTGGTCTGGAGGCCGTACGGGGGGTCAAGACGATCAACGAGATTGGGCGGGAGTACGGCGTGCATCCTGTGCAGGTCGGGCAATGGAAGAAAGCCATCCAGGAGAATGCCAAGACGCTATTTGAAGGCAAGCGCGGCCCCAAGCCAGCGGCTGCGCACCGGGAGCCAGAGCTGTTGTACAGCGAGATCGGCAAGTTGAAGATGGAACTCGACTGGCTGAAAAAAAAGTCTGGGACTGAAAAAAAAGTCTGGGATCAGCCTGCCGTGATACGGCATGGGTGGATCGACCCAGGCGAGCCCGTCGCGGTGGTGCAGCAATGCGCTCTGGCAGGAGTATGCCGAGCCACGGTCTATGCGCAGCGCCGGCCGCCGGTGGTTGATGCCAACGATCTCGTCCACAGTCGGCTGATTGATGAAGAGTACACGCGGCGCCCGTTTTACGGTACGCGCCGGATGGTGATTTTCCTTGAGAAGGTGGGGCACACGGTCAATCGCAAGCGGGTGCAACGGCTGATGCGACTGATGGGGCTGTCGGGCATGGCGCCGGGGCCGAACACCAGCCGTGGCGCCGGGGCCGAACACCAGCCGTCCGCGCCCTGAGCACGCGGTCTATCCCTATCTGCTGCGCGGCGTTCCCGTGGTCAGACCCAACCAGGTGTGGAGCACGGACATTACCTACATCCGTCTGGCCCACGGCTTCGCCTACCTGGTCGCCGTGATCGACTGGTATAGCCGCAAGGTGCTCAGCTGGCGGATCAGCAACAGCATGGAATCGGTGTTCTGTGTCGATTG
>JEMX01000149.1:5569-5748 GCA_000585055.1 Candidatus Accumulibacter appositus
GTACGAGGACGTGTATCTGAAGGGCTATGCGACGATGGGCGAATTGATGGTTGGCCTGGCCGAGTACTTTGCCTTCTACAACGGCGAGCGTCCGCACCAGTCGCTGGGCAACGCGTCACCCGCAGTCGTCTATCGAAACGGCATAGGTGGCGGGGCGTTGATCCTCGACAAGTTTGGCC
>JEMX01000150.1:0-152 GCA_000585055.1 Candidatus Accumulibacter appositus
CCCGCCGGCGCCAAGATGCGCTTTCCGCAAGGGGCTGCGTCAACCCGCTGCGGAAAGCCCGGCGTTGCCGCCGGGGGTTTATTGGGAAAAGCGTCGCCGGTAGCGTTCCAGCACCCGATCCCGAATCACTTCGGAATCGAGGCCAGAAAGCG
>JEMX01000150.1:407-535 GCA_000585055.1 Candidatus Accumulibacter appositus
GCCAAGGATAGAGACACCGCAATCACTTCCTCGCGGGGCGCTCATTTCGCTACGCCGACAATTCCACTGACCGGTGAAGCCGTGTCGGTCAACGCTGCCTTACGACTGCGATAGGCGCGAAGCAACTG
>JEMX01000150.1:583-920 GCA_000585055.1 Candidatus Accumulibacter appositus
TCAGCCTTGGCGTAGCGTTCGTCGAGGTCATCAACGGATGCGGCCTGGCTGATGCTGGTGAGAAGCAAATCGAGCGGCGGTTTGCCACCTTCACGGCCGGACTTCTGGTCGCCCGCCCCCGTCTCCTTGGCCTTCGCGTCAGTCGACTCGTCGTCGATGACCGGCGCCCAGGAGCCGTCGATCGCCTCGGCCATCCCGATGTTCTGGGTCTTGCCACGTTCGTTGAGTTCGTCCATGGCCAGTGCCATGGCCAGCTCCGGCGATTTCGGCAACAAATTGCACAGGCGGCGAATGGCCGTCTTGAGGCCCATCGGAACGAAATGCGTGTCCCAGGGAC
>JEMX01000150.1:966-1192 GCA_000585055.1 Candidatus Accumulibacter appositus
TAACCGCGGGAGTGGTCACGTACCCACTCGACCTGCTCCTTCGACAAGGCGTGGAAGGTGCGGGAGCCATCGTTGAACACCGCCACGGCGTAGAAACCGGCGATCGCCCCGCGCTCGTCGTCGGACGCCGGGAAGCCGTTCTTCTTCAATGGCTCGTGCATCAGGGAACGGTTGAGGCCCAGGACGATGTCGAACTTGTCGTTGATCCGCACTTCGTGCGCATAGA
>JEMX01000150.1:1268-1481 GCA_000585055.1 Candidatus Accumulibacter appositus
AATCAACTGGCACTGGCTACCGAAGGCGACGAGATGCGCTTCGCCCATCAGGCCGATTTGCAAGCCGAGCTGGCAGGATTGGATGACCGCCGCGACGACGCTGCGTGGATCCACTTCAGACAGCTTCGGGTTCATGCGAAACGCAGTCAGTGCGATTCGCGCCATGCGCTCCGCGCTGAGATGCTTGGGCAGCGCGCGGGCGATTTCGCCCTT
>JEMX01000150.1:1570-1841 GCA_000585055.1 Candidatus Accumulibacter appositus
CAAGGTTTGAGACATGGTTTCCTCCAAATACAAATGGCGGAGACACCATGCCTCCCGGAGCGAGGACTGGTCTCCCCGCCGGGGTTGATAAACTGACAATGGCCACCGATCAGGCGGCGTCGAACTCGAAAGCGTCGGCGTTGGCGGCCCAACGCGGCAGCGAGATCAATTCGATCTCACCCCCGGGCTGGTAAGCCGGCCAGCAGCCGGAGTCCTGGCACCACTTCAGAAGCTGCAGTGCTGCCCGGTACTTCTTGCGACCGACCTCGAT
>JEMX01000150.1:1942-2116 GCA_000585055.1 Candidatus Accumulibacter appositus
GTCACGGCTTTCATTCCATCGACGTAGAACGCCGCTTGAATGTCGTAGCCGAGGTTGGCGATAGCGCGAGAAAAGCCGCGGCTGCTGGCATCGACACAGCTCTTGAGATCCGCCACGGCCGTCCCGTTGAACCAGTCCGGACGACAGCGACAGGGGATCCCGGTGAGCGGGTCT
>JEMX01000150.1:2404-2543 GCA_000585055.1 Candidatus Accumulibacter appositus
CCGGCGTTGGCGGCTGCGGATGATCGAGGGCTTCGCGCAGATGCGCGGGGCTCTTGAGCAGCCTGATGATCCCCGAGTGGCCGATCGATGGATCGGCGTGGTATTGCTTGGCCGGCATGCGCAGCAGGCCAGGATGTCT
>JEMX01000150.1:2855-2980 GCA_000585055.1 Candidatus Accumulibacter appositus
AGTCTCTGGTGGAGATCGCAGGCACGATTCATCGAGAGCGCCGAAAAGAGCCGAACGAGAAGAGGGTTGGATTGCACGACTTGATCGTGCGCGGGATCGAAAGCCATGTTCAGAGCCCCAGCGCG
>JEMX01000150.1:3143-3365 GCA_000585055.1 Candidatus Accumulibacter appositus
ACTTCAAACGAAGCCTCACCGCTCTTGGCGGGATCGATGTCGATCCCGGTCCGGCGCTGGTAGGCCGGTCGGTCGTATTGCTGCCAATGGGCGCTCGTGACCTTGATAACTTCTACCGGCTCGGGCGCTGTCGTCGCTTCGGGTCTCCGGTTCAAGAAGCTCTTGAGGCCTTGTGCTGCGGAGCGGAAGAACGACAGAAGCAATTGCAGCCCTGCCAGCATG
>JEMX01000151.1:0-1667 GCA_000585055.1 Candidatus Accumulibacter appositus
CGCTTTCATTTTTCCGGCGGCGCCCGTTTCGTTCATGGCAGCGCCATGCCGCAGGAGATCGTGATTCCGGTGATCACCCTGCGCGAAAGTGAAAACCAGTCGGCCAAGACGCGCGCGGTGGAATTCAGCTTGCTGGGCTCGTCGAACAAGGTGGTCACCAACAAGCAGCGCTTCGAATTCATCCAGACCGAACCGGTTTCGGAACGGGTGTTGGCAAGATCGGTGCTGGTCTCTCTGCGTGACGGCGAGACCATGATCAGCGACGAACAGTCGCTGACTTTCGACAGCAGCTCGGGCCTGATGGACGAGCGCAAGCGCTCGGTGATCCTGACCATCAAGTCCGGTCAATACGACAAGAGCAAAGACCATTTCCTGATTGCCCGTGACACCCAAACCAGGGTCGAAGTGGTCCGGATTCCGGTCAAGGTGGACCTGGCTTTCGCCAACGACTTCTAAAACCGATGATGACTGAACAACTCCCCGAGAACGACAGCAATCTCGATGCCCTGCTGAATCGGCAATTCGCCGGCAAGGTGGTGCGCAAGGATCTGACCAAGCTCATCAAGGAAGGCGCCAATGTTCCCGTCTACGTCCTCGAATATCTGCTCGGGATGTACTGCGCGTCCGATGATCAGGCGACCATCGATGCCGGACTGGTCAATGTAAAGCGGATTCTCAGCGAGAACTACGTTCGACCCGACGAGGCCGAGAAGGTCAAGTCGAAGATTCGCGAGAGCGGCAGTTACAAGGTCATCGACAAGGTGACGGTCAGGCTGAATGAAAAGCGCGATGTCTATGAAGCGCTGCTATCGAATCTCGGGGTCAAGAATGCCGAGATTTCCGATGCCTACGTTCGCCAGTTCGAGAAGCTGCTGGTCGGTGGCATCTGGTGCATCGTCACGCTCCACTACCGATTCGAGGAGAACCAGAAGGGCTCGCCTTTCCTGGTCAGCGACCTCAAACCGATTCAGATGCCCAACATGGACATGCCGGGGCTGTTTGAAGGGCGCAAGGCATTCACAGAAGCGCTCTGGATTGACGCACTGATCCGTTCAACGGGCATGGAGCCGTCCTGCTTCAAGGATCGGGTGAAGTGGCATCTGCTGGCCCGGATGATTCCGCTGGTCGAGAACAACTACAACTTCTGTGAGCTTGGCCCGCGCGGTACGGGCAAGAGCCACATCTACAAAGAGATTAGCCCGAACAGCATCCTGGTTTCGGGTGGGCAGACCACTGTCGCCAACCTGTTCTACAACATGGCGGCGCGCAAGGTTGGGCTGGTCGGGCTGTGGGACGTGGTGGCCTTCGATGAGGTGGCCGGAATCAACTTCAAGGATCAGGACGGCGTCCAGATCATGAAGGATTTCATGGCCAGCGGATCATTCTCGCGGGGACGCGAGGCGATCAGCGCGAACGCGGCGATGGTCTTCGTCGGAAACCTCCCGCAAGGGCAGACTGTCGAGTCGCTGGTCAAGACGAGCCACCTGTTCAGACCCTTCCCCGAGGTGATGATCGACTCGGCGTTCTTTGATCGCTTCCACGCCTATGTGCCCGGCTGGGAAATCCCGAAAATGCGTCCGGAGTTTTTCACGAACCAGTACGGGTTGATCGTCGATTACCTGGCCGAGTACCTGCGCGAAATGCGCAAGGTCAACTTCGCCGACGCC
>JEMX01000151.1:1682-1900 GCA_000585055.1 Candidatus Accumulibacter appositus
GCCATCGACAAGTGGTTCAAGCTCGGCAACAACCTGAATCAGCGCGACACCATTGCCGTGCGTAGGACGGTGTCGGGCCTGCTGAAGCTGATCTGTCCAGCCGGCGATTACGACAAGGAGATCGTACGCAAGTGCCTTGAGTACGCGCTGGAAGTTCGCCGGCGCGTGAAGGAGCAGCTCAAGAAGATCGGCGGCATGGAGTTCTACGACGTCCACTT
>JEMX01000151.1:1928-2294 GCA_000585055.1 Candidatus Accumulibacter appositus
GATCTTGAGGATAGCCAGGAGCGTTTTGTTTCCGTTCCTGAACAGTCGAGTGGTGCCTTGATCCCGGATGGCCGCCTGGCACCTGGCGCACTGCATACGATCAGTATGGGCACATCCGAAATGCCGGGGATCTACCGTATTGAAATTCAAACCATTGCCGGCGGTGGAAAAGTCTCTGCCTCGGGTGCCGCACCGCGCGAGCCGGTGCGGGTTGCCTTCGACTACTTCAAGGCCAATTCTGCGCGCGTCAGTGCATCGATCAAGCCAGGCGAACACGATTTCCACCTGCAGCTTGTCGAGCTAAAGAATGCCGGCGCGCCGCAGTCATTCACACTCGCCAGCTTCATCGCCCTGTGCTCGGCAGCG
>JEMX01000152.1 GCA_000585055.1 Candidatus Accumulibacter appositus
GAAGAAATCGTCGATCGACTCGGCCAGCTTCGGCTGATTGTCCTTGGCGGCGAGGATGTAGTCCGCTCCGCGGTTGCGAATGGCTTGCGCAATGTTGGGCTGCGTGCCCATGGCATCGATGGTGACGATACAGCCTTCCAGCGCCAGGGTCGCCAGCAGTTCAGGGATCGCGGTCTTCTCGTTCGACTTCTCGGCCGTCGCGCGCTGCCCGAGCACCAGACCCGCTTGGGCGGCGAAGGCACTGACCAGGTGCAGAGGTGTTGAGCCCACCCTTCCTGAACGACGACTGGTTTTTCCATCGATGGCCACCACTTCGCCATTTGCCAGCGCGGGCAGTACCTGGCCCACCCAACGCACGAAGGCCGCGCCGAATTGGTCGGGATCAATCGCCGCAAAGACCCGGCCAATGGTGTCGTGCGACGGAATGCCCTGCTCGAGCTTCAGATACTGCCGCAGCCACTCCAGCTTCTCTTTCGCCCAGGCCTCGATCTCGACAAAGGTATCGGCACCTGACAGGACCGCGCTGACCGACACCACCAGCAATTCGATCAGGTCGTGCTCGACTTTGGTGGCCTGTCTCGGATCCCGCACGCCAACCCAAACGTCGACCAGCCGAACCCTGTTTTCTGCGCTCATGGAAAACTCCAAAAAGACAGAAAACTACACAAATCAAGGGGCTGTGAACAGCCCTTTCGTAACTCCTTGAGCGTAAACGATTATTTCAGAGGGTCAACGACGTTGGCATTCATGCGATTGCCCTGGCCACCGCGCGTGTGCGCAACATTCTGTGGCAAGATGCCGCGATGCGCGCACTTGCGAATTTGTCGACCGTCGACTGGCTGGCCCTGGCTACCTTCCTGGCTTGCTGGGGCGGCTACACCTGGTTTTCCGAGCATAGTCGCTGGTGCTGCAAGGGCCTGATCGGGCACCTGCACAGCTACCGGCAGGAATGGGCCTACTGCATGCTCGAACGCGAATTGCGAATGAGCGACGCGGCCCTGATCGGCAACCTGATGGGCAGCGTCTCCTTTTACGCCAACACCACCATCTACATCATCGCCGGCCTGGTCGCCGCCATGGGCGCGGCCGACCAGTTGCTGAGCTTCTCCGCCGACCTGACGCTTGGCGGCGCCGGCAGCCGCGAATTGCTGGAAATCAAGCTGATGCTGGTACTCGCCAGCTTCGTCTACGGCTACTTCAAGTTCACCTGGGCGCTGCGCCAGTTCAACCTGTTGTCGATCCTGATCGGCGCGGCGCCGCTAGGTCAGCGCGACGACCCGTCGGTCGAGCGCTACGCGCGCCGTGTGGCCGGCGCCCACAACCTGGCCGGCGATGACTTCAATCGTGGCATTCGCGCCTATTACTTCGGCCTCGCGGCGTCCGGCTGGCTGCTCAGCCCGGTAGTCCTCGGCGTTCTTTCGCTGAGTATCCTGATCATTCTCTATCGACGCGACTACCGCTCGACGACGCTCGACATCCTGCGTCCCGAGCCTTGATGGGAAACCGTGAACGCTGACCGCCAAGTGGCCGGCGTCGGCTTCGGCCTGCTGGCCTACGGCATGTGGGGCTTCTTTCCACTGTTCTTCCACCAGCTGTCGCACGTCCCGCCGATGGATGTGCTCAGCAACCGCGCCGCCTGGGCCTGCGTCTTCGTCGCCCTGCTGCTCAGCCTGCGCCGCCAGTGGGGCAAGGTGGCGACGGTCTTCAAGACCTGGCGCCACCTGGCGATGCTGGCCGTCGCCGCCCTGCTGATCGGCACCAACTGGCTGGTCTTCCTGTGGGCCGTCGCTAACCAGCAGGTGGTCGCCTCGAGCCTGGGCTACTTCCTGACCCCGCTGGTGAGCGTCCTGCTCGCGCTGCTGGTGCTCAAGGAACGGCTGAACCGCCTGGAGTGGATTTCGGTGGCCCTGGCGCTGCTCGCCATTGCCAACGACGTCATTGCTCTCGGCAGCCTGCCCTGGGTGTCGCTGGTTCTCGCCGGCACCTTTGGCACCTACGGCCTGGTGCGCAAGAAACTACCGGTAGACTCGATCTCCGGACTGTGGCTGGAAACCCTGGCCATGCTGCCCGTCTGCGCAGCCTATGCACTGTGGCAGGCAGGTCACGGCCATTCCGTATTTACCGGCCACGACCTCCCCACCGCCCTGCTGCTGGCGTGTGCGGGTGCGCTCACGGCGCTGCCGCTGATGGCCTTCGCCGCCGCCGCGCAGCGACTCGACCTGGCAAGCGTCGGAATGCTGATGTATATCAATCCGACGCTGCAGTTCCTCACTGCGGTCTGGATCTTCGGCGAACCGATGCAGAACGAGCGGCTGTTGAGTTTCGCGCTGATCTGGCTCGGCCTGCTGGTGTTCAGCTGGAGCGCGTGGAAGAAATACCGGCAAGCCGTATGAGCAAGGCGCCCCGGGCTAGACGCGCCTGAGCCGCTGCGGACTGAGCATTGCCGCAGAAAAACCGAAATCGCTGAGCGGCGCCGGAATCGGCTGGCCGCACAATAGCGCCGCACAGCTTTCCCCCATCGCCGGCGAGGTCTGGATGCCGTAGCCGCCCTGGGCAGCGATCCAGAAGAATCCTGGCTGGTGCGCATCGAAACCGCCGACCAGATCGCCGTCGACGACGAAGGATCGCAAGCCGGCCCAAGTATGGCTTGGACGGCGAATGCTCAGCGTCGTCACCTGTTCGATGTTGAAAATGCCCGTTGCGATGTCCAGTTCTTCGGCCTGAACGTCGTGCGGCGGAACCGGATCGGCATTGGCCGGCGATCCCAGCAACCAGCCGGCATCCGGCTTGAAGTACCAGTCTTCGGCGACGCCAATGGTCAGCGGCCAAGGCGTGCTGTCCAGCTTTTCGGGCGGCGCGAAGAGAAAGGCCGACCGCCGTTTGGGCTGAAGTCCGATAGGAGCCACGCCGGCCAGTGCAGCGATCTGGTCCACCCACGCACCGGCGGCGTTAATCAGCACTGGCCCAGCATACTGCTGTCCGCCAGCGTCGAGCCACCAAAGATCCTGGCAACGCCGCACCGCACCGACTTCGGCGCCGCAGACGACGACACCGCCGTTCTGGCGCAGCCCACGTAGGTAGCCCTGATGCAGGGCATGAACGTCGATGTCGGCGGCGCCCGGGTCGAAAATCGCGCCGATCACTTCTTGCTGACGCAGCACCGGCAGCATGGCACAGGTCTGCGCGGGCGAAAGCAGTTGCAGAGCTTCGCCAAGGGCGGAAAGGGTTTGCCATCTGGCGCGCAACAGCTCTTCCTGGCCGCGCGTCGCGATGATCAATGCCCCACGTGGCGAGAGCAGCGGATGATCACAAAATCCTTGCGGTGGCGCGTCGAAGAACGCCCGGCTGGCCCGGGTCAGGGCGCGTACCTGCGGCGTCCCGTAACTCTCGGCGAAAAGCGCCGCCGAGCGGCCGGTCGAGTGGTAGCCCGGCTGATCTTCGCGTTCGAGCACCAGCACCCGGCCATGGCGGGCGAGCCAGTACGCGACCGAAGGGGGAGCCAGTACGCGACCGAAGCGCCGGCGATACCGGCGCCGACGACGAGGAAATCGGCTCGATTAGCGACGGCTGTGGCGGTCATTCCCTGCTCCTGTGTGCTCAGATCTTTCTACTTGGTCCTGTGCGCCAACGATCGCCGGCGCCAGTCAAGCTTGCCGGAGAGGCGTGGCGCGGGTCAAGGCGAGATGTCTGGCATGCCGATCACGATCGCCATCGTCGATCGCGGCAACGCCTTCGAGAGCGGCGACGTAGGACGAGGGCAGGCCATGCTCCCTGGCACCGGCAACGACCAGCGCCTTGTACCAGGAGTACGGCTGCCAGGAAGACTCGATGCGCGTCGCCTGGTAGAGACTGGCGCTGAGCAGCACCGCCTTGTGCTGCAGCGGAACCCGTTTCTCGTCGTAGCCCGCTCCCAAGCCTTCAGCAGCGTCGAGTATGGGCTTCTCGGCGACGGCAATTTCGTACAACACGCCAAAGACGACCGCGTCCGCCGCGTGACTGCGAACAACATCGCACTTTCCCGAACCGTCCCTGCCCGCCTTGTGCCAGGCCAGCCGGTGACCGTGCAAAGCGGCGACACCGAGCGGACGCGCGGACGGAACGCGCTCGCGGATACGGGCGAGCAGCATGTTCGAGCCGTAGGCGAAGTTGAGAACGATTGCCGGGGTGCCAATGTTCATGGTGCTTGGGCAAAGCCTGCGGCGCTCACAGACGATGATCAGAACGGCATCTGGAATCTGAGCGAAGCGGTGTTGTTGACATACGACTCACGCGCTTCGAAATCATAGCGCAGTGCGAGCTCCATCGCCTTGCTGTTGCTGACCACCAGACCGACGCCACCGCGAGCAATCCAGGGGGCAAGATCGAGCCCACGGGTGGTGAATTGCGGGCCACCACCGGCAAATGCCGAAACGATCGAGGCTTGCCGAGCCATGGAGTCGTAGCCGGCGCCCAGATTGGCAAGCAAATAGGTCTTCTCGCCGAGAGCGTGGGCGAGTTTGGCGTTAGCGAACAATACGAATTGTTCGAGAGTTTGCGGCTTAACGATCAAGTCAAGCGGACCTGCGCCGCTTTCGCTATAGCCATCGTCACGAAAGTAGACGTAGTCGGCGCGCGCAGAAGGAGTGACGCTGGTCACCGGCGACAGGAAGTAATCGCGACTCAAGCCGACGCCGACGTGAGCATTCCGGTTATCGTAATCGGAGCTGGCAATACTATTGACGGCCCCAAAGTTGATATGACGACGTCCCTTGCTGTCGCCGACGCCGAAATCAGCCTGGAAGTCTACGCGCGTGCGGCCGTCCAGCTGGTACTCGCCATAAGCGATCAGCCGATAGCCATTGACCTTGGCGTCCTGATCAGTCGCCGCACTGCTGAGACTCACATCGCTACTGGCATAGGCGAAGGCCACACCCAGGTTGACCTGGTCCGATACATCGCCATCGGCGCCAAGCAACAGGCCATAGCTATTGGCCTTGTAACCAGGAACATCATTGACGTCACCCTGCCGTGCCCAGGAACCGATCGGCTTGATCCAGAATTGACGGTTGCTGAGGAAGTCGTCGCCCGAAGACATTCCGCGCCCGGCTTCATGGCGTGCCTGGATGATACGGTCGCCGGCGTTGAGAATGCCGACGATGGCTGTCGGCATGCCCCCGCGCATCAGCGGCAAGACATTGGCGACCGCGTCAGACACCGCTGCCTGCGAAGTCAGTTGTTGAAAAAGGCTGCTGATTGGATGCCTCGGGTCCTGCACAACGAGCGAATCCAGGACTCGCGCTGCAGCAGCAGAACTGCTGTTTCCGCCTACCGCATCGACGATGCCAGTTGGCGAACTGGCCGCAATCGCAAGCTCTACCGAATTGCCATTCTGTGCGGCATGGAAATCAAAAAGGGCGCTGTTGTCGGTGACCGCAAAGGTTGACGCGTTCAGCGTGCCAGCCTTGATCACTGCGGGCAGAACGGTGCCGTTGGTCAGATCCGGCGAGCCGACGACATCGACAGCAATTCTTGCCGCCGCCGGCAAAGTCGCAGTGCCGGAGACTTCCAGCTTGCCGTACTGTGCATTGCCAGCGACGCTGGTCTGGAAAATGCCCGCCGGAGTCTGCGCGTAGTTGCCGGTAATCGTCGCCGTCTTATTTGCGGCAACCGCCAACCTCCCCGCGTTGTTGAACGCCGAGGCAGAGGCATTGTGAACGCGAACGCCATGTGCCATGTTGAAGCTGCTGGTGTTGGCGATATTGAAGGTATCCACGTTGAATTGCCCTTCGCTACTGAAAAGGGCTGCGCTGGTGACGTTGAAGGCCGCCATCGGCGCGTGGACGTCGCCGATCACCCGAGCATTGCTCCCGACGATATCGATGCTGGTCAAGGAACTGCCATTGGTGATCGTCCGGTCGGCAAAGATTGCATACCGGCCACCCGAAATCGTCCCGCTGTTGACGATCGATCCGTTCAGCACGGCGTCGCGCATGAAGTGGATTCCATAGTCGCTGCCGCTGACCGTGCCGCTATTGGTAATTGAGGTCGATGTTCCGGTCAGCACATTGATCCCCGAACTGGCCCCCGTAATGGTGCCGCTTGCCGTGATGGTGAGCGTCGGTGAATCGAACGCGACTTCGCAAGGACCTCGCCTGGCCGTGGCCACGGTCCGCCCGCAGTAGTTGGTGTTATTGGCGGC
Source organism: Candidatus Accumulibacter appositus (assembly GCA_000585055.1). Classification (GTDB taxonomy): domain Bacteria; phylum Pseudomonadota; class Gammaproteobacteria; order Burkholderiales; family Rhodocyclaceae; genus Accumulibacter; species Accumulibacter appositus. The sequence continues at coordinate 6,179 of JEMX01000152.1, forward strand.
GATCAGATTGGCTGCATTGCCGGCGAGCGCCTCGCTGCGCCTGGAAGCTAGCTCATCGGCTCCGGAGTGCACGATTTCCGAGGTGAAATCAAGCAAGGCGCTGTTGTCCGTGACCTGGAAACCTCTCGGAGAGCTTAGCGTACCGGCGGTCACCACATGCGCCAGCACATCACCAGGACTGATCGCATGCGCCGGGTCAAGGTTCACGGCCAGCGCATTGCTGTCGGTGAAGTCGGCAACGCCGCCAACTTCCAGTGCTGCGTAGCGAGAGACACTGTGCACAGCTAACTCCAGGCCACCGCCGCTTTGCTGCGTGTAGTTGTCGCGGACATAACTCCCGGCGAAGCGTTCGCCTTCACCCCCGCCAAAATCCAGTGCCGGGATCAGGATAGTCCCTGCGTTGTTGAGTGCGACTGCACCATCAATCTGCAAATGACCTCGGACATGGCCGCCGGCGAGGTTGTCGATGCGCCCGGCTCCGCGACCGACCGCAATCGCCACGGCATGGCTGTCGCCTGTCGCGTTCGCTGCGGCCGAAATCAGTCCGGAGTTGGCGAGCGCACCGTCGAACTGCAGAATGTCGACAGCATGCGCCGTGGCGTCGCCCGGGTAAGCGTCATCAGTCGCCGTGGCGGTGACACCTATCTTGCCGCTATTGATCAGTTCGCCATCGAGTCGCCAAATGCGAACTCCATAGGCCATGACGGCGCTCTTGTAAGCGCCACCGCCGCCGCTCGCAGTGGCGTCGATCGTGCCACTGTTGGTCAGCATGCCGCCTTGCTGAATGTCGTCCATGGACACACCGGAGGCCTCCGGATAATAGGTTGCTGTGGCTGCGGCCTTGATCGCCCCACTGTTGATCAGCGTAGCGCTGGGGAAACTGCCGACAAGCACACCGACGGCCTTAGAATAAGCGGTGGAAGTAGCTGTGGCGCTGATCATGCCACTACTGGTCAGCGTCACAGCGCTCGTCGGGCCGAAGCCAAAGCCGATGAAATCCTTGTCAACCGACACGCCAGCGGCATCAGCAAGAGCATAGGACTCCGGGTTACCAGTCGCTGTCGCGGTAGCGGCGATCGTGCCACTGTTGCTCAGAACCCCACTCATCCCCGCCATCTCGCTGCTGTCACTTTCTACAGAGACGCCCCTGGCATATGCTTCAGGCCACCCGCCGCCTGTCGTCGTGGCCGTGGCCTTGATCGCGCCGTCGTTGAGCAGCCGGCCGTTGAAATCACCCCCGAGGTAGACGCCGTTGGATTTGGAGAAATGGCCATCAGTCGCCGCGGCGTTGATCGTGCCCGTATTGATCAGGGTGCCGCTCATCGTCGCGGTCTCGCCGTAGTCGCCATCGACCGAGACTCCCGCAGCCAGCGCATACGAAGAATACTTGGCATCGGCAGTTCTGGCCGTCGCCTCGATTGCGCCACTGTTGCTCAGCGTGCCGCTAAGATCACCCTTGACAGACGCCGCAGCGGCGTAGGCAAAAGCGCTGGAAGTCGCAGCGCTCGTGATCATGCCACTGTTGGCCAGGGTACCGCTGAGGACATCATCGACATGCACGCCCGAGGCTTCGGCACGTGAATATTCGACGGCGGCCGCCCTGGCGACGGCCTTGATGGCGCCACTGTTGGTCAGCCTACCGCGCAGAGCGCCGGCGACGTGTATACCGTCGGCATCAGCGCCCGTCACTTCGGCAGCCGCCGCTGTGGCGGTGGCGTTTATCGCGCCACGGCTGGTCAGCGTGGCGATGAGATTGCCGAAAATGCGCACGCCGAATGCTCTAGCGTCACCGCTGACTGAAGTGGCTCTCGCGCTGATGGTGCCGCTATTGGTGAGCATTCCCGAAAGGTCTAGCCCCAAAGCGATACTTGCCGCTTCGGCAGCAGAACCCGTAGCCGCCGCCTCAAGGATACCGCTATTAATCAGCGTCCCTGACATGGCCGGGAGACCGTATATATTCTCCCGAAATCCGAACGCTTCTGAGTAGCCTTCGCTATCGACGGTTGTTCTGATCGCTCCGGAATTGGTCAGCGTGCCGAGCAACTCCGCCGTAACCAGAACGCCGGAGGCAGAAAAATACTCGTAAGGCACCGCCCCCATCCGCGTACCCGAGGCCTGGATCAAGCCCTGATTGGTCAAACTCCCCACCAAGGCGAGATCGCCGTCGTATGTGATTGCCACCCCCGCGCCGGAAACCGTGCCCGGCACAGTGATCGTGAGCCCGGCATCGGCGCAAGGCGATCTTGCGGACACCGCGCTGGAAATGGTTTCTGAGCCGGAGCACTGGGCGTTGGCAGGCGCGATCAGCACGGCATTGGCGAAAGCAAGCGCAACGGCACTACTGATAGCCTTGTACTGCCAGCCAGGCACACCCGGCTCCGTGATGGTAGTCATGATCGTCCCCTTGCGTTGGCAGCCACTGGCCCTGAAATTGCGGAGGTGACGATACTCATTTGCAGTCGTCAAATCAATGGCAATATCGTGGCCTTTGGAGAGGCCAACAGCGGCTTCATGCTGGAGGGCCGCCGAGACGAAGTCACAAACGGGAAGCAGCGGAGGATTCGGAATGCTTCTGGCGGTATCACTGCGTTCAAGCGGCGCTATGCTTCTGTCCGTACTGTTGCTTGCTGCCTGCATCGGACAAGGGCGTGACGACCGCCATGCTCGGGCAGCGACTCTCGCTGCGGCGAGAAATTGGCAGCGGCTGCACCTCGCCGCTTCCCCTTTGCCCATGATCGCCTATGTCCCGACAGCAATTACCGCGGCAGAGACGCTAACGGTTTACATCGAGGGCGACGGACTGGCCTGGTTGAGCCGCAGCCATCCGTCAGATGACCCCACGCCGCGCCGCCCTCTGGCCCTCGAACTGGCCTTGCAGCATGTGCCGGGAGTCGCCGCCTACCTCGGGCGCCCGTGTCAGTATCTGGATGCTGGCGAAACGGGGAATTGCGCTCCGGCTTACTGGACAAGTCGTCGCTTCTCGCCGGAAGTGGTCGAGTCGAGCAACCGCGCAATCAGCACGCTCAAAGAAAGCTTTGGCGCCACCAAGCTGGTTCTTGTCGGCTACTCCGGCGGAGGCGCCATTGCCGCGCTGCTGGCGGCACGACGCCAGGATATCGTCCAGCTGGTAACCGTTGCCGGCAATCTCGATCACCACCTCTGGACACGGCACCACGGCGTTCTGCCGCTGGACGGATCGCTGAACCCAGCCCTTGAATGGCGGCGCTTGCAAGGAGTCCCACAGCTACATTTTGTCGGCGCAGATGATCGCAACATGCCTGCCAGGATCGCGACCGCTTATGCGTCAGCCTTCCCTGCCAGCGAACGGCCCAGAATTCGCATCGTGCCCGGCTTCAACCACGTCTGTTGTTGGGTCGAACGCTGGCCGGAACTGTACGAGGGCACTGCTCCTTGATCACTCCTGGCTCGCAGGTCGGGACCCATCAGGGCGGCCCAAGTCGACGCGCCGCAGCTGGCGCAAAACACGTCGACAAAGGCCAGCTTGGCCGGCCCGCAAGCGGCATAGCTTGGCCGGCCCGCAAGCGGCATAGGCGGGCCGGCCAGCCGATTGCTCAAGGCTTCCAGTCGTGCAGCTCGCAGACTGCCTTGTCGCCCGGCAGCATCCCCTTTGGCCCGTTCTTGCCGACAGCCGGCCGACACAGGCGAGTGCTCTGCTCATTGTCCTGCGCGGTCGAGCGTGCCCAGACGGTGACCAGACCGGAGTTCTCGATGCTCTGATTGCAGCCGTCGATGGCGTAAAAGGCATGGATGGCATTACGTTCGAAGTAGGTCAGCCACTCCCTGTCCGGGTCCTGGTTGGCGAACCATTTCTGCCATTTGCCCTGCGCGCCGTCGATTGCCACCTGCCAGCCCTTTTCCTTCCGCTCCTGCGTGAATTGGTCGCTGTCCCAGTGCATGACCATGTACCTGTTGGTCGCTGTCCCAGTGCATGACCATGTACCTGTTCTGGTCGATGCACTGCGGCTTGGTCAGCGTCATGTAGATTTCCTGCGGATGGTGATAGTGATAAGGGTAGGCAGTGTTGAACAACTGCACGGTCATGCCGATCTCGGCGCCGACCTTCTCGCCGTCGATCTCCTTGATGCGCAGGTTACCCCACGGACCCATCACCTCGGCATAAAGATAGCCGCCGCGGAAGCGGTCGCTGCCGGCAGCCGGATTCTCCGCATAGAACGGTAGCCAGCCGACCGAAGACCACAGCGTTGGCAGACCGTTGATGCTGATATCCCTTTTCCAGTGCGGCTTGGTGTCGGTGCGCGAGGTGACGGCGACGAAGTTTTCGTTGAGCTCCATTCCCGCCGCGCCGATTGCCCCGCCCATTTTCGCGTAGTAGTCGGTCAGCAGAGGACGCTTGAGCCATTGCGCTGTCGGCGATAGCTGTTGCACCTGGGCACTGGGGGTGTAGAGCGCAAAGGCAGGATAGTCTTTTTGCGGATCGAAGCAGGCTTTCGCCTTCTCCGGCTCAGCGACCACGGCCTTGAGATGCTTGGCCAGCAGTTCCATGTCGCGATAGCGCATGATGCAGCGGGTCTGCTTCTTCCCGGTTGCCGACTGATAGGTCTGGGTGGTGGCCTCGGCCGAATCCTTGCACTGGCCGCTCGGTGTCTCCAGCACCTTGAGGTACTCGTCGAGATAGATCAGCGACTCCTTCCAGAACGCATCGACCAGTTCTTGCTCTTCATTGCTGTACTGTCTTTGTTGCACGTCATCCTGACACTTGAAGTCCGCTGCCAGCGCCGACGAGCACGCCAAACTCGCCGCCACCCCGAAACCCGTGATTTGCTTGCGCATTGTCTCTTCTCCTCTCTATGGAATGTTTTCCGGATCCCTGTCTGCGCGGGATCCCTCTCTTCTACTGCCTTGCCGTCAACGCTTTGCATCAACAACCACCCGCGACCCCGCACCCTGCCTTCAAGCAGCTGGCTGGCGACCAAAATGGCCTCGCCGAGGCCAATCTCCTTGCTGATCAAACCGAGCTTCGCAAAATGAAAACGGCAACGCTCGGCGGTAGACCCTCAGATTATTTAGACCGTGCGCCTAATAATTCACAAGGCCAGAGGAGTAGGAGATCGCCCCTGCGCCATCGCGTCGGGAAGTGTATGAATATTGGCCGAAAAGGTCGGCAGCAACGCGCTGCCGACCGCACACGAAAGATTCTCGGGCCGGCTGTGCGGCGCCGCCGCGGCTTAGAACGGGATGTCGTCGTCCATGTCTTCGAAACTGGGCTTCTTCTTGGCGGGAGCCGCCGCGCGAGCGCCACCGGCGCCACCGGCATCGTCAGTCGACGAAGGCATGCTGCCGCCGTACTCGCTTTCGCCACTCGACGCTGACGGCGAACCCATGCCTTCGCGACCGCCAAGCATCTTCATCTCGTTGCCGATGATTTCCGTGGTGTAGCGCTCGTTACCGTCTTTGTCCTGCCACTTGCGCGTCTTGAGGCTGCCTTCGACGTACACCGACGAGCCTTTCTTCAGATACTGTCCGGCGATCTCGGCGAGGCGCCTGAAAAATACGATGCGGTGCCACTCCGTGGCTTCCTTCTTGTCGCCGGTCTGCTTGTCCTTCCACGATTCCGAGGTCGCGATCCTGATGTTGCAGACGGCGTCGCCGTTCGGCAGGAAACGGGTTTCCGGATCGGCACCCAGATTGCCGACGAGAATTACTTTATTTACCGAAGCCATGTTGCCTCCCTGGCTGATGTGCGAAAAAGCACGATTATAGGGCTTAAGCGGTGGCTTGCCGGTGACGCAGGGCCGGCATGGTCATGGTGGTCGACAGCGACAGCCAGACCACCGTAAGCAACGCGCCACAAGCCCAGACGGCACCCGGGCCAAGGTGCTTGGCCAGCGCGCCACCGAGCACCCCGCCGACGAACAGGCCCAGGGCCTGGGTGGTGTTATAGACGCCGAGCGCGGCGCCTTTGGCGTGCGGCGGCGCGATTCGCGAGATCAGCGAAGGCTGCGTGGCTTCGAGAATGTTGAAGGCGACAAAGAACAGCGTCAGCCACAATGCCAGCCCGTAGATACTCGTCGAGAAGAGGCCAAAACCCAGCTGAACGACCAGCAGCAGGACCACCGCAGCATTGAAGACCAGCTTCATGCGGCCATATTTCTCGGCGGCGATGATCGCCGGCACCATGATCACGAAGGACACCAGCAGCGCCGGCAGGTAGAGCTTCCAGTGTTCGGCGACCGGCAGATCGCCGGTCGAGATCAGCTGCGCCGGCAGCAGCACCCACATCGCAGTGAGCATCAGGTGCAGGGCAAAGACACCGAAATTCAGGCGCAGCAGCTGGCGATTGGCGAGCACTTCAACGAAGCTCGGCCAAGTCGGCCGACGCGGCACTGCCGGCGCCACCGGGACGACCTTGAGGACGACGAAAATCGCCAGCAAGGCCAGGCCGCCGGTCAGAATGAAAATGCCGGGCATGCCGATGCTGACGAAAAGCAGCGGCGCGGCGACCATCGAGATGGCAAAGACCATGCCGATCGACGAACCGATCATGGCCATCACCTTGGTCAGGTGCTGTTCGCGCGTGAGATCGGCAGCCAGCGCGGTCACGGCTGCCGAAATGGCGCCGGCGCCCTGCAGCACGCGGCCGGCAATGACGCCGTAGATGTCGCCCGCCGAAGCGGCCACGAAGCTGCCGACGGCAAAGAGAATCAGTCCGAAGACGATCACCGGCTTGCGCCCGAAACGATCGGAAGCGGCACCGTAGGCGATCTGCAGGAAGGCCTGCGTCAGCCCGTAGGCGCCGAGCGCCATGCCGACCAGCGCCACATCGTGGCCGGACGGCAGATCCTGCGCGTAGATCGCGAAGACGGGGAGGATCAGGAACAAGCCGAGCATGCGCAAGGCAAATACAGCCGCCAGGCTGATGCCGGCGCGCTTCTCCTGGCTGCTCATTCGGTCAATAGTTGGGGCGGACATGGGATTTTGGTGCCGGACTGCGGAATTGCGGGGATTTTGGTGCCGGACTGCGGAATTGCGTATATTAGCAGGTTTGCCAAAGCCCCTCGGGCTCGCCGCCAATGGACGAGATCAACGAAATACGCATCCGCGGTGCGCGTACGCACAACCTGAAGAACGTCAATCTCGACCTGCCGCGCAACCGCCTGATCGTGATCACCGGGCTTTCCGGGTCCGGCAAGTCGTCGCTGGCTTTCGATACACTTTACGCCGAGGGGCAGCGCCGCTACGTCGAGTCGCTGTCGGCCTACGCCCGGCAATTCCTGCAACGCATCGAGAAGCCCGACGTCGACCTCATCGAAGGCCTGTCGCCGGCGATCTCCATCGAGCAGAAAGCGACCAGCCACAACCCGCGCTCGACGGTCGGAACGGTCACCGAGATTCACGATTACCTGCGCCTGCTCTTCGCCCGCGTTGGCACACCCTATTGTGCCGAACACCAACAGGCCCTCGAAGCGCAGACCGTCTCGCAAATGGTCGATCATGTCCTCGCCTTGAGCGAGGACAGCCGGCTGATGATCCTGGCGCCGGTGGTCGCTGACCGCAAGGGCGAGCAGCTGGAGCTGTTTGCCGAGTTGCGCGCGCAGGGTTTCGCCCGCCTGCGGGTCGACGGCCAGATTTACGAGATCGACGCCCTGCCCAAACTCGCCAAGACGCGCAAGCACAGCGTCGATGTGGTCATCGACCGCCTGAAAGTACGCGCCGACATTCGCCAGCGCCTGGCCGAATCCTTCGAGACCGCCCTGCGCCACGCCGACGGCCGCGCCATCGCCTACGAAATGGACAGCGAACGCGAGCATTTCTTCTCGGCCCGCTTTGCCTGCCCGGTCTGTTCGTACTCGCTTCCCGAGCTCGAGCCGCGGACCTTCTCCTTCAACAGCCCGATGGGTGCCTGCCAGAAATGCGACGGCCTCGGCATCATCCAGTTCTTCGACCCCAAGCGCATCGTCGGCCATCCCGAGCTGTCTCTTGCCGCCGGCGCGATCCGCGCCTGGGACCGGCGCAACCCCTTCTATTTCCAGATGCTCTCGTCGCTGGCTGCGCACTACGGCTTTGATGTCGAAGTGCCGTTCAGCGAGCTGCCCGAGCGCATCCAGCAAATCATCCTCTACGGTTCCGGGCGCGAGCAACTGCCCTTTGCCTACGTCAACGAGCGCGGCCGGCACAGTCTTCGCCAGCATTCCTTCGAAGGCATCGTCGTCAATCTCGAACGGCGTTACAAGGAAACCGACTCGCAGGCCGTTCGTGAAGAACTGGCACGCCTGATCAGCAACCAGAGCTGCCCCGCGTGCCACGGCAGCCGCCTGCGCGAAGAAGCGCGCAACGTGCGCGTCGGCACCCGTGCCAGTGCGCGCACCCTGCACGAACTCAGCCGCCTGCCGCTTGCCGAAGCGCGCGACTACTTCGTCTCGCTGCAGCTGCCCGGCAACAAGGCGCAGGTCGCCGAGAAAGTGCTCAGGGAAATCGTCAGCCGCCTGCAGTTCCTGATCAATGTCGGCCTCGACTATCTTTCGCTCGACCGTTCGGCGGAAACGCTCTCCGGTGGCGAGGCGCAACGCATCCGCCTGGCTTCGCAGATCGGCTCGGGGCTGACCGGCGTACTCTATGTCCTCGATGAACCGTCGATCGGCCTGCACCAGCGCGACAACGAGCGGCTTTTGAAAACGCTGCAGCAGTTGCGTGACATCGGCAACACGGTGATCGTCGTCGAACACGACGAGGAAGCGATCCGCAGCGCCGACTACGTCGTCGATATCGGCCCCGGCGCCGGCGTCCATGGCGGCTTCATCGTCGCCGAAGGACCACCGGCGGCGATCATCGCCAACCCGGCGTCGATGACCGGCGACTACCTCGCCGGCCGACGGCGCATCGGCATGCGCGCCAAGCGACGCCAGCCCGATCCGGCGCGGCTGCTGAGCATCGTCGGTGCGCGCGGCAACAACCTGCGCAACGTCAGCGTCGAATTGCCGGTCGGCCTGTTCACCTGCATCACCGGAGTTTCCGGTTCGGGAAAGTCGACCCTGATCAACGACACCCTGTACGCGGCGGCGGCCAGGCATCTCTACGGCTCGAACGCCGAACCGGCCGAACACGAGGCCATCGTCGGACTCGATCATTTCGACAAGGTGATCAACGTCGACCAGAGCCCGATCGGGCGCACACCGCGCTCCAACCCGGCCACCTATACCGGCCTGCTGACGCCGATTCGCGAGCTGTTTTCGGGGATCCCGGAAGCTCGTTCGCGCGGCTACGGCCCCGGCCGTTTCTCGTTCAACGTCAAGGGCGGTCGCTGCGAGGCCTGCCAGGGCGACGGCGTGATCAAGGTCGCAGGGCGACGGCGTGATCAAGGTCGAAATGCACTTCCTGCCCGACATCTACGTTGCCTGCGATGTCTGTCACGGCAAGCGCTACAACCGCGAAACCCTCGAAATTCAGTACAAAGGCAGCAACATCTACCAGATTCTGCAGATGACCGTTGAAGTGGCGCGCGAGTTTTTCGACGCCGTGCCGGTCGTCGCCCGCAAGCTGCAGACGCTGGTCGATGTCGGTTTGAGCTACATCACCCTCGGCCAGTCGGCGACCACCCTCTCCGGCGGCGAGGCACAGCGCGTCAAACTGGCGCTCGAACTGTCGAAACGCGATACCGGCAGGACGCTGTACATTCTCGACGAACCGACCACCGGCCTGCATTTCCAGGATATCGAGATGCTGCTCACCGTCCTGCACCGTCTGGTTGATCACGGCAATACGGTGCTGGTCATCGAGCACAACCTCGACGTCATCAAGACCGCCGACTGGCTGCTCGACCTTGGCCCCGAAGGCGGCGCTGGCGGCGGCCGGCTTCTCGCCGCCGGTCCCCCGGAGCTGATTGCCGCGGTCACCGAAAGCCACAGCGGCCGCTTCCTGAAGCCGCTGCTCCGGACACGCGACGCAGCCGATTCAAGCGCCCCGTGAGTTGCCGCCTTGCCGCCGCCAAGAGCGCCAGAGCCAGCGTCCAGAACAACGGTGACTGCCGCCGCTTCGCCAGCAGAAAGCTGGCTCGGCCTGCTATCGCCAAGGCCGCAGCCCCAAAAAATTGTTTGGCAAGGCGGGAATCCATGCCAGAATTGCAGCCTTTGGCGCCCCTTCCCAGCGCGCCACCGAAATGCAAGAATGCGCCTGAATGAAGAAATGCAAGAATGCGCCTGAATGAAGGCTCGTAACCACCAAAGGAGATAATATGAACAAGTCTGAAATGATCGATGCCATCGCCGACCGCACCGAACTCTCCAAAGTCGCCTCTGCCAAAGCGCTCGACGCCGTCATCGACACCATCGTTGAAACGGTTGCCCGTAGCGAAGCAGTGACGCTGGTCGGTTTTGGCTCCTTCAAAGCCAGCCCCCGCGCCGCGCGCGAAGGAAAGAACCCGAAAACGGGCGCCAAGATCCAGATCCCGGAAACCATCGTCCCGAAGTTCACCGCCGGCGCGACCTTCAAGGCAAAAGTGGCAGGCAAGGACGAGTAGGGCCGGCGTACCGACCGCACTTCGTGCTGACGATACTGGCCGCGCCAGAACCGGAAAGGAACAGCTTGACGATGTGCAAGCTCTTCCCCTTACCGCCACACTCCAGCGCCTAGACCTCTTCAACGACCCCTCATCAACCATCGGAGTTATTCATGCGCATTCGTAGCATTCGTACCACTGCTAGCACTCGTACCGTTCGTGGTCTGGTCGCGTCCGCTGCGCTCGCCGCAGTCGCCCTGCTGCCCTTCTCCGTATCCGCTCAACAGGCGCCTGAAGCCGCCGCGATGACCGCGTCCGCTCCCGGTGAGTTCGTCGGCATGGTCGAGGCGCAGGTGTCGCTGGTCGTCAAGGCGATCGACAAGGCGACGCGCGCCGTCGTTCTCCAGGACGACCAAGGCGAAGAGATGGTGATCACGGCCAGCGATGCCGTCAAGAATTTCGACCAGATCAAGGTCGGTGACGAGGTCGCTGCCAGCTACACGCAAACCCTGGTGATGAAACTCAAGAAGGGCGGTGGTGATCTTCGCGTGCGTATCGACAGCAGCGACGCGCAAGCCGCCAAGCCGGGTGACAAGCCCGCCGCCGCCGTCGTGAAAGATGTCGCCTTCATCGCTGACGTAGACGCCGTTGACCGCAAGACGCAAATGATTACCCTGCGCGGCGCCAAGAAGACCGTCAAGCTGAAGATCAAGGACCCGGAACAGCTCAAGCTGATCAACAAGGGCGACCAGATCGAAGGCGTTTACTCCGAAGCGATCGCCGTGTCCGTCGTCCCGGCATCCGCCAAGAAAGCGAAATAGCTTGATCCGCAGTTTGTCAGAACAGGCTCCGCGCCGAGTATCGACGCGCGCGGGCCGATTGGCAGGCGGCAAGATTGACGCTGCAAATCATGCCGCGTAGAATCCGTGCGGCTTCGGGGGCATAGCTCAGCTGGGAGAGCGTCTGGTTCGCAA
>JEMX01000153.1:0-308 GCA_000585055.1 Candidatus Accumulibacter appositus
TTCGCACTGACCAGCCTGATGGAAAACGGGCACGTCAAGGCGGTCGAACTGGAAAGGCCACCGCTGTGCATCCCGCACCGCACGCTGATGAACTGGGTGAGACAAAGCCGCGAGGCCGGGCCGTCGTCTTTCTTTCGGCCGGTGGCGGCAAGCCGGCCGCGGATCATGACGCCGGACAAGAGTGCCGAATGCGCGCGGCTGTTGAGCGAGGGAAAGCGTCCTGCCGAAGTGGCGCGACAGGTGGGCGTCCAGGAGTCGACGCTGCGCAAGGCGATCCGGCGCCAGGGCGTGCCGCAGTTAGCCCCCTT
>JEMX01000153.1:392-1062 GCA_000585055.1 Candidatus Accumulibacter appositus
CCGCCGCGGGGATGGGCACCGCCTGCACGCGCGCCGACGAGCGGATCCAAACGGCGCTGGGATTGGCGACCGGTGCGACGACGCGCTTCGAAGCGAGCCACGATGTGGCGATGGGAGGGCTGTTGGCCGGCTTGCCGGCCTTGTGCGCGAACGGGCTACTGACCGGCCTGGATCGCCATCTCAAGCTGCCCCGGGGATTCCTCAAGCTGCCCCGGGGATTCTACAGCGCCTTGCACATCCTTCTCGTCCTCGGCTTCATGGCCCTGGGGCGAATCAAGCGGCCGGAACATCTGCGACAAACCTCGCCCGGAGAACTCGGCAAAGTCATCGGCCTGGACCGGGTACCGGAAGTCCGCACCCTGCGGGAAAAGGTCCATCTGCTGGCCAAGACGGGTGACCCGGCAGCCTGGATGCGGGATCTCGCGAAGCTCTGGATGGAAAGTGAGCCCGAAGAAGCGGGTTACCTGTATGTCGATGGTCATGTTCGGGTGTATCACGGCGAGCAGGCCAGGCTGTCGAAGCGCTACGTCTCGCGCGAACGCCTGTGCCTGCGGGGCACCACCGACTACTGGGTTAACGATGCCCTGGGTCGCCCGTTCTTTGTGGTTTCGCAGCCGCTCAATGACGGACTCGCCGAGACCCTGCTCAAGGACATCGTCCCCCAACTGCT
>JEMX01000153.1:1154-1290 GCA_000585055.1 Candidatus Accumulibacter appositus
TTCGATCGGGAAGGGGCCACCCAGAGTCTCCTCGGCAGACTCTGGAAACAGCGCATCGGCGCACTGACCTACCGCAAGAACGTCAAGGACCTCTGGTCCGAAGACGCGTTTCAGGAACAGGAAGTCCGTCTGCCGG
>JEMX01000153.1:1538-1663 GCA_000585055.1 Candidatus Accumulibacter appositus
TGATGGACTTATCGAGTACGGAGACGACTCTCTTCCCGGCACTCATCAGGTCGTCAACCCCCACTGGCGGGAGCTCGACAAGGCCGTCAGGCAAACCCGCCAGAGCGAAAGAAAACTCCAGGCTG
>JEMX01000154.1 GCA_000585055.1 Candidatus Accumulibacter appositus
CCAGCCGGCGGCGCCGGCTCAGCTCGGCGGGAAGGAGGCACCGGCGGCTGCCGGGGGTGGCCGCACCATCGTCGTCGGTCCGCAGGAGCAGGTGCGCAGCATCCAGGAAGCAGCGCGCATCGCGCGTGACGGTGACACCATCGAAATTCGCTCCGGCGAATACCGGCGACAGGCGGTCGTCTGGACCCAAGCCAGGCTGACCATCCGTGGCATCGGCAAGCGTCCGCGCCTGATCGCCGACGGCGATCACGCCGAGGGAAAGGCACTGTGGGTGGTGCGCAACGCCAACATGGTGATCGAAAACATTGAGTTCAGGGGTGCGCGCGTGCCCGACGGCAACGGCGCCGGCATCCGCTTCGAAAAAGGCCATCTGAAAGTCGTTCGCTGCGCATTTTTCGACAACGAGATGGGTCTGCTGACCAGCAATTTCGACGATGCCGTGCTCGAGGTGGAGGACAGCGAGTTCGGCGAGGCAGCCAAACAGGCCGGCGCGATAAACCATCTGCTCTATGCGGGCCGCATTGCCCGCTTGAGCGTCACGGGCAGTCGCTTCCAGCAGGGCTTTCGCGGTCACCTGATCAAGTCGCGGGCGCGCGAAACTTCCATCCTTTACAACCTGCTGGTCGACGGCCCAGACGGCAGTGCCTCCTACGAACTCGAGTTCCCGAACGGCGGTCTGGCCTGGGTGATCGGCAACATCATTGGCCAGAGCGAGAACTCCGACAACCGAGAACTGGTTTCCTACGCTGCCGAGGGTCAGCACTGGCCCGACAATGCACTCTATCTGGCACACAATACGCTCGTCGACCCCTTGTTAGCTGGCCGCTACCTGCGTGTCTGGAGCGACAAGATGCCGCCCGGAACCGAGGTCTGGGCGATCAACAACCTGCTCGTCGGCCAGGGTGTTTTCGCGCCGCAAGGCCGTGGCCGCTTTGAGGGCAACCGCAGCGTCGATCGCTCGCTGCTAAGCGATGGGCATGGCCAGGGCCTGCCGTTTCGCTTGCCAGACAACTCACCCTTGCGTGGCCAGGCGACGTCGCCTGGCTTCGCTGGCGAGCGAAATCTGGCTCCCAGCGCTGAATTCAAGCTGCCTGCCGGAACCCGGCCGCTGCCCGTTGGTAGCCCCTTGACCGTGGGTGCGTTGCAGTAGATCGGCTGCTCACTCCTCGCCGTCGCTGTCCATGACCACGTTGGTAAACACGTCCTGGACGTCATCGAGCGAATCGAGCGCGTCGATCAGCTTCTGCATGCGCTGCGCGTCGTCGCCAGTGAGTTGGGTTTCGTTCTCGGCTTTCATGGTCACGCCGCCGTACTCGGATTTGAAGCCGGCAGCTTCGAGCGCGTCCTTGACCGCAAAATACGCGCCCGGCGCAGTGATCACTTCCATCGAGCCGTCGTCGTTGCTGAGCACATCTTCCGCGCCAGCTTCGATGGCCGCCTCCATCAGTGCCGTTTCGTCGGTGCCGGGGGCGAACAGCAACTGTCCGCAGTGGGTGAACTGAAAAGCGACGCAGCCATCGGTGCCGAGATTGCCACCGTATTTGTTGAACGCGTGCCGGACGTCGGCGACGGTGCGGGTCTTGTTGTCGGTCAGGCAATCGACGATCACCGCGGCGCCGCCGATGCCGTAGCCTTCATAGCGGATCTCGACGTAATCGACGCCTTCGAGCTCGCCGGTGCCTTTCTTGATCGCGTTGTCGATCTTGTCCTTGGGCATGTTGACGCCTTTGGCCTTGTCGATCGCCACCCGCAGACGCGGGTTGAAGGCCGCATCGCCACCGCCCATCTTGGCCGATACGGTGATTTCCGCAGCGATCTTGGAGAAGGATGCGCTGCGTCTTTCATCCTGGCGACCCTTGCGGTGCTGGATGTTTGCCCATTTGGAATGTCCTGCCATGCTGACCTCTACTGATCGCGATCTTGCTGCAGGTGTTGCCGGGGCAACAAACCTGCTCGCAAATGGTTGATAATCAAGCTCGGCATTCTAGCATCTCGTGAAATGTCATTCCCTCTCATCCCTCCCAGTCCTACTTTCCGGAGTCGCCCATGAGCAAACCCCTCGCCATCGCCAAGCACGAAAACACCGAACTGGTCTTGTTGCCAGCGCTTGCCAATCGGCACGGCCTGATTACCGGCGCCACCGGTACCGGAAAAACGGTGACCCTGCAGGTGCTCGCCGAACGTTTTTCGGAGATCGGCGTGCCGGTGTTCATGGCCGATGTCAAGGGTGATCTCTCGGGTCTGGCGGCAGAGGGCAGTGTCTCGACGAAGATGCAGGCCCGTCTCGATGCGCTGGGCATCAAGGAGCACACGCCGAGGAAATGCCCGGTCGCTTTCTGGGACGTCTTCGGTGAGCAGGGTCACCCCGTGCGGGCGACGATTTCGGACATGGGGCCGGTGCTGCTGGCGCGTCTGCTGACCCTCAACGATACCCAGACCGGCGTCCTGCAACTGGTGTTCAGGATTGCCGACGACAACGGCCTGCTGCTCCTCGACCTCAAGGATCTGCGGGCGATGCTGCAGCACGTCGGCGAGAATGCCAAGAGCTTCAGCAGCGAGTACGGCAATGTCTCGGCGGCGTCGATCGGCGCCATCCAGCGCGGCCTGCTCAATCTCGGCGACCAGGGCGGGGACGTTTTCTTCGGCGAGCCGATGCTCGACATCGCCGACCTGATGCAGACCGAGCAGGGCAGGGGAGTGGTCAACATCCTCGCCGCCGACAAGCTGATGACTTCGCCGCGGCTGTACTCGACTTTCCTGCTCTGGCTGCTGGCCGAGCTTTTCGAACAGTTGCCCGAAGTCGGCGATGTCGAAAAACCGAAGCTGGTGTTCTTCTTCGACGAGGCGCACCTGCTGTTCAGCGAAGCGCCGGCCGCCTTGCTGGAAAAGATCGAACAGGTGGTGCGCCTGATTCGCTCGAAAGGCGTCGGCGTCTATTTCGTCACCCAGAATCCGCTCGACATTCCCGACAGCGTTCTCGGCCAG
Source organism: Candidatus Accumulibacter appositus (assembly GCA_000585055.1). Lineage (GTDB taxonomy): Bacteria > Pseudomonadota > Gammaproteobacteria > Burkholderiales > Rhodocyclaceae > Accumulibacter > Accumulibacter appositus. The sequence goes on from JEMX01000154.1 coordinate 2,986, forward strand.
CTCGGCAACCGCGTCCAGCACGCGCTGCGCGCCTTCACGCCGCGTGACCAGAAAGCCGTCCGCGCGGCCGCGCAGACGCTGCGCGCCAATCCGCGTTTCGACGCCGAGACGGCGATCACCGAACTCGGCGTCGGCGAAGCGCTGGTCTCCTTCCTCGACGCGCAGGGCCGGCCGAATGTCGTCGAGCGCGCCTTCGTCCTGCCCCCGGCCTCGCGCATGGGGCCGCAGACCGCCGACGAGCGGCAGGCGGTGATCAAGGCGTCGACAATCTACGGCCACTACGAGGCAGTGGTCGATCGCGAGTCGGCCTACGAGATGCTGCGGGCTCAGGCGGCCGGTCCCGAAGATGCTGCTGGCGCGCCGCAGCCGGCGGCCAGCG
>JEMX01000155.1:0-143 GCA_000585055.1 Candidatus Accumulibacter appositus
CGAAAACTGATGCAAACTCAGTGCTGACCAGGGTTTTCGCCCAATGAGGAGAGTCACCCGATGGGTGAGATGAATTTTGAGCAAAAAGGGGTCGTCAAGGCGGTGGATAGCGCCTTGCAAGAAGTGGCACAAGCGGCAACGGT
>JEMX01000155.1:162-836 GCA_000585055.1 Candidatus Accumulibacter appositus
GAAATGCGCGTGGCCACCCCCGGCGGCCGGTTTCACGTCCGCTGGGACGAAGGCGGTAGCGCCACCGCCCTGGGCCAACTGGCGTTCTTTGCCGAATTCCTCGAAGTCTCCGGACTATTCGCCCGCTGGAAGGAAGGCTGTCCAACGAACTACAGCAGCCCCAACGCACCGACGGTAGTCAACATCCTGGGCACCTGGCTTCTCTCGGTACTGGATGGCCAACGGCGCTATGCGCACGTCACCGGATTGCGCGGCGACGCCGTCGCGCCAGAGATTCTCGGCATGAGCAAGATTATCAGCGACGAAAGCCTGCGCCGCGCACTGGCGCATCTGGCTCCCGAGCAAGCCAAGCGCTGCAGCGACCAAGAACGTGCAGCCCGCGCCGCTCAGCTGGCAAAGAGCACCGCCTGGATGGACGCGGCCTTGGCCGAAAGCACCGGTGAAGCCCTGCGCACCCCCTGGATCCTCGATGCCGACACCACCGTCAAACTGCTCTACGGCCACCAAGCAGGGGCCGAGATCGGCTACAACCCCACCAAGCCTGGCCGGCCAAGTCACACCTTGCATACCTATTGGATCGGCAACGTTCGTCTCGTGCTCGACGTTGAAGTACAAGGCGGAAAGAGCACGGCCGCCAAACATAGTCTGCCCCGTCTGCGCCTTCTCCTTGATCG
>JEMX01000155.1:855-1517 GCA_000585055.1 Candidatus Accumulibacter appositus
CTCGTCCCCGAGGAACGTCCCGCCCTGGTGCGCGGTGACAACGCCTTTGGCAACGAAGGCGTAATGGCGGAGATGGAAGAGATCGAGCAGCCCTACCTCTTCAAACTCCGGCAGACCGCCGGGGTCAAGCGCCTGATCGAGCGGCTCTGGAAGCAAGGCGACTGGGAAAGCGTAGACCAAGGCTTTGACGCTGTCGAAGGCAAGCTCCGCTTGACTGGCTGGAGTTGCGAGCGGCGGGTGGTCGTCCTGCGCCGGCGCGTCAAGTCCAGCCTGGCGGCCGAAGCGAGCAACGACAATCCGCAGCAAGAGCTGCAGTTCCTTGAGCGTTCAGACAAGGCCAAACTCTGGGAATATGCGGTCCTGGTCACCAACGCCGACTACTCGCTGGAAGCGATGGGTCAGCTGTACCGCGATCGGGCGGATTGCGAGAACGGCTTCGATGAGCTGAAGAACCAGTGGGGCTGGGGCGGCTACACCACGCATGACCTGGAACGTTGCAACCTGTCGGCGCGGGCCGTAGCGCTGATCTACAACTGGTGGAGTTGGTATGTCCGCCTGGCGCACCCGAAGGCACGCCTGGAGGCGATCACCAGCCGTCCGATGTTGCTCGCTGGTGTCGCCCGCCTGACCCAGCACGCCGGCCAGTCGCGTCTGTTACTCAC
>JEMX01000155.1:1555-1935 GCA_000585055.1 Candidatus Accumulibacter appositus
GATCAGATCAAGGCGATGATCGCCAATATCCGCAAGGGGCTTGACCATGTTCTGGCATCTGCGCCTCAGTTGCCAAAAGCCGGCCGCTGGCCGGCGCTCGTCCGCTACATCGTCAGCAAGATCCTCGCGGCGAAACCGAAGAAAGCGAGGCCGCTCCGCTTGCCGCCGCCTTTACTGCCTTATGAAAGCGGTTAACAGAGGAATTTAGGTTTATTGCAATCGCGGCATCGTCGTCAATGACACCATGCAGACCTACGATCCCAAGGTGTACGCGGTCGGCGAATGCGTCGCCCACCGCGGCATCGCCTACGGACTCGTCGCGCCGCTCTTCGAGCAGGGCAAGGTCGCCGCCAACCATCTTGGCGACTACGGCATCAGCC
>JEMX01000156.1 GCA_000585055.1 Candidatus Accumulibacter appositus
CCGAAAATGGTCAATGCCCAGACCGGGCGCGTGCATACCAGTTACGCGCAGGCGGTGGCGGTAACCGGCCGGCTGGCGTCGAGTGACCCCAATCTGCAGAATATCCCGGTGCGCACGCCCGAAGGCAGGCGCATCCGCGCGGCCTTCATTGCGCCCGCGGGAAGCTCGATCGTGTCGGCGGACTATTCGCAGATCGAACTGCGGATCATGGCCCACCTTTCGGAGGACCCGCGCCTACTCGAAGCCTTTGCGCAGGGTGAGGATGTGCATCGGGCGACGGCGGCCGAAATCTTCGGCGTCGGCCTGCCCGACGTTGGCCCGGACCAGCGGCGCGTTGCCAAGGTCATCAACTTCGGCCTGATCTATGGCATGAGTGCGTTCGGGTTGGCCCGCCAGCTGGACCTCGAGCGCAGCGCCGCGCAAGCCTACATAGAGCGCTATTTCACGCGCTACCCGGGGGTCGCCAGCTACATGGCTCGGACGCGCGAGATGGCGAAAACACAGGGCTATGTCGACACCGTGTTCGGCCGTCGGCTGTGGCTCCCGGAAATCCGCTCCAGTCAGGCCGCGCGTCGCCAGGGCGCCGAGCGGGCGGCGATCAATGCGCCGATGCAGGGCTCGGCGGCCGACCTGATCAAGTCGGCGATGATCGTCGTCCAGGGCTGGCTCGACGCCGAGCGCCTGCAGACGCGCTTGCTGATGCAGGTGCATGACGAGCTGGTGCTCGAGGTTCCCGACGGCGAGCTGGCACGGGTCAGCGGCGAACTGCCGCGGCTGATGACCGAGTGGGCGACGCTGCGCGTGCCGCTGCTGGTCGACGTCGGCGTCGGCGCCAACTGGGACCAGGCGCACTGAGGCCGGGCAGGTGGCAGCGCTTGCTTCGGCGCGGGATCAGGAGCATCGCTGGAGCACGGCACGAGACCTGTTTCGACGAGTGACAAGTCCCCTCATCTATTAGTGAAAGGCAAAACAGCATGGCCTTACATGAGAAAGACAAGGTTCGCGAGAAGCTCGAAGACGAGGTGTACGCCTCGGCCGATTTGTCGGTCAGCATGCCCAAGTACAGGTTCCCGGCGTCGGAACACGATCCGCGCCATGCCTACTCGGTGGTCCATGACGAGCTGATGCTCGACGGCAATGCCCGCCAGAATCTGGCCACCTTCTGCCAGACCTGGGCCGAGCCGGAAGTCCATCAATTGATGGACGAGTGCATGGACAAGAACATGGTCGACATGGACAAGAACATGGTCGACAAGGACGAGTATCCGCAGACCGCCGAAATCGAGGCGCGCTGTGTGCATATGCTCGCCGACCTCTGGAACTCGCCGGCGGCCGCAAACACCGTCGGCTGCTCGACGACCGGTTCGAGCGAAGCGGCGATGCTTGGTGGCATGGCCATGAAGCGGCGTTGGGAGGGGAGGCGAAAGGCGGCCGGCAAGCCGATTGACAAGCCGAATTTGATCACCGGTCCGGTGCAGATTTGCTGGCACAAGTTCGCTCGCTATTGGGACATCGAACTGCGCGAAATTCCCCTCCAAGGCGAACGCCTGCTGATGACTCCCGAGGAAGTCCTTAAACGCTGCGACGAGAACACGATCGGCGTCGTGCCGACTTTGGGGGTGACCTTCACCTGCCAGTACGAGCCGGTCAAGGCGGTCGCTGACGCGCTCGACCGGCTGGAAAACGAGCAGGGGCTGGACATCCCGATGCACGTCGACGGCGCCAGCGGTGCTTTCCTGGCGCCTTTCTGTGCGCCGGATCTGGTCTGGGATTTCCGCCTTCCGCGCGTCAAGTCGATCAATACCTCGGGGCACAAGTTCGGTCTGGCGCCACTCGGTGTTGGCTGGGTGATCTGGCGCGAAGCCGCCGACCTGCCCGAGGAAATGATCTTCTGGGTGAATTACCTGGGTGGCAATATGCGCGACATCGCCCTGAACTTCTCGCGGCCGGGCGGGCAGGTCGTCTGCCAGTACTACAATTTCCTGCGTCTGGGCAGGGAGGGCTATGCCAAGATTCACGGCGCCTGCTACGATACGGCCGCTTACCTGGCCACTAAAATCGCCAAGCTTGGGCCTTTCGAGATTATCTACGACGGCGACCGCGACGCGGGGATCCCGGCCTTGTGCTGGAAAATGAAGGAGGGGGCCGATCCGGGCTTCAGCCTTTACGATCTGGCTGACCGCTTGCGCAGTCGTGGCTGGCAGGTGCCCGCCTATGCCTTGCCGGCCAATCGTCAGGATCTGGTGATCCAGCGGATTCTCGTCCGTCACGGGGTCAGCCGCGATCTGGCGACGCTGCTGGTGGACGACATGCAGCGCGCACTCGATTACTTTGCCAAACACCGGCTGCCGGCGCTGCTGAGCGCCGCGGAGGCTTCCGGTTTCCATCACTGAGAAGGGCCGCGAGTGCCCGGAGTGCGCTCTGCACCCCGAGTTCGGCAGCGGCTACGCGATTGTCCCGTCAATGAAAGGTCATCAGCATGTCCATGCAGCTCTATATTGGCAACAAGAACTACTCGTCCTGGTCGATGCGCCCCTGGGTGCTGCTGCGCCAGGCGGAGATTCCGTTCGCAGAGGTGATGCTTCGTTTCGATGCCTTCACGCCCGACTCTAAGTTCAAGACCGAACTCGCCCATCACAGTCCGGCCGGCCGCGTGCCGGTGCTGGTGGACGACGGTTTCGCGGTCTGGGACACCCTGGCGATTGCCGAGTACCTGGCCGAGAAGTACCCCGAGCGAGCGCTGTGGCCCGCCGAGCGGCAAGCGCGCGCCCGCGCGCGCAGCGTCTGTGCCGAGATGCACGCCGGTTTCGGTGCCTTGCGCAGCCATTTCCCGATGAACATTGAAGCCTCCTTGCCCGAGGTGGGGCGACGGGCCTTGCGCGAGCACCCGTCGGTGCGTGCCGACGTCGATCGGCTGGTGCAGATGTGGAGCGAGTTGCTGAGCGCGCACGGCGGGCCGATGCTGTTCGGCGAGTTTTCCATCGCCGACGCTTTTTTCGCGCCGGTGGTCAAGCGTCTGGTGAGCTACGCGGTTCCGGTTCCGGCTGCGATTGCCGCCTATGTCGAGCGCGTGCAGGTGCTGCCGGGGGTCGTTGCCTGGACCGCGGACGCGCTGGCCGAGCACGACTTCCTTGAATTCGAGGAACCGTATCGCACACGTGCCTGAGACCCCGGTTCCGTGACTGCCCGGCAAGGCTGCGCGACAAGCGTCGGCGGGGCGGTTATTATGACGTGCGTCATGGTCGGCGGCGGACGTGTAGCGCAGATACGGAGCTCTCCCGCCGCCAGCTTCGGACTGCTGCCTGGTTGGGGGGGGCTGCCCGCTGCGAGTCTTCCCGGCGGCGTGCCCTGAAGTCAGACGACCCGCATCCTGTGGATGCCGACCTTTCGGAAAGGAAACTGCCCATGAATAGGCCATTCAAGCCCGATCTCGCACTCGAGAAGCGCCTGTCCGACAAGCTCCTGGATGTGTTTATCCGAGCCGGCCTGGTCATTGCCCTGGTGATGCTGTGTTACCGGATCTTCTCGCCCTTTCTGGGCTTGATGATGTGGGCGTTGATTTTGGCGATCACCCTCTATCCGCTGCATCAGAAGCTCGCCGGGAGCCTCGGCGGCAGGCAGGGACGTGCGGCAACTCTGCTGGTCCTGGCGGGCATCGCTTTGATTGTCGTGCCGACTGCCCTGCTGGCCAGTTCAATGGGCGATTCGATTCATCAGCTGATTGGCAGCATCAAAGACAATACTTTCGCGATCCCGGCGCCGCCAGCAAAAGTGGCCGATTGGCCGCTGGTCGGTGAGAAGCTTGCGGCCGCCTGGTCGATGGCGCACTCGGACCTGCCGGCGTTCATGCAGAAGTTGCAACCGCAAATCGGCGACCTGGCCAAGAAAGCCCTGGGGATGGTAGCCAGCATCGGTAGCGGCATGCTGATGTTTCTGTTCTCGTTCATCATTGCGGGCGTGATCATGGCCTTCGGCGAGTCGGGAGAGCGGGGGGCACGGGCGATATTCGATCGTGTAGTGGGCAAGGCGCGCGGTGAAGAACTCAACACGCTGTCGACGGCAACGGTGCGTGCGGTGGCCATGGGCGTCATCGGGGTGGCATTCATCCAGGCGATCATCGTCGGCCTGGCCTTGCTGGTCGCCGGCATTCCGTGGGCCGGAGTGCTGGCGCTGCTGATGCTTCTGCTGGGCATCGCCCAGGTTCCCGCGCTGCTGATCACCTTGCCGGCGATTGGCTACATGTGGACCATGGGAGACTATGAGACGGTCGCCGCGGTCAGTTACAGCGTTCTGCTGGTCGTTGCCGGCATGGCCGACAATGTGCTGAAGCCATTGATGTTAGGTCGCGGCGTCGATGCGCCGATGCCGGTGGTCCTGCTCGGTGCACTGGGCGGCATGGCCGCCACTGGCATCCTCGGCATGTTCGTCGGCGCGACCTTGCTGGCCCTGGGCTACCAGATCTTCATGGGCTGGGTGGAAGCACGCGACGAGGTGGAACCGGCAGAGGATGATTCGCTGCCGGTCGCCTGAGGCAGCCGACGGGTGGCGGTGATTCGAACAGTTGCTCGGCTGCTGGCCGTGAGCGGGGCAATGGTACTTAGCGCCTGCACCACGGTGGGGCCTGACTTCAAGCCGCCGCTGCTGCCCTCCTGGCTGGCCGGCTGGTCGGGTGGATCGCTGGCCGCGTTGCCCGTGGAGAGAAAAGGGAGTTCCTCGGCGGTCAGTCAGGAATGGTGGCGCAGCCTCGACGATCCGGTGCTCGATGCGCTGATCGACGAGGCGCTGCACAGGAATCCGAATGTGCGCATTGCCGGGCTGCGGATTCTCGAAGCGCGTGCCAATCTCGGTATCGCCGGCAGCACGCTCTACCCGCAGGTGCAGCAGATCAGCGGCGAGGCGCTACGTGTCGGCCAGCGTCAGGACGGGGGGCCGAACAGCGCCTTCGCCAGCTATGACTTGGGCTTCGGTATCGGCTGGGAGCTCGACTTCTGGGGCAAGTTCCGGCGCAGTATCGAGGCCGCCGATGCCAGCTATTTTGCCAGCCTGGCGCAGTATGATGACGTGCAGGTGTTGATGGCCGCGCAGGTCGCGACGCTGTATGCGTCGATTCGCACTCTCGAGGTACGCTTGCAGATCGCCGGCGAGAATGCTGCCCTGCAAGCGCGCAGCCTGCAAATCACCGAGCGGCGCTTCGAGAGTGGCAATGACTCCGAACTCGACGTGCAGCAGGCCAAAACCCAGTATCTGAGTACGCTGGCCGCCATTCCGCAGCTTGAGAACTTGCTGCGGCAGGCGCAGAACGCGCTCGCCACGCTGCTGGTCCGAGCCCCCGGACCGCTGCCCGAAATGGCCGCCGGTCGGGGCCGCATTCCCAACGCGCAACTCGAGCTGATTGCGGACCTGCCTGCCGATCTGCTGCGCCGCCGCCCGGATGTACGGGCAGCCGAGATGCGACTGGCGGCCCAATCCGCGCTGATTGGCGTCAGTGAAGCCGAGCTCTATCCGGCGATCAGTCTGCTCGGTTCGCTGGGCGTCTCGGGGACCTCCCTGAGCGCTTCGCGAAATACCCTCGACTGGGCAATCGGCCCCAGCCTGACATGGAACGTTTTCGACCATGGCCGCTTGAGCAATCAGGTTCTGGTCCAGGATGCCCGCTTCCAGCAGCTCTTCGAGCAGTACCAGGAGACGGTCCTGAGCGCTGCTCGTGAGGTCGATGATGCCGCAGTTGCATTTGCCAAGGGCCGTGAGCAGACGCTGTTGCTCGCCGAAGCGGTGACCGCGGCGCGGCGCTCGCTGGCGATTGCGAATATCCAGTACCGGGAAGGACTGACCGGTTTCGAACGGGTGCTCGATTCGCAGCGCGCGCTGTTCGGCCAGCAGGAGCGTGAGGTCAATGCGCTCGGTGATGTCGCCAAGAGCATGATCGCCCTCTACAAGGCGATGGGTGGTGGCTGGCAGGCCGGACGCGGGCGTCCCTTGCTCGATGACGCCACGCGCGAGACGATGGGCGAGCGCAGCGATTGGCAGGAGATGTTGAGTACGCCCCTGCCGCCCGCATCCCGCTCCGTGCCGGCAGGCGTGCAAAACCTTGAGAGAGAGCAATGAGTGAACAAGCCGTAACGCCCACCGAGGCGCCAGCGCCTGCTGCGCCGGAGCCTCCTGCGGAGAAGCCAGGCACCGGGACGCGGATCGGCTCGCTGATCGTCGTCGCGCTGATCGTCGCCAGTCTTCTTTGGTATTTTGCTGCCGATCGCCTGACCCCCTACACCTCGCAAGCCAGGGTGCAGGCTTTTGTCGTGCCGGTGGCGGCCGAGGTGGCGGGCAAGGTGCTGAGCGTGCATGTCAAGAACAACGATGACGTGCAGCGCGGCCAGCCGCTCTTCGACATCGACCCGAGCCAGTACCAGATCGCCCTGCAACGCGCGCGCTCGGACTATGAATCGGTACGCCGTTCGGTGAATGCGGCGCGTGCAGCGGTTGAGGCGGCACGGGCCTCGCTGCAGGCCGCGCAGGCCAATCACATCAAGGCCGAGAAGGATGCGACGCGGCAGGAAAAACTCTATGCCGAGGACCCCGGCGCCATTTCCGTGCGCCGCCTGGAGAGCGCGCAGGCGACCCGGGTGCAGGCGCGCAGCCAGGAAAAGGCGGCCGAGGCCGACCTGCGCCGGGCGCTGGAGTCGGCCGGCGAGAGCGATGAAAGCAACTCGCAGTTGCTCAGTGCGCGTGCGGCCATCGAGAAGGCCGAGCTTGATCTGGCGCGCACGCGGGTGGTGGCGCCCGCTCGCGGTCTGGTCACCGATCTGCGTACCGAAGTCGGGCAGTTTGCCCAGGCCGGGGCGCCGGCGATGACCTTGATCACGATCCACGATTTCTGGATCAATGCCGACCTCACCGAGAACAATCTGGGCCATGTCGACGCGGGCGATGAGGTCGCCATCGTGCTCGACGTGTGGCCTGGGGAAGTGTTCAAGGGCCGCGTGCGCAGTGTCGGCAGCGGCGTCAGTTCCGGAAAACCGGCGCAGCCAGGTACGCTGCCGACCATCGACAACAGCCGCGATTGGTTGCGCCAGGCGCAGCGCTTTCCGGTGGCAGTGGAGTTCGACCCTGGCGAGCATGAGCGATTGCGTGGCATCCGCATTGGCGGCCAGGCCGAGGTGCTGGTCTATACCGGCGATCATCCGCTGATGAATTTCCTCGGGGCTGGCTATATCAGGCTGATGAGCCTGCTCTCGTATCTCTATTGAGCAACGGCTGATGACGCGTGCCGACAAGGCTGCTCTGCGCTTGGCAATCGGGTTGTTTCTGGCGGTGCTGCTGGCCTATGGCCTGATGCTGCCGGTGCCATTCGTGGTCTGTCTCTTGGCGGTGATGATGCTCTGCAAGCCGGGGCCACCGCTGCCGATGCTCAAGGGTTTCGTGGTCGCCGTATTGCTCGGCGCACTGCTCGTCGGTGGTGTGCTGATGGTGCCGCTGTTGCAGCACTATGCGCTGAGTGGCGTCATGCTGACTGGCGCCGTGCTCTACGCGCTGTTCTTCTTTGGCCTGCGCAGTGCCAATCCGCTGACCATGGTTCTGGTCGTCTCGTTCACCCTGGTGCCGGTCGCCGGGGTGGCGGAGCAGGCGCTGGTGACGGTGATCAGCGTCGCCTTGGTGGCCGGGGTTCTGGTCGGGGTTGTCGTCAATGGCGTTTCCCACGCTTTCTTTCCCGACCCTCCCGAACTCCCGGGCAGGAGCGCAAAGCCACCGCCTGTCGGCCGCGAGGCGGCGAGCTGGATCGCCCTGCGGGCGACGCTGATTGTCCTGCCGGTGTTTGTCCTGGCGCTGAGCAATCCGTCTTTCTATCTGGCAGCGATCATGAAGACGGTCGCGCTGGCGCAGCAGGCGGGTTCTGCCCGCGCCCGATCGGCAGGGCAGGAATTGGTCGGCTCGACGCTGATGGGTGCCTGGATGGCGGTGCTGGTCTGGTTCGGCTTGTCCGCGTGGCCCAACCTGTGGATGCTGATGCTCTGGGTCACGGGGGCCGCCCTGTGGAGCGGCGCGCGTATTTTCGGGGTCAGGGCGAGCGCATTTTCTCCCTCATTCTGGAGCAATGCCCTGATGACAATGCTCATCCTGCTCGGACCGGCAATCGAGGACAGCGCCAGTGGCAAGGACGTTTGGCAAGCGTCGGCGAGTCGTGTCGCGCTTTTTGTCGGGGTGTCGCTATATGCCTGGGCAACGGTCTGGGCTCTGGAACGTTGGCGGGCTTCACGATCCGAGGCGCTGTTTTTCCGCCACGGATGAATTGCGGAGGGTGGCATGGTACTGAAGAATCTGGCGATCGGCTTGCCGACCATGTTGGGGTGTCTGGTGCTACAGGCCACGGTCACCTTCTGGAGCGTTCGCTACTACTTGCGGCAGGCCGATCGCAGCCCCTTGCGCGTCGGCTGGATTGCCGGCGTTTGCCCGTTGTTGATCGTGATGATCATCATGATGGGCGGAAACTTTCTGCAGATGGCGATCTGGGGGACACTTTTCCTGAGTCTGGGTGAGTTCGACGACTTGTACCAGGCGATCTACCATTCGGCGGTCAACTTCACTTCCCTGGGCTATGGTGACGTGGTGATGAGCGAACGCTGGAAATTGCTCGGTCCGCTCGAAGCGGCCACCGGGGTGGTGATGTTCGGCCTCACGGCGGCAGCTCTGATGGCGGTGCTGCAGCATCTGATCAAGTTGCACATCACAGCCGGTGATGATCAAGCGCTTTGAGCTGCGGTCTCGCGCGCCTGCGCAGCACCAATCCGCTTGGTTTTGACTTAGGTCAACCCTGCGGCAGAAACAGCTGGATAGCATAGCCCCACGAGATAAATGGCAAACGGGGTGAAAGCCCCGGACGCAAAGCTGCAGGCCCTAACCTGAAGTTCAGGAGGGTGGCTGGGTTGCCTCTGTTCAGGCACGTTCGTGCCGATATCAGCGCCACAGTTTTCCCAGATCTACAGCAATCTCATGTACTTGGGACCGATTCGTCCTGCCGTGATGATGCGAACTCGATTCGCCGCATCACCGCAGACGAGGCCATTTTTCTTGAACTCTGGGAGAAGCTGTCATGGGCACGCGCCACATTTTTTTCGTCGATTCCCGCGTTGCGGACTATCAATCTCTGCTTAACAGCATGCCAGCGGACAGCGAATGGTTTCTGCTCGACGCTCACCGAGATGGCATCGATCAGATGCAGGCAACGCTGGCGAACTACAGCGCTCTCGACTCCATTCAGATTCTGTCGCATGGCTCACCGGCTACCCTTTATCTCGGCACGACTGTTCTGACCAACATCAACCTCGCTACATACAGTAGTCAGCTGGGCAGCATTGGCAGCAGCCTGACAAGCTCGGGGGATTTCCTGCTTTACGGTTGCGATGTTGGCCAGGGCGAACAGGGTGTTCAGTTCATAACTACTCTGGCTCAACTGAGGGTCTATGTCGTTTCGTGTGGAACGGGCGGTGGGTTTGACGTTTTGAGCGAGCGGTGATGT
>JEMX01000157.1:0-290 GCA_000585055.1 Candidatus Accumulibacter appositus
CGGCAACGAGTTACCCGCGCCGCCCGCCGACGCTTTTCCGCCGGCCATCGATCACCGCGCCGCGCCGAGACGCATGGACGCGGCAACCGCCGCTGGCGGCCTGCTGTTCCTCGTGCCCCTGCTCACCCGACTCGGCGTGGCCGACGCCATCGGTGAAGACGCGCGGCCGAACGATCTGCCGCAGCGCATCTTCGCGACCCTGCTGCGGCGACTGCCGATTGCCGACGACGACCCGCTGTGGCTCCTGTGTGGCCTGCCGCTGGCGGCCGACAGCGTGGCCGATGGCGAGG
>JEMX01000157.1:317-1498 GCA_000585055.1 Candidatus Accumulibacter appositus
GGCTTGGGCGTTGCCGCAGGCTCTTGCGCCGCGATGTCGGCATCGGTCTTTACTCGCTGGTCTGCCGTCCGGCGAGAATTGCCATCACCGCCACGCACGTCGATGTCTGGCAAGCCATCGACGCGGTCGACCTGCGTGTCCGCCGCGCCGGCCTCGACATCGACCCCGGCTGGGTGCCCTGGCTGGGGCGGGTGCTGCGCTTCCATTACGGGCGGGACGATCCATGAACCGGCCCGAGCATCTGTCCGCGGCGAGCCCAGGCACAGAACATCGGGTGGCCCAGAACATCGGGTGGCCCTGCCGCGGCTCGCCGAACTGGCCTTCGCGCTGCTCTCCACCGACTGCATCGCGGCGCAAGGGGCCGAGGCGACCTGGCTCGGAGCGCTCGGTCGCCTGGCCGATGACTGTGCCGCGAGTCTGGCTCCCGCGGCCCGGGGTCGCGAGGCAGCGGTGCAGGCACTGATCTCTGCCTGGCTTGCCGACCCGCCGGCGCCCGACCGTGCGCTCTACGCACTCGCCGCTCGCGATGGACTAAGCTTGCCCGAAACGCTGGCCACCGCGCTCGCCTGCGCTGCAGAGCTCGTCCCGATGGCCGCGCGCTCGCTTATCTGGCTGCAGCATCCGGTCGGCGGAGCACGCCCCACGCTCGGGCTGCTGGCGAGTTTGTGCGAGCGGCTCGGCGAAGTGCACGCGCTGGCCTTGCTCGCGGAAGGCCCGGCGCGGCGCAGCGGCCTGGTTCAGCTCGAGCCCGAGGAACGGCCCCTGTGCGAGCGCAGCGTGCGCACACCGCTGCCATTGGTGATGGCGTTGGCCGGCTACGCGGGTCGCTTCGACGGGGTAGGCGATGCCGAAGGGGTGCTGCCAATGCTGCCGGATTCGACGCTGGCGGCGGCGCGCAACCAGGCTTCCGGCCTGCGCGAGGACGGCGCCCTGTCCGGCCTGCGCGAGGACGGCGCCCTGGTGCTGGTACTGCGCAGCGCGGTGCCCGGCGAGGTACGCGCGGCAGCACTTGCGGTGGCTGCCGCGAGCGGGCGCCGCCCGGCCTTCTAGGGCGAGCCGCCGCGCGGACTGGGACCGTGGCTGTGGCTGCAGGATCGTCTGCCGGTCTGGCAGGTGACGCTGGCGCCGGGCGAGCGGCGACGCCTTGTCGGGATCCCGGGCTACGCCGGCCCGATGCTCGT
>JEMX01000158.1:0-1788 GCA_000585055.1 Candidatus Accumulibacter appositus
AAGAATGCTATCACATCAGCCACCGCCGCGTCGGAAATGGCGCTGGAAGTCGGCGATGAACGCGGCCTGCTCTTCGGCGCTGCCGCCGGCGAAGGCGATCGACACGTCGAGGCGCGGCAATTGCAGGATGCCGAGCTGCAGCGCCGGCAGGGGACGGCAGCGGATGTCCACGCTGCGCCCGGCCCGGTGCAGCAACCAGCAACCGTCGGCCGGCTGCCGCACCTGCCAGCCGGGCAGCATAGGCTGCAGCTGGCGGCTGAACTCGGGCAGCGCCAGGGTCATCGCGAATTGCCGCAGCACCGGGTCCCGGAAGCCTAGCCGCCGGCGATCGGCGGCCAGATCGCCAGCACATCGCCAGCGCTCAGCGTACGCGCGCCACGCTCCGGCGGGGGAACGAACTGGCCATTGAGTAGAACCAGGTGCACCAGGCGCGGCGGCAGCGCCCGGCTGGCGATCAGCGCTGCGACGGTGGTTTCGTCGGGAACGTCGAGGGCGACGGCGTTGCTGCGCCGCGCTTCCGCCGGCAGGTAATCGGAAAGAAAGGCGTACAGCTTGAGCGTGATCGGCATCAGTGCGTCGCCGCCAGGCCCTTGGCGAGATAGGCTTCACTGAGCAGCAGCGGATTGGCCAGCAGGCGCGCCTTCCAGTCGCCAAGGCGGACCCGACCCTGGATCAGGCCGCGCAGGACACCGATGTTCTCGGTGTGACCGATGCTGTTGGCGCCGACCAGTTGCTCGCCGTCGAAGACCAGCCGCAGGTAGCGAAACCCGGCTTCGTCGAGCAACTGTGCGCAGCTGCAACCGGGGAACTCCTGCCACTGCCCGAACGACGCGGAGATCAGGCCCATGGTGTCGAGAACGTTGAAGACGAAGGTGCCCGGCAGGGCGGCCGCCTGGCCGGCCATGTTCAGCGCGGCAATGCGCGCCTGCTCGACGGCGTCCGGCTGGATGGCATTGACCACGCGACGCCCGGTCGCGAACTCGACCGCCTCGGCGACGTCACCGGCGGCGTAGATGCCGGCGACGCTGGTCTGCATCGAGTCATTGACGAGAATGCCCTGATCGACGGCGACGCCGCTGCCGGCGAGAAAATCGACGTTCGGCTTGACGCCGGTGGCGTTGATCAGCGCGTCGACCTCGAGGATTTCGCCGTCGTCGAGACTGACCCGCAAGGCCTCGCCCGCCTGTTCGATGGACACCACTCGCCGTGCCGTGCGCACCTGCACGCCCTGGCCTTCGCACCAGCGACGGATCATCGCCCCGGCCACCTCGTCCATCATGCGCGGCACCATCCGCTCGCCCATTTCGACGACCGTCAGTTGCGGGCCGCGGGCGGCCAGCGACTCAAGAATGATGCAGCCGATGAAGCCGGCGCCCATCTGCACAACGCGCGCCCCCGGCGCGACGGCGGCGGCAATCCGGCGCGCGTCGGCCAGGGTCCAGCACGACAGGACCTGTGGCAGGTCGATGCCGGGAATCGGCGGCCGTACCGGATGCGCGCCGCTGGCAATCAGCAGCCGGTCCCAGGCGAGGGTGCTGCCGTCGGCCAGGGTGACGGTCTGCTGGCCGGCGTCGAGCGCCGCGGCATGGCCGTGCACCAACTTGATGCGTAGGCGTTCGAAGTGATCGGCGTCCTTGCGCAGGTAGGTGCCGGCCTCGCCGATCTTGCCGCTCAGCAGGTAGGGAATGGCCATCCGCGAGTACGGCGGTTCGGCTTCGTCGCCGATCAGGGTGATTTCGGCCTGCGCGTCGGCGCGGCGCAGCGTCTCGGCGGCAACGACCCCGGCCG
>JEMX01000158.1:1968-2204 GCA_000585055.1 Candidatus Accumulibacter appositus
TCGTTGAGCAGCCGCGGCGGCAGCGTGTCGTCCTTGCCGGTGATCCCGGCAGCGAGGTTGAAGTCGCGTTCGAGATTCCAGATGCGCTCGCCCATCTGCAGCAGCGCATCCTGCGACCAGTCGCCTTCGCACGCCGCCTGAATCTGCGGCTGGATGTCGTTCATCGTCCACGCAAAGGTGGTGAACACGCACAGCCCGCTGGAATCGACGACCGCGGTGGCGTCCTGGAAGGCCTT
>JEMX01000158.1:2439-2582 GCA_000585055.1 Candidatus Accumulibacter appositus
CCCTGACCGAGGATCTTGCCGAAGCCTTCGCCACGCGCGGTCATCTCGGCCAGTCTGCACAGGGCTTCGGCCGAGCCGAACGGCGCCTCGAGGCCGATTTCTTCCTTGCTCAGGATGCCCAGGTCGTAGAGCTCCATCACCGC
>JEMX01000158.1:2882-3008 GCA_000585055.1 Candidatus Accumulibacter appositus
CGCTTCGGCCGAGATCTTGCGTGCGCCTTCGAACTCGACGTCGCGGTGGTTGCGCGTCGGCAAGGCGCCCATCTCGTTGATCACGTTCATCAGCACCTGCGTGCCGTAGGTCGGCAGGCCCTGGCC
>JEMX01000158.1:3209-3430 GCA_000585055.1 Candidatus Accumulibacter appositus
AAGAGGACCTGATTCTCACCGGCGCGACCGATACTCGAAACGCGCAGCAGCGGATCCTGGTGACGCTTCTTGAGCGTCGCCTCGGTCGACCAGACGGTCGTTCCCCACAGGTCGTCCGCCGGCAGCAGCTCGGCGCGTTCGTTCTCGATGTGCAGATAGACCGGCGTCGGCGCCTTGCCTTCGACGATGATCATGTCCCAGCCGGCGAACTTCAGCTCGGC
>JEMX01000159.1 GCA_000585055.1 Candidatus Accumulibacter appositus
CATCGCGCGCCTTTGCACCGCCTCGGCACGTAGGGCCTGACGCCGCGCAGTTACCGGTTACCGCGATACCGCGGCAACGATTGCGACGGCAGCCAATCCTTCGGCTTGGTGCGAAAGTCGCGCAAGCGACTCACGAAGCTTCCTTCTCCCCTCGCGGGAGAAGGGTTGGGGAAGAGGGGGGAACGGTCATGGCCGTTAGCGGGCGATCACCTCGGGAAGCAGGCGCTCGAACTCCTTCCTGACGACCGCGTAGCACTCGCAGCAGCGCGCCTCCAGAGCCGCCCGGTCGAGGATGGTGATGCGCCCGCGCTGATACACGATCATGCCGGCCCGCTGCAAGTTTCCGGCGGCCTCGGTAACGCCTTCGCGGCGCACGCCGAGCATGTTGGCGATCAGTTCCTGCGTCATGATCAGCTCGTTCGAGGGCAGGCGGTCGAGGGAGAGCAGCAGCCAGCGGCACAGCTGCTGGTCGAGCGAATGATGGCGGTTGCACACCGCCGTCTGCGCCATCTGGGTCAGCAGCGCCTGGGTGTACCGCAGCAACAGGCGCTGCATCGGGCCGGCGCGATAGAACTCGTTCTTCAGCAGCTGGCCCTTCAAGCGGTAGGCATGGCCGGCGCTTTGCACCACGGCCCGGCTCGACGTGCTTTCGCCGCCCATGAACAGCGACACGCCGACGATTCCCTCGTTGCCGACGACGGCGATTTCAGCGGATGAGCCGTCCTCCATGACATAGAGCAGGGAGACGATGGAGGTGGTGGGAAAATAGACATGGCGCATCTGGATACCGGACTCGTAGAGCGACTCGGCGAGTGGCATCGGGACCAACTCCAGATTGGGAAGCAGGCGCGCGTATTCGTCAGCCGGCAGGGCGGCGAGCAGGTGGTTCTGGCGCGGGTCATGGGTAGCAGACATCACGGGATGCGGGGGCATGGCGGTTCACCCAATAATCAGCAGCCATCGGACGAGCTCGCCGATGCGCTGGGCTTGAAGATTCGAGGGGGTTGACTATACACGCCCCCTATTGGCTGTGTGCAGCAGCGCACAGATGCCCGCGGGCGTTCGGCGCAGGCTCTCGAGATGCTCATGGCGAGAAGCGGTGGATCGGCCTTACGCGTGCCACCGTCGCCCTCTGCTCTTAATTGTCAATCAGTCACTGGAAACCGCATGGACAAGAATCAATTCACCACCGAAGTGGCTCTGGAGTTTCATCGTCGCATGGCGGCGATCATCGCTGCCGTTCAGACCGGAATGTGGAAGCACGGCGTGCACGAGCTGCTCGGCTACGCCACCGACTTCGCAGTCGGCGAGGCGCGCGGACGGCAGACCCTGGTGCTGAAGAGTCGCAGCCGTTCGAGCTATGTGCGCCTTCAATGGGAGACCATCCTCGGCGATGCCCCCGCTGATCGGCAACTCGTGGACGACGCCATCCAGAGCGCGATCAACGAACTCGCCTGACCGCTTTTAGCCGCCACCGAACCGCCATGCGCGCCAGCGTGCAGAGAACGCTCGGCAAGCGGTGCGGCGTGGCACAAGCCACCACCCGCCTCGATCGTGACTATGTTCGCTGGCAGACAGAGCAAGACGGCGGTTCTGCCTAGCCTGAAGCGATCCAGGCCGGCAAACGTGCAACGATTGCGCGACGCCTGCAAGTCGCGTCCGCGTGGCCGAACGAACGGTTAGTTCCGCAGGTCGTAGCCGTAGTCGACCACTAAACCCGCAAGAAACACCACCTTTCACCACGAGGCAAGCCCATGAAAATGATTCGAAAAGTTTGGTGCAGCGCAATCGCTGCGCTTGTTCTGTTCGGCCTTGGTGGCTGTGCCGACATGGTGGCGCTGGACAAGGGTACCAGCATCGACGCCGGTGCCGGCGCCATCGGCGTCGCCAATCTTCCGGACGGCAGCAGCGTCGGAACCGTCGGCGGTGCCCCCGTCGGCGGCGTGATCGGCCACGACGTCGGCAAGAAGTGACGCGCAGCGCGTCATCCTCGCCTCTCCGGCAGGTGCCTCGCGCCCGCTGGTTACTCTGGTCCTGCAGCCAACGTGACCCTCTTGGTCGCCGTCGCTGCGGGCCAATCGATTTACCAGAACTCCCAGGAGGAATTAGAAATGAAACTCGGCGGATCAATCAGCGCAGTCTTGCTCGTCAGCGGCCTGCTCCTGGCATTACCCGGTTGCCAGAAGCACGAAGCGGAAGGCCCGGCAGAGCAGGCAGGAAAGGAAATTGACAAGATGGTAGCGAAGGCTGGACAGCAGGTCGAGAAAGCCGGTGAGGAAGTCGACAAGGTGGTGGAGAAGGCTGGACAGCAGGTGGAGAAAGCCGGTGCGGCCATCCAGGACGCTGCCAAGGACGACAAGAAGTAGGATGCCGCCAACGCGCGCGACCGGTCGTCGCACCAGCGAACGCACAGCAAGGTGTCCCTTCCGGGTTGGCGTGAGTGCGGGGCGGCCGAGGTTGACCAGCGCCCTTTCCTCACGGAACGACATCGAGTCCTCGCAGCTCAGGCCATGAGCAACGCCCCGCCCTTGGTGCGTCTTGTCGACGACGATGCCGCCGCTTCTCGATCGCTCGAGGCAGCGCCCAATGCCCTGATTCCGATCTCCGCCGCGGCGGGCGACAAGGAAAACCAGGACGCGCTGCGCAATAGCGAGGCGCTCTTCCGCGCGATCAGCGATGCCTCACCCCTGGGCATATTCGTCTCCGACGCGCACGGAGTTTGCGTCTATAGCAATGCCGCGTATCACAAGATATCAGGGCGCAGCTTCGCGCAGACGCTGGGCACGAACTGGAACTCGGCGATCCACCCGGAAGATCGCCAGCGGGCTCTTGCCGCGTGGCACGCCGCCGCGCGCGCTCAGGTACCCTTCCACTCGGAGGTCCGCTTCCTGCGCGAAGACGGGGGCGTCGTCTGGATGCGCCTGAACGCGGCCCCCCTGAGCGTCGGAGGGATGGCACAGGTGCAGACCGTCGAAGACATCAGCGTGCGCAAGTCGCTGGAATTCGTGTTGCGCGCGGCGGAAGAGGCCTTGTTCGAGGAAAAGGAGCGCGCCCAGGTCACCCTCAACTCCATTGGTGACGCGGTGCTGAGCACGGACATTCTGGGCAAGGTCAGCTACCTGAATCGGGTGGCCGAAGCGATGACCGGATGGTCTCGCGAGGAGGCGCTGGGCCGGCCACTTGCCGAGGTGTTCACGATCATCGACGGCACGACACGCCAGGCCGCTGCGAATCCAGCCCAACGCGCCATCGAGGAGGACCGGAGCGTCGGGCTGATTGCCGATTGTGTACTGGTGCGCCGCGATGGAGTCGAGTCCGCCATCGAGGATTCCGCCGCGCCCATCCACAACCGCTACGGTCAGGTGACCGGCGCGGTGATCGTCTTCCACGACGTCAGCCAATCGCGAGCCATGACGCTCAAGATGGCCCATCTGGCTCAGCACGACGTTCTCACCGGCTTGCCCAATCGCTTGCTGATGACGGAACGTCTTTCGCTGGCCATCGGTCTGGCGCAGCGCCACGGCAGGCAGGTCGCGCTGCTGTTCCTGGACATGGATCGTTTCAAGCACATCAACGATTCGCTGGGGCACGTGGTTGGCGACGAATTGCTGCAGTCGGTTGCCGGCCGCCTGGTGGCCTGTGTGCGCGCCACCGACACGGTATGTCGCCACGGCGGTGACGAGTTCGTGATCCTGCTGGCGGACATCGACAAGCCGCAGGATGCGGCCCATGTTGCGGAGAAGTTGCACCTGGCCTCCGCCCTGCCGCACCTCGTCGGCGGACACGAACTCCATGTGAGCTTGAGCATCGGTATCAGCATCTATCCGGATGACGGCAGCGACGCGAATACGCTGATGGGCAACGCAGATACCGCGATGTATCACGCCAAGGCGAGTGGGCGTAACACCTACCGCTTCTTCAGGGCCGACATGAACGCCCGGGCGGTGCGCCGCCTTTTGGTGGAAGGCCGACTGCGCCGCGCCCTTAAGGAGGACGAGTTCGTCCTCCATTACCAGCCACAGATAGATCTCGTTTCAGGCGCCATGACTGGTGCCGAGGCGCTCATCCGCTGGCGGGATCCCGAACTTGGACTGGTCTACCCGGGGGAGTTCATCACCATTGCCGAAGAGTGCGGCCTCATCGTGCCGATTGGCCGCTGGGTGCTGCGCGAAGCTTGCAGGCAGGTCCAGGCGTGGCGGGATGCGGGCCTTCCAGCGGTGCCGGTGGCGGTCAATATTTCTGCGGTCGAGTTCAGACAACGGGATTTGCTTGACGGCGTTGCCCTGATCCTGAAGGAGACCGGTCTGGCCTCCCGCTATCTCGAGCTGGAGCTGACGGAGAGTGTTCTCATGGACCACGCCGAGTCCTCGGTAGCGGTGCTTGAAGCACTCAAGGCGATGGGTGTGAGCTTGGCCATCGACGACTTCGGTACCGGCTATTCGAGTCTCAGCTATCTGAAGCGCTTCCCGATTGGAACCCTGAAGATCGACCAGTCTTTCGTGCGCGACATCGCCACCGATGCGGACGACGCCACCATTGTCAGTGCCGTGATCGGCATGGGGAGAAACCTCAAGCAGCGGGTCATTGCCGTGGGCGTGGAAACTCCCGCGCAGCTCGCCTTCCTGCGCACCCATCAGTGCGACGAGGGACAAGGCTTTGAACTGAGTTATCCTTTGTCCGCACATGACTTCACGCGCTTGCTGCTCGGCGGAAATGACTTGCAGCCATGGTCTCGGCCCGCCAGCCGGGATCAAGGCCCAGGGTCACCCTGCGCTCACTGACGACGCCGTGTTCTGGATTGGCGTTCGCGTCCCGACTACGGGCGCGGATTTTGGAAGCGGTGGCGGACTCCCTGATTCTTTATCGAAGCCCAAAAAACGACAAGACGAAGAGGACGATGACGACCAGGCCGACGAGATAAATGATGCTGTTCATGGAGGTTCCTCAGGAATGGGTGAAATGACCGAATCGCGCCAATTGGGTGACCCTAAGCCACCAGATTCCACGCTACTCGTATCAGTCCAAGCGCTCTGTACGTTGGCGCACACAGGGATGCATCATGTCCGCCACGGTGCCGCCGACCTTTGCCGCTCGATTACTCGGAGTTCGCCGAAACGCGTGACGCTCGCCGCGGCAATTGTCTGCCCCGGTTTTCTGTGTGCTAGCGAACAGACGACGGCAGCATCTTCGCCATAACATGGCACTCAATCGGATCTGGCCAGGAAGACGGTCAGCGGCGATGTTGCGTAAGGTTCCTCCTGCTGTTTACATCAGGGCCTCGGCCCACCAATCGGAGTTTCAGCATGAAAAACAAATTTCTCCTCCAAGGTCTGGTGATCGCTGCGATGAGCTTTGGGTCAGTCGTGAGCGATGCCAGGGCGGATGACGCACCCATTGTCTACCAGGCGGGCGGTTTGTCCTATGTGTCCGGCGGGGTGGGCGACGAGTCGCTGCAGCGGCTCAGGGAACAGCTCAGTGCGTTCAATCTGAAGCTGGTATTCGCCATGACGTCCGGGGCATTTCTGAGCAACGCGCGGGTCACCATCGCTGACGCCAAGGGCAAGACGCTTCTGGAGGCAATCTCCGATGGACCGTGGTTCCTGGCGAAACTGCCGGTGGGCAATTATCGGGTGGTCGCCAGTTACGCCGGCAAGGCGATCGAGCGCTCCGTTGCCGTCGACGCGATGGCGCTCAGTACGGTCGATTTCCGTTGGGAACAGGAATAATGGCGGCGCGTAACGCCAGTCGTGCTGCGAATCTGACCTGCAACAGCTGACCCCTTGGCGTCGCAGAAAGTCGAGCAGGGTCAACTCGTGGCGTTTCCAGAGGCAGTGACGCAGATCGTCGAGCTGTTCGGCTCCAAGTGCGCCAGCGTACAGACTGCGCCGGGTCATGCGTCCAGACTTGCCGTCTCAGCTGGCGTTGCCAAGAAATCCGTCCGCCCGTGGGTGTTCTTTCCCACAGGTCGTTGTGTACGGGGCCCTGGTGGCGACGAACCCGCCGCGACGCAGGCTGCCCGATCGGCCCCATTGCGCCGCTCGGAGCACGAACACAAGGAGCTTGATATGAACTGGAATATCGTCGAAGGAAACTGGAAGCAGTATAAGGGCAAGGTAAAAGCGCAGTGGCGCAGCCTCACCGAAGAGCAGCTCGATTTGATTGCCGGCAAGCGCGTCGAGCTCGTGGACAGCATTCAGGAGACCTACGGCACGAGCAAAGATGAGGCCGAGGCACAGATCAAGCGCTTTGAAGAGCGCATTAAGGATTAGCGACCAGAGAAGCGCGGCTGACAGGCGCGCGCAAGGGTGTGCTTATGTTTCCGCGACTGTTGGGCCACGTCGCGGGATTCTGGAAATGGTGAGGCCCGACAGCTGCAGATACAGGAGACGATCATGTTGTTACTGCTATGGACGGTAGTTGGACTCATTCCCGGGTTCATCGCCAGCAAAATAACTGGCGGAACCGGACAGGGCGCGGTCATGGACATCGTTCTCGGGGTTGTCGGCGCAGTCGTCAGCGGCTGGCTCTTCAGTACCTTCGGCAGGGCCAGTGTTGGGGGATTCGAGCTTTACAGCCTGTTGGTGGCCGTCGTCTGCGCAAGCACGCTGCTGCTGGTGTACCACGCTGGTTTGCGCGGTGTTCGGGGCGCCCTGTTCAATCTCGATCTGGAGAATTAGTCAGGAAGAAGTTTGGCGAGTATCTCTCCGCACTCTTCCTGGCCGTCATGCGGGTGTCCGCGGCGGGTTGCACGCGTCCCCGCCAATCAGCAGTAGACCGGCGAGTAGGTGGACAGCGGCGTCATCACCACACCACGCTGAGGGCCATCACCTGCCGCACCCCGTTAACCGGTGTAGTGCGGCATTCCTGAGGCGACTTTCAAGTCCAGCACAAGCCCTCGTCTTATATATGTACGTCAGCGCACAGAGTCCTTGTTCCTTTCCGATTAAGCTGAGCAGGGTGCGAAAGTGCTCCAGCACGTGCGAATAGGGGCGATTCACAGCTTACCTGAGCGCCTTCGCGCCAAATCCTTTCACGCTTTTCAACCACAAGGAACCATTGTCATGTCAAAGAGAGACGATTACATCGAGAAAATGAAACTTCAACTCGATGAGGTGAATACAAAGATGAACAAGCTGGAAGCCAAAGCGAACCTAGCGAAGGCTGATGCGCGCGAGAAATACGCGGAGGAAATGGGAAAATTGCGCCAGCAGTCCCAACTGGCGGTCAGCAAGCTCGAGGAACTGAAAGCTGCCGGCGAAGACTCATGGGACGCCATGGTCGCGGAAATGGAAAAGATTCGCGATGCCTTCGTTCATTCCTTCAAGTACTTCAAGTCGCAGCTTTAAGCTGAACCGCAGGCAGCGATGAACGAAAACCCGTCGCCAATCTCCAATCCATGCGCGCGGCAACAGCGTCGCGCGCCACCTTCGGCAGCTGCCGGGCTCGTAGTCCAGGGCCGGCGCCCGGTGTGTGCCCGACAGGTTTCGGGCCAAGCATCCTCGAAGCAAGCGCTCGACGAACGGCATTGCCCAAGAAAAAGCCCCGCTTGCGGGGCTTTTTCATCAATACCATGGCACGCGGTCTGCGTGCTTAGGCGCCCTTCTTGGCAAGAGAGGCTGCCGAGCTGGCGAGTCGGGCGCTTGCGTCACCGGCCACTTTGGCGTTGGCGGCGGTCATGTCGGTAATCTGCTGCGCAAAGCCCTTGAACTGTTCGAAGCCCTTGAGCCAGCCGGCGCTGGGGTTTGCACCCTCGCCATGCGGAGAGAAGTAGGAACTGAGGAGATTGCTCACCTCTTTTTGTGTTTCCGCGGCAATTTCCTGCACGCCCTTGAGGTATTCGGTGGCGTTGTTGCTCGCTGTCTCGGCCGCACCGGCCAGTACCTTCGACGGGTTTTTCACGTCCTTGCTCTGGCTCAATGAGCCGACGGCGGCGGTACCGCCCTCCAATACAGCGCGAGTCGCATTCAGGTTCAGGGTGGCCAAACGTTCAAGGTTGGAAAATGCCAGCTTCGACAAGGTCATGAAGGCATTGGCATTGATTTCGGCGGCGCCGGTCAGGTTCGGGCTGGTAGGTAGCATGTGTTACTCCTTTTGGGAATGAAAACAGGAATTCAGCGGTATTGGTATGCCAGTCTGGAACAGTGATTCAGACAAGCACCAACTTCGCATCCCAAGAGCAGCTTAGGCGAAATATTCCACGAACACTGTTCGCTGGCGTACGTAGCGCCAGACTTCTCATTGCTTCTTCGCACCCAGGGGCGATCGGCGGCAATCGCAACCATCAGTCAGCTCGCCAGAAGCGGTTCATCAGGGGCTTGACGCTGGCGCCGTGGACGAGGATCGACATGGTGACGACGATCAGCGTCATGTGGATGAGTTCCAGCGCCACGTTTTCCGGGAGGCCGTGTTCAATGGCGTACATCAGATAGTAGAGCGAGCCGATCCCACGCACCCCGAACCAGCCCACCATGCCGCGAACGTGCGCTGGTGTGCGCGAACCCAGCAATCCGATCGCCACGCTGAGTGGCCGTGCGACGAGGAACAGGAAGAGGGCGAGGCTCACCGCGCGCCAGCTCCAGGAGTCGAGGAACAGTGAGCCCCCGACGAGCAGGATCAGCAACAATTCCGAGATCCTCTCGAGATGTTCCTTGAAGACCAGCGATCCTTCGCTGACGGTCGCCACCGGATCGCCGCCTCCTGGCGTAGCGACCGGGTCGTCGTGCCCGACAAGCCCTTTCTCCAGGTTGGCGGCGCGGGCGTTGATCAGCCTGACTTCGGTCTGTCGAAGCGAGACGGCCGCAAAGAACACGGCAAGAAAACCCCATGCGTTGACCAGTTCGCTGAGCCCGTAAACGACACCAATCAGTCCCAGGCCCAGGAAATCGTCCATCAGATGGTGGTCAAAACGCCTGCTGCGCAGAGTCCAGCCGAGCCGACCTAGGGCGGCCCCGAGGACAACGCCGATGGCGATGCCGGCTATGGTCGCCCACAACACATCTACGAGCGCCCAGCGCAGGCCGAAGTCGCCGAGGTCGTGCAAGCCGAGCAAGCCCAGGCCGAGCATCACGAACGGGAAGGCGCTGCCGTCATTCATGCCGGCTTCGCAGGTGAGATTGAAGCGCAGGCGGTCGCGGTCGCCGGGATGGCGGATCTGGACGTCGGTCGCGAGGACTGGATCCGTTGGCGCCACGATAGCGCCAAGAAGCACCGCCGCTCCGAGAGACAGCCCGAGCACGTAGTGGGCAAACGCGGCCACCATGGCTACCGTCAGGGCCATCGATACCGATGCCAGAAGCAGTGGTGCGCGCCAGCGATCGAGCCGCATCGGGGCAGGCATCTTGACCCCCGCGGCGAATAGCGAAATCAGAACCGCCACTTCGGTCAGCACTTCCAGCAGGGCGGATTCCCTGAGCGGGTTGAAGTGAAAGGCGTTGAGCAGCGTCGGCCCGACGAGCAAGCCGATCGACAGGTAGATGATCGCCGAGGTGACCGGTAGCCGCTTGATGAACGACGGGGTCAGACCCATGACGAGCAACAGCCCGCCCACCAGCAGGAACCACAGTGCTCCAGTCATCGCAGCTTCCCCCTTCGAATGTCGCGAATGCAGCGCAGCGCCTCGGAAACCTTGCCGGCGGGCGTGTCACTTCTTTTCATTTCTCACCGTCGCACGCCCGCAGCAGGTCGATGATGAAAGCACGGTCACGCAGTCCCTGCACTAGGCCGTGGACACTTCGTCGGTGCGCACGAGGAAGCTCTTGAGGACGCTCGGGCCGAAGGTCGTGACCATTGCCACGTCGGCAGCGTCGCGGCCACGCGCCATCAGGACGCGTCCGATGCGAGGAACGTTGTTGCGCGCGTCGAAGGTGTACCAGCGATCACCGAGATACACCTCGAACCAGCCGGCGAAGTCCATCGGACCGGGCACCGGCGTGATGCCAATGTCGCCCAGGTAGCCGGTGCAATAGCGGGCCGGTATGTTCATGCAGCGGCAGAAGGTGATCGCCAGATGAGCGTAGTCGCGGCAAACGCCGGCGCGCTCGTTGTAGGTCTCCCAGGCCGTCTTGGTCGGGCGTGCGAACTGGTAGCCGAAGCGGATACGCTGGTGAACAAAATCGCAGATCGCCTGCACGCGTGCCCAGCCGGGCGGCGTGTGCTCGAACAGACGCCATGCTTCGGCGGACAGTCGATCGGTTTCGCAATAGCGGCTGCCGAGTAGAAAGACCAGCGTTTCTTCCGGCAGATCCTGGAGGGCGATCTGCTGTGCATCCGCAGCGGCGTCGTCCACCTGGCCCGAATCGCGAATAACGCCGTCGGCGAAGATACGGATGTCGCCGCGCGGCGCGACGATTCGGCTACACCAGTTGCCGAAGCCGTCACGATAGGCAACTACCGGTAGCGCTGGCTCGGTCATCAGGTGGGCAGGCACCACGACGTCGTGCATTCGCGAGTGGTGGACCTCTAGCGTCAGGATCATCGGGGTCGGCTGGGCGCACGCATAGACGATGTCATAGCCGATGCGGATTTTCATTGGCGCTTCCTGGTGGCAGGTGACTTCGTGGGGAACAAGTTGCGCCATGGGTCATCAGCGCAGATGCGCGACAGGGCTTGCCCTTCGCCGCGGATCTTACCGCCGAAGATGAGCGATGCGTTGCAGCTGATGTTGCTCGTTTCGAGGAACAGCCGATCGCAGCTTGCGATGTTCCAGTTGGCGCCGGAAAGCAAATTGGCCATCTCGAATATGCTGTGGGCGCCGCGCGCACGAGGGCAGGAAACGAAGCAACCGCCTGTGGCGGCTGTTTCGTGAAAGCGATGGGCAGGTATGCCCAATGAGCTTAGGGTTTCAAGGCATTCCTGACCGCGTCCTTGGCGTCTTTGAGGTTCTCTTTCAGGTCGCCGAGATCTTCCTGGACCTCGCCTTCAGCCTGGTTTTTCAAGCCCTTTGCCTGCTGCCCGGTGCTACCGAGCAGTTTTCCGACCTCTTGCTGAATCTTGCCGCCCAGGTCTTTTGCGGCGCCCTTGACTTGATCTTTGTTCATCGTGAACTCCTGAGTTATCGTTTTTGCGTCTGATAGCCGAGCCAGCTTCGGTTCGTCCTGCGACTCCTGGTCATCAAACAAGTGATGCCTGCCGTCGTTATCGACAGCTTGATATAGAACACGGATCGAGTTCTGTGCGCCAGCAGACATAGCGCTTGCGCGGGTGTTGGTGCAAACATCTTGGTGTGCAAGGATCGTGGCCATCACCGGCTACGTTGTAAGCGTACTGCTGGAGCGCTCTGACAGTGCTTGCACTGGCGACGCGGCGTTTCTTGTGCGCTTCGCCCCGTTCTCGGACAAGGCAGTCCTGGCAAGCAAGCGAAAAACCGATAGGAGCCGGCTCGCGCGGGCTGCAAAGGGGAAGGCGGTCCGATGGCGTCGGCGTCGGGGCGAGACGCTCCTGACTCGATCGGAGTCTACCCGCAGCTGTAGGTCGTGATCGGCGCTCCTGCCAACGGTTTCTCGCCGAGCACGATCTCGCCGACGCCGGATTGCATTGTGTGTGCCACCGTACAGACCGCGTTCGTCCTTGTGACTACTCTGCCGTTGAGCATTCGACACGATGCGCGCGCCGCGCGCTGCGGAATGCCGAAGCCCGACAGCTGCAGATACAGGAGGCAATCATGTCGTTAATCGCATGGATCGTACTTGGGCTCATCGCCGGGTTCATCGCCAGCAAGATGGTGAGTGGCACCGGGCAGGGTGCCGTCATGGACATCGTGCTGGGTGTTGTCGGCGCAGTCATCGGCGGCTGGCTCTTCAATACCTTCGGCATGGCCGGTGTAAGCGGATTCAATCTTTACAGCCTGCTGGTGGCTGTCGTCGGCGCAAGCGTGTTGTTGCTGGTGTACCACGTCCTTTCGCGCGGCCTTCGCTAGGCCAGTCCGAGCGACGGTCACGGTCGATGCGCGGCGTATCGATATAGCGCCGCAATCTGGAAGTTCTGTTCAACCTCAATCAGGAGAATCAATCATGAAACAACTTGGCAAGTAT
>JEMX01000160.1 GCA_000585055.1 Candidatus Accumulibacter appositus
GCGCGGCGGATTCCCTATTGGCCGCTGGGGGCCTACATTCTGTACTACGTCCAGCACGTCATCGGCCAGCGTTTTGCGGACATCGCACCCTGCCACACCATCCGCGCGGCAAGCTGCCCGGTGCTGCTCGTACACGGCACAAACGACGAAACGGTACCGGTCAGCGAAGCGCAGGAAATTTTCGCCAGGCGCCGTGATGAGCGGGTACGCTTGCTGCTGATCCCTGGTAGCCACGATCAGTACGCGGAAATGGAGCGCCACTTCGAAACGGTGATCGACTTTCTGGACGGTGCCACAAGACCACTTGCCGACCGACACGGCAAAGAACTCTCGTAACCAACAATAGGAGATGTAAGGTGAAGAGGCGCTACTGGATAATCATCATCCTGCTGTTGCTCGTTGGCCTCGACTGGGTAATCCGCGCCCCCGATTCGCGTTCTCGCCAGCTGACGGCAGTCATTGCTGCGCAGGGCAGCGCGAAGCTGAAGAGCTACCCCTACCAGTTCCGGATCCTGAAAGTCACTGGCGAAACGGCGTTCATCAGTACGCCGCGCAACGTCCAGGTACCGGCGTTCAAGGCGCTGGCCGTTCTCTATCCGGAAATCAATACCAAGGATGCCAACGATCCGGCGTTCATTGCCGCGCAAACGCTGCTCGGCGAAGTACAGGCTGAAGCGCGCGCGATCGTCCTCGCGCAGCCCGGAATCAAGGACGCGCGCTGGGAACTTGATCGTGAGTGGCTCGCCGCGCACTATATCGAAGTGCCCGAAAGGTAATTTCCAGCGCGGCAAGCGCGAAGACGCGGCGTGCTCGCTGCTGCCACGGATGGCTGCAGAAACCAATCTGGGATGCTGCGCTGTGGGTTTCAGCACAACGATCGATGACCGGGGATATTCGTTCAATGAGTCCGGAAGCGATGTGGCGCAATCGTTACCACGAAGCTGGCGAACAATATTTGTTTGGCACAGAACCGCTTCCTGGCACACCGAGCAAGACTGCTGCAGGACGGACAAAGGGCGCTGTCGCTCGCCGATGGCGAAGGCAGGAACTCGGTGTGGCTCGCCGAGCAGGGTATCGAGGTCATCCATCAGGATCCGAGGCTGCTGATCGCCGACGAGAGCGATTGACGTTAGCGCCTCTTCAACGATTTTCGCGGCGCCAGCGTTTCCGCCAGCGGCGGACTGCAGCAGCGGGTGGCCGTCGCGGGCTGGGAAGACGCCGTGGTGGTGGTCGAGATGACGACACTCGAAAAGAAATTCGTCCAGAGCTACCAGAGCGATGGCGGGAATGGACAACTCGTCATCTCCTCCGTGGCACAGGTTTCGGAAGGGCAGCCGGTTTCATACCCCCTCGTATATGACCGGCTCAAACCTGACCTAGGTGAGAAACAGGCGCGCCGGAACGTCAGCGCGGGACAAGGATGAACGCGATGAACATCCATTATCTGCAGCACGTGCCGTTCGAAGGACTCGGAAGCATCGAGGAGTGGATTCGGCGCGGTGGGCACGCCCTCGGCGCAACGCGCCTCTACCGTGGCGATCCCCTGCCAGGCATCCACACGGTGGATCTGCTGGTGGTGTTGGGCGGCCCCATGAACATTTACGAAGAGGCTGACTA
>JEMX01000161.1:0-244 GCA_000585055.1 Candidatus Accumulibacter appositus
AAGAGGGTCTTCTCGACGAGTGGAACATCGATTCGGCGGACAGTGAGCGTGCGGGTGGAGCCGATGACACGGCCATTCGCAGTGGTCAACCCTGCGTGATCCAGGACATTGGTAGCGATCCGCGCTTCGCGCCCGTGTCTGTGGCCGTTGGCGAACGCGGCTATGTCGCGGTGTGTGCGTTGCCGCTGCTGGCCCAGTCCAGGACGCTCGGAGCCTTGAGCATCTACTCGGTGACAGCGGATGC
>JEMX01000161.1:281-1195 GCA_000585055.1 Candidatus Accumulibacter appositus
GATCTGGCCTTTGGCATCGCGGTGCTGCGCGTGCAGGTCGAGCGTGACCAGGCCGACAAGGCACTTCGCGAGAGCGAGTTTTTTCTCCGACGATCGCAGGAAGTCGTCCGACGATCGCAGGAAGTCGGTGACCTGGGTTCCTACTATTTCGACGCACGCACAGGCACCTGGATCAGTTCGGAGAAGCTCGACCAGATCTTCGGCATTGACGATTCCTTCCCGAAGACCATTGCGGGCTGGACCGACCTGGTGCACCCGGAAGACAGAAAGGAGATGCTCGAGCATCTTGGCGACCACGTCCTTGCCAAGGGCAATCGCTTTGACCGGCAGTACCGTATCCTCCGTTACAGCGACGGCCAGGAGCGCTGGGTGCATGGGCTCGGGGAACTTGAATTCGATGAGCACGGTGCGGCGATCAAGATGATCGGCACGATCCAGGACATCAGCGCAAGCAGGCGTGCCGAAGAGGAATTGCAGCGGCACCGTGAACACCTCGAAGAGTTGGTCGCCGAGCGTACTGCCGAGTTGCGGCAGGCGATGGCGAAACTTGTACAAGCGGAAAAGCTGGCAGCACTTGGCCATCTGGTCGCCGGCGTCGCGCACGAACTGAATACGCCACTGGGCAACACGCGTGTCGTCGCCAGCCTGCTCGCCGAGCAGCTGCACGAATTCGCCGCCGCTTTCTCCACCGGCACGCTGCGCCGCTCGCAGATGGACGGGTTTCTATCCCGGGGTCGCGAAGCCGTCGATCTGCTGGAGCGCAACAGCGCTCGTGCTGCTGATCTGATCGGGCACTTCAAGCAGGTTGCGGTGGACCAGAGCAGCGCCCGTCGGCGCTCGTTCGATCTGCATCAGATCATCGAGGAGATGCTGGTCACCCTGCGGTTGACCTTCAAGCACACACAGCACCGGAT
>JEMX01000161.1:1200-2061 GCA_000585055.1 Candidatus Accumulibacter appositus
CAGCACCGGATCGAAGTGGACATCCCGGACGGGCTGGCAATGGACAGTTACCCTGGGCCACTCGAGCAAGTCATTGCCAACCTGGTTGCCAACTCGCTGACACACGGCTTTGTGGGCATCGACCAGGGGCGTATCGAACTGCATGCACAGGCCCTGGGCGAGAAGCAAGTGCTCTTTCGCTATCTCGACAATGGCGTGGGAATCACCACCGACATACTCAACCGCATCTTCGAACCGTTTTTTACCACTCGCCTGGGGCAGGGTGGCAGCGGCCTGGGCTTGTATATCGTCTACAACCTGGTGACCGGCGTTCTCGGCGGGACGATCGAGGTCGCCAGTTCGCCCGGTTGCGGGGCCAGCTTTACGCTGACCCTGCCCCTGACCGCCCCGGAGCGTACGACGCCTGCGTGACCGGCGATGGTGCTACGCTCATTGCGGCAACTTCACCTGCAAATCCTGCGGCCAGGGTAGCGTGGCTTCGAGACGAACGTAGGCCACTCCAGGGAGCCCGGTCTTGACCTGCGTCCGGTATTTCCGGAGCAGTTCGGGATCAATCTGCGCCTTGCTCCGGAACACCAACTTCCGACGCTCGCTCGTGGTCTCGACCGCCTTGGGGGTAAATTGCGCCGTGCTGTCGACAAACGACACCTTCGCGGGGATCACATATTGCGGCACGGCATCGAGAACCAGTCTGACCTCGGAGCCAATCGCCACCTTGCCGGCGACGGTCTCGGGCAGGAAGAAAGTCATACCGACATCGCTCAAGTCGACAATGGTCAGCAGTTTTCCGCCAGCAGGAAGCACTTCTCCCGGCTCTGCCGTTCGGTACTGGACCCGGCCAGCGCGTGGCGACCTGAGGGT
>JEMX01000162.1:0-125 GCA_000585055.1 Candidatus Accumulibacter appositus
GCGGACCTGTTCGAGACACTCAAGGCCAGCCAGGAGGGCGTCAAGGAAGCGACGATCTACAGAGCTTTTCCGGTCAACGCGACGCAGCGCAAGGCGCTGATCGCGGACCTCGAAGCGCGCTTCAA
>JEMX01000162.1:268-1884 GCA_000585055.1 Candidatus Accumulibacter appositus
GCTCAAGAACTAGGAGAATTTCCATGCAGTTGAATCCTTCAGAAATCAGCGAACTGATCAAGGGCAAGATCGAGAATCTTGCGATCAGCGCCGATCTGCGCACCCAGGGCACCGTTGTGTCAGTGACCGACGGCATTTGCCGCATCTATGGCCTGACCGACGTCATGCAGGGAGAGATGCTCGAGTTTCCCGGCAATATCTTCGGTATGGCCCTGAACCTTGACCGCGACTCCGTTGGTGCCGTGGTGCTCGGCGAATACGAGCAGATCAGTGAGGGCGACACCGTAAAGACCACCGGCCGCATCCTCGAAGTCCCGGTGGGTCCCGAACTCCTTGGCCGAGTGGTTAACTCGCTTGGTCAGCCGATCGACGGCAAAGGCCCGATCAATAACAAGCTGACCGACAAGATCGAGAAAGTGGCGCCTGGGGTGATCTGGCGTAAATCGGTTTCGCAGCCGGTGCAGACCGGCCTGAAGTCGATCGATGCGATGGTGCCGGTTGGTCGTGGTCAGCGCGAACTGATCATTGGCGACCGGCAGACCGGCAAGACCGCGGTGGCGATCGACACGATTATCAACCAGAAAGGCCAGGACCTGATCTGCATCTACGTGGCCATCGGTCAGAAAGCCTCGACCGTCGCCAACGTCGTTCGCAAGCTCGAAGAGAACGGCGCGATGGCATACACCACCGTCGTTGCCGCCACCGCCTCGGAAACTGCTGCCCTGCAGTACATCGCACCGTACTCCGGTTGCACCATGGGCGAGTATTTCCGTGATCGTGGCCAGGATGCGCTGATCATCTATGATGACTTGACAAAGCAGGCCTGGGCCTATCGCCAGGTTTCGCTGCTGCTGCGCCGCCCACCGGGACGTGAAGCCTACCCGGGCGACGTGTTCTACCTGCACTCGCGCCTGCTTGAACGCGCGGCTCGCGTTTCCGAAGAATGGGTCGAGAAGTTTACCAACGGCGAAGTCACCGGCAAGACCGGCTCGCTGACCGCCCTGCCGATCATCGAGACGCAGGCGGGTGACGTCTCGGCCTTCGTTCCGACCAACGTCATCTCGATTACCGATGGACAGATCTTCCTCGACACCGACCTCTTCAATGCCGGTGTTCGCCCTGCCATGGATGCCGGTATCTCGGTCTCGCGCGTCGGTGGTGCGGCCCAGACCAAGGTGGTCAAGAAGCTCGGCAGCCACGTTCGTCTGGCACTCGCCCAGTACCGCGAACTTGCGGCCTTCTCGCAGTTCGCGTCTGATCTCGACGAAGCGACTCGCAAGCAACTCGATCGTGGACGTCTGGTCACCGAACTGATGAAGCAGCCCCAGTACTCGCCAATGTCGATCTCGCAGATGGCGGTTACCCTGCTGGCGGTGAACAAGGGCTTCTTCGACGATGTTGATGTGAAGAAGGCGCTGGCGGTCGAGAAGCAGATGCAAGGTTTCGTCGAGCAGAAACACGCCGACCTCATCAGCAAGATCGAAACAACCAAAGATCTCGACGCTGACGCTGAGCAGAAGCTCACCAAGGCGATTGAGGAGTTCAAGGCCACATTGGCCTGATGATCGATCGAGGAGGTTGCCATGCCTAGCGGCAAGGAAATCCGCAACAAGATC
>JEMX01000162.1:1889-8146 GCA_000585055.1 Candidatus Accumulibacter appositus
ATCCGCAACAAGATCAAGAGCATCGAGAGCACGGCCAAGATCACCAAGGCCATGCAGATGGTTGCTGCATCAAAAATGCGCAAGGCGCAGGACAGGATGCGCGCGGCTCGCCCTTACGGTGAGAAGATTCGTCTGGTAGCCGGCAACCTCTCGCATGCCTTGACCGACTACCGCCATCCTTTCCTGACGGTGCGTGAGGACGTGAAGGCCATCGGCTTGATCGCCATCACTTCCGACAAGGGACTGTGCGGCGGCCTGAACACCAACCTCTTGCGTCTCGCGTTGGGAAAGATGAAAGAGTGGGATGCCGAAGGCAAGAAGCTGAAAGTCACGACGATTGGTAGCAAGGGGCTGGGCTTCATGCAGCGCGCCGGCGCCGACATCGTTTCACAGCTGACCGGTCTTGGTGACACGCCCCACCTGGAAAAGCTTATCGGCCCGGTCAAGGTTCAGCTCGACGCCTACATCAACGGCGAGATCGACGTCCTGTACATCGCCTGCACGACGTCCTGTACATCGCCTGCACGCAGTTCATCAACACCATGAAACAGGAACCGACCTTCTACCAGTTACTGCCGCTGGCCGGCGAACTGGTTGGCGGCGGCGAGAATCGCTGGGACTATATTTACGAGCCCGATGCCAAGACGGTGATCGATGACCTGCTCGTGCGCTATGTCGAGGCAATGATCTACCAGGCCGTGGCCGAGAATATGGCTTCCGAACAGAGTGCCCGCATGGTCGCCATGAAGTCCGCTTCGGATAACGCCAAGAACGTCATCGGTGAACTCAAGCTGGTGTACAACAAAGCTCGTCAGGCCGCTATTACGCAAGAGATTTCAGAGATTTGCGGCGGCGCAGCGGCTGTCTGACGTCAGACCACGCGATAGTTAGTTTATTGATTAGGGATACAACCATGAATCAAGGAAGCATTGTTCAGTGTATCGGCGCCGTGGTGGACGTCCAGTTCCCACGTGACGCCA
Source organism: Candidatus Accumulibacter appositus (assembly GCA_000585055.1). GTDB lineage: Bacteria > Pseudomonadota > Gammaproteobacteria > Burkholderiales > Rhodocyclaceae > Accumulibacter > Accumulibacter appositus. The sequence goes on from JEMX01000162.1 coordinate 2,870, forward strand.
TGCCCCACATCTACAACGCCCTCCAGCTCGACAAGGCTGAAGAGTCGGAGATGTGCGAAACCGATCTGGTGTTCGAAGTTCAGCAGCAACTGGGCGACGGTGTCGTGCGCACGATTGCCATGGGCTCGTCCGATGGTCTCCGTCGCGGCATGAAGGTCAACGACACCGGTGCCGGTATCTCGGTACCGGTCGGTGACGCCACGATCGGTCGCATCATGAACGTTCTCGGTCGCCCGATCGACGAAGCCGGGCCAATTGGTACCGACGAGCGGCGCGAGATTCACCAGTTGGCGCCGAAGTTCGACGAACTGTCGCCATCCGTGGATCTTCTGGAAACCGGCATCAAGGTCATCGACCTGGTCTGCCCTTTCGCCAAGGGTGGTAAGGTCGGTCTGTTCGGCGGCGCCGGTGTCGGCAAGACCGTCAACATGATGGAGCTGATCAACAACATCGCCAAACAGCACGCGGGTCTGTCGGTCTTTGCCGGTGTCGGCGAACGTACTCGCGAGGGCAACGACTTCTATCATGAGATGAAGGAGTCCAACGTCCTCGACAAGGTGGCGATGGTTTTCGGCCAGATGAACGAGCCGCCGGGCAACCGCCTGCGCGTGGCGCTGACCGGATTGACGATGGCCGAGCGCTTCCGTGACGACGGCCGCGACATTCTCTTCTTTGTCGACAACATCTACCGTTACACTCTGGCGGGTACCGAGGTTTCGGCGCTGCTCGGCCGGATGCCATCCGCGGTGGGCTATCAGCCGACCCTGGCCGAGGAAATGGGCCGTCTCCAGGAACGCATCTCGTCGACCAAGGTCGGTTCGATCACCTCGATTCAGGCCGTCTATGTGCCAGCCGATGACCTGACCGACCCGTCGCCGGCAACCACCTTCCAGCACCTCGATTCGACCGTCGTTCTGTCGCGTGATATCGCCTCGCTGGGTATCTATCCGGCGGTCGACCCACTCGACTCCACTTCGCGTCAGCTTGACCCACAGGTCGTTGGCGAGGAGCACTACGGCATTGCTCGTGCCGTGCAGATGACTCTCCAGAAATACAAGGAACTGCGCGACATTATCGCCATTCTCGGCATGGACGAGCTATCGCCGGAAGATAAGCTTGCCGTCTATCGGGCGCGCAAGATTCAGCGTTTCCTGTCACAGCCGTTCAGTGTGGCCGAGGTTTTCACCGGCTCGCCGGGCAAGTACGTTCCACTCAAGGACACCCTCAAGGGCTTCAAGATGATCGTCGACGGTGAGTGCGACAACATCCCCGAGCAGGCGTTCTACATGGTTGGCAGCATCGAAGAAGTGCTCGAGAAAGCCAAGACACTCTAGAGCAGGCTAGGAGAACATCGTTTCCGCACCCCTTTCGGGTGCGGAAACGACTCAGCAAGGGAAGAAGATCATGTCACTCAGAGTACATGTCGACGTTGTCAGCGCAGAGGAGTTGATTTTTTCCGGGCAGACCGACTTCGCGGTATTTCCAGGCGAGGCCGGCGAGCTCGGCATCTATCCGCGTCACACGCCGCTTCTGACACGCATCAGGCCGGGCACGGTGCGCCTTAAGATTCCGGACCGTGAAGAATACGAGCTGGTCTATGTGTCCGGCGGGATGCTTGAAGTGCAGCCGGCCTTGATTACTGTCCTGGCCGATACCGCGGTTCGCGCGGCTGACCTTGATGAGGCCAAGGCGATCGAAGCCAAGCGCCGCGCAGAGGAGATGCTTCGGGATCACAGCTCCGATGTTGGTCTGGCTGCGGCGGAAGCCGAGCTGGCCCAGGCGGTTGCGCAGCTGGCAGCCATCAAGAAGCTGCGTCCGCGCTGACTCTCAACAACGGGCGGCGCAATGCTTGCCCGGTCGCACGGAAAAAAATGGGCGGCTGAGGCCGCCCATTTTTCATTCCGTCGACCGGAAAAAAAATCAGGCTAGCGTACTCGGCCGACTGCTGCTAGCGCAGCGCGATCCATCCGTCCAAGGCGCTTTTCGAGCCGTGAGCAATCGTCCCGAAGGGCGTCTACTGCGGCACAGAAAGCTTCAATGTCGCGGCGCGGCGCAACGGCTTTCTCTTCTTCGGTGAGGTACTCCGCCAGGCCCAAGGCCAGATTTTGGGCACTGCGCGCCTGCCACTGCGCCACTCCCTTTAGCAGCCGCGTGGCCCGCCGGCCGACAATGTCGCCAAGCACTTGCGACAGGTCGTGCTCGACATCCCAGCGCAGGTTGCGGAAAACGAAAGCCAGAGTCTCCGCCAGATCCACCGATCCCGAGATGGTCGCCGCTGAAAACAGCGACGGCCGATCGGTCAGCGCACGCAGCGGCGCGTTGTCGGGCAGGCGAATGCTGACCGCCACGGGTGCAGCAGCCTCGGCGGCGGTCAGTAAGCCGGACTCCAGTATCGTAAACTGCAAGCGTACGCTGGCGAACTCGAGGCGCGCTGTCTGCCCGGCAAAGCCAGTCAGGCGCGCACGAGCCCAGTCTTCGCCGGTCAGCAGGTGATTAATGACCGCCAGCGGCGGCTGGGCCCACATGCGCTTCAGGAAGCCTGCTGAATTCCGGCGACCACCCAGCCACCCGGCCCGTCGACCGGCTTGGTCAGGTTCCACACTTCGTCAAAGGGCTCGGCAGTCGCGTCCGCTTCCTCGCGGATCATGCCCTTCATACGCACGCTGGCAATATGACGCTTACCCTCCGTGAGGACCTCTAGGAGCTCGGCATCGACGGTCACCACGTCCGTTTGCTGCGCCGCTTCGCCCCGTTCGCCCATTTGCAGCTTAATCTCGGCAAAAACTTCCGGGGTGACGAACTCGCGGATGTCCTCCATATTTCCTGCGTCATTTGCCGCTTGCATACGAACGAAATTCAGCTTGGCGACGCGTAGAAAGCCTTCCACGTCGAAGCCTGCCGGAATGCCTGCTGGGACTTGCGCTGCCATGTTTCCGGCGGTACCAGAACTGTGCTCCGGCCGCCCGGTGCCCGGCAGACCCAGGTGAGCGTCAAAGCGCTGCGCCGGCGGTGGCACAGCCGCCGGCCCGCCAGCGCCAGCAAACCACCCGCCAGCGCCAGCAAACCGCAACGGCTCGCCAGCCCCTGCCGGCGACGCAGCTTTGCGACGAAACAGCAGCTTGAAGACGAAAAACGCGGCCATCGCCAGCAACGCGATCATCACCAGGTTGGCCATTCCCTCACCAAGACCAAAATGCGACAGCAAGGCTGCAATGCCCAGGCCAGCAGCAAGCCCGGCCAAGGGGCCCATCCAGTTGCGCTTGGGTGCCGCTGCTGCGGGCGACGCAGAGTTAGCTGGCGCTGGTGCGGCCTTCTGTGGTGGGGTCGCCTGACGCTGCATACCCATCGACCGTCCGCCGCCAAAGCGCTTGGCTTCGGCACTTTCGACCATGAGCCCAAACGTAAAGGCGCAAACCGCCACAGCTAGAAAAAATCTCTTCACAACTTTCTCCTTTTTCAGAACTTGAAACCGCGATGCAGGGCAACCACGCCGAGAGCCAAATTGAAATATTCGACACGTTCGAGGCCTGCCTGTTCCATCAAGACTTTCAGGCCCTCCTGGTCAGGATGGACCCGTATCGATTCCGCGAGATAGCGGTAACTTGCCTCGTCGCGAGTGATCATCTGCCCGAGGCGCGGGATCACCTTGAACGAGTAGAAGTCGTAAGCCGGCGCCAGGGGCTTCCAGACTTGGGAAAACTCCAGCACCAGCAGGCGACCTCCGGGTCGCAGCACCCGATGCATCTCGACGAGTGCACGGTCCTTGTGCGTCATGTTGCGCAGGCCGAAAGCCACCGTGACACAGTCGAAGAAGTCGTCTGGAAAAGGCAGTTTTTCCGCGTCGCACTGAGCGACGCGCACGATTGCACCGCGATCGCACAGGCGGTCGCGGCCGCGTGTGAGCATGGCGTTGTTGATGTCGGTCAGCCACACCTCACCGTTGCTGCCGAGCTTCTTGGCAAAGGCCAGGGCAAGGTCACCGGTTCCTCCCGCCACATCGAGAACGCGGGCTTTATCGCGGACGCCGCTTTTGGCGATGGCAAACGTCTTCCACAGTCGGTGCAGTCCGCCCGACATGACATCATTCATCAGGTCGTAACGCTGTGCTACCGAGTCGAATACATCCGCAACGCGTTGCGCCTTTTCGCCTTCGGCGATTTCCTGAAAACCGAAATGGGTCGTGCTTCTGTCGTCCATCGTTTCAGCCCATGGCAATGAGAAAATGCCGATCTGATCAGCGCTTGCCGCAGCCGCCGGCTGGCGCCTTGCTCGGGTTGGCACGCGGTTGGCCAGGCTCACGGCTGCCGCCGGCAGCCGCCAAGCGCGCCAGGTACTGACGCCAAAGCTCGTCTTTATGGCTGCCGAGATGGTAGAGGATGTCCCAGGAGTAGAGGCCGCTATCGTGGCCATCGGAGAAGACCGGTCGGATGGCGTAGTTGCCGACCGCCTCGATGCGCTCGATGCCAATTTCTCGCTTGCCGACTTGCAGGACTTCCTGGCCCGGGCCGTGGCCGCGTGCCTCTGCCGATGGGGTGAACACGCGCAATAACTCGTAGCTAAGCTCGAAACGCTCGCCGTCCGCAAAAACGAGCTCCAACATACGCGACTTCTGGTGCAGTTTGATTTCGGTCGGGATTTTCGTGGTCTCGTCCAGGCCAGCCATGAATGCCTCTATCAGCGATCGGGCCGCTCATGATAGCGCAAAACGCGCCTCGGCAAGCGCCGCGCGCTGACGGTGCCAGGGCAATCGCATGAATGCCAACGTCGTCGACCGTCCGAAATAATCGTTTACGCTCAAAGAGTTACGAAAGAGCTGTTCACAGCCCCTTGATTTGTGTAGTTTTCTGTCTTTTTGGAGTTTTCCATGAGCGCAGAAAACAGGGTTCGGCTGGTCGACGTTTGGGTTGGCGTGCGGGATCCGAGACAGGCCACCAAAGTCGAGCACGACCTGATCGAATTGCTGGTGGTGTCGGTCAGCGCGGTCCTGTCAGGTGCCGATACCTTTGTCGAGATCGAGGCCTGGGCGAAAGAGAAGCTGGAGTGGTTGCGGCAGTATCTGAAGCTCGAGCAGGGCATTCCGTCGCACGACACCATTGGCCGAGTCTTTGCGGCGATTGATGCCGACGAATTCGGCGCGGCTTTCGTTCGCTGGGTGGGCCATGTGTTGCCGGCGCTGGCGAACGGCGAAGTGGTGGCCATTGATGGCAAGACCAGCCGTCGTTCAGGAAGGGTGGGCTCAACACCTCTGCACCTGGTCAGTGCCTTCGCCGCCCAAGC
>JEMX01000163.1:0-184 GCA_000585055.1 Candidatus Accumulibacter appositus
TGCTCACCGATCCCAATGACGAAGTGATCGCGCGCACGATCATCGCCCTGGCCAGCACGCTTGGCCTGTCGGTGATCGCCGAGGGGGTCGAAACCGCCGCGCAGCGCGACGCCCTGGCGGCGCAGGGCTGCCATGCCTACCAGGGCTACCTGTTCAGCCGGCCGCTGCCGGTCGCCGATTTCGA
>JEMX01000163.1:385-537 GCA_000585055.1 Candidatus Accumulibacter appositus
GATAGAACGAGCAGTTGTGTCATCCGCCGGCATCTGAGCATCTCTACGCTTCCCACGGATTGGTGACGGTGACGCTGGCGGCCTTATAGAGACTTGTATCGCGTGACGCCACGATGAACCCCCGCGAGGCTGCGATCGCGGCGATGTAGCCG
>JEMX01000163.1:773-1386 GCA_000585055.1 Candidatus Accumulibacter appositus
CGGCGACTTGATCATTCAGCCAGGCCCGCACGGCCGGATGCGGCTCTGGTTTCATCGCCTCGAAGACGACATTGGTATCGAGAACGATCATTCAAACCTCAGCGGCGCGGCGTCTTGTCTCTCTCTTGGTGGATGACCTCGAAATCCTCGTTCGTGAGGCCGATCTTGCGGCCCAATGCTGCAAGGGCCTCACCCAGGCGAACGCGCGTCTCTGGCTTGACCGCGATCGCCAGAATCTCGCGGACCTCGGCCTCAGTGCTATGGCCATGTTGAGCGGCACGCACCCGCAACGCGCGGTGTACATCGTCGGGCAAATTGCGGACTGTCAGCATCGCCATAGCGGCACCTCATAAGAGCCATAGCGGCACCTCATAAGAATGCATTCGATGCATCTAGTTTACTAAAACGAATGCATTCGTTCAACGCTGAGTAAGAGCGTTAGCCGTGTCGGAAAACATCTGTCTTGCGACATCGGCTCTATTGGTATCGTGCTTTGGATTTTACCGGAACAGGTATGAACTGCCGCCATGACCCATAAAGAGAAAGCGCTAGAATGGATCGCGAGCAGCTACAAGGATCTGATGGCGTTGCCACCTGACGTGCGCAGGCGCTT
>JEMX01000164.1:0-281 GCA_000585055.1 Candidatus Accumulibacter appositus
AGAGACCTGGGTAATCGCTACCTGCAGGAAGTCATGGAGGCGAACACCGGCAAGGACTGGAGTCAGAAGAACACGTTGCAGTTCCGGGTTCGGCAGCGGGGCAATGCGCTTTCCATCGAGTGGTACCTGGTCAATTGGTACGGCAGGAAGGCGCAAGGGCGCGAGGCACGCCGAACGTACATTCCGAAGCGCAACAGCAGTCGGCGCCGGGATGCACAGGTATTCGGCTACCGCCTGGAGGACCTGCTTCGACACACCTCGGGGTGGGACGATGACCTGGT
>JEMX01000164.1:465-1089 GCA_000585055.1 Candidatus Accumulibacter appositus
GACCAGTTCGATCTCGGGATGCTGGCCTCGCTGCCCGCGGACATCACGCTGACGGAGATTTCTCTCGCCGACGTTTGCCAACGCATCGAGGATGCCGAGCGCGAGCAAGGGCAGGGGCTTCATGGCGGATGGGCCGCTGCCGTGAAAAACAAGGAGGCGGTCACGCTGGTGCCCAACGGGCCGATTTTGCTGGTCGCCCGGTGCGTGGAAAGCGATCACGGGCTGATCTTCAAATGGGTGCAGGTCGAAGTTATCAACTGACTTCCTTGCGGTGCGGACGGCGATAGTGAGCGACCGGTTTATGGTCCAGTGGTGCAATCAGCGCGAGGTGGGAGCGGCGAAGCCGGGCCAAGCTTGTCGATGAAAAACCCTCGGAGTGTGATCCATCGAATTTCGTCCGGGTCGATTCATTGAACTGACCTGGGCTAATCGGTTCAAAGAGGCGTTTATCGTATCGAATCAGCCCGCACTCGACTAAAATCCTACAAGTGGCGCCTTTTCGGCGTTTCACTTCAACCAGTAACACCTCTCAGGAGATTCCATGCCGAACTACCAGGAACTGATTGCCCAACGCGACGAACTCAATCAACGGATCGACGAAGCCCGTAGAACCGAAGTGGCAGA
>JEMX01000165.1:0-1105 GCA_000585055.1 Candidatus Accumulibacter appositus
CTTCTTGAGGAGATTGAAATGATGAAAAAAATGCTGATGGTTGCCCTGATGAGCGCGGTCTCGGTGACCGCATTCGCATCCGATGCCGCTCGTGCTGCTGCAAAGCAAGTGATTGAGCTGAAGGATGGCTCGACGGTCTACATATGGCTCGACGGTCTACATTTTCAAGGATGGGAAAATGGGCATGGAGGACAAACTCGGTCGTTCGATTCGCATGAAGAAAGACACCGTGATGGAAACCAAGGATGGTCAGAAGATCATCATGCACGGCGACGAAGTCATGCGCCTCGACAACCTGTTGAAGGAAGGTCATACGGGCGGTTGATTTCCCACGTCACGTGAATGCAGCGGCTCCTTCGGGGGCCGTTTTCATTTTGAGGCACCGTTCAAGCATCACCTTCAATTCCAGTATCCATTGGGCGTGATCTCTGGACTGGCCTTGCTCGTATAGCCTCAGAGCAATCTGTCGGAAGACGGCATAGATCGCCGGGTCGAAATGCTGGCCTGTTTCCCGTTCCATGATGTTCAGTGTCTCTTCCAAGGACGACACTGGTTTACATGGGCGAACAGAGCGAACGCGAGAACACCGTCAGCGCGGTCGTCAGCGAGCGCCTCGCCTCGCGCGGACACGCCACCGTCAGCGCCCGCGTCGACCGCCGCCGCGAGGCGACACTGAACTTCGCCATCGGCGCCGCCGTCGCGCAGCGGCGGGGAATCGTCCCCGGCGCCAGTGTGCCGCTGCGACTGCAGAAGCCAGCGATCCGCCTGCTGCCCGGCGATGTGGCGATTGCCGGACAGGCGGGAACTTCCGGCAAGGGGCAATCCCCATGAGCGGTGCCGTGCCCGGACAAAGCATACCGTTACCGGGAAGAGATGTCGGAGATCCGTGGCGACGCGCCCGATGGGGGATCGTGGTGGCGGCAAACCGCCGACAGCAGACGATCGCGGTCCGCGAGAGCAGCCGTTCACCGCATCACCCGGCAACACGGAAGCCACCGTTCGCAATTCGGCCCAGTGGGAGCGAAGCTCCAATTTGAGGCCATATAAGCATTTGCTGTTCCTTAATAGGCCGATTCTGACAAACGGCGCCCTTCCTCCTGCTCTC
>JEMX01000165.1:1116-2031 GCA_000585055.1 Candidatus Accumulibacter appositus
CTCTCAAAACACTGTCGGTCCAGCCGGCACGCGGGCATTGCTTTTCCACGATCAGTGCGGCACCAGTTCCATCCGGTCGTTTGCCAGGTCGAGGTAGGACGGGTCACCGCGGCAGACCCACCCCAGCATCTGGCCTGGCGGTTCCGGCCGCCGACGGAATTGCGCGAGCGTCTTGTCGTATTGCATGCTGCTGGTGGTCGAGCGCTCGATGCGCGGGAAGTGCTCGTGCAGACCGGCCAGCACCGTCTCGCCGATGTTGGCGCGGAAGGCGGTTACCTGCTGGTCGGGCCGATCGCCAGAACGAAGTAGCACCCCTGGTCCACCACTCGCGTCATAACGTCGTTGCACTTCAGAGTTGAATCTGCCTCCTCGATAAATCGCTTCACCTCCTCGATAAATCGCTTCATTCCTGCACCTCCGTACAGGAATTAACGCACCACGCCCTAGTAGTTCGTTTCAACAATAGACATGAACATTCAGTGATAATGACATGATTTCAAGCCTTTTCTGTGTGAGGTGTGGTCATGTCCGGAAAGACGAGTCGGGCGGCACTGGCAGTGACGGCGGCGGAAGAGGAGATGCTCTGGAATCTGGCCCGGTCGAGAACGGCGCCGGTACGTGAAGCCGAGAGGGCGAAGATTCTTCTGGCGTACGCGGAGAACCGGTCGATTACTGAGGTCATGCGCCGAGTGGGAGTGGGACGTTCGACGGTGTACAAGTGTATCGACAAAGCCCTGGCCGAAGGTGTGGCGGCTGGGCTGAAGGATGCCTATCATCGCTGAAGGATGCCTATCATCGCCCGCATGAGCCTGAGATTGGCGAGGAGGCCAAGGCCTGGGTGGTCAGTTTGGCCTGTACCAAACCGAAAGATCATGGACGGGCAGCGGAAGTGTGGTCGATTTCGGCGTTGGCGGA
>JEMX01000165.1:2211-2430 GCA_000585055.1 Candidatus Accumulibacter appositus
GTTCTGATGGTTTATCAGGATGTGGCTTTGTACCGGGAGGGGGCTGTTCATGATGCGCGTCCAAATCCGATCTACACCGTGAGCGTCGACGAGAAGCCAGGTGTTCAGGCGCTGGGGCTGACGGCGCCGGACTTGCCTCCGGTGCCTGACAAAGCGCCCACCCTCGGGCGCGATTACGAGTACGTTCGCCATGGCACCGTCTCGATTCTGGCTGGCATT
>JEMX01000165.1:2450-2722 GCA_000585055.1 Candidatus Accumulibacter appositus
GATCTGCACTCCGGTCATATCTTCGAGCGAGTCGAGGATCGGCACCGTAGCGCCGAGTTCATTGAGTTGCTCAAGGACATCGACGCCCACTATCCTCCAGAGGCGATCGTTCGCCTCGTTCTCGACAATCATTCGGCACACATCTCGAAGGAAACCCGGGCCTTCCTCGCGACGCGCCCTGGGCGCTTCGAGTATGTCCACACCCCCAAACACGGCTCGTGGCTCAACCTCATCGAGTGCGCCTTCTCGAAGATGGCTCGCACCTTCTTGCG
>JEMX01000166.1 GCA_000585055.1 Candidatus Accumulibacter appositus
CCAGGGCGGTGAGCCGCCGCAGCCAGACGATCTGATTCCTTGAACCAGGCGCGGCCATGATCACGAGCGACCTGCCAAGCGCCCCCCCGGCCGTCGCTTCCCGGCTCCTGACCGCCGAACGGTTCCAGCGCCTGGCCGATGTTCCCCCCGAAATCGAATGGTTCGCCAATCTTGGCAACAAGGCTACCCGCCGCGCCTACGAAAACGCCATCGGGGATTTCATGAAGTTCACCGATTTCATGAAGTTCACCGGCATCGTGAAGCCCGAGGAATTTCGCGGCGTGACCCGCGCCCATGTCATCGCCTGGCGCGACGACCTGGTGCAGCGCGCCTTGAGCGGCATGACCGTCCGCCATCGCCTGGCGGCGCTGTCGTCGTTGTTCGAGTACCTGTGCGAAAAGAACGCCGTGACCCACAACCCGGTCAAGGGCGTCAAGCGCCCGTCGGTGGAAAGCTACGAAGGCAAGACCCCGGCCCTCGGCGACCACCAGGCGCGCAAGCTGCTGGACGCGCCCGACGGCGCGTCGCTCAAGGGCAAGCGCGACCGCGCCATGCTCGCCACCCTGCTCTATCACGCCCTGCGGCGTGACGAACTGTGCCGCTTGACGGTCAAGGACTTCAAGCATGAGCGGCGTGGGGTGCCGCACCTGAAGGTGTTCGGCAAAGGCGGCAAGATCCGCTATATCCCGCTGCACCCCGCTGCCAGCGGCTTGATCGGCGACTATCTTGAGNNATCGGCGACTATCTTGAGGTCGCAGGGCATGGCGCGGACGATGCCGGCGCCCTGTTCCGGCCCATTCGCAACAACTGCACTACTGGCGGACTGGAAAGAGCGATCACGCCCGATGGGGTATACAAGCTGGTGCCAATACTCAGCAGCGTTGGGTTTCGCGATCGGGGCGCACGCGTTGCGGGCGACCGCCGCGACCAACGCGCTTGACCATCAGGCCGACATCGCCAAGGTGCAAGAGTGGCTGGGTCATGCCAACATCGCCACCACGCGAATTTATGACCACCGCAAGACCCGGCC
>JEMX01000167.1 GCA_000585055.1 Candidatus Accumulibacter appositus
TGTTTCAACAGCGATTGAGGCCCTATTTATGCGCTTGGCACGCGAAAAGTGTCGAACTCTGGAGGCCCGCCTGAACGTCGGGCGTCACTCCTGCGGATCTGATCTGAGATGCGACAAGATGCCACACGACGATTGGTCGCTGGCCGGGCATACTTGGGATAGCCGTTCGTCGTGATTGCCGACGATCGAATGTTCCACCTGCTTTCCACGGAGGTATGTATGCACTTCTTCAAGACTGTCTTGATGGCCCTGGCGCTGATCGTTTCCGGTTTGTCGAACCCGGTTTTCGCCGAGGATAAGGATCCCTTGTTCATCGCTCTATCGAGCGATGCGACAAGGCGCGTTGGCCACGTTCTCCATTTTGCCGAGCTTCAACGCGCCAGAGGGCACTCGTTGACGATTTGGCTGAACGAGAGCGGCATCCTTCTCGCGTCCAGCAAGTACACGGAGAAGCATGCCAATCATCAAAGGGCGCTCGCCGAACTGATGAGCAAGGGTGCGACGGTATTGATATGCCACTACTGCATGCAGCAATTCGACGTCGAAGCGTCAGATTTGTTGCCGGGCTTCAAGATCGGTAGCCCGGAGCTGATTGGTAACGCCTTGTTCAAGGATGACACCAAGACCTTGTCGTGGTGAGCGCCTGACCACGAGGCGTTGATCCTGGCGCTGCGTCAACCGGCACGGGTGAAGAAGGAGAGAAGAAAGGGGCAGGGCGGGGTTCGACTGACAGGCGCTGTCTGAAACCTTCTGCCATGCCGGTCGAAACTGCGACCGCGACGAGGCGGCAGTCAGCCAGCACGGCCGCTTCACTATGCGCCGACTGGGTCTTGACTTTTGCCCAAGGCACGGGGAAAGACCTGACCCCTGACGCCACAAATGACCCCTGACGCCACAAAGGAAAGGCCTGGCCGTTTGCAGTAACAGCGGTACATCTTGCGCCTTGAACTCCCGTCTGGGGACTCGTCCTTATGCCCCGGTAGCATCAGGAAGCGGCGTCGAGCTGCCATTTGCGCCCTTCCTCTGGGACGCGCCAGCGCTATACTTCCCCAGTCAAACCCTCAGCCTCGCGCGTTGCGCCAACGCGACCTTCACAACAAGGATTCCGCCAATGAGATCGGGTGAACGAAACATCTGGGTGTGGGCCGAGGCGCTGGAGCTGTTGCAGGCTTCGGAGCGAATGCAGCGGCGCATCTTCGCCATCGAGGCGTCGCATGCGCTGCCGTGCTGGCAACCGGCCGTCGATCTCTTCCAGGACGGCGACGAACTGACGCTGCTGGTCGCCTTGCCGGGCGTCGATCCGCGGCGCGTCGAAGTCGTTCTCGACGCCGCCGACGTCCTCGTCCGTGGCGAGCGGGCGATGCCTTCGGCGGGTCATCGCGCGGCGATCCACCGCCTCGAGATTCCCTACGGGCGCTTCGAGCGACGCATCGCGCTGCCGGCGGGCGACTTCGCCCTGCAGCAGCAGCTGGTCGACAACGGCTGTCTGGTGCTGCTGCTACGGCAGCTCGGCTGAGGGCGCAGAACATGGCCACTGACACCGACAAGACCGCAGACCAGGCGCCGACCGACCAGGCCGAAGAAACGGATCGTGCCATCCTCGTCGTTCCCGCCGACGCGCTGGTGATCGTGCCGATCCACAATGCGGTGCTCTTCCCGCGCATGATCCTGCCGCTGACCATCGCTCGCCAGCCGGCGATCCTGGCCGCGCAGCAGGCAGTGAAGAGCGGCAGCGAGGTCGGCATCGTCCTGCAGCCGAACGCCGAGATCGACGAACCAGGACCCGACGACCTGTTCCAGATCGGCACGGTGGCGACCATCCTGCGCTACGTGACGCTGCCCGACAGCTCGCACGTCATCGTCTGCCAGGGCGAGCAGCGCTTTCGCGTCGTCGAGTACCTGCCGAATTACCCCTTCCCGGTGGCGCGTATCGTTCGCATCGAAGAGCCAGAAGACGCCGACAGCGAGATCGAGGCGCGCGCCATCCGCCTCAGGGAACGCGCCGGCGAAGTCCTGCAGTACCAGTCGCAGGTCTCGCCCGAGCTGCTGGCGGCGGTGCGCAACATCACCCCGGCGGGTGCGCTCGCCGACCTGGTGGCCAGCGTCAGCGAGTTCAAGCCCATCGACCGGCAGCGCGTCCTCGAAGCGCTAAATCTGGCGCAGCGCCTGGACATCGTTCTCGATTGTCTGCTGCAACGGCTGGAAGTGCTGCGCCTGTCGCGCGAGATCGACGAGCGGGCGAAGGCGAACATCGACCAGCATCAGCGCGAATACCTGCTGCGCGAGCGCTTGCGCTCGATCCAGAACGAACTCGGCGAGGGCGACGCGGCCAACGCGCAGGAGATCGAGTCGCTGCGCCAGGCGATCGCCGACGCGCAAATGCCCGAGGAAGTGGCGACGCAGGCGGGCAAGGAGTTGCGGCGCCTGCAGCACATGGCCGATGGTTCGGCCGAGTATTCGCAGCTGCGCACCTACCTCGACTGGCTGCTCGAACTGCCGTGGCGCGAACCCGAGCCCGACCGCATCGAGATCGCCGCGGCGCGCAAGATCCTCGACGACGACCACTTCGGCCTCGAGCAGGTCAAGAAGCGGATTGTCGAGTTCCTCGCCGTACGCAAGCTCAAGCCGGACGGGCACGGGCCGATCCTCTGCTTCGTCGGCCCGCCCGGCGTCGGCAAGACCTCGCTCGGCCAGTCGATCGCGCGCGCCCTCGGTCGCAAGTTCGTGCGTGCCTCGCTCGGCGGGGTGCACGACGAGGCCGAGATCCGCGGTCATCGCCGCACCTATATCGGTGCGCTGCCGGGCAACATCATCCAGGCGATCCGCAAGGCGGGCTCGCGCGGTTGCGTGATGATGCTCGACGAGATCGACAAGCTCGGCCACGGCGTCCAGGGTGACCCGTCGGCCGCGCTGCTCGAAGTCCTCGACCCCGAGCAGAACAACAGCTTTCGCGACAACTACCTGGCGTTGCCCTTCGACCTGTCGCGGATGCTGTTCATCACCACCGCCAACATCCTCGACGGCATTCCCGGGCCGCTGCGTGACCGCATGGAGATCATCGAACTGCCCGGCTACACGCAGGAGGAGAAGCTCGAGATCGCACGCCGTTACCTGCTGGCGCGGCAAATCGACCAGAATGGCCTGCAGCCGGGGCAGATCGCCTTCGAGGACGCGGCGCTGCAGGCGATCATCCGCGATTACACGCGCGAAGCCGGCGTCCGTTCGCTCGAACGCCAGATCGGCGCCGTCTGCCGGCGCGCGGCGGTGAGCATCGCCGAAGGGACGATGCCGTCGATGCACGTAGACGAGGGCGCGCTGGCGGGGATTCTCGGGCCGAGTCGCTACGACAACGAAGTCGCACTGCGCACCGGTCTGGCCGGCGTCGCCACCGGCCTGGCGTGGACGCCGGCGGGCGGCGACATCCTGTTCATCGAAGCCAGCCGCACGGCCGGCGAAGGCCGGTTGATCCTCACCGGCCAGTTGGGCGAAGTGATGAAGGAGTCGGCGCAGGCGGCGCTGACGCTGGTCAAGACGCGTGCCGCCAGCCTGGGCATAGACGCCGGCCGCTTCGAGAAGACCGACGTGCATGTGCACGTGCCGGCCGGCGCGATCCCCAAGGACGGCCCGAGCGCCGGTGTCGCGATGTTCATCGCCCTGGCCTCGCTGTTCGCCGACCTGCCGGTGCGCCAGGACACGGCGATGACCGGCGAGATCAGCCTGCGCGGCTTGGTGCTGCCGGTCGGCGGCATCAAGGACAAGGTCCTCGCGGCGATGCGCGCCGGCATCACGCGCGTCCTCTTGCCGGCACGCAACCGGCGCGACCTCGAGGAAGTGCCGGCGGCGGCAAAAGCGCACCTGCAGTTCATCTTTCTCGACAAGGTCGACGATGCGGTACGCCAGGCGATGCCCGCACGCGCGGCCGAGTGATCGCCGGTGCCTGCCCGCAAGGCCATATCCACGGGGCGTACTGTCTCGGTGCAGAGGTAAAGGGTGCCCGCGACGAAGATGCGGCAGAAATCCTCGCCGGCCAGTTGATCAAGATGATGAAGGCGACCGGCATTCCCAACGGCATCGGGGGGACCGCTTGCGCATCTCCTCTCCGTGTTGTCGGAAAATCCGATCAGCCGTGGCCCCGCCAAAAAGCTACCTCGGAAGAGCAGCTGCTTGGCGCCTCACTCGCGGCTGCGGGCGAGCGCAACTTCACATGAAAAAACCCGGCGCTAAGGCCGGGCTCTTGTAGTCACTCTCGTGGTCACGCCCGCTTGCGGCGCATCTGCCCCAAGCCCAGGATACCCAAAGCCATTAGCCAGAGTGTGCCGGGCACAGGTACGCTTCCTTCCGTCGGAGGGCAGGCACCAACACCTGGAGGGTTCGCGTCACAGGGGTCAGGTAGAGCCTCTTCGGTGATGCCCGCGTAGAGTACGTTCGATTGGGAATAGTTGTAAAAGCCAAACGCCCCGTCGGTGAAACTGCCCGCGTAGTCTAGTTCGAGAACGCCATCCACCTTGACCTGGATCTGCGTGCTGGTGAAGAGCAGATCAAAGGCGTACTCCTGGAAATCAGCCCACCCCGTGGAGCCAAGATTCGTCGCTCGCTGTACCTCATTCACCGTGCCGGTGTGCGCCCAGAACGTCGGATCAGCATTGCCGCCATTGCGGATATCACCGCTCACATGGCTCAGTGCCAGACCAACCGTCGCGGGTGCTTGATTAGCCTGTTTCCAGTCGATCATCCAGAAATCGGCAGCGGTACTGTTGAGCTCACCATCCTGGTAGCCCAGGAAAAAGCCTACAAAGTCATCGTCACCAGAGGTGTTGACTTTGATGGTGCCTCTCAGGGTCGTACCCTGTGCGTTACTGCCAGCCTCGAAAAAGACCGTCGGCTCACCGTTGATGGATTGCAGCACCGAGTCGTTGCCCGCCTGCACGGTCCAGGTTCCAGCCCCGTTGTTTCCTTTGAAACCATTCTCGACCCAACCCGATAGATCAACCGGCACCGGCGCCGCATGTGCCAGCGCAGGAGCTAGGGCCGGGAGAACAGCGAGTGGCAGCGCCACAAACGCCCGCTTGAGCGGTGTTAAATTTACCTTGCCAAAATTCAGCATGTAATCTCTCCAAGTTATGGTGAAAACCAGAGTTCGACACTTTTCGCGTGCCAAGCGCATAAATAGGGCCTCAATCGCTGTTGAAACA
>JEMX01000168.1:0-146 GCA_000585055.1 Candidatus Accumulibacter appositus
CCTGACCGACCTCGTTGCGACGCTGAAGAAGATCCGCGCCAACCTCAACCCGAGGCTCGAGATCGAGGGGCTGCTGCGCACCATGTTCGACCCGCGATCGACCTTGACGCAACAGGTTTCGTGCGAACTCGAAGGACACTTCGGCG
>JEMX01000168.1:344-609 GCA_000585055.1 Candidatus Accumulibacter appositus
AGTCGAGTCATGAAACTCAAGGGCTTGGGCCGCGGTCTCGACGCCTTGCTGGCCGGCAACGACGCGCAGAACAAGGAGCAGCTGCGCAGCGTGCCGCTGGCCGACATCCAGCCCGGTAAGTACCAGCCGCGCACGCACATGGACAGCGCGTCGCTCGAAGAGCTGGCTGCGTCGATCAGGATGCAGGGCCTGATGCAGCCGATCCTGGTCCGCCCGGTGAGCGAAGAGCGCTACGAAATCATCGCCGGCGAGCGACGCTGGCGGG
>JEMX01000168.1:849-1402 GCA_000585055.1 Candidatus Accumulibacter appositus
CTGCAGCTGGCGCCAGCGGTCCAGGAGCTCCTGATGCGCGGCGACGTGGATATGGGCCATGCGCGCGCACTTCTCCCGCTGGCGGGCGCGCTGCAGGTTCAACTGGCGCAACGCGTGGTGCAGAAGGGATTGTCGGTGCGCGAAACCGAGCGCCTCGTCCAGTACGCGCTGCGGCCCCCGAAGGAGCAGGCACCGCCTAGGCCGGATCGCGATGTGCTGCGTTTGCAGGACGAATTGGCTGACCTCTTGGGGGCGCAGGTGGCCATTCGCGCCAACCAGCGCGGCGCCGGCAAGGTGCTCATCGAGTTCGGCGATCTTGATCAGCTTGAAGGAATCCTGCAGCGCCTGCGTCATTAATGCGGCGCAGCATAGAGGCGTTTTGGCAGCCGGCTGATACCGCACGCAAGGCAGATTTTGCAGCGAAAAGGGAACTTGGGACTTTCTTGCACATGCGGTTTGATTCGGCTAAAGGAGTCTGGTATCCTGCCAACGTTTTGGAGGGGCTGGTCGTGCATTCGCAGGTTCGCTGGTTTTTCCGCTGCCAGGCGGTCGT
>JEMX01000168.1:1417-1690 GCA_000585055.1 Candidatus Accumulibacter appositus
GTCGTCACCCTGGTGGCTGCGTTGATAGCGGGCCTTGCACTGGGGGTCGATGCGGCTGTTTCCGCTGCGCTCGGTGGTGGCATTGCGATTGCCAGCGCTCTGGCCTATGTGTGGCGCGCTTTGCGGCCGAAGGGAACGGCGGTTGCCGATGCGAAAAAGGCGTTCAGTTCCCAGGTCGCTGCCGAAGGTTACAAGTTTGCGGTGACTCTTCTGCTGTTTGCCCTGGTGTTCAAGGGCTACGCACAGCTCGCCGCCTTGCCGCTCTTCCTTGCG
>JEMX01000168.1:1741-3922 GCA_000585055.1 Candidatus Accumulibacter appositus
CGCTGCTCAGACAGCACTAGTCAAACAGGGGAAAAACATGGCTTCAGGCGAAGCGTTAACGAGCAGTGAATACATCGTCCACCACCTGACCAACAACGCGGTTGGTGAAGGATTCTGGAGTCTTCACCTGGACACCTTGTTCGTTTCCGGCATTATCGGGCTGGTCGCCTTTCTCGGCATGGCCAAGCTTGCCAAGGAGGCGACCTCCGGTGTTCCCGGCCCGCTGCAGAGTTTCATCGAGATCCTGCTGTCCTTCGTCGACCAGCAGGCCAAGGACACGTACCACGGCAGAAGCCCGCTGGTGACCCCCCTGGCCATCACCATCTTCGTCTGGGTCTTCCTGATGAATGCCATGGACCTGATCCCGGTCGACTTCCTGCCCTTGATTCTCGGCGTTTTCGGGATCCATTACTTCAAGGCGGTGCCGACGACCGATCCCAATCTGACGTTCGCCATGTCCTTGACGGTCTTTACGATCATGATCGTCATGGGCATCAAGGTGAAAGGCGTGGGCGGTTTTTTTCACGAGGTCGTCGCCGAGCCATTTGGTATCAAGCTGGCGCCGCTCAATATCGTCTTCCGTCTCATTGAAGACCTTGCCAAGCCGATTTCTCTCTCGCTGCGTTTGTTTGGCAACATGTACGCCGGTGAAATGGTGTTCGTCCTGATCGCGCTGCTCGGCGTCTGGCAGTTGCCGCTGGCTCTGCCGTGGGCCTTGTTCCACATCCTGATCATCACCTTGCAGGCTTTCGTGTTCATGATGTTGACCATCGTTTATCTGTCGATGGCCAGCGAGTCCCACGGTTAGCGGGCGATCGCCGGGTGTCATCATGCTCTGTCTGATTCACGCCGTTCCTGTTTAATCCATTTAGCATTTTTTGTTAGGAGAACCACCAATGGAAGCCGCTCTCCACCAATGGAAGCCGCTCTGTCAATGTTGCTTGGTAACACCGCCATCGCCGTCGCCATCCTTATCGGGGCGGGTGCCCTTGGTACCGCTATCGGGTTCGGTATTCTTGGTGGTCGCTTCCTCGAAGGAGCCGCTCGCCAGCCGGAAATGATTCCGACCCTGCAGGTCAAGACCGACCCTGCAGGTCAAGATGTTCATCGTTGCCGGTCTGCTCGACGCGGTGACCATGATCGGTGTCGGTATCGCCCTGTTCATGCTCTTTGCGAACCCTTTCATCGCCGTCGTCAAGGGCTGATCGCTTCTCCTTTCCGACTCACCCCTAGAAGGAGGTTAGCGTGAATATCAACGCAACGTTATTTGGCGAGGCGGTCTGGTTCGGTGTCTTCATCTGGATCACCATGAAGTACGTCTGGCCGCCCCTGCAGAAGGCCATTGCCGATCGCCAGGCACTGATCGCCGAGGGGCTTGCCGCCGGTGAGCGTGGGAAGCACGAACTCGAGCTTGCCGGGAAGCGTTCCGCCGATTCCCTGCGCGAAGCCAAGGTGAAGTCGGCCGAAATCGTCGTCGCCGCCGAAAAGCGCGCCTTGCAGGTGATTGAAGAGGCGAAGCTGGCGGCAAAAGTCGAAGCCGACAAGGTCGTCGCCTCAGCACAGGCCGAGATTGCTCAGCAGGTCGAGCAGGCCAGAGCCGAACTGCGTGGCAAGGTCGCCGATCTCGCCGTCGCCGGCGCGGAGCGCATCCTGAAGCGTGAGGTCGATGCCAAGGCGCACGCGGAGATGCTGGCCGCACTGAAGCAGGAACTCTGAGACCATGGCCGAACTCGCTACCATCGCGCGTCCCTACGCTGAGGCGGTTTTCCGCGTCGCGTTGGAAAACAAGGCGCTTACGGCTTGGTCCGAGCGGCTGTCGCTGCTCTCCGCACTCGCCGCGGATAGCCGGATGCTTTCATGCATCGGCAACCCCGAACTGTCTGCCGCGCAGAAGAGCGAACTTTTCAAGTCGCTGGCTGGCGAGGCGCTTGAGGGCAGTGAAGCCAATCTGATCGACGTTCTTGCCGCCAATGAGCGGCTTTCCTCCCTGCCGGAAATCGCGAACCTGTTCGAGACGCTCAAGGCCAGCCAGGAGGGCGTCAAGGAAGCGACGATCTACAGCGCTTTTCCGGTCGATGCAACGCAGCGCAAGGCGCTAATCGCGGACCTCGAAGCGCGTTTCAAGACCCGGCTGACTGCCGACGTGGTCGTCGATCAATCATTGATCGGCGGCGTAAAGAT
>JEMX01000169.1:0-356 GCA_000585055.1 Candidatus Accumulibacter appositus
CCGACCACGTTGCTCGACGAGCTGGTCAATTACCTGATCACCAACACCTACACCAAGCTCACGTACCTCAAGCTGCGTCAGGCTGACCCCATCGCCGAGATCAAGGCCGTCCTGGCCGCCGATACCATTGGCCAACAGGGGCTCGGCCTCGACGGCGAAGAAGGCAACCACCTCGCCCTCAATGAGCTGCGCGAGTACCTTCACCTCAAGGCCAGCGCTGAGCGCGTGCTGCTCGCCGACGTCGTCGATCGCTTTACCGGCATCCCCTGGGGCTGGAAGCCCGAATGGGAAGTAGTGCTGCTGATCGCCCGACTGTTCATGGCCGGCGAGATCAAACTGATGTGCGGAGGCGACGA
>JEMX01000169.1:365-4480 GCA_000585055.1 Candidatus Accumulibacter appositus
GCGACGATCTCGACCCGAAGAGCGCCGGCGATCCCTTGACCAAGTCGGTCCGTTTCAAGCAGGTCTCGATCCTCAAGAAAAAGATACCGCCTGCCGAGTCTCTCAAGCGGGCGCGGGATCTCTACAAGGACATCTTCGCCAGGATCGCTCGCGACGACGCGGACGGGCTGGTGGCCGATTACCGTGCGGCCCTTGGCAACTGGCAGTCCGACCTCAAGGGCTACGCCCAGACCGCAGCAATCAAGCACCATCCTGGCAAGGCCGTGATCGACGCGGCCACTACCCGCATCGGCAAACAACTCGCGATCCGTGACGCCTTCGAGTTCATCGAAACCATGTTGAGCGCGAAAAGCGACTGGCTGGACACCAGCGAAGATATCCATGATGTCGTCAGCTTCTACAAAACGCAGCTCCCGACCTGGCGCAAGCTGCTCGAAGCGCTGACCGACTTTGCCGAAAACCGCGACGTCTTGCTCAAGCTTCGACGTCTTGCTCAAGCTTCCCGCTGTCGCCACCGCACTGGCCGACCTGGAGTCGATACGCGACAATCCGACGCCCTACGGCCAGATCCCGCGCGTTGAGACGCTGATCAAGACGGTTGAGGCCGCCAACGAAACCGCGGCGCAACAGCGCCGCGAACGCGCCCTCAACTCGATCGACGCCAAAATCGGCGAGATCATGAAATCTCTCGATCAGGTTCAGGCAGCAGCGGCTCTGCGTAACAAGGCTTTGCAGCCTTTGCAGGAGCTAAAGACGAAGGTCGCTGCTCTGTCGAGTATTCCGAAGATCCTCTATTTTCAGGATCAAGGCGGCAACCTGCTTGACGATGCGATGCTCATCATCGAATCGGCCAGCCAGAAGCGCGCAACGGTGCTGGAGGATTCCGGAGGCACGACCACGGAAAAGGTGTTGACGACCGGTGCCCACACGGCAGCGCCGAAACCCTCCAGGGTCATTTGGGCCGCAGAGCTTTCACCGACGATCTATCTGGAAACCGAAGCCGAGGTCGAAAGCTACGTCGCCAAACTCAAGGCCGAGCTTCTCGCCACCATCAAAGCCGGCCAGCGCGCACGCATCCAATAAGAAGAAGCCATGAACACCGCCAAGCTCAAGTCCTACGCCCCGCAAGCCCGCAAGGATTTCATTGCCGCCGTTCAGGCTCGCGCCAACCTGCTCGGACTATCGGTGAAAGGCGGCAAGCTCGACATCGCCCCCAGCGAGCAAAAGGGCGACATCGTCGTCATCGCCGGGCAGGCATGGCCCGGCAAGGTGCATCAGCAGCGCGATCGCCTGATTCAGCGCATCAACGAGGACGGCTTTGCGCACACCATCGAGGCGGTGGCCTACACCTGGTTCAATCGTTTTGCCGCGCTGCGCTACATGGAGATCCACGACTATCTGGACCATGGCTACCGGGCGCTGTCGAGCCGGGAAGGCGGTCTGCCGGAAATCCTCGCCCACGCCACCGAACTCGTCGGTGTGCTACCGGGCCTGAACGCTGCCCAGATCGCCGACCTCAAGCTGGCTGGCAACAAGGATGGTGACCTCTATCGGCTCTTGTTGGTCGCGCAATGCAACGCGCTCTCCAGCGCCATGACCTTCCTCTTCGAGCGCATCGACGACGAATCCGAACTGTTGCTGCCCGATAACCTCATCCGCACCGATTCACTGATCGCTTCGCTGGTCGATGAAATCCCGGAAGCCGACTGGGCCGACATCGAGATCATCGGCTGGCTCTACCAGTTCTACATCTCGGAGAAGAAGGACCAGGTCATCGGCAAGGTGGTGGCCTCGGAAGACATTCCAGCGGCGACCCAGCTCTTCACGCCCAACTGGATCGTGAAGTACATGGTCCAGAACTCGCTGGGGGCGCAGTGGCTGGCGACCTATCCCCAGTCGCTGCTTGCAGGGCAGATGGAGTATTACATCGAGCCGGCCGAGCAGACCGACGAGGTCAAGGTACAGCTCGCGGCCATCACGCCGAGCCAGCTCGACCCCGAGGAGCTGACGCTCATCGACCCGGCCTGTGGCTCCGGGCACATCCTCGTGGAAGCCTATGAGCTCTTCAAGGCCATCTACCTGGAGCGCGGTTATCGGCAACGCGATGTGGCGCGGTTGATCCTCGAAAAGAACCTCTTCGGCCTCGATATTGACGAGCGTGCGGCGCAGCTGACGGGCTTTGCGCTGATGATGAAGGGGCGGGCGGATGACCGGCGGCTGTTTGAGCGGGGGGTGAAGCTCAATGTGATGGCCCTGGTGGATAGCGCGGGGTTCGATGCGGAGGGGCTGGCGAAAGGGGTGGTGCTCGGGGACTACGGGCTGAAGCCGGGCGATCTCGCGGAACTGAAACGGTTGTTCGAGCATGCGACGACGTTTGGGTCGTTGATTCAGGTGCCGGAGGGGCTGGCGGAGAAGTTGCCGGGGCTGAAGCAGCTGAGCGAGGCGAGCAGCCAGGATATCTTCGTGTCGGAGGCGCTTAAGCGATTGGCGCCAGTGGTGCAGCAGGCTGAGCTCTTGGCGGCTCAGTACGACGCGGTGGTGGCCAATCCGCCCTATATGGGAAGCGGGTATTACTGCCCCCTGTTGAAGGACCTACTAAGTACCAACTACAAAGCAGGCAAGGCGGACCTCTATGGCGCCTTCACTCTTCGCAACATTCAGTTGGCTAAGAAGGATGGCCACGTTGGAATGATCACCATTCCTAGCTGGTTGTTCCTTTCCTCGTTCGAACAACTAAGAACGCATGTCTTTGAACATGCACCAATGTCAAGCCTCGTGCACAACGGCCGGGGAGTTTGGGGGTCAGACTTCGGTAGCTGTGCATACGTCCTACGTCGCTCTCTCCCCTCCGCCTTTGGCGGCCGTTTTCTCCGACTATTCGATAAGCAGGGAAGCGTTGCGAGCAATGAAGACCTTAAGAAGCGATTTCACGCTAATCCACGCTTCAGTGTCCCGAACGGCGAATTCAAAAAGATCCCAGGTTCCCCCGTTGCCTATTGGGTTTCATCGCAATTCCTCGATAGATTCACGCTCCCAAAGATTGGTTCACTGACAAAGGGTGAAGGCAAGAATGTAACTGCCGACAACGACAGGTTTTTGCGCCTTTGGTGGGAGGTGTCGGAGCGAGAAGTCGGAAGGAGCAAGAAGTGGCTGTTGTATGCCAAGGGCGGCGATTATAGGAAATGGTCTGGGAATATCGAGTACGTGTGCAACTGGAGCGAGCAGGCGCGCTCTTTCTACAGGATAAACCACTCCTCTCGTATTATCGACGAAGCCTATTGGTATCTAGAAGGAATTACTTGGACTGTGATTTCGTCCCTAGGAACGGGTTTTCGATTTCTTCCTCGGGATACGACGTTTGACACGAAGGGTCTGGCGCTCTTTTTCCGAAAGGATGAAGACCTGACTCGTGTACTCTTGATGGCCAATTCTGTTGTTGGCAAATCGTATCTGAGGATCTTGAATCCGACGTTCTGCCTCAACACGATTGATGTTAAGGCCATCCCCTACATTTCGACGGTGTCTCTGAGCGAAAAAAGCGCGTGGCCTCTAATCGAATTGTCAAATGAAGACTGGAGCGCATATGAGCGCTCTTGGGGCTTCCAATCCCTCCCCCTCCTGACGGCCTCCACCGACCTCGCCCCCACCCTCGAATCCAGCTACACCGCGTGGATCACCCAGAACCGCGCCACCATAGCCGAGATGAAGCGCCTCGAAGAGGAGAACAACCGCCTCTTCATCGACGCCTACGGCCTGGCGGACGAGCTCACCCCCGACGTCCCGATCGAGCAGATCACCCTCACGGTAAACCCCGCCTACCGCTACGGCGGCAAGCTCACCGAGGACGAGCAGTGGACCCGTTTCCGCCAGGACAGCATGGAGGAACTGGTCTCCTACGCCATCGGCTGCATGATGGGCCGCTACAGCCTGGACGCGCCCGGCCTGATCTACGCCGACGCCGGCAACGTCGGCTTCGACGCCACGCGCTACCAGACCTTCCCCGCCGACGCCGACGGCATCGTGCCGATCACCGACGAGCTCTGGTTCGAGGACGACGCCGCCAACCGCGTGCGCGAATTCCTGCTCGCCACCTGGGGCGCCGAGAAGCTCGACCA
>JEMX01000170.1 GCA_000585055.1 Candidatus Accumulibacter appositus
GTTGCCTCGGTGGTCAGCGCGCGCGACAGCGCAGCGAGGGCGTTCAAGGCCTTGTTTTCCTGTGCGAAGCCAAGAACAGCGTTGAGCAGGACCACGGCGAAAATCACAGCCGCATCGACATAGCCACCCAGGGCCAGCTTGACCACGATCGCAGCCACCAGGATATACACCAGCGCTTGGTTGATCTGTTGGACAAAGCGCTGCAGAGGGCTCTTGCCCTTGGCGGGGGTCAGGGCATTGGCACCGAATCGTTCCTGGCGCCCGGCGACTTCGAATTGATCGAGCCCGCCTTCGCCACGGGTATCGAGGAGGTCGATCACCTCGCTTGCCGGCAGGTGGTGCCAGTGCTTTTGCAAGAGGTCTTGCACGGTCTTTACTCCTGTACGGTTGTTTTTTTACGCGCGTGCACGAGCTGAGCTACTCGGACCACAGCCACGAAAATCGGTGCGGCCATGATTGGAATTGAAAATCCGCACTCTTATTGTCTACGACAAAGTATAGACAACAAGTTCAGGAGTTACCAGCAAAGGCGGCTGGGTGTTGGTCGAGCGCCTGAAGACTTGACAGGCATCGGAATGGCAGTTCAGGCTGCGTGCTCGCTTTGCTTCACCAACTCGAGCAGGCGGGAACGATGCTTTGTGCGCTGCGTCTCTCGGCGCTATCGACTGCCAGGCTGCTGGAGTGACGACAAGCCCAAGCTGGGCAGGGAGCAGGGAGCAGGGAGCAGGGAGCAGGGAGCAGGGAGCAGGGAGCAGGAGCAGGGAGCAGGGAGCAGGGAGCAGGGAGCAGGGAGCAGGGAGCAGGGAGCAGGGAGCAGGAGCGTCGCGGCTATGGCGACGATTCAGCTCGCAGTGCGGTCACGGGGGCTCACTCTTGGCATTCCATCGGCACCCTCGCTCCCCGACTCGTCAGATCCTGCTTGCAGGGTGGTGACGAATGACAAGCTGGCCCTCAGCATCGCAGCGAGTTGATGGTCTTCCGTGTTCCAGCTTCAGGGACAATGCCCTGAATTGATCGTGAGCCGACTGACGCCAACCTCCACACACCCACCGATCCAAACTTGAAGCATCCGCCACCGTAACCAAGATCGCTACCGTACAACAAGCGGCCGCTCGGATTGCTCTGCCCGGACTTCTCCGCCGGACCTGCGCGAGCGGCGGCGATGTGGCTTACAGCTGACGCTCAAGGCGCATCCCGCCAACGACCGCTCGGGCCGAGTTTCTGGCGTCGGCTTTCCGGCAGTTTTCAGAGCCAAGCGGCCGTTCAGAAGCCTGCTTCTGTTTTGAAGCCGTATGTACAGGATTCCCCGCTGGTGTGTCCCCACTGTGGCGGCGCGATGCGAATTATCACCTTGATCACCGACGGCCCGACCGTGCGAGATCGATCCCCAGGCCCGGCCGGCACCGGACTACGAGCTCGATCAGCGCGTCGCCTGTTAGTCAACCGCGGCTGCCTGTCGTCGGCGCGCAGGTCGGCGGGATCGGGCCACCCGCGCAACGCGGAAAAACACCCCTGCGGCGACGCACAGCCACTCCACCGCCGGCGTCAAGCCGTGTTACGCTGCCGCCGCAGACATCTGGTGCGGGTTGGACTTCCTGTCCGTTATCAGCCGCGATACCGAGGCCTCGCCGTCGAAGGACAGATAGTTGTCTATGCTGAACGACGATTCTGACCCGAATGTGTTCGACTTCGGCGCCCATGCCCGAAGAGTCGCTGTCATTGCATAAATGGCCAGCGCCGACCGCGGCAAGGTAGGATCCGGCTTCGTTGTCACACCGTCCGCGCCGAAACTCACCGTGAAGATTCTCGAATACACCGGCCTTGACACCGCCCGCGTCAAGGCCAGCTGCCGCAAGGTGGCTGATGCCATCGCCCGCAACGACTTTCGTGCCGCACAGGTCAAGAAGCTGG
>JEMX01000171.1 GCA_000585055.1 Candidatus Accumulibacter appositus
GTAATGCCGACGTGGTGAAATTGGTATACACGCTATCTTGAGGGGGTAGTGACTTCGGTCGTATGAGTTCGAGTCTCATCGTCGGCACCAGGAATGGTCATTCGCAGTGGGTGGCTGTAAGTCTGAATCGAAGCTCTAGTGGGGCGGATTATGCTGGAAGGCTATTTCCCGGTACTTGTCTTCATACTGATTGGTGTGGCCTTCGGCCTCATGCCGGTGATGATGGGCATGCTGGTCGCTCCGCATCGTCCCGACAGCGAAAAGCTCTCCCCGTACGAGTGCGGCTTCGAGGCTTTCGAAGATGCGCGCATGAAGTTCGATGTGCGCTACTACCTGATTGCCATTATCTTCATTCTCTTCGATCTCGAGGTCGCCTTTCTCCTGCCGTGGGCGACAATCTTCAAGGAAATTGTCGAGACCGAATCGGTGAAGTGGTTCGGCTTCATCGAGATGCTGGTTTTCATTGCCATTCTGGTCGTTGGCTACGTGTATGCCTGGGCCAAGGGCGCTCTGGACTGGGAGTGAGCGATGGGAATTGACGGCATCCTGCAGGAAGGCTTCGTCACCACGACGGCCGACAAGCTGATCAACTACGTTCGTACCGGTTCGATGTGGCCAATGAGCTTCGGGCTTGCCTGCTGTGCCATCGAAATGATTCATGCTGGTTGCTCGCGCTACGACCTGGACCGTTTTGGAATTGTTTTCCGGCCCAGTCCGCGGCAGTCCGATGTGATGGTCGTCGCCGGGACGCTGACCAACAAGATGGCGCCGGCAATGCGCAAGGTTTACGACCAGATGGCCGAGCCGCGTTGGGTGGTTTCGATGGGTTCCTGCGCCAACGGCGGGGGCTATTATCATTACGCCTACTCGGTGGTGCGGGGTTGCGACCGCATCGTTCCCGTCGATATCTACGTTCCGGGTTGTCCGCCGACGGCCGAGGCGCTGATCTACGGCCTGATCCAGCTGCAAAACAAGATTCGTCGGACCAGTACCATCGCCCGTTGAACACAACCGATTGAGAGTGAGTCATGTCCGCCAAGCTGGAAGCGCTTAGCCAGAACCTGCAGCAGTGCCTCGGTGATCGAGTGAAGTCCCTGAAGCTGGCGTTTGGCGAGGTGACTCTAGAGGTCGAGGCTGCCGACTACTTCTCCGTCATGCAGTCCTTGCGCGACGAGCCTGATCTCGCTTTTGAAGAGCTGATTGATCTGTGCGGTGTCGATTACTCGACCTATGGCAACGAGATGCGCGAGGGCCGGCGTTTTGCAGCAGTCAGTCACTTGCTGTCGATCACCAAGAACTGGCGGTTGCGCGTCCGCTGTTTTGCGCCTGATGACGACTTTCCGTCCCTGCCTTCGGTGATTTCGATCTGGAACAGTGTTAACTGGTTCGAGCGCGAAGCTTTCGATCTCTTCGGCATCGTTTTCCCCGGGCACGACGACCTGCGCAGGATTCTCACCGACTACGGTTTCATTGGAAATCCCTTCCGCAAGGACTTTCCGATTTCCGGTTACGTCGAAATGCGCTATGACCCCGAGCAGCAGCGCGTGATCTATCAACCGGTGACCATCGAGCCGCGCGAGATTACGCCGCGGATCGTTCGCGAAGCGACCTACGGGAACGCCGAAAATGCCTGAACTGCGCAACTTTACTCTGAACTTCGGGCCGCAGCACCCGGCAGCGCACGGTGTGCTGCGGATGGTTCTGGAGCTTGACGGCGAAGTCGTCATGCGTGCCGACCCGCATATCGGTCTGCTCCATCGGGCAACCGAGAAGCTCGCTGAAACGAAGACCTGGATTCAGTCGGTGCCTTACATGGACCGTCTCGACTACATGTCGATGATGTGCAACGAGCACGCCTATTGCATGGCCATCGAGCGCCTGTTGCAGGTCGAGGTGCCGATCCGGGCGCAGTACATCCGGGTCATGTTCGACGAAATCACGCGCATCCTGAATCACCTGCTGTGGATCGGCTGTCATGGTCTCGACGTCGGCGCGATGACCATGGTGCTCTACGCCTTTCGCGAGCGCGAAGACCTGGTCGATGCCTACGAAGCGGTTTCCGGTGCACGCATGCATGCGGCCTACTACCGGCCGGGCGGCGTCTACCGCGATCTGCCTGATCGTATGGCCAATTATCAAGAGTCGAAGTGGAAGAGCGCTGCGCAGATCAAGCCGTTCAACGAGGCGCGCAGCGGTTCGCTTCTCGATTTCCTCGACGATTTCGCCAGCCGTTTTCCGAAGTTGCTCGACGAGTACGAAACGCTGCTCACCGATAACCGGATTTGGAAGCAGCGCCTTGTCGATGTGGCCATCGTGACGCCTGAGCGCGCCTTGCAGCGTGGTTTTACCGGTCCGATGCTGCGCGGCTCGGGTATTGCCTGGGACCTGCGCAAGAAACAGCCTTACGAGGTCTATGATCGGGTCGATTTCGACATCCCGGTCGGCAAGACCGGCGACTCCTATGATCGCTATCTGGTGCGCATGGAAGAGATGCGCCAGTCGAATCGCATTCTCAAGCAGTGCATCGACTGGCTGCGGCAAAACCCGGGTCCGGTGATGTCCGACAACCACAAGGTTGCACCGCCCGATCGTGAAGCCATGAAAACCAACATGGAGGAGTTGATTCACCACTTCAAGCTGTGCACGGAAGGCATGCATGTGCCGGAAGGCGAGGCGTACTCGGCGGTCGAGCATCCCAAGGGAGAGTTCGGCATCTACATTATTTCTGACGGGGCGAACAAGCCATACCGCTTGAAGATACGTGCTCCGGGCTATGTGCATCT
>JEMX01000172.1:0-125 GCA_000585055.1 Candidatus Accumulibacter appositus
GCAATCGCCTGCAGCGTTTCGTCGTCGTCTTCGTCGCGGGCCATGGCAAAGAGTTCGCTGGCGTCGCGCAGGCCATCGCCAACCTCCTCGAGCGTCAGCACGACATTTTCGAGGGTGCGCTTCTC
>JEMX01000172.1:413-538 GCA_000585055.1 Candidatus Accumulibacter appositus
GCAGCGGCAATTTGGTTTGCTGATCGGTGTCGGACGGATAGAATCCGTGCGCACCAGAAGCATTGGCTGCGCGTCACTACTGTCCGGTTCACTGCCCGGCCCGGAGAGGGTCGCAGTAGAGCGGT
>JEMX01000172.1:705-905 GCA_000585055.1 Candidatus Accumulibacter appositus
TACAGCATGCGCCACATGGCTGGAGAAATTCGGGACGATATCGAGGCGGCGAAGGTCGAGCGGACCTTGCTGATCGCCATCGAAAGCGCGCACTCGCACTTCAAGACGCAGGTCCAGGAGTGGAAGAACATCCTCATCCGCGGCGGCGACCCGGCGAGCTTCGACAAATACCTGGCCCAGTT
Organism: Candidatus Accumulibacter appositus; assembly: GCA_000585055.1. Classification (GTDB taxonomy): domain Bacteria; phylum Pseudomonadota; class Gammaproteobacteria; order Burkholderiales; family Rhodocyclaceae; genus Accumulibacter; species Accumulibacter appositus. The sequence goes on from JEMX01000172.1 coordinate 888, forward strand.
CACGGCCGAGGAAAAGGA
>JEMX01000172.1:1054-1585 GCA_000585055.1 Candidatus Accumulibacter appositus
CTTCCAGGACGACAAGGCCGCGGCGCAGGCGGTCGACCGCATGGTCAAAGGGATGGACCGGGCCACCGGCGACGGCATGGAAAAGGCGGTTGCGCATGTCGAGCAATTGTCGGCCGAGCGCATGGCTGCGCAGAGTGCCAGCGCCCAGGCCAGCTACGAGAAAGCACAGGCCAGCTACGAGAAAGCACGCGACGCTTTCGCCGTGCTCGTTCTCTTCGGTCTGCTGCTGGCCGGAACGCTGTCCTTCGTCATCCAGCGCGACATCATGCGCCTGCTTGGTGGCGAGCCTGCGTACGCGGCCCAGGTCACCTGCCGAATTGCGGCGGGCGACCTGACCGACACGGTGCGCACCGGCGCCGGCGACGAAGACAGCCTGCTGGCTGCGGTCAAGCAGATGCAGAGTTCGCTGAATGCCGTGATCCGCCAGATTCGCGACGCCGCGACACGCCTTGCCGATGATGCCGCCCGCATGAGCACTGCGTCCGAGAACGTCTCGCAGGGGTCGAACCAGCAGAACGAAGCGGCGGCTTC
>JEMX01000172.1:1636-1761 GCA_000585055.1 Candidatus Accumulibacter appositus
GCCAGCATCCGGCAGGTGTCGTCGAGTGCTGACGACGCTCGCCGCATGGCGGCCGAGGCCGGCACGCTGTCGCGCGACGGCGCGCTGGTGGTGAAAGGGGCGATCGTGGAGATCAACAAGATTGC
>JEMX01000172.1:2083-2255 GCA_000585055.1 Candidatus Accumulibacter appositus
ACGAAGGCGTGCGCATGGCGGCCCGGGCGGGCGAGTCAATGACCCACATCGAAGCCGGTAGCCAGAGCGTTCTCGGTGCGGTGTCGGAGATCTCGTCGGCCTTGCAGGAGCAAAGCGCCACCAGCAACCTGCTCGCCGACAACGTCGAGAGAATTGCGCAGATGAGCCAGGA
>JEMX01000172.1:2286-2449 GCA_000585055.1 Candidatus Accumulibacter appositus
GCCAAGCATCTCGAGTCCCTGTCGGTGACGCTGAACGCCCTGGTCGGGCGCTTCAAGGTCTAATGCGGCGCCGCATTCTTGTTGCCATGACTGCATCTTGATTGTGGACTCCCGTTCATGAGCCTCCTGACACGCTTCCAGCTCTATCGCCATGCGGCCCGGC
>JEMX01000172.1:2617-2871 GCA_000585055.1 Candidatus Accumulibacter appositus
CGCAGTGGCTCGCTCAACATGGTCGGGCGTATCGGTCGCTTCTGCTCGATCGGTCAGAACGTTGCGCTCGGTGAGGACCCCCGCGCGCACCCCACCGATTGGGCTTCTACCAGCCCGGCCTTGATACAGGGCTACGTCAGCCCGTTTCAGGAGCCCGAACACTACGCCAACATCGGACACGATGTCTGGGTCGGTCATGGAGCGGTGGTCATGGCCGGGGTGACGGTGGCGACCGGCGCCATCATCGGCGGCAA
>JEMX01000172.1:3090-3278 GCA_000585055.1 Candidatus Accumulibacter appositus
GCGTCGCCAGCGGAATACCCGACGGCGACGCTGTATCAAAGGCGGGTGGTCTCGATCAGCGGCGTTTGAGGCGGCCGCGACCCGTTCTGCCTTCGCCTTGCGCGGGAGATCGCAGCGACACTGTCCGTGGGCGATCTGCGCGCGGGCTGGGCGTGCTCAGGCCAAAACCCCTGTTTACGGATAGGTTT
>JEMX01000172.1:3493-3670 GCA_000585055.1 Candidatus Accumulibacter appositus
CTTTCTGGTTTGCTTGGCGTTGTGGCGTGGTTCTTCTGGCGCGCGCGCGCGCAACCCGCCCCCATGCGGGACAAGCCTCAGGCTGATTCCCAGCAGCCGTTCCATGCCGTCTCGATAAGGCGCGGCAAGAAGGCCTGTGCCGCGGTACGGCAGATTGGCGGGCAACGATTCCTGGCC
>JEMX01000173.1:0-211 GCA_000585055.1 Candidatus Accumulibacter appositus
AGACAGTGACCCGGAGGTCTTTCAAACTGTCCGCATGCAGGGTCTTGACCTGACGCAGCATACCCACCAGCGAGGGCACCGAATTCCACACCGTCAGCTGTGCATTGCGCACAAACTTGACGGCATTCATCACCACCGTCGCCGGCAGGATGTGCAGCGCGGCACCCGCTTCCCAGGTGCTGAACATGTTATGCACCGAAAAGTCGAAAGT
>JEMX01000173.1:393-654 GCA_000585055.1 Candidatus Accumulibacter appositus
CTCGGGCGCCGCAAGACCTTGCGGCGGCGACGACCCTCCGCCAGGCGCGGCGGCCGGGCTTTCCTCGGCCTTCGCCAGCGCACCGGCTGGATCACTGGGCGTGCAAATGACCAGCGGCGGACAGGCGGCTCGCACGCGCTCGCTGAGCAACTTGACACCGTCGGCGTCGGCAACAATTGCCGTCAGCTTGCACAGCGAAAGAATGGTGAGGATCCGCTCCTCGGGAAGCTTCAGCCCGATCGGCACGTAGCTTGCGCCTGC
>JEMX01000173.1:702-2361 GCA_000585055.1 Candidatus Accumulibacter appositus
CGATCCCACGCGAAGCCAGAATGCCGACCCGCGGCGGCTGGCCGTCATCGGCTGACCAATGCTCGCTCTGTCTGAGCTCCTGCGCAAGGCGCGCCGCGCGTTCGGCGAGTTCTCGATAGCTGACCGACTGGCCCTTGTAGGCAACGGCGACGGCATCGGGCGTCTGCAGGCCATGACGATGAATCGCGCTGGCCAGATTGTAGTTCGTGCTCATTGTCCGGGAAGAACCTGAAATCGTCGGCAGGTGGCCCTGGTCACCCACGCGCAGCGTGTGGCCGGTGCGCTGTGCGCACCCTGGCAGTCGGGCATGTCGTTCACCTCTGAATTTAGTGAAGAGGGGCGGGAAAAGTGGCGAGCTGGCTGACAGTTGCGCACGCTTGCTGGTTGGCCTGAGGGCCAGGGGCTGACGCCAGCGTGCGGATGAAGAGAGTGACGAGAAGCCAGGCGCAAGCGTTCGCGATCGTGAGGCAAGCGATCATTTACTGATTGAAGCGCTGGCTAGGACCATCAAGAGGCTGACGCCGTTAGCCGTTGCAAAAGCAATCAAGCGCGGATTGTATCCCGATGGCGCTGGATTGTATCTCCAGGTCGGGCCGACTGGCGCCGAGTCGTGGATTTTCCGCTTCATGCTTCACGGCAAGGCGCACGCCATGGGACTGGGGCCGACACATGCGATGAACATGACAGAGGCCCGAGCCGACGCAGCCGAATGCCGAAAGCAGCTGTTGCAAGGTCACGACCCGATAGGCGAGCGCAAGGCTGCCAGGCTCGCGAAACGGCTGGACGATGCGCGTGCAATCACCGACAAGCAATGTGCCGAGCAGTACATCGAGACGCACCGGGCCGGCTGGAGGAATGCCAAACACGCCGCTCAATGGGAGAGCACCCTGCAGGGCGATGTCCATCCAGTGATCGGCGAGCTCTCGGTTGCAGCCATCGACACCGATCTTGTAATGAAATGCCTGTCCGGGATTTGGACCAAGAAGACCGAGACCGCCTCGCGAGTTCGCGGGCGAATTGAGTCCGTCCTGGATTGGGCGACAAGCAGCAATTACCGCCGGGATGCGCATGTGCGGCGGGAGTGCGTCGGCCGGCTCTGGGTCGGCCTGAACCAGACGCACGCCCGGGTAAGTGGCTGCTGCAGAAGGCCTGCCTGGCCGAAAGCGCACGCAACGCCTGGGGAACGGATTCGTGACATCACGAGGCCTGAGGCCACAATTGTCGCGAATGGATTTAGAATGAGACCACATTAGCGCACGAGGAACGACCATGCCCATCGCCATTCGCGAACTCAAAGCCAGCCTCTCGCGCGTACTGCATCGCGCGCAGGCGGGCGAAGTCATCGAAGTCACCTCCCATAACAAGACGATCGCCCGCATCGTCGGCATTCCGCCGCAGGCGGACGAAGGGCTCCGCGGCCTGATCGCCAGCGGCGGCTTGTCGTGGAGTGGCAGCAAGCCACAGCTGCAGCCCCCCGTTGAAATGGTCGCGGGTGGAACAGCCGTCAGTCGGATCGTGCTAGTGGATCGCGGTTGATTCTCTTCTGTGACACCTCGGCGCTGGTCACGCTGTACGTCAGAGAAGAGGCCAGCGAGCGCATGGTGGCGCTTGCCGGGTCGGCCGATACCATCGCCGTGTGCCGCCTGGCCTGGGCTGAAG
>JEMX01000174.1:0-1163 GCA_000585055.1 Candidatus Accumulibacter appositus
GCGTTGATGTCGATGATCATCGAGAAGGGATTGAGGCACAGGGTGTTGCGCCGCTCATCGGAGAACTCGATGAACTCGCCGTCGAGCAAGTCACAGAGGTTCTTGTACGATCGCCCGACGTCGATGATCCACACCTTGGCGCCGGCACCAAGGTAGCGATAGGTCATTTCGTTCACAAAGACCGACTTGCCGGAGCCCGACAGCGCCGCGACCGCGAAATTGAAGTTGCCGCCGGTGTTGTCGAAGAGGTCGAATCCGAGCACCTGGCCGCGCCGGCCGAAGAGCGTCATGACCGGCGTTGGCGTGCCTTTCCACTCGGCGATCAGCGGTGACATCATCACTGCGTTGTCGGCAGTCTTGGTGCTGATCCGACCGAACTGACGCACGTCCGCCTGCAGGGCGGGCGTCAGCGTCATCGGCAAAGCCGCTGCCAGCGCCTGGTGCTGCAGATAGAAATCCTTGGTGAGATCGAAACCGCGGGCGCGCCAGACCGCACGCACGGCGTGCTCGCAGCGGGCAGCCTCCGTGGCCTTGGCCAACAGGCAGATCTGGTGATACATCCCGACCACCGTTCGACCGCTGTCGAAGGTCTTGAGCACCATGTCCCAGTCGCGCTTGCGTTCCTGCAGATCGGGCTGGAAGTGGGCCATGTAGGAACCGGCACTCTGGGTCGCGCGCGTCGCCTTGATCTTCGCCTTGCTCCGGGCTGCCTCGTAGTCAAGCGCGACCGCTCCCATGGTGATCAGGAACGGACACGGCATCGACAGGGCGAGCTGGTAGGGGTCGCCGATCAGGGTGTTCATGCCGGCGAGGCGAAAGTAGCGCGGGTACTGGCGAACCGAGAAGAGCTGCAGCACCGATTCGTCGCCGCCCGCCTGGCGGAAGCGGATGTCGCTATCGCCAAGCCGCGAGGCGATCTCGTGATGCGAGACCTGGTCCCGGAGCGGCTGCGCCTCGTTCCATTCGATCGGGCGCAGGTCGCGACCGGTGAATAGCGACGAATGATCGAAGAAGGGCGCGACAAAGTGCAGCAGCTGCTCGGGCCCCCAGTCATGGCCTGGCAGGTGCGCCGACTTGAGCGTGGCGTGGACGCTTTCCCGGACACGCAGCGCCTCGTCGACGTCGGCCGGCACCTCGGGGTCGAGCGGCAGGGTGATCGAGAT
>JEMX01000174.1:1242-1504 GCA_000585055.1 Candidatus Accumulibacter appositus
CAAGTAGTGATCGATGCGCCGCCGCGCTAAGAGGCGGAAGATGTTGCTGTGACGGCGATCTTCCCAACCACCATTCTGGTCAGCGCCGCCGTCGGCAACCGACCGGACATCCGCGCCTGAGCGAGCGTGGCAGAAGATTCGCCTGCGCTTGCAGGACCGGGAGAATGTTCGGGCTCCCGTACAAGGTGACCTGAATGCCGGTCCCCGGCGGGCAGGAGACGAAGAGACTGGCCAGCACCTTCTCCATTTCGTCGTTGGCGCC
>JEMX01000174.1:1535-1937 GCA_000585055.1 Candidatus Accumulibacter appositus
GCCTCGATGCAAAAACCGATGGCCTGCGATTCGCGTTCTCCGAAGGCCCCCTGGTCCAGCGCAAAGAGTCGCGTTTCCTCCTGCCAGGCGACATACGGCAGGATGCCGGTGAGTCGCGGCATGCGGGAAATCTCGCGCAACAGCCGCCGCGGCAGACGATCCGCATGTGCCGATCGCTCCGGCAGGAAGGCCTCGCGCAGGGTATCCGACAGGCTCATTCCTTACCCTCCGAAGCACTTGGCGGCTGCAGTAACTCGCGCCCCCGCAGGGGAAGAGACGGCGGACTTGCCGACCCTGAAGCCTCGCGCTCCATCCGGAGAACCGGGCGCTCGTCGGGATCCGTGGCCGCGGGGGTAAAGGCCGTTGGCGGCACTACTGGCCGATACGCCTCACTGGCGTTGC
>JEMX01000175.1 GCA_000585055.1 Candidatus Accumulibacter appositus
CTGAACGCGCTCGACGTCGCCAAGACGGTGCGCGATCAGCGCAGCCTCGACCTGCCGATCGTGCTCGTCACCGGCCAGGGCAACGAGGACGTGGTCGCCGCTGCCCTGCGTCTCGGCCTCGAAGACTACGTGATCAAGAAGAGCGGCTATCTTTCCGGTTTGCCGACGATTCTGGAAAACGCGCTGCGCCACGCGCAACTGCGGCGTGAGCAGTCGAGCCTGCGCCAGACGAGCAGCCGTCTGGCACACCTGCTGGCGGCGAGTCCGACCGTCCTCTACGCGCTACGCGTGGACGGCGAACGCGGCGAACGCAACGAACGCTTTCTGCCGGTGTGGGTCAGCGAGAACATCACGCGGGTGATGGGTTATGCGCCCGCTGACTGCATGGCGCCGGACTGGTGGTCGGCGCACCTGCACGCCGACGATCGCGATCGTGTTCTTGGCAGCGCGCAAACGCGCCTGCTCGACGATGGCGAACTGACGCACGAATATCGCTTTCTCGACGCCAGCGGCGGCGTCCGCTGGCTGCGTGACGACATGCGCCTGATTCGCGACGCCAGGGGGAAAGCACTCGAAGTCATCGGCAGCTGGAACGATCTCAGCGCCGAGCACGAGTTCAAGGAACGCCAGCGCCTCTATGCAACGGCCCTGGAAAGCACTCGCGACGGGGTGATGATGATTGCCCTGGGCGGCGAGATCATCACCGTCAACCCGGCCTTTTGCGAGATTACCGGCTACGCGGCGGCTGACGTGGTCGGCAAAAACCCGCGCTTCCTGCAGTCCGGACGCCACGATCGGGCCTTTTATCAGGCGATGTGGGCCAGCCTGACGCAGACCGGCCATTGGCAGGGCGAGATCTGGAATCGCCGGGCGGATGGCGAGATCTATCCGCAGTGGGCAACCTTGAGCGTGGTCAATGACGAGCAGGGTCAGGCGTCGCATTACGTCGGCGTGTTCACCGATCTGACCAAGCTCAAGCGCAGCGAGGAACAGGTCGAGCGTCTGGCCCATTACGATCCGCTGACCGACCTGCCGAACCGTTTGTTGTTGCGCTCGCTCCTGCAGCACGGTCTCGACCGCGCACAGCGTCAAGGCGGCAAGTCGGCGGTGCTGATCATCAACCTGGATCAGTTCAAGAACGTCAATGAAAGCCTCGGGCACACGCTCGGCGATGAACTGCTTCTGGCCGTCGCCGCTCGCCTGAAGGCCCGCCTGCGCAAGGAAGACACACTCGGGCGCCTGGCGGCCGACGAATTCGCCGCGGTGATCGAGGGTCGGCAGGACGCCGAGAATGCGGAGAGCACCGTACGCGCCCTGCTGGCCGCACTCGCCACGCCTTTCATGCTGACCGATGGACATGAAGCCTACGCCCGCGCCAGTGTCGGAATCAGCGTCTTTCCGCAAGACGGCACGACGGCAAACGAGCTGCTGCGCACGGCCACCGCAGCCATGTCGAGGGCCAAGGAGCGCGGCGGCAATCAGTACGCCTTGTACACCGATGAACTTGGCCAGGGTGCACTCGAGCGCCTGGAAATGGAGAGCGC
>JEMX01000176.1 GCA_000585055.1 Candidatus Accumulibacter appositus
AATGGTTGATAATCAAGGTCGGCATTCTAGCACCTCGCGAATTCTCATCCCTCCCAGTCCCTACTTTCCGGAGTCGCCCATGAGCAAACCCCTCGCCATCGCCAAGCACGAAGACACCGAACTGGCCCTGTTGCCGGCGCTTGCCAACCGGCACGGCCTGATTACCGGCGCCACCGGTACCGGAAAAACGGTGACCCTGCAGGTTCTCGCCGAGCGTTTCTCGGAGATCGGCGTGCCGGTGTTCATGGCCGACGTGAAAGGGGATCTCTCGGGTCTGGCGGCAGAGGGCAGCGTGTCGACAAAGATGCAGGCGCGCCTTGACGCGCTGGGCATCAAGGAGCACACGCCGAGCAAATGCCCGGTCGCTTTCTGGGACGTCTTCGGCGAGCAGGGCCACCCCGTGCGGGCGACGATTTCGGACATGGGGCCGGTCCTGCTGGCGCGTCTGCTGAATCTCAACGACACCCAGACCGGCGTCCTGCAAATGGTATTCAGGATTGCCGACGACAACGGCCTGCTGCTCCTCGACCTCAAGGATCTGCGGGCGATGCTGCAGCACGTCGGCGAGAACGCCAAGACCTTCAGCAGCGAGTACGGCATTCAGCAGCGAGTACGGCAATGTCTCGGCGGCGTCGATCGGCGCCATCCAGCGCGGCCTGCTGAACCTTGGCGACCAGGGCGGCGACGTCTTCTTCGGCGAACCGATGCTCGACATCGCCGACCTGATGCAGACCGACAACGGTAGGGGAGTGGTCAATATCCTCGCCGCCGACAAGCTGATGACTTCGCCGCGGCTGTACTCGACTTTCCTGCTCTGGTTGCTGGCCGAGCTTTTCGAACAGTTGCCCGAGGTCGGCGACGTCGAGAAACCGAAGCTGGTCTTCTTCTTCGACGAGGCGCATCTGCTGTTCAGCGAAGCGCCGGCGGCCTTGCTGGAAAAGATCGAACAGGTGGTGCGGCTGATTCGCTCGAAAGGCGTCGGCGTCTATTTCGTCACCCAGAATCCGCTCGACATCCCCGACAGCGTGCTTGGCCAGCTCGGCAACCGCGTCCAGCACGCGCTGCGCGCATTCACGCCGCGCGACCAGAAAGCCGTCCGCGCGGCAGCGCAGACGCTGCGCGCCAATCCGCGTTTCGACGCCGAGACGGCGATCACCGAACTCGGCGTCGGCGAAGCGCTGGTTTCCTTTCTCGACGAAAAAGGGCGGCCGAACGTCGTCGAGCGCGCCTTCGTCCTGCCACCCGCCTCGCGCATGGGGCC
>JEMX01000177.1:0-256 GCA_000585055.1 Candidatus Accumulibacter appositus
ATGACGCGCGCCCGGGTCGAAAACGAGAACCAATCGACGGTGCGCAGGTTGGCCGGAATGCGCGCCTCGAGCGTCGGCGACTGGACGGCGGCGAACAGCCCGAGTTCGTGCGCGGCGGACAGACGGGCGGCGTCGACGGTGAGCAGGACGTCTGCCGGACTGTACGCGCCCTCGTTCCTGATCCGCTCGAGCAGCTCGTCTTCCTTGCCCTCGATACGCTTGATGGTGATTCCGGTCTGCTTGGTGAAACCCTCGT
>JEMX01000177.1:452-580 GCA_000585055.1 Candidatus Accumulibacter appositus
TGTGACCGGCGAATAATAGCAGGCGCACAACGCAGTGTAAATGCGAATCGTTCTTGATAAAGGACGAAAAAAAACGACGCAATGCGTCGTCAGAGGGTGCTCCGCGAGCTTCGTCTAGCGAGCCAGCA
>JEMX01000177.1:895-1020 GCA_000585055.1 Candidatus Accumulibacter appositus
GTACCGCCCATGCGGTAGTTGATGCCGATCAGTTCCAGGCCCTTGAGAATCAGATCCTGAGCGCTGTTGGTGTAGCGCTCGAAGAACGACGCATCTTCCGCAAGCCTGTGCAGTTCGTTGGCGTG
>JEMX01000178.1 GCA_000585055.1 Candidatus Accumulibacter appositus
CTCCGAGGGAGAGCCCGCGCCGCCGAGTGGCGACCGTCGCCCGGCGAGCGCCGCTGCCGTGCCGAGCCTGGTGGGACGCGCGCATGCCGCGGCTTTTCCGCAGGCAGGCGAGTCGGCGCCGCCTCACTCCCGCGCCAACGAGACGCGCGCGGCAGCGTTCGCCCTGCACGGCGTTCGGGCAAAGCTCACCGTCAGTCGCCCGCAGGATCCGGACGAGGAGGAAGCCGACCGCTTGGCGGACCAGATCATGCGTATGCCGACAGGCGAGCCGCACGCGACGCCTCCATTGGTGCACACGGCCGGTGCGCGGGCGCCGGTGAAGGCGCAGCGCGACACGCGAAGTCCTTCCCTGTCACGAAAGCCCACAGCGTCGGGCCCGGCGCCCGCCGCCTCCTTCACCGTCCCGAGCCGAAACAGCGGCCGGGCGCTGAACGCAAGCGTGCGTGACCTGTTCGAGCCACGCTTCGGTCGTGATCTCGGTGACGTTCGCATCCACGACGACGCAGCGGCCGCCGATTCGGCGCGCCGGATCGGCGCCCGTGCCTATGCCTACGGTGATCAGCTCGTCTTCGGCGCCGGCGAGTTCGCGCCCGACAGCGACGCCGGGCGCCACCTGCTGGCCCACGAGCTGACCCACGTCCTCCAGGCAAACGGCGGTGAGCAGCGCATCCGCCGGGCGCCCGAGGATGTTACGCGACTGAACCAGCTTGCCTTGTCGGCCCACAAATCCCGGCCGTATTTCACCATCGCCTTTTACTCGGTGTACGCGGAGGCGACGGGAGATCTCCCGGATTTCAAGGCGCGCATCAAGTCGGCCTGCGTCGAGAGCAGCGAGGGGCTGAATCTGGACGCGGGGAACGTGGGCTCGGTCAACGCGGCGGCGGACGAGATGGCACAGTTGACCGACGGCCTCACCGTCGGCGGAGCCTACCAGTCCTTTGATCTCGCCGGGGCGGTGAAGAAGCTCTACGAACTGATGCCCTCGGTACCGGGCGACATCCAGGTCACCAACTTCGGCTTCGAGTACATCTACGGGCGGCTCGTCTCGCATTCGGCGGATTTCGTGGCCTTGAGCCTGCAGGAGCACGCGCACGGCCCCGACATCGACGCCGACCCCGATCTCAGCGCGGTGGCCGGCAGCAGCGACACTGCCTTCGTGCAGCTCTCGCAGGACCTCACGCGCATCGTCGCCGCGCTCAGCGACGGCAAGAGCCTGCTGATGCTGGAGCTGGAGGGCTTGGTCGCCACGCTGGTCGATCTCCGCAACCAGTTCGATCCGCGCGCATCGCGAGACGAGCAAGCGGAGAACTACCGGATGCGCAGCGAGCTGGCGCGTCGGGCGCTGCTCGTCAACGACAAGCTGATGAAGATGACCGACGATCCGACGGCGCCCACAGCGCTGGACACGAGCGTGGCAAAGACGCTCTCGGAAATCCGTCAGACGGCGAGAAGCGAGGAAGACACGCGCACCGCGCTCGGTGACACGAAATCGCTGCTCGCGGCACAGCCGCTCAACATGGCCGAGCGGGTGGACGATCCCTTCTTCAAGGAAAGCGGGCTGAACGAGGAGGCCGAAGCAGCGGAGATCAAGCCGCAAGTGGCGTTTCCGAAGACCACGGAGGGCTTCGCGGCCGCGGCGCAGCACGACCTCGCGGATCGGATCAACCGGCAAAGCGAGGGCCTGCAGGGGCAGCTGGCCAAGATCGTCCCGCCGCACGAGGAATCGAAATACAACCTGCCCGAGTTTGCGAAAGTACACCAGCACTGGTTTAGCCTCTTCGGCATCGAGGCGGAGAAGACCATGATCCAGCAGGCCGGCGCGCTGGACCTGTGGCACGGCATCCACCAGGCGACCGCCATCGGCACGCTCTCGGTGAGCGGCGATATGATGACGGCCTGGCTGCGCTACGAAACCATGAAGCAGACCATGGGCCTGCTCGGACTCTTCGTCGGCACCGGCGTCGAGCGCGAGTTCGGCAGCGTGATCGCGCAACAGAGCATGCGCCGCAAACAGGTGCTTTCCGGAAGCGGCGCCAGCGATGCGCAATACGAGTTCGCGGAGCTCTACGGTAGCGCGTCCTCCCTGACCGTGGGCGGCGAGGAGGCCTCGCGCAGCAAGGTCGCCGCAGAAGGCGCCAAGACCAGTTCGGCCCAGTTCTCGCGCGCTGCGAGCATGCCGCCGTTCCTGCAGACGGAGGCTGCCCACCAGCAGGGGCTTACCCCGGCACCGCTGCCGGTGCTGGGGCTGCGCAAGGTCGAGGCCAAGGAAGGCTGGAGCTATCTGGTCGAAGTTCCCGATTACCTGTCGGGAAAAACCATCGCCTACGAGCAGAAGACGGCGACGCCCGAGGTGGCGGAATTCCTGTTGGCGCAGCGCCAGCACGCCGCAACGCTCAAGAGCACGCATTCGGCATTGGTGACGGTGCCCTCCCCGGGCAAATTCAGCAATGCCAGTACACGGCGGCCCGTGGGGCCGACACCTGCGCTGGAGGGCGCCCAGACCTCGCAGGCTTCCAGCCTCGAGCGCGCCGACCGGGATGCGCGCAAGGCCATCGCCATGCCCGGACGTGGCAGCAGCACGAAATCCCCGACGGGTACCGAACTGCTGCAAGGTGCGATGCTCGACTATCTCAACTTCTTCTTCAAGGAGGGCGATTCGGCGCTGCGTGTCGCGGCCATCATCCATGTGATGAATGTCGAGCACGGCATCGGCAAGGTGTTCGACAAGATGCTGGAGCCAGCGGAAATCGCCAAGGTGCTGACCAAGGCCTTCGGCATGGGCTTCGGGCTTGGCGTGCTGGGCAGCCTGGGGCCGATCGGCAGTATATTGTCCTTGGGGATCGGCAAGGCGATGAAAGTCGCCGGCGGAAGCGACATCACCGCCGCGCTCACCGTGGCGTCGTTCCTCAAGGAAGCGGCCGAAACCGGAGACTTCTTCACCGCGCGGATGATGGGTTATCTCGGCGTGCCAATCGTCGAGGACATCAAGCAGCTCTTCGAGTCGGTGATTTCCGCGCCGGCGGCGATGGCCGGCGCCAAGGCCGCGGATGCCGGCGTCAAGGCGGTGCTGGACAAGATCAACCAGAAGCCGCCGGCAAACATCGCCGAGGCGGCGGATCTCGCGCGCCAGCTGGCGAACGCCTCGCCGGAAGCGCGCGCCGACATGCTCGCCGCCATGGACAGCCATATCGCCGACATGGAAGCGCAGGGCTTTGGCACGACGCAGTCCGGCCAGGACTACGACGTCATGATCGCGTTCCGCAACGCCTTCCACCAGCAGAGCACGCGGAACCAGATGCTCGATCCGTTCACGACCAAGCTCGAAAGCAAGGTGCCCGAGGAGGCGAAGACGCCGTTCGGCGGCGAGCCGTTCCGCCTCAAGACGCCCGGCGAGCGCGCCAAGCTGCTGGCGGCGATGGGCGACCTCGCCGGCAAGGTGATGCTGTTCCAGGACCCGACGCTGCGTGGCGACGACGCGGCGACAGTGCAGGTCCATTACGACAACGGCAAAGTGCGGATACATCATGGCAGCGAGGCGAGCGCCCGCGACATCGAGCTGCACATGCCCACGGTGCGCACGCTGCGCAAGTACGAGGGCTTCAGCGGGTCGGTGCGCAGCCTGCTCGCGCGCGCGATTTCCCTGCTCGGTTTCACGCAGACGCCGCAGTACGGCAGACGCCGCAGTACGGCAGCAAGGGCTTCGAGGCCGAGCTGGAAATCAAGAAGCTGACCGAAATTCGCGACGATCTTTTCACCCGTCAGGAAGCGATCGATCTCAACGCGCGGCGCCTGATCGACAAGGAAATCGACAAGGCGATTATCGACCGGCACATCGCCGACATCGACAAGCAGATCCTGCAGCACATGCGCGATCTCGACTCGCTGGAGGCCGGCCAGGGTTTCATCGCTGCCCGGAAGAAATCGGCTGGACTCGTGCGCGCAGAGACGCTCGGGCTGGACCAGGCGACTCCGACCGGGCACTACTGGCGAGAGCGCGAGGGGCAGCTCGAATTGGTGTGGCAAAACGAGAAGGCAGC
>JEMX01000179.1 GCA_000585055.1 Candidatus Accumulibacter appositus
GCCGCCCCGGGTGGCGCGCACATCGACCTGCAGCCGCTTGTGCGCTAGGCGAGCGGTCGGCGCGCCCTCGGTCGGCCAGCGATGTGCCTGATCCTCATCGCCTGGCAGGCACATCCCGACTACCCCCTGGTCGTCGCCGCCAACCGCGACGAGTTCTTTGCACGCCCCTCGGCGGCGGCTGCGTTCTGGTCGGACGCCCCCCAGGTACTGGCTGGCCGTGATCTCGAAGCGGGCGGCAGCTGGCTGGGAATCGGCCGGGAACGGCGTTTTGCCGCGCTCACCAACTACCGCGAGGGTCGCCAGATGGCGATCAATGCGCGCTCGCGCGGCGCCCTGGTCGCCGACTTCCTCACCGGTGATGCCCACCCGTCGACGTACCTGGAGCAGGTCTCGGCGCGTGCCGCCGACTACAACGGCTTCAACCTCTTTGTCGCCGATGGCCAGCATCTCGCCTACTACGCGAACCGTGGCGACAGCCCGCCACGCTTCCTGAGCCCCGGTATCTACGGCCTCTCGAATCATCTCCTCGACACCCCCTGGCCCAAGCTGGCGGCGGCCAAAGCCAAATTCGCCAGCGCCCTCGCCGACTTGCCGGCGCAGGCCGCGTTCTTCGATCTGCTCGCCGACCAGGAAATCGTTGCCGATTCCCACCTGCCGGAGACCGGCGTACCGCTCGCCTGGGAGCGCATCCTTTCGGCCGTCTTCGTGCGTTCCGAACACTACGGGACGCGGGCGTCCACGCTGCTCACCCGTCACCGAACGGGCGTAACGACGCTGCGCGAACGCAGTTTCGACGCCGGCGCGCTGCTCAGCGGCGAAGTTTGCGAGACTTTTACCTGATCAAAACTGTCGGGAATTTTTACACTTCAAAAAAGGGACTGTTATATCCGATTGATCTGAAAAACTATTTTTTATGGCCCGATAATTGCTTTGTAATTTTGTGAGAATCTGCTCACCTCTAAGGAAGGACCGCGATGATAAAGAAGACCTTGCTCGGCCTGATGGCCATGGCCGGACTACTTGCTTCCGCAGCCGTTCAGGCGACCATCATTCCCTGGTCGGCCGCACTCAATGGGGCGCAGGAAGTCCCGGCCTCCGGCTCCCTTGGCACGGGATCTGCGTTCGGCACTATTGATGACGCGTCCGGTGCTCTCGCCTGGAACATCACGTTCAGTGGCCTGTCCGGCCCCTTGACCGGCATTCACTTCCACGGCCCGGCCGCCCCTGGGGTGAATGCCGGTGTGCGGGTGAATATTGGCAACATCAGTGGTTTCCTGAGCCCGAACAGCGGGTCAGCAATCATCACTGCCCAGGAGGTCACGGATCTTCTGGCAGGAAGCTGGTACATCAATCTGCATACGGCGCAGCATCCCGGCGGTGAAATTCGCGGCCAGGTCATCCCGGAGGCCGTTCCCGAACCG
>JEMX01000180.1:0-185 GCA_000585055.1 Candidatus Accumulibacter appositus
CCGGCGACGGCGTCGGAGATACCACTGCCGATGCCACGGGCGACATCATCCTTGCCGTAGGCATTGATTTCAATGCGTGGCTGCAGGACCAGGCGCTGCGTTAGCAACAGCTCGTACTCGGCACTCAGGCGCAGTGCCGTGCGTCCTTCATTGCCCACGTAGGCAGTCGCGTCAAGCTCGAACCA
>JEMX01000180.1:323-574 GCA_000585055.1 Candidatus Accumulibacter appositus
ACCTCGGTACGCGCGTCCTCGAGCTTGCTGTTGGCGTATTCGCCCTCCGCCTTGACCACCAGGCGATTGTAGTTGCGACCGAACCAGGCTTGGGCATCGTAGGAGGTGCCATTGCCGTCGTTGCCATACACACGCTCGAGGCGATCGAAGAGCACGGCACCGAAACTGTGCTCGTCTGCCAGGCGCAACCGCTCCGGCCCGGGGAGTGCATATTTTCCCGTGTCGAGCGTATAGCCGTCCGAGTACGCATT
>JEMX01000180.1:704-988 GCA_000585055.1 Candidatus Accumulibacter appositus
GCATCTGGCATGTCGCCAGTTCTCATCGCTTCGTGGTTCATTCCGGACATCGGCATCGCTGGCGTTACGGCGGGACCGGTGCCAGCCTGCATCTTCATATCGCCGTGGTCCATGCCTGACATGTCGCCGGTAGCAGCGGCGCCCGGCATCGCCTCCTTCATGCCATCTCCGGCATCGGGCATGGCACCAGTTGCCATATGCTCGTGGGTCATTCCAGACATCGGCATCGCTGGTGCAGCGGCGGGCGCTGGTGACAGCGCGCCGTGATGTCCCGCATGTTCGTC
>JEMX01000180.1:1033-1172 GCA_000585055.1 Candidatus Accumulibacter appositus
GACAAGGCGATGCCCAGAGCCAGCACGCTGAATTGCCGCATCGTGTTCTCCCTTTTGATTGACGCGCTCATGTCACTACCACCTCGCGGAACATGCCCGCGTCCATGTGAAACAGGAGGTGGCAGTGCCAGGCCCAGCG
>JEMX01000180.1:1267-1578 GCA_000585055.1 Candidatus Accumulibacter appositus
TGGCCATCTGCTGACTCGAGTTCGCTCCACATGCCGTGCAGGTGCATCGGGTGGGTCATCATGGTGTCGTTGTGCAGGATCACCCGCAGGCGTTCGCCGTAGTTGAAATGCACCGGGGTGGATTGGCCAAACTCGAGGCCGTCGACCGACCAGGCGTAACGCTCCATATTGCCGGTCAGGTGGAGCTCGATCTCGCGCTCGGCCCCGCGTGGGTCCATCGGCCCACCGATGGTCGACAGGTCGGCGAGCGTGAGTACCTTGCGGCCGTTGTTGCGCAGGCCGACGCCGGGGTCGTCGAGATTGGTGCGCGG
>JEMX01000180.1:1600-2557 GCA_000585055.1 Candidatus Accumulibacter appositus
CCACCCGCATGTCGGTACTCGGACCGTATTCGGTACGGGCATGGCGCACGACCTGGCTGGCAATCGCCAGCCCGCCCATCGACATGCCATGCTTGCTGTGATCCATGGCCATCGCGCCGTGGTTCATCCCGGCCATCTTCCCGTGATCCATCCCTGCCATCGCGCCATGGTCCATGCCGGCCATGCTGCCACCGGCCATTCCGCCGCCCATCGCACCCATCATGTCGGACAGACAACCACTCCACGGCATCCAGCTCGGGCACCGCCGGACTCAGTCCCTCGCGCACGGCCAGGGTCCCGCGCGCATAACCGCTGCGGTCCATCGACTGAGCGAAAATGGTGTAGGCCTCGTCCTTCGGCTCGACGAGCACATCGTAGGTTTCGCCCGGGTCGTAGGTTTCGCCCGGGCCGAAGCGAAATTCATCGACGCTCACCGGCTCGATGTCGACGCCGTCCGCCTGCACGACGGTCATCTTGAGGCCGGGGATGCGCACGTCGTAGAAGGTGTTGCCGGCGCCGTTGACGAAGCGCAAGCGCAAGCGCTCGCCGGGACGGAACAGGCCGGTCCAGTTGCCGGCCGGCGTGGTTCCGTTCATCAGGTAGGTGAGCGTTGCCGACGACAGATCGGCCAGGTCGGTCGGACTCATGCGCATTTGGTTCCACATCTGGCGCTTGCCGATCGCCGCCTGCAGGCCCTCGCGCGAGGCATCGCGGAAGAACTCGACCGCCGTCGGCTGGTGGTAGTTGTAGGCTGGTGGTAGTTGTAGTAGTCGCTCTGGGTCTTGAGCTTGGCGAATACCTGCATCGGATCCCGATCGGTCCAGTCGGACAACTGCACCACGAAGTCGCGGTCGACGCGGATCGTTTCCCCATTGCGCGGCTCAATGATGATCGTGCCGTACATGCCGGTGATCTCCTGCATGCCGGAGTGCGAGTGGTACCAGTAGGTGCCGCTCT
>JEMX01000180.1:2662-2787 GCA_000585055.1 Candidatus Accumulibacter appositus
GATCGAGGTCGCTACGGGCAGCCGGTTGGTCACCCGAATGGTGACTGTGTCGCCCTCGCGCAAGCGTAATGTCGGTGCGGGAATCGAGCCGTTGATGGTCGTCGCCATGCGCGGCGTGCCGGTGA
>JEMX01000181.1 GCA_000585055.1 Candidatus Accumulibacter appositus
TCTGGAAGCCCCTTGTAGCCTGGGTTTGCGGCGAATGGCGTTTGAGACAGGTTTCACGTGGACAACTTCTCTGAGGGGCGATTTCTGTGGATAACTTTTTCCGAAAAGCGGCTCGAAAGGACGCTTTTCGGGGACTTGCATTTTTTCAGCCATCCGTAGAATCGTTCTGGACAGCGTAGAATCGTTCTGGACAGCGTCTCGATCGGCGCCGCTCGCGGTGGATCGGGACGTTGCAGGACGCTCATTACCGAGGAGAAGAACATGCGCAACGAACAATCCGGACTGATCACATCCCTGGCGTCGCACTGCTGGCGCCTCTTGAGTTTTCGTGGTGACTGGAAATCGATGCCGGACTCGGCAGCTTTCGTCTGGCTGGCCATGGGCGCGACACTTCTCGGCGGCCTGACGGAACAGCTCGTCAGGGGCCGGTCGCTGGACGTAGCCGTCCTCAGCGCCGTGGTCTGGGTGGGATTCATTCTCGCCGTGTCCAGACACGGCAGGATTTTCAATCGTCGGTTTGCCGGCGCTCTCGCCCTGCTGTCGATTGGAATCGAGGGGCTGCTGGTGCTCACGATCTGGATTCCAGCGGCCGAATGGCCGGTAGCGATCTGGGCCGGCGTTGCCGTCATGCACCTGCTTTTCCAGGCCAACGACGCGAGTGCGGCGGCTGGGCGCTGACGCCGGTTAGCATCGAGCGCCGTCTGCCTTCGATGAAAACGCCGGTCATCGACCTCAGTGCAACGATGCGCACAGGATCGGGCGGCCAGTTCCCTGAAGCGCTGCTTTTCAGGGATGAGTGCGACGCCGATCGCTGGCCCGACCTGGATCCGTTCATCGCCTTCGCAGCGCCGACGATCCAGCCCGACCAGACGTTCGATCCGGTCAAGGGGGTCACCACACACGCTCAAACGCGCCCCAGAAGAAAGCGTGCCGGCCATCTGTCGACGCCAGCGTCGAGGAGCGCATGATGGCCGTCTCCTCTCCCTACGACTTCGAGGTTCCGTGGCGCCCCAACTTTGAAGCCAAAATGGCGCTAGTCTGGGCGCTCGCGTCGGCCCTGATCATCGCATTCTCCTGGGCGGTTCCGTTGTTCTCCCAGTTTTCAGCATTGCTTGCCGTCGGATGTGCGCTCGCCGCGGCTTGTCGCGGTTACCAGGCCTACCAGCGGCTGCTCGATGCCTCGCGTCTGCGCTCGTTCGGCAAAGCGTTCATTGATCTCGGGAAACTCGAGAGGAAGGCTCACCAGGCCGCTCAACGGCAAGCGCTCTGGCTGGGAACGGGCTTTCCCTGGACCGACATCGAGGCGAGCAAGCTGCACACCCTGATTTCACTCGGCGTCGTCAGGACGCTCGGCAAAGCCGCCCAACAGACCGAAGGCGCGTACTGGGTCCATGGCCTTGCTCCCGAAGACGATCTCCATTCGAAACTCGCCCACCTGGTCGGGCACACCCTGATCGTCGGCACGACCCGCGTCGGCAAGACACGCCTGTTCGATCTGCTCATCGCCCAAGCGATCTTCCGGGGCGAGACCGTGATCATCATCGATCCGAAGGGCGATCACGCGCTCGCCAGGAATGCCCGCGCCGCGTGTGACGCCAGCGGGGCAGGGGAGCGCTTCGTGTATTTTCATCCGGCGCATCCCGACCGATCGGCGTGTATCGATCCCTTGCGCAACTGGAACCGCAAGACCGAGCTGGCCAGTCGCGTGGCGGCGTTGATCCCGCGTGGCGGCGTTGATCCCCTCGGAAACCGGTGCCGACCCGTTCACCGCCTTCGGCTGGAAAGTGCTCAACGACATCACCAACGGCATGATCGCCACCGGCCATCGGCCCAATCTGGTGCAGCTGCGACGGTATGTCGAAGGCGGACCCGAGAGCCTCTTGCAGCGGGCGTTGAAAGTTCACTTCACCCGCCAGGTGAAGGACTGGGAAAGCCGGGCCGCGTCCCATATCCGGCGCTACAAGGATCGGCTGCTGGAAGCCTACATCGCCTTCTATCGGGAGATCGCCATCCATGAAGCGCAGTCCGTGGATCTCGATGGCTTGATCTCGACCTACGAGCACAATCGCGAGCACTTCCAGAAGATGGTGGCGTCGCTGATTCCGATCCTTTCGATGCTCACCAGTGAACCCCTGCAGGCGCTCCTGTCACCGGACTTCGAGCCCGGCCACGAGCGGCTGGTGACCGACAT
>JEMX01000182.1:0-373 GCA_000585055.1 Candidatus Accumulibacter appositus
AGGATTCGCGTCTCGTAACCGAGGCCCTGAAAGCGGGCGGCGAGCCTGCCGGCGGTCTGGCCGTTGAAGCAGACGCGCTGCAGCAGCGGCGCGTCGACGGGCAGGCGTGAGAAATCGTTGCTCTCGGGCGAGCGGATCGCCGAGTCGAGCGCGCCCTGGCGCCGGCAGCAGCGGTAGACGTCCCAGACGCCGATACGATGGCGCAGCAGGCAGCGCTGCCGATCAGGGTAGTCGAGTTCGCCAAGCGGCTCGTCGAAGAGCGCCCCGAGCAAGCGCCAGAACTGGTTCTGGCGATGCCCGTAGTAGCGCTGCGCGGCCAGCGACGCCGGCGAAGGAAAGCTGCCGAGGATCAGCATCCTGACCCCGCTGTCGA
>JEMX01000182.1:404-1020 GCA_000585055.1 Candidatus Accumulibacter appositus
CGTGCAGGATGCTCTCTGCGGGCGGCCCGCCGGCGGCGCTCACTTGCCGGCGCTACCCAGCGACAGGGCGAGCATCAGGTCGTTGATGCGCTTGACGAAACCGGCCGGATCTTCGAGCGCGCCGCCTTCGGCCAGGATCGCCTGCTCGAGGAGCAGGTTGGCCCAGTCGTCGAAGCGCGTTTCCTCGTACTTGAGGCGCTGCACCGCCGGGTGCTGCGGATTGACTTCGAGGATCGGCTTGCTCGCCGGCGCCTGCTGGCCGGCGGCCTTGAGGATGCGCTGCAGGTTGCCGCCGAGATCGTACTCGTCGGCGACCAGGCACGACGGCGGCGACCAGGCACGACGGCGAATCGGTCAGGCGATGGGTGACGCGAACGTCCTTGACCTTCTCGCCGAGCGTCGCCTTGACCTTTTCGATCAGCTCCTTGTACTCGTCGGCCGCTTTCTCGGCCTCTTCCTTCTCGGCCGCGTCCTCGAGCTTGCCCAGGTCGAGCCCGCCCTTGGCCACCGACTGCAGCTGCTTGCCGTCGAACTCGGTGAGATGGCTGGTCACCCATTCGTCCACGCGGTCGGAGAGGAGCAGCACTTCGAGGCCCTTCTTGCGGAAGATTTCGAG
>JEMX01000182.1:1177-1522 GCA_000585055.1 Candidatus Accumulibacter appositus
CAGCTTGCCGATGCGCTCCTTGTTGGCGAAGTCCTCGCCGACGCCTTCCTTGAGCACGCGGCCGAATTCCTTCCAGAAGGTCTTGTACTTCTCCTTCTCGGCGTCGTCTTCGCTATCGGCGAGGCTTTCGAGCAGGCCGAGAATGCGTTTCACGCAACCGCCGCGGATGGCTTCGATATCGCGCGACTGCTGCAGGATCTCGCGCGAAACGTTGAGCGGCAGGTCGTTGGAATCGACCACCCCGCGCACGAAGCGCAGGTAGAGCGGCATCAGCTGCTCGGCGTCGTCCATGATGAAGACACGGCGAACGTAGAGCTTGATGCCGTGACGGGCGCCGCGATCGAG
>JEMX01000182.1:1610-1928 GCA_000585055.1 Candidatus Accumulibacter appositus
GCATGCACGTGCGCCAGCGGGTTCTCGAAGTCATGCGCGACGTGCTTGTAGAATTCGTTGTACTGCTCGTCGGAGANNTTCGGACGCGACCACAGCGCCGACGCCTGGTTGACCGTCTCGTCCTCGTCGGTGACCACCTGCTCCTTCTTCTCCTCGTCCCAGGTCTCCTTCTTCATCAGGATCGGCAGGGTGATGTGGTCGGAGTACTTGCGGATGATCTCGCGCACTTTCCAGGTCGAGAGAAACTCGTCCTCGCCTTCGCGCAGATGCAGGACGACCTCGGTGCCGCGCTGTGCGCGCTCGACCATCTCGACGGTG
>JEMX01000182.1:2055-2264 GCA_000585055.1 Candidatus Accumulibacter appositus
ACGCCGAACTGGCCGATGAGATGCGCATCCTTGGCCTGATCACCGGTCAGCGCCGAGAAGAACTCGCGCGTGCCGGACTTGGCGATCGTTCCCAGGTGTTCGACGGCCTCGTCGCGCGACAGGCCGATGCCGTTGTCGGCGATGCTGATCGTGCGCGCCGCCTTGTCGAAGGAAACGCGGATCTTCAGTTCGCTGTCGTCGCCGTAGAG
>JEMX01000182.1:2314-2567 GCA_000585055.1 Candidatus Accumulibacter appositus
TCGGTCGCAGGCGTCAGAGGCGTTGGAGATCAGCTCGCGCAGGAAGATTTCCTTGTTGCTGTACAGCGAGTGGATCATCAAATTCAGCAGCTGTTTGACTTCTGCCTGAAAACCAAGTGTTTCCTTCTGTTCACCCATTGAAAACTCCGTGAGAGGTATTGATTGAAAACGCCGCAGCGAATGACGCACAGCCGTGCAAGCGCGCAATGGACCAACACGTGGGGACGGTCGAGGCGATTTCAAGCCCCGCCAA
>JEMX01000182.1:2713-2952 GCA_000585055.1 Candidatus Accumulibacter appositus
CGAGACCCAGCTGATTCGCCCGCGCGCGAAATCGGTTTCGTCGACGCCGACGATGTGGTAGGTCTGCTCGCCTCCCTCTTCGTCGGCGATGGTCACCGTGGCGCCGAAGAAGACCTGCTCGGTGCCCTGCCGCCCGGCCGGATCGACGACCTCGGCCAGATCCAGGCGTTTGGTCAGGAAGCGAATCCGCCGGTCGATCTCGCGCAGCCGCCGCTTGCCGTAGATGTAGTCGGCATTTT
>JEMX01000182.1:3212-3370 GCA_000585055.1 Candidatus Accumulibacter appositus
CTTTTTCTCTCCGGCCCGCGGCCAGAAAACACAACGGCGCAGGTCCGCAAACCTGCGCCGCATGGTCTGGCCGCTGCGCGCTCAGTAACCGATATTGAACGCCACCACATCAATGCGCACGGTGTCGCGGCCAAGCGCCAGGGCCGTGTACCGCGCGA
>JEMX01000183.1:0-628 GCA_000585055.1 Candidatus Accumulibacter appositus
TGCGCCCCTGGCCGCGGTTGCGGCCCCAGAAAACCGTCAGTGCCCTGCACGTGTCCAAGTCGCTCGGCGTGTTCGCCGATGACAAATCTCTGGTTGCCTGTCACGATGGCGGCGGGCACCAACCCCGGTTGGCTCGCGGCAGAGGCGAACGGGTCAAGCCTGTTGCCTTTACAAAACCTGTGTTCTTGCGATCACTTCTCCTGCGTCAAGGGCGGGCTGCGTTTTTTGCAGCCCGGCGTAGCGCACCCTTGACGCCCGATGGTAATTTAGGCTGATGTCAGGGGGCAAAGCTGCGCACTTCGGCTTTGCCCCCTGACAGACCCTGCCGGCCTCCGGTCTGGCGGAGAGGAGGACGGTGGCCCAATCAGGTCGGATGGTTATCAGCCAACCCCGTGTCTGGCTCACCGCCCCCGCTCCATTCTTTCAGGCAAACGCACGCTGGACGTCAAACGGCACCCGATCGCGCATCACGTGGTAACAGGCCCGCGCCAGCTTGTGCGCCACCGCCTTGATCGCCACCACGGGCATCGTCCTGGCACACTTGCGTTGGTAGAAGCGCTTGACCGCCGGCTCGTAACGCACGGCGAAGTTCGCCGCTTCGACAAAGGCCCATGCCAGGTACTTGTTG
>JEMX01000183.1:880-1005 GCA_000585055.1 Candidatus Accumulibacter appositus
TTCATTCAGGCAGTGCATCACCGCCACGTTGCTTTTCACGGCCAAACGGCTGCTTTCTGCCAAGGCCAGTTGATCGATGTCCTTCTCCTGCCAGCGCTTGATCTCGTTGGCGCTCGCGCGCCCTC
>JEMX01000184.1:0-751 GCA_000585055.1 Candidatus Accumulibacter appositus
CGATGCGCTCTGCCTGCCGCTCGCCGGCATCTTCCGGGCGAGAGACTCTCATTCCGCGCGCCGCAAGGAATCGCGGTGTGCCGGCGGCGCGTGTTGCCGTCGTGGACTCGGATCTGGCGTGCGCGGCTGAGGAATCGGCCATCCTGCCTCGTGCCTGTGTCGTGAATGTCATCGTCTGTTCTCCAGGATTCGCCTGCCATCAGTTCCTGCAAGCCGACGAGCCCATCGGGCCGGTACAGTCGCAGGCCCGGAGCCTGCCGGGCCGAGCTGCATCGGGCCGACGGCGGCGGTCGAGGACAAGGTTCATCCACTGTCTCCAACGCCGGCCGGCATCTGCTTGCCGAGCTTGCGGTATTCGCTCGCCAGGGCGGCGCTCAACTCGGCCTCACCGAGGGCGACGCCCTGCGCACCGGCCAGCCCTGCGCACCGGCCAGTGCCGCGGCACCGAGCACCACATTGCGGATGTGCCCGCCGGGGAGATCACAATTGGCGGCCAGCCGATTGAGCGCCACGGCGTCGAGGGTATTCGACTGCCCAAGGTGGGCCAACCACAGGGCCCGCCGCTCGACCGGCCCCGGCGCGAGGAATTCGATGATCGCGTCGAGCCGGCGGGTAAAGGCCGAATCGAAGCGCGCCCGGCTGTTGCTTGTCAGCAGGGTGATGCCCTCGAAGCTCTCGATGCGCTGCAGGAGGTAGTTGGTCTGCTGGTTGGCGAAGCGGTCGTTGGAGTCCTTGACGTCGGTGCGCTTGC
>JEMX01000184.1:909-1186 GCA_000585055.1 Candidatus Accumulibacter appositus
GGGGGGGGGAGCCAGCCCGCGGCGAGTGTCTTGCCGGTGCCCGAAGGCCCGACCAGCAGGGCGCGGACGCCGGGCCTGTAGCGCGCCCGTGCGGCCAGCCCAAGCGAGGCGGCCAAGGTGTCGCGCAGGCGGCAGCGGGCGACCAGCGAATCCAGCGCCTGGCGCTGCAGCGGCGCCAGCACCAGTGCCTCGTCGGCGATGTCGTCATCGAGGAGCTCGGCGAGCGCGCCGAGATCTGCGCCGACCCCGTTACGCGCCACCTGGGCGACATGCGCCA
>JEMX01000185.1:0-1786 GCA_000585055.1 Candidatus Accumulibacter appositus
AAGAATGCTATCACATCAGCCACCGCCGCGTCGGAAATGGCGCTGGAAGTCGGCGATGAACGTGGCCTGCTCTTCGGCGCTGCCGCCGGAGAAGGCGATCGACACGTCGAGGCGCGGCAATTGCAGGATGCCGACCTGCAGCGCCGGCAAGGGACGGCAGCGGATATCCACGCTGCGCCCGGCCTGATGCAGCAACCAGCAACCGTCGGCCGGCTGCTGCACCTGCCAGCCGGGCAGCATCGGCTGCAGCTGGCGGCTGAACTCGGGCAGCGCCAGGGTCATCGCGAATTGCGGCATCCGGGGTCCCGGGATCTAGCCGCCGGCAATCGGCGGCCAGATCGCCAGCACATCGCCAGCGGTCAGCGTACGCGCGCCACGCTCCTGCGGGGGAACGAACTGGCCGTTGAGCAGAACCAGGTGCACCAGGCGCGGCGGCAGCGCCCGGCTGGCGATCAGCGCAGCGACGGTGGTTTCGTCGGGAACGTCGAGGGCGACGGCGTTGCTGCGCCGCGCTTCCGCCGGCAGGTAGTCCGAAAGAAAGGCGTACAGCTTGAGCGTGATCGGCATCAGTGCGTCGCCGCCAACCCCTTGGCGAGATAGGCTTCACTGAGCAGCAGCGGGTTCTCCAGCAGGCGCGCCTTCCAGTCGCCAAGGCGGACCCGACCCTGGATCAGGCCGCGCAGGACACCGATGTTCTCGGTGTGACCGATGCTGTTGGCGCCGACCAGTTGCTCGCCGTCGAAGACCAGCCGCAGGTAGCGATACCCGGCTTCGTCGAGCAGGTGCGCGCTGCTGCAACCCGGGAACTCCTGCCACTGCCCGAAAGAGGTGGAGATCAGGCCCATGGTGTCGAGAACGTTGAAGACGAAGGTGCCCGGCAGGGCGGCCGCCTGGCCGGCCATGTTCAGCGCGGCAATGCGCGCCTGCTCGACGGCGTCCGGCTGGATGGCATTGACCACGCGACGCCCGGTCGCGAACTCGACCGCCTCGGCGACGTCACCGGCGGCGTAGATGCCGGCGACGCTGGTCTGCATCGAGTCATTGACGAGAATGCCCTGATCGACGGCGACGCCGCTGCCGACGAGAAAATCGACGTTCGGCTTGACGCCGGTGGCGTTGATCAGCGCGTCGACCTCGAGGATTTCACCGTCGTCGAGACTGACCCGCAAGGCCTCGCCCGCCGGTTCGATGGACACCACCCGCCGTGCCGTGCGCACCTGCACGCCCTTGC
Source organism: Candidatus Accumulibacter appositus (assembly GCA_000585055.1). GTDB lineage: Bacteria > Pseudomonadota > Gammaproteobacteria > Burkholderiales > Rhodocyclaceae > Accumulibacter > Accumulibacter appositus. Next base: position 1,232 of record JEMX01000185.1, read on the forward strand.
CTTCGCACCAGCGACGGATCATCGCCCCGGCCACCTCGTCCATCATGCGCGGCACCATCCGCTCGCCCATTTCGACGACCGTCAGTTGCGGGCCGCGGGCGGCCAGCGACTCAAGAATGATGCAGCCGATGAAGCCGGCGCCCATCTGCACAACGCGCGCCCCCGGCGCGACGGCGGCGGCAATCCGGCGCGCGTCGGCCAGGGTCCAGCACGACAGGACCTGTGGCAGGTCGATGCCGGGGATCGGCGGCCGTACCGGATGCGCGCCGCTGGCGATCAACAGCCGGTCCCAGGCGAGGGTGCTGCCGTCGCTCAGGGTAACGGTCTGCTGGCCGGCGTCGAGCGCGGCGGCGCGCCCGTGCAGCAACTTGATGCGTAGGCGTTCGAAGTGATCGGCGTCCTTGCGCAGGTAGGTGCCGGCCTCACCGATCTTGCCGCTCAGCAGGTAGGGAATGGCCATCCGCGAGTACGGCGGTTCGGCCTCGTCGCCGAGCAGGGTGATTTCGGCCTGCGCGTCGGCGCGGCGCAGCGTCTCGGCGGCAACGACCCCGGCCG
>JEMX01000185.1:1965-2201 GCA_000585055.1 Candidatus Accumulibacter appositus
TCGTTGAGCAGCCGCGGCGGCAGCGTGTCGTCCTTGCCGGTGATCCCGGCAGCGAGGTTGAAATCGCGTTCGAGATTCCAGATGCGCTCGCCCATCTGCAACAGCGACTCCTGCGACCACTCGCCTTCGCACGCCGCCTGAATCTGCGGCTGGATGTCGTTCATCGTCCACGCGAAGGTGGTGAACACGCACAGCCCGCTGGAATCGACGACCGCGGTGGCGTCCTGGAAGGCCTT
>JEMX01000185.1:2442-2585 GCA_000585055.1 Candidatus Accumulibacter appositus
CCCTGACCGAGGATCTTGCCGAAGCCTTCGCCACGCGCGGTCATCTCGGCCAGTCTGCACAGCGCTTCGGCCGAGCCGAAAGGCGCCTCGAGGCCGATTTCTTCCTTGCTCAGGATGCCCAGGTCGTAGAGCTCCATCACCGC
>JEMX01000185.1:2832-2969 GCA_000585055.1 Candidatus Accumulibacter appositus
GCCTGATTGGTGACCAGGTGCGCGCGGCCGTCGCTGGCACGTTTTTCGTGCATCGCTTCGGCGGAAATCTTGCGCGCGCCTTCGAACTCGACGTCGCGGTGGTTGCGCGTCGGCAGCGCGCCCATCTCGTTGATCAC
>JEMX01000185.1:3212-3433 GCA_000585055.1 Candidatus Accumulibacter appositus
AAGAGGACCTGATTCTCACCGGCGCGACCGATACTCGAAACGCGCAGCAGCGGATCCTGGTGCCGCTTCTTGAGCGTCGCCTCGGTCGACCAGACGGTCGTTCCCCACAGGTCGTCAGCCGGCAGCAGCTCGGCGCGTTCGTTCTCGATGTGCAGATACACCGGCGTCGGCGCCTTGCCTTCGACGATGATCATGTCCCAGCCGGCGAACTTCAGCTCGGC
>JEMX01000186.1:0-186 GCA_000585055.1 Candidatus Accumulibacter appositus
TCAATGCTGATCGCCTTGAAATAGGGGAGGGTAGTGATGCCGGCGAGGAAAGCGTCCATGAATACATCGAGACTGGCATCGTCAATGCATGTCAGGATCTCATTGACGTTGAAAAACCATCCCCGACGCTGGCTGAGATTGGTCGCGCGGATGTCCCAGCGCAGCGTCTTGAGATGCTCGGCCAAC
>JEMX01000186.1:304-516 GCA_000585055.1 Candidatus Accumulibacter appositus
TGCGGGCGCAAGCCGAGAAAATTGGCAAAGATATGAAAAATGTCGGTGACGTTGAGCCGGACCGTGCGCGTCAGGACCGGCGGCAGCTCTTCGTGCCACCAATCCCAGAGCAGATAGTCGAGGACGATATTGTTTCCCGAACTGGTCGAAGCGATATGCACGATCGGCACTTCGTTGCGCTTCAGCCACACCAGCACTCCTTCGCTGTAAAA
>JEMX01000186.1:692-849 GCA_000585055.1 Candidatus Accumulibacter appositus
CCCGGAACTTCTGTTACCTTTACGGTTTTCTGAATCGAGGAGAGACCAGCAATGGACGGATCGCAGATGCTTGCGGGGTTTCGCGCAAAGTTCCGGGTTGACGAGTTGCTGGTCGCGAGAACCCCTGCCTGGTCGTGGTCGGTACGACCTGGCCAGG
>JEMX01000186.1:1082-1219 GCA_000585055.1 Candidatus Accumulibacter appositus
GCGGCCAGTCGCCAGTTTGCCGGGCTGGAGTGGGTCGATCCGGGCTGGCCGGCTTTCCCGGCGCTGGCCGAACAACAGCACGATCGGCAGGCAAGCGTTCTCGCGCTGATTCACCAGGAACTGCAGGCGGCCTGTAG
>JEMX01000187.1:0-1010 GCA_000585055.1 Candidatus Accumulibacter appositus
GTGCGTGCGCGTCCGTCACGAGCGGGGCCGGCACCGCGGCGACTGCCGTCGTGGCTGCCGCGTGGTGCAGGCGCTGCCACCGCTGGCGCCGCGGTCTTGCCGGGCTCGAAGCCTTCGACGACCTGTTTTTCAATGCGTCGGGTGAGCAGCTTTTCGATCGCCGCCAGCAGCGGGCGCTCTTCGGCCGAAACCAGCGACAGCGCTTCACCCGAGCTACCCGCGCGGCCGGTGCGGCCGATGCGATGGACGTAGTCCTCGGGGACGTTCGGCAGCTCGAAGTCGTTCGGCAGCTCGAAGTTCACCACGTGCGGCAGCTCCTCGATGTCCAGACCGCGCGCGGCGATGTCGGTGGCCACCAGCACGCGCACCGTGCCGTTCTTGAAACCGGCCAGGGCACGCGTGCGCGCCGGCTGGCTCTTGTTGCCGTGGATCGCGGTGGCCTCGATGCCGGCCTTGCACAGATATTCGGAGAGGCGGTTGGCGCCGCTCTTCATGCGCGTGAACACCAGTACCTGTTTCCAGTCGCCCGACGACACCAGGTGCACCAGCAGGTCGCGCTTGCACCAGCTATCGACCGGGTGTACCCGCTGCGCGACGAGCTCGGACTCGGCGTTGCGGCGTGCGACTTCGACCATCGCCGGGTTGTGCAGCAGGCCGTGGTTGTGCAGCAGGCCGTCGGCGAGCTTGCGGATCTCTTCCGAGAAGGTCGCCGAGAAGAGCAGGTTCTGGCGTTTCGCCGGCAGCACCGCGAGGACGCGGCGGATGTCGCGGATGAAGCCCATGTCCAGCATGCGGTCGGCTTCGTCGAGCACCAGGATCTCGACGTTCGACAGTTCGAGCGTCTTCTGCTGCAGGTGATCGAGCAGCCGCCCGGGTGTGGCGACCAGGATGTCGACGCCACGGCGCAGGGCGTCGATCTGCGGGTTGATGTTCACGCCGCCATAGATCAGCGTCGACTTCAGTTTCATGTACTTGCCGTAGGTGCGTACGCTTTCCTCGATCTGCGCCGC
>JEMX01000187.1:1223-1363 GCA_000585055.1 Candidatus Accumulibacter appositus
GGCGTCGGGTCGGTGTAGCCTTGTTCGGCGACAACGCGGGTGAGCTCGGCCGACAGGCCGAGAACGGAAAACGATTGAGTCAAGGTGAATCTCCGGTGAACGACCTGCTGCGGCATGATGCCAACAGAGCCGGTTCAGGC
>JEMX01000188.1:0-125 GCA_000585055.1 Candidatus Accumulibacter appositus
CACTTGGTCAAACGCACGGCCTTGGCCGAGGGTATTCACTCCCTGGCGTCCAAACCGGTTCTGCACGGTGACAACGGCTCAACCCTGAAGGCCACCACGGTCCTGGCGATGCTGCATTGGCTGGG
>JEMX01000188.1:400-2595 GCA_000585055.1 Candidatus Accumulibacter appositus
CAAGCAGCGCGTGCGAAGCACCCGGCGCGTTGGAGTCGACACACCCGGAATTGGTCACCCATCGCTGCCGTGACGCTCAACCCGGAACGGGATGGCGTCGTGGCCGCGGTCACCACTACTAGCAAGAGTATGCCTACTAGCAAGAGTATGCCATTGGCAGCATGAACTCAGGCGACAACTGTCTTGACATCTACCGCCGACAGCAAGGCATCGAGAAACTCGTTGGAGCACTAGAAGCGGCGGGATTTGTGCGCGTCGATCAGCAGGGGCCTGGCACCGATTCGCAGCTTCGGCAAAAGGGATTGAATCTCATCCAGTTGACTCTGCCACTGGAGGAACTCGAAGCCGCGCTAGATGGCCTTATCGCCCGTCTCGAGATTCTGGAGAAGACAAGCGGCGCCTGCGGTAACGACGAGAAGAAGTTTTACGAATACGCCGGCTACTGGCACGATCTGAGAAAGCAGGCTGTCGTCTTGATCGACCATAGCTTTGCCCCATCAGAAGAACTGTTGGAGCGCCTCGGAAAACGCGTGGATTTTCTGAGTTCGGCCCCGCTGCCAGAGAGGAGCAAGTCACTTGTCGCCCAGATTCGAGAGAATCTCAACTCCCTGCGCTTTCTGCGCGCCTGTTTGCCGAACTACCAGTAACCGCCAGCCCATGCGTGCACCCCCCACACGGTTCGAAGAGGCGGTTGTCGTGGCTCAATGTGCCTCTCCTTGCTTCAGCGAACCAATACTTTTCCGAACTCGCACAAGCTGGCTTTTCCACGTTGCCTTATTTGGATCACCATTGACCAAGCTCTTTGGACTCGTTTGCGCATTCTCGAATGCTGTCACCCGCCCCCAATGTTCGACCACAAGTGACTTCTGGCGATGCGTGACATGCGCCACGGTACTCGACAAAGAAATCCTGGCCATGTTCAAGGGCTATCGGAAGTTCGTCAGTCAGGCCGGTTGACGCGTTCTGACTTCCACCGACCGACCTCCATCAAACCCGCGGTGATTCAGACGCTGGCCTGTGGAATCGGCGATTGTCGCAGGAGAATTTGATGTCCCGCGCGGCTCAGCCACACTCCCTACATATCTCCTATCCCGAGGATCTGCACGCCAGGACCGTGCAGCTTCTGGCTACGCTCGAGCATGCCGAAGACCCGACGGCGTACCGCTCTGAGCTAGGTGATCTGGTGGTAGAACTGACCAACAGCGGCATGGACTACTGCTTTCTCAAGCCACTCCTGCTGGCCAAGGTCGGCTTCGTCGTACAGCAGTCGGCCAATCTCGGGGTCGCCGGCGCCACCCGGATCATGGCGCCGATGATCCGCAACATCATTGCGCGGCTGGACAGGCGCCAGTTATTGGTCGTTGCCGACTATATCCGGCGCCTGATGGGTACGCGATGTCCTCGCTAGCAACCGCACATCGAGTCAGCCCACGAAACGGAAAAAATCGCACGCTAAGGGCAGCGGCCTGTAGGCGTCGGATGGCCGCTTCGGCCATTGCGACGGCAACTACCCTGGGAAAACGGTGGTCTGCCCCCGGTTGGCCCTTTCAGAACCGAGGCACCACGGTGACTCGAGATCGTGAGTCAGCCGCACGATTGGTGATGAAAGCCGCGGATGCGCATACGCTTTGTTGGAATGTATGCACCAGCTGCGTTTTCATGAGGTGCCGCCATGGCAACGCTGGCAGTCCGCAATTTGCACATGTTGACCCAGCCCCTTGACGGTCTCATGGGACTGTTCAGGGATCGAGTTCTGCCCTACAACACCGACGCAGTCCGGCGCCATGCCGAGCTGGCTGTCACAGCCGGGACCAGCGGGCGAGGATTCCGTACAGCTGACGGCCGTATCGCCGCGGTCGCAGCCTCGCGGCGGTTCACCGTGGCCGCACGGGACACGGCTCCCGACGAGGCCGCCCGCGTCGCGGTCATCAATCCGTGGCAAGCGAAGAGGTGCCCGGAGGCAGGCTGACGGCCAGACCGAACTCGCACGTGGCAGCAAGACCAGGACGTTCTCTGCGAAAACGGTCAAGGATTTGGCCAGCAGCGGCGACGGCATCCCAGCCCGAGGGCTTTCGCTGCGAAAGTCAGATCGCCCCCGCGTCCCGCAGCCGATCGATCGCCGCCCGATCCCACCCGAGTTCGCTCAGGATGGCGTCGGTGTGCTCCCCGAGCGCCGGCACGGCGTCCATGCGCGG
>JEMX01000188.1:2649-2771 GCA_000585055.1 Candidatus Accumulibacter appositus
GGAATCGGGCCGGACGGCGTATCGACCTCGGTCCACCGCCCGCGCGCCTTGAGCTGCGGGTGCTCCCAGACCTCGTGCATGTCGTTCATGCGCGCGTTGGCGATCTGCGCCGCGTCGAGCCT
>JEMX01000188.1:2817-3006 GCA_000585055.1 Candidatus Accumulibacter appositus
CAGCGTGCGCAGTTCGTCGCGCGCCTGCGTGCGCCGCGAGTTGGAAGAGAAGCGCGCATCGCTGGCCAGATCCGGGCGTTCGAGCACCTGTGCGCAGAAGACCTGCCACTCGCGCTCGTTCTGCAAGCCGAGCATCACCGTCTTGCCGTCGCCGGCGGTAAACGGGCCGTAGGGAAAGATCGTCGCGTG
>JEMX01000189.1:0-2659 GCA_000585055.1 Candidatus Accumulibacter appositus
CCGTAAGGGGGTGTCTGCACTGCGACCAGAATATTGATGATCATCAGCACCCCGAACCAGATCGGGTCATACCCCATGGAGACGACTATCGGTGTAAACAGGGGTGCGCACATCAGCACGATAATGAACTCATCGATGATGAAGCCGAGCAGCAGCATGATTATCTGAAACATGATGATAATCGCTAACGGAGGCAGATCGAGGCTGCCAGTAAAATCGGCCACCATCCCCTGCACGCCCATCAGCAGATGGAAATTGCTGAAGACCGATGCACCAAAGATGATCCACATCGCAACGCTGACCAGAGTCGCGGTCTGCATCCCGGCCGCGCGGAACATGTCAAGCTTGAAGCGCTTGAACACAATAGCCAGCAGGATCGCACCGACCACGCCGATGGCTCCCGATTCAGTCGGCGTTGCGATCCCCGAAATAATGCTGCCGAGCACCGCGACGATCAATAGAACTGCAAAGAATCCGTCACGCGCAATCCTGAATTTTTCTTTGGCGCTCAATTCCGGGACATGCGCCTGCTCTTGGTCCAGTGGCGCCCTGTTCGGATCCAGTCGGCAACTGATCACCACATAGACAATCAACATGACTATGGTCAAAAGGGCAGGCATCATTGCCCCCAGGAACATCCTGCCAACCGAGTTCTGGGTCGTGGCGGCAAACATGATCATCGGGATACTGGGTGGAATCAGAATCCCCAGCGCACCACCCGCCATGATCACACCGAGAGCCAGCTGCCGGTTGTATCCGCGGTCCAGCATCGGTTTCAGCGCAATACTGCCGGAGGTCATGATTCCGGCACCGATGATACCCACCATCGCGCCGATCATCGAGCAGACGCCGATCACACTGATCGCCAGCGAACCGCGCACTCTTCCGATGACCATCTGAGTGGCGTTGAACATCGCGTCACCGATTCCGGACTTGGTGAGCAATTGCCCCATATAGATATAGAGCGGGATCGCCAGCAGCACAAAACTGAAGTAGGTTGCCTCGAGCGTCGTAGGTATAACATTGAAAATACCGTCGCCCCACACCATATATCCAATCGACATGGCAATACCGCCGAGTGCCAGTGCAACCGGCGCACCAAGGGCGAAAAAGGTCAGTACACAAAGAAGCAATACACCAGTAAGCGCTTCAATTCCCATCAGAATCCCCGCGCTTCAATTCCCATCAGAATCCCCCTGCGCAAGGAGATCCTTGCCTGTGAATAGGTAGTAGATGGCGGTCAGCATATCCCGACCCAACTGGGCGATGAATAGTCCACACGCGATTATCGACATAATCCAGAAATGGTACATGGGCGGCGCCCACTCGCTCTCCCGTCGATAATCAAACTCAATCGCCTCCAGCAATTTTCCGATACTCATATCCAAAACGATCCACAGAAAGAATATGCCTAATGAGTAAGAGATCAAATCGAAAACGCAGCGGGTCTTTTTGGAGACGTTAAAATACAAGATGTCTACATTGATATGCGCCTTTTTCTGCTGCGCATAGGCACCGCCGAGTGCGGCAACATAGCCAAACATGAACAGTGACAGATCAAAGGCCCAGACGGTAGGGCTGTTGAGAACGTAGCGCGAGAAAACTTCATACGCGACCACAAATGCCAGCACGGGCATCAGGTAGGAGGCTGCCTTACCCATGAGCATGACAACAAGATCTATGGCGCGGCATATCCATTTCAAAGCAGTTAAAGTCATTCAGACACCTGCAATGCCAGAGGTTAAAAGTCGAAAAGAGCGCACAAGCATTATCGAGAGATCATAGATTCTGCTGTCTGACGCTGCTCAGAGACCCAATGGAGAGTTCACAACAACTACCCCCTTCTTCCCCCGCGGGAGAAAAGCCGGGGGTGAGACGGGGAATTCAGGGAGCAGGCTCGCTGCCCGTCGTACGATTCCGGCGTGCAAGCCGGAATACCGGAATACGCACTGCAAGTCGAGGGGGACGGTCATGGCTTTCATGATCTGGGGTGTCTCGACAGCTCATGACCGTTAAACCCGAGAGATCAAGAGCTCACTTTTGATTTTTCAGTATATCAATCAGCTGCTTGCTGTATTTGTCCTGGGCCGCATATTCTTCCCGTAAACTGGCGCTGGCATCCGCCCAGGCCTTGCGATCTGCCGCGGACGGTTCCGGGCTCCACAAAAGACCCTTTTTTTGCATTTCGGCAAGCGCTTCGGACTCCCACTTCTTGGACATTGCAAGCTGCTCTTCGGCATGTATGACTGTGGCCTTGCGCACGACCGCCTGTAAATCTTCCGGCAGTTTTTTCCATGCCGCGCGGTTCACAATGATCGGCAGCACCTGTGCGCCTGCCAGCAGCACCTGTGCGCCTGCCAGCGGCAAACGGTACATGTACTTGGCCACTTCCACATGGTTGCCATCACGGTGGTCAATCATATTGCTGCCGATAGAACCGTCGATGACACCGGTTGCCATGCTCGTATAGATCTCGTTCCACGCCAGCGATACCGGGGACGCGCCCAGATTACGCAGGAACTTTCCATACGCACCCGGCGCACGGATTTTGAGACCTTTGAAATCGGCGATGGAATTGATCGGATTCTTGGTGATTATATATACCGGCGGCTGGATGTACGGCTCCAGCCACACCAACCCCTGAGAGCCGTAGGCTTTT
>JEMX01000189.1:2829-2954 GCA_000585055.1 Candidatus Accumulibacter appositus
GTGGCTTGAATGGCGTTCATTTTCATTGCATAATTGAGCTGTAACGTATTGTTTATAAAGGGGAATTGCATGACGCCCTTCATATGCGAAAGTAATTAACGGGCTTGCCAACTATCTGTTTTCAC
>JEMX01000190.1:0-1412 GCA_000585055.1 Candidatus Accumulibacter appositus
ACCCGTCTTGAAGCGTCTGCACGCCAGGTAGAAAAGGCCATCAACCGTCTCGGCTTCGCGGCGCGCATCGAGACCATCAACACCATGGACGCCTACCTCGGCAGCTTGCCCGGACACGGCGTCGAGAACGTTCGCCGGCCACTCATCAACACCATGAACCTGGCCGACCTACTGCCGACGAGCACGATCTGGACAGGCAGTGACGGCGCCCCGTGCCCGATGTACCCGCCCCTGGCGCCGGCCTTGATGCACTGCGTGACGCACGGCGCGACGCCATTTCGGCTGAACCTGCACGTGCGCGACCTCGGCCATACCTTCATGTTCGGCCCGACCGGCGCCGGCAAATCGACGCACCTGGGCATCATCGCCGCACAGCTGCGCCGCTACGCCGGGATGTCGATCTTCGCCTTCGACAAGGGCATGTCGATGTACCCGCTCGCTGCTGCCATCCGCGCCCAGACCGGGGGCAGCAGCGGCAAGCATTTCACCGTGGCCGCCGACGATGAGCGTCTGGCTTTCTGTCCCTTGCAGTTCCTGGAAACCAAGGGGGATCGTGCCTGGGCGATGGAGTGGATCGACACCATCCTGGCGTTGAACGGTCTGGATACATCGGCCGCGCAGCGCAACGAGATCGGCAATGCGATCCTCAGTCTGCATTCCAGCGGTGGCCGCACCCTGTCCGAGTTCTCGGTCACCATCCAGGACGAGGCGATTCGCGACGCGATCCGGCAGTACACGGTCGATGGCGCGATGGGACACCTGCTCGACGCCGAGGAAGACGGCTTGTCGCTCTCCGACTTCACGGTCTTCGAGATCGAGGAATTGATGAACCTGGGCGAGAAGTACGCGCTGCCGGTGCTGCTGTACCTATTCCGGCGAATCGAGCGCGCCCTGCACGGCCAGCCGGCGGTGATCATCCTCGACGAAGCCTGGCTGATGCTCGGACACCCGGCGTTCCGCGCCAAGATCAGGGAATGGCTCAAGGTCCTGCGCAAGGCGAACTGCCTGGTTTTGATGGCGACGCAGAGCCTCTCCGATGCGGTCAACTCGGGGATCCTGGACGTGATCGTCGAATCGACGGCGACCAAGGTTTTCCTGCCCAACATCTACGCGCGCGACGAGGACACGGCAGCGCTGTATCGCCGCATGGGCCTCAACGCCCGGCAAATCGAGATCCTAGCGACCGCCATTCCGAAACGCCAGTACTACTACGTTTCGGAAAACGGCCGCCGCCTGTACGACCTCGCCCTGGGGCCGTTGGCCCTGGCCTTCGTCGGTGCCGCCGACAAGGAATCAGTGGCCACCATCAAGCATCTGGAAGCCAAGTTTGGCCATGGCTGGGTGAATGAATGGCTGCAGGGCAGGGGATTGAACCTTAGCGAATATGGAGTCGCCGCATGAGCTTTGCTGAT
>JEMX01000190.1:1453-1810 GCA_000585055.1 Candidatus Accumulibacter appositus
AAGCGAGCCACTCCCGACGCCGATCCCCGGCGTTCCCATGAACCGATGGTCGGCGGGCGCCGCAGCGGCGAACGAGAACCCCTACCTGGCTGCTCGTCGCACCTGGAACGAGCACGTCGGCAGCGTCGTTTCGGCGCGCCAGACCTGGCAACTGCTCAGCATCCTGTCGCTGTCGCTGTTGATCGCGCTGGCCGGCGTCGGCGGGATCATCCACATTGGCAGCCAGGCGAAATTCGTACCCTACGTCGTTCAGGTGGACAAGCTCGGGCAGGCACTCGCCGTGGCACCGGCCGAGCGGGCGGCGCCTGCCGATGTGCGGGTGATCGAAGCGTCGGTGGCCTCGTTCATCAGCGACGC
>JEMX01000191.1:0-198 GCA_000585055.1 Candidatus Accumulibacter appositus
CCGCGCTGGAACCACTCGACGGTCGTCGCCGTCAGCCGACTATCGACCTTCTCCCGGGCAAAACGGTAGGGCACCGAGTAGTAGTGGCCAACGACCTCGACGTGATCGTTGATGCCGACCCGGACCACTTTACGTCGGGTTGAGTTCGGGGTCGTAGAAGCAGGCGGTGGTGACCCCGCTCTTGAGGTTGTCCGGGAC
>JEMX01000191.1:419-623 GCA_000585055.1 Candidatus Accumulibacter appositus
TTCTCGCCCGGGGTGTGCGTCTGGCGCAGGCTGACCGAGAGTCGGACGACCCACCGCCGATAGTGGGCGCAGAAGCCGCTGTAGTGGTAGCCCGACGGATGCTCGGCTTTGTATTCCTGCCAGAGCAGGTCGAGCGTCACCCCCTTGCGCCGCAGTTCGCGGTGAACACCCGGCCAATCGGGTTCGGGACGACTCTGGCTCGAG
>JEMX01000191.1:880-1020 GCA_000585055.1 Candidatus Accumulibacter appositus
AGGATGCCACGGTTATCCCGTGCGCTACGCTAGGACAAATGACTGTCCAGTTTGCCGTGGAATCGGTGTCCAGTTTGCCGTGGAATCACTGTCCAGTTTGCCGTGGAATACGCAAGAATCTTGAGAAAGATCTCCCGGTC
>JEMX01000192.1:0-130 GCA_000585055.1 Candidatus Accumulibacter appositus
GTCGGGTCGTCTCGAAGCGCATGCTCTACGTCGAGATGGACGCCAGCGGGGCGACTCGCCATGTCCACTACGCCCCCTATCTCGACTACCGGCCGCTGAAGACTGGCGAGCCCGGCATCGATGCAATACG
>JEMX01000192.1:406-3888 GCA_000585055.1 Candidatus Accumulibacter appositus
TCCTGCAGGGTCGGCTGCAAAAGCGGCTTGAAGACCTCAAGCTCGAAGCCCAGATTTCACCCTTGCCACCCGTGGTGTTGGGTGGCCTGCTGGTCGTTCCGATTGGCCTGATCATGGCGATGACCGGTCAGGCAACAGCCTCACCCACCCCTCCAGCCGACACGCAGCTCAGCGCCGCTCGCGCTCGCGCCGTCGTCATGGGCGTCGAGAGAAGCCTTGGCTTCGAGCCGGCCGACCGCGAATTCGAGAAGCTTGGTTACGACATCGAAAGCCGCATCCCGGGTACCGGTAAGCTGCGCTTCATCGAGGTCAAGGGCCGTGTCTCCGGCGCGCCAACGATCACCGTCACGCGCAACGAAATCCTGTACTCACTGAACAAGCCCGACGACTTCATCCTCGCCATTGTCGAATTCACCGGCGAAGACACGCACCGCTGCCACTATCTGCGTCAGCCCTTCCAGCGCGAGCCGGACTTCGGGGTGACCAGCGTGAACTATGATCTCGCCGAATTGCTCGCGCGCGCCGGGGCGCCTGGATGAACGGCAAGCCTGCGTTCTTCGAGACACTTCGGGACAAGGCGGTCCAGCGCTGGGATCAACTGGAGCGCGACCCCGAACTTGCCGGGCCCTGGCACCAACTTTTCAAGCAGGTGCAAAGCCCGCGACACGTCTTGTCCGAATTGCTGCAAAACGCCGACGATGCGGGCGCAACCGAGGCATCAGTCGATATCACGGACGGGTGCTTCATCTTTGCGCACAACGGAGAGGACTTTACCGAGGAACACTTTGCATCGCTGTGTCGCTTCGGCTACTCGAACAAGCGGGCTCTGCACACGATCGGCTTTCGCGGCATCGGGTTCAAGAGCACATTCAGCCTTGGTGATACCGTCGAACTCGACACGCCGAGTCTGTCGATTGCTTTCGATCGGCGACGCTTCACCGAACCCAGGTGGGTCGAGCGTAGGCAGAGCGCGAGTGAACGCACGCTAATCAGGGTGCCGATTCGCGATGAGCTCCGACAGCGAGAGATTGAGAAGAACCTCCAGGAATGGCTGGCGAGCCCCGTCTCGCTTCTGTTCTTCAAACATATCCGCCGGATGCGGATTGGCTCGCAGGATGTGCACTGGAGAAGCCGCGGTCCGGGCCCGGTACCCGCGACCGAATGGATGGCGCTTCATGACAGCCCTGACACGGCCTTTCTTGTCGCACGTTCCGAAGCCGAGGCCTTCCCTGAGGAAGCACTGGTCGAGATTCGGCAGGAGCGCCTGCTCAGCGACAATCAGGAAGCCGGTTTCCCGCCCTGCAAGGTCGAGATCGTCCTCGGCGCAAAGGGGCGCCTCTACGTCGTTCTGCCAACGGGCGTCGAGACCTCGTTACCCTTTGCCTGCAACGCCCCCTTCATCCAGGATCCCGCGAGACTGAAGATCAAGGATCCAGAAACATCGCCGACTAACCGCTGGCTACTTGAACGTGTTGGCAAGCTTGCAGCGTCGGTCATGCTCCAGTGGCTTTACTGTCCGGACGCGAGCGTAGCAGAGCGATCCAATGCCTACGGGCTCTTTCCGGACGTTAATCGCAGCGACAACTCTCTGGAAGGCGTCTGTGCCGCCACTATCGAGGGAAGCTTTGAGAAAGCGCTAGGCGAGGTGCCATTTCTGATCACGAGTTCTGGCGAATTGAAACCGAGCGCCGGCTGCATCATCCTTCCCCAGCCACTGTTGGATATCTGGCCGGCTGATCAAGCCGCGCGGCTGTTTGATGACGCTGGTCGTCCGCCATTATCGAGTTGCGTTACCGAAGCCGATCAGCAAAAGCTCATCCACTGGGGAGTGGTCGAGAAGATCGACAAGCCCCATGTACTGCAGGTGCTGCAGTCGACGCACCTCCCCAAGCCGGAAACCTGGGGCCATTTGTTGAAGCTCTGGGCCTATGTCGCCCCAGAGCTCACGGGATATCGCGCCGACGTGGATCGCCAGCGGGTTCGCATAGTCCCGGCACAAGGAAAGGATGTGCTTTACGCCGCGTGCGAAGTGATTCGCCTTGGCGAAAAGCGATTGCTCCAGTCCGAGGAAGACTGGGAGTTTCTTGCGGTCCACTTGTTGGTGCTCAACCCGAACTGGCCACGCTTTCTTGCCGAGCGGCGTCGCCATGCCGAAGAGCTTAATGACAGAAGCCTCAAGGGCAAAGTGGCAGCAGCGCTTGCGGTTCTACGGGCCATCGAGATGGAGGGGGCTAGCGATGTAAGTGAGGTGATCGAGCAAGTCGCTGGTGAATTTTTCTCACAGCAAGGCATCTCGATAGCGAAGTGTGTACAGCTAACGCAAATCGCCGCCAAGCTCGGCGCTACCGTTGGCGATGCGTTTCGTTTTGCCACCCGCGACCGCCACCTGCGTAAAGTATCGGGCGTTGTCCTTTTTGACCGAGACGGCACTCTCGAAGATTTTTTCGAACAAGCGTGGTGCAACGCTCATTTCCTGCACACCGATTACAAGAAGAACTACGCGTCTTGCACTCACGAAGAATGGCTTTCCTGGGTCACGTCCGGCCGCGCCGGCTTGCTTGGCTTCGCGCCGCTCGTTGGCACAAAGAGTGACATCTACGGTCGCGCGAAAATCGAAGCCGAGCTTCGCCGACGGGGCGTATCCAGAGCACCTTTCTACTCCTACGTCACGAACCATTTCCGGGTTGAAGATTGGGACTTCGAAGAAATCCATTGGCGTCGGTGGTCCGCTCTTGCCAACGATGATCCCGGCATCTGGGGCCGCATTGTCGACCGCCTGCTTGGCCAACCTGGGGCCAGTTGGGCGAAAGCGAAGGAGGCCCGCGTGAGCCAGGTAGCCACAACCGGCAACACGCGCTCAATTTCCAACGAACCGCCCTTGCCCACATGGATTCTGAGGTTACGGGAACTGCCTTGCCTGCGTGATACCCGAGGGTTCTACCGCAAGCCAGCCGAACTCCTGCGGCGGACTCCCGAGACGGAGTCCCTCATGGACGTGGAACCCTTCATTCACAGCCTGCTCGACAACGAGGCCACGCGACCGCTGCTCAAGCTACTCGGCGTTCGCGAGGTGCCGACCGGCCCGGACCGTCTTCTTGACTGTCTTCGGACGCTGGCCATGTCTGATCATCCGCCGGTGCATGAAGTCGAGAAATGGTATCGGCGACTCGACCAGTTGACCGACGCCTGCTCAACGACGGACCTGGCCGACATCAAGGCGGCTTTCCGGGATGAAAAGATCGTCTTGAGTGAGGGCGCAGGCTGGACGAACGCTGCCGGCGTGTTCCTGTCGTCAGACGAGGAAGCCATGCCGGGCACTGCCGTCGTGCGCGCGGGCGTCCGCGACCTGATGTTATGGCGGAAAATCGGTATCGCCGACCGCCCGACGGCCGATCTGGCGATTCAATGGCTACTCGGCCAGCCTTCCGGCGAAGTCCTGTCTCAAGACGATGCGCGCCGGGTCCGCGCACTTCTGCCGCGTC
>JEMX01000193.1 GCA_000585055.1 Candidatus Accumulibacter appositus
TCGCCCCGCTTGATCTTGTCGTAGATCGACGATCGGCCAAGCCCTACCATGGACTTGACCTGAGGAAGACGTATCAACCGTTGATTCATAGCATCACCTCACGCTCCGTATGACGGACCAGATTCATCCGCGCCAAGAATCGATTCCATGAGTCGACTCTAGTACGGCGACGAGAGGGTCACGGCGGTGAAATGCGAACTTTTCGAGCGCATTTCGCACGGCCCGGGACGCTGGCGGTGAATGGTGGAGGACAATTGCTCGACGATGGGTGCGATGGAGCGACCACCGGAGCCGCTACAGACTGCTCGCAGCCAGCGTCTTTTGACCGCGCCAAACGGGACGCCAATTGATCCGCAAAGGTAATCACAGCCCAGCGTTTGAACGGGCCTGGCATTCACGCGCAATGCAACGGCCGCGACGCTCGCTGATCGTTTTCTCCAGACATCAGATGGCGACAGGGTGACACGTGAACCGTCTAGCCGTTGTGGACTTCGCCCTTGCCGGCCACTGCTTGCTTGAAGACGGCACCCGCAGAAAACTTGGGCACCGTCGTGGCGGCAATGCTGAGCTTCGCGCCAGTTTTCGGGTTCTTGCCTTCGCGAGCCGCGCGCGGTGCCGCTTTGAAAGACCCAAAGCCCACCAGCGTCACCGAATCGCCGTTGGCGACGGCTGTCACGATTTCTTCAAGCAGGGCATCGACGGCACGGCCCGCGGCCACCTTGGACAGATCAGCTTTGCTCGCCAGCGCTTCAATCAGCTCGGACTTGTTCATTGAGGTACTCCCGGTTGGTGGTTAGTGAGGCCCCGATTCTCTCATCATTGCCGCCGGCGACTCACCCGAAAGCACGCGCGACGCCGCGTCAAGGTCAATTCCTTCACTCGGTGGCTGCCCGTCACGGCACAGATTGAGTTCGTAGCGAACGGCCAGTGGAATCCGATTGCCATCCTTCGTCGGCACGTCGTCCTGGATCAGCGTCGCCTCCAGACGAGCACAACCGGCCTCGGCAAACTTCCTCAATGTTCTGACCTGAAGCCGCACCGGCGAAGACGACCGCGTCTGCCCCTTGAAGAACTCGGCCATTCGCCCACTCAGGTCGCCATCGGACCGCCCATCGGGCGCATCGATCGCCGCGATCAGATGTTGCTTCAAGTCCGCAGCAACAGCGTCGCTGGTGCCCAGCAGACCCAGCACGGACAGCGCCATCGCAAGGGTTTTCGGAGGTGCTTTCATCGAATATTCCTGAGAGAATCCACGCCATCCACCTGTCGGAAGGCCTCGCTTCCTTGCCCGGAAAAAGCGGCCTGCTCAGTCATTACCGGTTGTAGTAGCTATTGACGCGTTGCTCGACGGTGCCGCGGACGTTCTGCCCGATCGACGACGCCGTGGGTACGCGCACGCTGGCCGTGACTTCGGCGATGAACTCACCCAAGTCGATCTGCGAGAAATCGAGCCGTTCGAACTGAGAAATCGAGCCGTTCGAACTCCGCCGGAGTGAATCCGGAACAATCCGGATGCCTGCCGCTTCCCCAGCTCTTGCCGATCTGTCCCCTGCCCTGTTCGTTGATCAACCGGGCCAGGCGCGAATTGAAACAGCAATACGACTGGGTCTGTTCGATGCACGTCCGGATGATCGGTACCCGGGCCGAACAGAAGGAGCCGACCGCGACGCAGAGATTGGCATCCCGGTGCATGGCCAGCAGTTGCTCGGCCTGATCACACGAGAGCAGATCCGAGAGCAACTCGAGAGCCACCGCCACGGCCAATGAGTAAGGATCGAAATAGAAATTGAAGCTGCCCAGTGACCCAATGGAAAAAATCGGCCCACCGAGCAGGCCACTGGTCATCGTCCCCGTGGACAGGGTCAGCCCATAGAAACTGAACGAAGGCTGGAAATTCGTTGGCGTGAACAGCACCTCGGAGGAAATCATCGCTTTCGCGCCCGCTTCGAGGTAACCGGCGTACTGCGGATACATGAAATCGAAGACATACTTGCTGCCGGCGTTCACCGCCAGCTGCCCTCCCGCATACGCCCCCTGGATCGCCGCCGACATCAGCGCGTTGTTGCTTTTCGCCGTACGACCGCCGCCCTTCTTGCAGCAGTTCACCAGACCGAAGAGTCGCTTGCGACACTGCTCCGTGACGCCCGTGAACAGCCGCTGATCGCCGCCATAGACCCCCGCTTCGCGCGCCGCCTCCAACGTGGCCATGACCTTGCCGAAATCCTGATCGGCCGGATGACTGGTGTCGAAGCAGTTACCGCCCTGGCAGAACGCCGCCTGATCGCAGACGGTGCGCTGCGTCTGCACCGCCGGCGAGGTCTGGCACGAATAGGTGCGCTCGTTCAGATCGCAAGCGCCCGAGGGCAGGCGGTCGACACAGTCGCTGCCCACCTGGGTGCATCCCCGGTCGATCAGCTCCTGGCAGTCATCGCTCAGCGCCGTCGCGGCACAGGTGTAGTCCTCGGACCACGCCCAGCAGGAATCGCCCGCACTTTGGGCCCCTTCCGGAAGGGGCGAGACGGTGTCCAGGCAGACCTGCAGGCCGTTGATCGTCTTGCACGGTGTGTTGTCCGTGCAGGTGTGCGCGGCGTGGACGCAGTTGCTGCTTTCCGACAGCGAGGTACAGCCGCTGGTGTCGAGCGTGTTCGAGACGATGGTGTACGAAGTGTCGAGTGGCACGACCGTCGGCGGGTTGGTCGATACCGTCGCGTTGGTGCACTGATACTGGCGCGTGTATTGATTGCACGACCCGTCGAAGGCCGTGCTGTCGCAGGTCGAAGTGAGCAGCGTACAGCCCTCGGTCGCCTTGATCGCCGCGCAGTAATCGAGGGGGTCGTCGGCAATGCACGAATAGTCGTCCTGATAGCGCCAACAGCTCGCCGTCGAGTTCAGCCCGCCTTCCGGCGGCGTCACGCCGGCCAGGCAAACCGTCGCCCCGCTGGCGTCAAGCTTGCATGGCGTCGAATCGACGCAGGTATGCGCCGCCAGCCGGCAGCGCGCGTTCTGCGCGTAGCTGCTGCAGGCACTGGCGTCGGGAGCGTCGGTGAGCAGCGTGTAGCTATTGCTCAAGCGCAGCGTGTTGCTGGGCTCTCCCTGATCGCTGCCACACTGAAACGTCTTCGTATAGGTGTTGCAACTCCCGTTGAACGCGGCATCGCTGCAGGTCGAACCGATCTGCCCGCAGCCGGCCGTGGCCAGTGCGGCACAGTAGTCGA
>JEMX01000194.1:0-308 GCA_000585055.1 Candidatus Accumulibacter appositus
AGCGCGTTGGCGTAGACCCCGGCGAGTGAAGCACACGCGATTCCGTCCGGCGCCTTGCACGAAAACTTGCCTTGCCCGTCGAGCCCGGACATCGTGCCCGCGCATCCTGCGAGCAATGCCGGGAGNNNNCACGAGGATGAACGGACCGAAGGCCCCTGCCCGGCTCATCGCCGGCTCTCCGCCAGCCATTGCTCGATCCGCTCGCTACTCGCGGCACCCGGCAGAACGCGCCCGTCGGCGGACAAGAGCGTGGGCGTGCCCTGGATCCCCAGCCGCTGGGCGAGTGCGATGTTGCGATCGACCGGGTG
>JEMX01000194.1:329-1066 GCA_000585055.1 Candidatus Accumulibacter appositus
CAGCTGCGCTTCGTCGGTGCCTTGCCGCTCTTCATCAATTCGGCCCAGGCACGTGCACGATCGGGTGCGCACCAGACCGACACCGCCTTGTTCTTGGCTTCCGGGTGCAGCCCCTCCAGCGGATAGGCGAAGGTGTACAGCGTGAGGTTGTCGAGTTTCTCGAGTTCGCTTTCAAGCCGTTGGCAGTACGGGCAATCCGGATCGGAGAACACGGCCAGCACGCGCTCACCCGTGCCACGAACCGTCTTGATGGCATCGGCGAACGGCAGCTCGGAAAACGCCACGCGTTGCTGTTTCTCAAGGCGCTCGGCCGTCAGGTCGCGCTGTGTGTCAGGTCGCGCTGTGTCTGCATGTCAAAGAGATGCCCGAAGACGAAGTAGCGCCCGGAGGCATCGGTATAGGCCACGTTCTGCCCCATCACGACTTCATAGAGGGCGGGAATCTCCGAGGGGTCGACACGCTCAATATGCGGGTCGCCGGATACATCTGCTTGAGGCGCCCGGCCAGCGCCTCGGCGTTGTCGTCGGCGTGTGCCAGGGAGAGTGTCAGGGAGAGCAGGACCAGTAGGGGTTTGAACGACATGGATCACTCTCCTTGAAAGGTTCGAGGGGTTTCTTCTGGACTTCGCGGCCGCGCCGCCAGATGTCGGTGTAACTGTCGGCGTCGCCGCCTCCTGCGGACCCGCCGGCGAGAGAAAAGCCTTTGGTAAACACCACCTCGACGGTGCGACCGGCGTC
>JEMX01000195.1:0-5346 GCA_000585055.1 Candidatus Accumulibacter appositus
CCAAGTGAGCGGCGTGGTCAGAATCGTCCCTGGTCTCGACCGTGAAGCCGACGATCTTGCGCGAGAACAGGTCCATCACGGCGGCCAGGTACAACCAGCCGCTACCCGTGCGGATGTAGGTGATGTCCGAGACCCAGGCGGCATTCGCCTTGGCCGGTTCGAACTGCCGGTTGAGCAGATTGTCGGCGATCGGCAGGGTATGGCGACTATCGGTGGTGTGGATGAACTTGCGTTTCCAGACGGGCCGTAGGCCGTTGATTCGCATCAGCGTTCGCACACGGTGCCGCCCGATGGGCCGCCCATCTGCTATCAACGCCTGCTGCAAGCGCCGGCTGCCATAGCTTCGCCCGGAGGCCGTAAAAAGCGTCTTCAGATGAACCGTTGCCACGCAAACGCTGGCGGGTTTCCTCGCCCGTGCTGCGGCCGCGTAGTACCCCGAGCGACTGACACCGAGGGCGCGGCACAGCGGTGCTACACCGGTGGTGGCCTTCTCTGCCAACTGATCGATGCACCGGTGGGTCATCGCAGTTCTCGGGCAAAGAAGGCCGACGCTTTTTTCAACAGGTCGTTGTCCTGTCGCAGCTGGCGGTTTTCAACTTCCAATTGGCGTATGCGCTGCTGCTCGCTTGTCAGCGGCTTGCCGATGCCGGGCCGGCCCGATTGCTCTGCCGCGAACTGCGCCAGCCAGCGCCGAACGGCCGTCTCGCCAAGGCTCATGTCTCGGCAGACTTGCGCCACGCTCAGGCCTTGCTCCTTGATCAGTTGAACAACCTGCAGCTTGAAGCTCGGCTCGAAGGTCTTGCGTTTTTGGCTCATCAATTGCTCCTCTAAGGGTGGATCATCCACCTATCGAGGTGTCCAGGGAAATTAGACCACGTCAGAACTGCACACCGGGTTCGGAGGGAGGGGACGGTGATCGCCGTTCCCTACCCCTATCCAACCGCTGTTTAACGTGCGCCGTTGGCCGAGGGCTGCCCGCGCCCGTTCCACACGAAACGTCATATAGCCAGGATTTGCCATGAAAACAATCGACATCATCGCCGGCGCGCGCCCCAACTTCATGAAGATCGCGCCGATCATCAGCGCGCTGCAGGCGGCCCAGGCCCAGGGAGGCTTGCTGCAGTACCGCCTGATCCACACCGGCCAACACTACGACAAAGCCATGTCCGGTGGCTTTTTCGAGCAACTGGGAATCCCCGAACCCGATATCAACCTGGAAGTGGGTTCAGGCACGCAGGCGGAGCAGACCGCCGCGATCATGGTGCGTTACGAGAAGGCCTTGCTCGAGCAGCGCAGTGACCTGTGCCTGGTGGTTGGCGACGTCACGTCGACCATGGCCTGTTCGATCGTTGCCCGTAAGCTCGGCGTGCCCGTGGCGCACGTGGAGGGCGGAATTCGTTCGGGAGACTGGAGTATGCCGGAGGAGATCAACCGGGTGGTGACCGATTCGATTACCAACTGGTTCTTTACGACCAGCGCGACGGCCAACGACAACCTGCGCCGAGCAGGGGTGGCTGACGAGCGTATCTTCTTCGTCGGCAACACGATGATCGACACCCTGCTCAAGCAGATGCCGCGCTTGCAGCCACCTGACTTCTGGGTGGCCCTGGATTTGCGGCCGGGGCAGTATTTCGTGGTGACATTGCATCGTCCGGCGAATGTGGATGGCGAGCAGCAGTTGCTGCGCTTGTTGCAGGCCATTGCGGATGGCACGGGTGGCTTGCCGGTGGTCTTTCCAGTGCATCCCCGCACGGCAAAGAGCCTCAAGGAGTTGGCCGGCCAGATACCGGGGCTGCACTACGTCGATCCGCAGGGGTATCTGGAATTCAATTACCTGGTGAAACACGCCAAGGGCGTGATCACCGATTCCGGCGGGATCACCGAGGAAACCACCGTGATGGGCGTGCCCTGCCTGACGTTGCGTGACAACACCGAACGGCCCGAGACGGTCACCGTGGGGACGAATGCATTGATCGGTACCGACCCGGCCAAGCTTGCTCCAGCGCTGGCACGTGTGATGGCGGGCGACTGGAAGAAAGGCGCGGTACCGGAAAAATGGGATGGGCGAGCGGCTGAGCGTATCGTGGCGGCGCTGCAGCGGTTGCTGGGTTGAGTCCATTGCCGGCCGCGGGGTTTGGTGCGAGGTGCGCGTGTGCGCGCTTACGATCCGGTGGCCAATCAAGAGGAGCAGTGCTTTTTTGCGGGTGAGACGGGAATCGAGTTTGTCGGGAAGCCGATGGAGGTTTTGCAGGGGGCGTAGGTGCTGGCAATCGTTAGCGAGTGGAAGGAGTTCCGCGCGCCGGATTGTCGCGTTGATGGGCGTCGGATAGGTGGATAGCTGGGTAATGCGGCAGGTGTGGTGTGCTGAGGATATATGATCTGCGCATCACAACATCTGGTAATGCTTGGATGCGCAAAACGCTGGACATCGAAGATGCCGTGCTGGTCGCCGCCAAGGAAATGGCACGTCGTGAGCACCTGACGGCCGGGCAGGTCATTTCCCGCCTTGCACGGCTGGCGTTGACGGCGCGGCTTGATCAGCAACCTTCCGCGCAAACCGTGGCTGGATTCAGGCCGTTGCCTGCAAGGGGCGCGTTCCGTTGGTCAGCAATGACGAGGTCAATGCCCTTCGCGAGCACGAGTCCGTTTGATGGTCGCGCTGCTGGATGTCGACGTGCTTGTTGCCTTGCTGGATGCCGACCACATGCACCACAAGGTCGCAACGCACTCGCTGGTGTAGCGTTGCCTTCTTGACGAGGCTTCAAGAAAGCTCGACGCCAGGGGGCAATCCGGTGCCCATCCCGCACCCACCGTCATTGCGAGGAGGCGCAGCCGACGCGGCAATCCAGAGATTTGGCACTGCGCATTGGCGACGCGGCGGAAAGGCAGTGAGAGCATGGCACTGGATTGCCGCGTCGGCTGCGCCTCCTCGCAATGACGGCGCGTCGGCTGATGTCGCGCTGCGGCATCCTTGGCGAGGCTTTCAGTAGGGCAGACCTGCAGAACCGCGCACGATCGTTGACCTGGCTGGAAGTCGTAAGCTCCACACTGCGTGCAACACTACACCAGGCCGAACCTGGGCCCCCTGAAATAGCCGGATCCCTTGCATGACGCGGGTTCCGGCTATTTTTTTGGCTGAAACAGTACCCATGTAAATAGCCGTGTTCCCGCTGGCTTTTTGGTTTGTTCTGTAGCATGGTAGCGCCATGTATATCGAATCTGTCCCCAACCGCAACTCGCCACCGGCCGTGCTGCTTCGCGAGGCATTCAGGGAGTAGGGCAAGGTCAGGAAGCGCACCTTGGCCAACCTGTCGTGCTTGCGAGCGGAAGTGATCGAGGGTCTGAGAATTCTCCTCAAGGGTGGCGTGGCCGTACCCAGTGCGGAGGAGGTCTTTACCGTCGAGCGCTCGTTGCCTCACGGCCACGTGGCCGCCGTACTGGGGAGTGCGACCGCCTGCGGTGCGCCCGACTGGTTCGCCGCAGCGCCGGAACGACTGCGCAAGCTCCTGCTGGCCATGGTCGTCGCGCGCATCGTGTCACCGGGTTCGAAGCTCGCCACCCACCGCATGCTCAGCGACGATACGGCGGCTGACTCGCTGGGGCGGGTGCTGGGCCTGGGGCAGATCGAGCCCGAAGACCTGGATCGTGCGCTCGACTGGCTACCTGTGGCACAAGCGACCATCGAGCGGCGCCTGGCGCGCCGGCACCTGGCCGGCAGTACCCTGGTGCTCTACGACCTGAGCTCTACCTGGCTCACCGGCTGTCCGCTCGCCGCCCACGGGCATTCGCGCGACGGCAAGCGCGATGACCCGCAGATTGTCTTTGGGCTGATCTGTGCCGCTGATGGCTGCCCGGTGGCGGTGGAGGTGTTCTCGGGCAATACCGCCGACCCCGCGACCGTTGCCGCGCAGGTGGCCAAACTCAAGTCACGCTTCGCGATCGAGCAGATCGCCTGGGTGGGCGATCGGGGGATGATCACCTCGGCGCGCATCCGCGACGTCCTCCAGCCCAACGGGATGGACTGGATCAGCAGCCTGCGGGCGCCACAGATCGCACAGCTGGTGCAGGAACACGGTCCTTTCCTGCCGTCGCTGTTCGACGAACGCAATCTCCTTGAACTGAGCAGCGAGCACTTTCCCGGCGAGCGCCTGGTGGTCTGTCGTAATCCGCTGCTGGCCGAGGAGCGCTCGCGCCAACGCGGCGAACTGCTGGCGGCGACCGAGGCGGAACTGGCGACGGTGGCGGCGCTCGATGGGCTGTATGTGATTCGCACCAGCCTCGGGGCCGACAAGTTGGCGGCCAATGCCGCGGTCGCCGCTTACAAAAGCCTGTCGCAGGTCGAGTGCGCCTTTCGTTCGATCAAGATGGTCGATCTGAAGGGGCGCCCCGTCTTCCACGACAGCGCCGAGCGGGTGCGGGCGCATGTCTTCCTGTGCATGCTCGCCTATTACATCGAGTGGCACATGCGCCGCCGTCTGAAGCCAATGCTCTTCGAGGATGAGTTCATCGACGCCGCACAGGCCGACAAGCCGTCGGCTGTCGTCAAGGCCCAGCGATCGAACCACGCAAAGGTCAAGGATGCCACCGGACGCGCCGCCGACGGTTTGCCTCTGCACAGCTTTCGCACCTTGATGCAGGATTTGGGCACGCTCGCCTATCACGTCACCTACACGGCCCTCAACCCAGAAGCCAAGATCATTCTCACCACCCGGCCAACGCCCCTGCAGGAAAAAGCCTTTGCGCTTCTTGGGGCCAACCCCGCGCGTACCCGGTAAGCGACTATCCAAGGCAAAATGGATTTCAAATCACCGGCTTGTCGCGCTGACGGGAGTTTTGGGTAGGTGAGTAATGCGGCAGGTGTGGTGTGCTGGTGATCTATAATCGACGCATCACAACATCTGGTAATGCTTGGATGCGCACAACCCTGGACATTGAAGATGACGTGCTGGTCGCCGCCAAGGAAATGGCACGTCGTGAGCACCTGACGGCCGGGCAGGTCATTTCCCGCCTTGCCAGGCTGGCGTTGACGGCGCGGCTTGACCAGCAACCGTCCGCGCAGACAGTGGCTGGATTCAGGCCGTTGCCTGCAAGGGGCGTGTTGGTCAGCAATGACCAGGTCAATGCCCTTCGAGAGGGCGAAGGCGTTTGATGGTCGCGCTGCTGGACGTCAACGTGCTTATTGCCTTGCTGGATGCCGACCACATGCACCACACGGTCGCAACGCATTGGCTGAGTGAGCACCTGGATGCGGGGTGGGCGTCGTGCCCCCTTACCCAGAATGGGAGTATCCGTATCCTGTCACAAGCCGCGTACCCCAACCGTGCGCCCGCGGCCGAGGTGGCGGCG
>JEMX01000195.1:5474-5715 GCA_000585055.1 Candidatus Accumulibacter appositus
ACCGATGCTTATTTACTGGCGCTTGCGGTAAAAAACCATGGGGTGTTTGTCACGCTGGACCAAGGCATTCCTCTGTCTGCCGTGCAAGGCACGCGAGGCGAACACTTGGTGGTGCTCGGCGTGTCCAGGCAATGACGGCGCAGGTCGCCTCGCAATGACGTGCGGTGGGGTAGCGCCGAATTCGCATTCCTGACGAGCTTTTCAGCAAGCCTGACTGCGGAGCGAAGCCCACGGCGAAGCA
>JEMX01000196.1:0-167 GCA_000585055.1 Candidatus Accumulibacter appositus
AGCGCTTCCAGGTCGTCGACGCCGTTGGCGCTACCGAGCGCCCACGCGGCCTCGTATTCGAGGCCGCCGTTGGCCCCCCAGTACTCGGGCTTCGTTTCCACTGAAAAGTGCGTCTCGTCGATGCGCGAAATGCGCCCGCAGGCGATGGTGCAGCCAAAGCACGCCTG
>JEMX01000196.1:386-589 GCA_000585055.1 Candidatus Accumulibacter appositus
TTGCCGGCGGTCGCGGCCGCCATGAAGGCCTTGGCATCGGCGATGTTGCCGACGCCGCGCGTACCGCGCACGGCAATCGCCTTGAGGTTCTTCGAGCCCATCACCGCGCCGACACCGGAACGTCCGGCGGCGCGGTGCAGATCGTTGACGATGGCCGCGAAGAGGACCTGATTCTCACCGGCGCGACCGATACTCGAAACGCG
>JEMX01000196.1:798-923 GCA_000585055.1 Candidatus Accumulibacter appositus
TTCGAGCAGGCGATGACGCCGGTCAACGGTCCCTTGGTGACCACCGAATAGCGCCCGCCGGTTGAGGCCATCGTTCCGGTCAGCGGACCGGTGGCGTAGATGATCTTGTTCTCCGGCGACAGCGG
>JEMX01000196.1:1068-1319 GCA_000585055.1 Candidatus Accumulibacter appositus
AGAATCTTGCGAGTCCATGCCATGGTCGTCTCTCCTCAAACCCGTGCCGCACTGTCGGTCTTTTGCGCCCACTTGCGCATCCGCTCGAGGCCGGTCCAGTCGCTGTCGATATAGGTAATGGCGTCCGTCGGACAGGCTTCGGCGCAGGCCGGGTCGCCACCGCAGAGGTCGCACTTCTGCACCTTGCCGGTCTCGTGGCTGTAATTGACCGTGCCGAACGGGCAGGCAATCGTGCACACCTTGCAGCCGAC
>JEMX01000197.1 GCA_000585055.1 Candidatus Accumulibacter appositus
GGCCAGCTGGAGTCGCTCGACCAACAGGGGTTCGGCCTGGCGGGAGGGAATCCAGGTGAAGTTCCCCTCCCGCTCTGATGTCAGGACGCCAGTTTTTACGCCGTCGCGCAAGGTGGCGACGATGCCCTGAATCAACTTCAGCCGCTCGTCTTCACCGGGGTTCTTGGTCTTGCCCTGGCTCGGCCTGGCTTCCTGATCGGGTGGGGTAGCTGGAGGCGCTGTGGTTGCGGGTTTGGGCTGTAGGTTTCCGATGGCCATGAGCTGCTTGACCGCTGGCTGGAGGCGAATCACTTTCCACGGCTGACCGTGCTCGACCGCGATCTCGGTCACCTTGCGAAACGGTGCCAAAGGATCAAGCGCCAGCCAGTTGCGGTGCGACAGCTCGTCGAGGATCGCCTTGCTGTCCAGACCGCAGCCAGTGAGCGCATCGGGCCACTTCAGACACAACACGCCGGAGGGGTCGATGTGGACCAGAGTCTCGGCAGCTTTCTTGCCCGCCTGAAGGTCGTGTGCAAGGGCCCGTAATGCTTCGCCGACGGCACCGTCGAGCTGATCGCTGCCCGCCGCTGGCAGGTTGGGCGTGGGCTCTGGGTTGGCAGGAAGCTCCGATATTCCACCGGCCGTAGCGGAAACAGCTGACTCGATCGGCGGCGATGACCGCGTTGCCGGCAACTCAGGCGCCTCTGCTACGGGTTCGTCCGGATAGAGGACTCTTCCCGGAACGCAGGGCGACGCGGGCTCGATGAGCAGCCCCGGCTCACGAAGCCTGATCGCCGTCAAGCCCGGAATCTTTTCCTGATGAATGAGGGCGGCAATTTCCTCGCCAGCGGCCGGCCAGACGAGGTAGAGGTGCCCATCGATATGCCAGAGTCGCGAGCCCGGTTGATTGACTCCCCAGATTCCCTCACGAACCAGCCGGCGCATGATGTCCACCAGGAAGCGTTCGACCGGCAGGCCGATCTCGTAGCCGGTAAAGGCGACGCCAAGATTGCGCAAGTCGCGCTCGACGCTGGCCTGATCCGCGCGAATGACGAGATCGTGAATCGGATTCTCGGCGCTGGGTGAGCCGTTGATCGTCTCCATCATCCACAGCACCAGCTCGGTGTCAGCCGCGGCGATCCAGGCCAGACCCTGTGGACTGATGATGCGTTCGGCAATCAGGGCGGAAATGGCCTGGTGTTTCTTGCCACGATTCTCGCGCCAATGCAGGAAGTAGCGATC
>JEMX01000198.1:0-452 GCA_000585055.1 Candidatus Accumulibacter appositus
GTCAATGCCAGCGCGCCGCCGAGTCCGGCGGTAGCCAGCAGCCACCGCCGACGAGCCGGACTATCGGTGACGACGAATGATTCGCCTTGGCAGGCAGTTTGGTTCATGTTGAGTTCCCTGGTAAGTGGCATGGTCTCGATCGTCGGCCTCGCTGATTTTTCTACCGACTGAAATGAGCCAATATCAGTAAATACTAATCAAGATTCGTGCCAGCCTTCAAGCAAGAGAACGAACGACAAAAAAACAAAGGCTTGCGCGTCGGTCGCCCAAGCGCTGACGATTTTTTTTGCCAGACCCCTCCCGACATGGCAGTGTTTGGCAGTAGAGTTGGCGGATATGGCAGAATTGGTGACATCCAAATGGCAGTTGAGCAAGCATCCCTGGCAGAATTGGTTTCGTTCCTGGAGACCTTTCCCGAACCGCACATCCTGTGTGACCGCGACTATCGGATC
>JEMX01000198.1:466-1436 GCA_000585055.1 Candidatus Accumulibacter appositus
TATCGGATCCTGGCCGCAAACGCGGCTTATCGAGCCAACTGGGTCGATCAAATAGAGGTCGTTGGCCGCAAATGCTTCGAGGTGTCGCATCGATACACGGTGCCCTGCGACCAGGCGGGCGAGTCGTGTCCGCTACAGCACAGCCTGCAATCGGGCCAACGCGAGCGCGTGCTGCATCTCCATTACACGTCGCGCGGCGAGAGCTTCGAGAACATCGAGCTGTCGCCGATCCGCGACGCCAGCGGCAAAATCGTGTATTACGTCGAGAAGCTGGAGCCCTTGCCGGGAGCACCCAGTCTTGGTGACGTCCAGGGTCTGATCGGCCGTTCGCCAGCCTTCGTGAAGATGATGGAACTGGTCGCGCGGGTGGCGCCTTCGGACGCATCCGTGTTGCTGCAGGGGGAGTCGGGTACCGGCAAGGAGCTGGTCGCCAATGCCATTCATCAGCTCAGCCGGCGCGCCAAACAGCCCTTCGTTGCCGTTGATTGCTCGGGATTGCCGGAAACGCTGTTCGAGAGCGCTTTGTTTGGCCATGAGCGCGGTGCCTTCACCGGCGCGACGACACGCACGACCGGACTGGTCGAGGCGGCGTCGGGCGGCACGCTGTTTCTCGACGAACTGGGCGACATCCCGCTCTCGATCCAGGTCAAGCTGCTGCGGCTGCTGGAAACTGGCACCTATCGCCGGGTGGGTTCCCCGGAACTGCGCAAGGCCGAAGTCCGGGTCGTCTCCGCCACCCATCGTCCACTGGCCGAAATGGTGGGCGCAGGTCTGTTCCGGCAGGACTTGTTCTACCGGTTGAATATCTTCCCGATCCACCTGCCACCGTTGCGGCAGCGCGGTGATGACGTCCTGCTGCTGGCCGAGACCTTGCTCGATCGCGTCTCTGGCGGTCGCCTCCGCAGCCACCTGTCACCGGAGGCGGCCGCCTGGCTGCGCGGCTACCACTATCCGGGCAATGTGCGCGAAC
>JEMX01000199.1:0-258 GCA_000585055.1 Candidatus Accumulibacter appositus
CACAAAGCGGCGGTCTGCCGTGTATCCGCTACGGCGAGATTTACACGTACCACAACGACTACATCAAGCAGTTCAACTCCTGGATTTCTGTCGAGGTCGCGGCAACTGCAACGCGATTGAAGCAAGGTGACTTGGTGACTTGTTGTTTGCCGGCTCCGGCGAAACCAAGGAGGAGATCGGCAAGTGCGTTGCCTTCGTTGATAGCTGTGAGGCGTATGCAGGCGGCGACACCGTGATTCTTCGACCTGCTGGCGTGAT
>JEMX01000199.1:414-890 GCA_000585055.1 Candidatus Accumulibacter appositus
AACCGCCATCGCCGCCGTCCTCTCCGACATGGACGCCGAGCTATTTCTGCTTACGGCCCGCCGCGACAAGACCCACGCCCTCAAGCAGGCGATGATGCAGGAGTTACTGACCGGTAGGACGCGGCTGCTCTGAGCGCGTCGAGTTCACCTGATGACCCGACCGCCGCCGCCCGGCGGCCCTGGGTCTTGACTTCGACGGCCCCCTGCCGTCAACATCCTTTGCTTGCCGATTACGATTAAAGATAAATTTCCGGGTATGGTAATCTAAAGCAATGGTTTGATTGCAATAATTGCAGTCAATTGCAGATAGTTCTTCAGCCGTTCTACAATGACGCGATGCCTGCCTTCGTTCATCACGATTTGACTCTGCTCAACCCGGCGTTTGACTCGCCGCTGGTGGATGTGTTGACCGAACTGGAGCATCTGCGTCGCTTGCAGCTTCAGGGCACGACGCCGGCGCCGATCTTCTTTCAGCT
>JEMX01000199.1:899-1437 GCA_000585055.1 Candidatus Accumulibacter appositus
TTCTTTCAGCTCAAGCACATTTTTCACATGCTCGAAAGCCTGGGATCGGCCCGCATCGAGGGCAATCACACCACCCTGGCCGATTACGTGGAAAGCAAGCTGGCAGGCGCCCGCCAGGCGCCATCCGATCAACTGCGGGAAATGGAGAACATCGAGAGGGCGATGGGCTACATCGAGGAGAGCGTTCAAGCCAACGATCACCTGAGCGAACATTTCATCCGCGAATTGCACGCCATCACCGTCGGTCAGCTCGAGCGCGAGGGCGACGCCACGCCGGGGGCTTATCGTCGGCATCCGGTGCGCATTGCACAGTCGCCGCACCTGCCGCCCGAGTTCATCCAGGTGCCGGAGTACATGCAGGCGCTGGTGGCCTTCGTCAACGAGAACCATCCGCCGAAGTACGACCTGATCCGCCGAAGTACGACCTGATCAAGGTGGCGCTGGCGCACCATCGCTTTGGCTGGATACACCCCTTTGGTAACGGCAATGGCCGGGTCGTGCGTCTGCTGACCTATGCCTTGCTGATCAAGTACGGTTT
>JEMX01000199.1:1452-1607 GCA_000585055.1 Candidatus Accumulibacter appositus
GCCGGTGGGCGCGTGCTGAACCCCACCGCGGTCTTTTGCAACGATCGCGACCGCTATTACGCCATGCTGGCCAGCGCCGACACCGGCACGCCAAGCGGGCTGGAAACATGGTGCGTCTATGTCTTGCAGGGAATCCTCGACGAGTTGCGCAAGGT
>JEMX01000200.1:0-215 GCA_000585055.1 Candidatus Accumulibacter appositus
AGCATGGCCGCCTGGTGGCACTTTGCGGAGGAACGCCACGTACCCTGCTGCACGAGGGAAAAACCGTGGCCGCGATACAGCTTGGCGATGTCATGGTCGCGCCCGAAGTCCGCGGCCTGTTGACCCGTCGCGGACCGTTCTTTCAGGTCTCCAGTCATTTCTACGAGTCGCGCATCGGCAGCGGTCGACCCTACCGAATCGGCTTCGGTTTTGCC
>JEMX01000200.1:313-1191 GCA_000585055.1 Candidatus Accumulibacter appositus
TGATCTGGCGGGCAAGCTACCTTGGGGCTGGCGCTGCACGCCCCTCGAACCGGAGCATCTGGCACAGGCGGCGACCGAGGCCTGGCAACTCATGCAGGAGGGCCTGACTGGTCTGAGCGCCGGCTACCGGGATGCGGAGTACCTGCGACACCGTTTCCTGGATCGGCCCGAATATGTCTATCAGCTGTACCGGATTCAGCGCATCTGGTCGCGGCGAACATTCGGTATTCTCGTTCTGCGCATCCAGGGCGAACTCGCTCATTGGCTGGACTGGATCGGACCTCCGGAGGAAATCGGCCTGGCTGCACGTATTGCGCAAACCCGGGCGGCGGCAGCCGGCGCCCGTACGATGACCCTATGGGCCTCCGCAGCGGTCTGCGAATCCCTGGGAATCTGCTCGCCGGAGGAGTCGACTGTCGCCTGGGTGGGAATCCCCTGCGCTTCCACGCTTCTTGAGGAGGACGGCATCCGGCGGAAATGGTGGTGGATGGGGGGAGACACGGATTTCCTGTGACGACGTGAGGGCCACGGAAAGCGACATGCTGCCTTACCGGGCGCAGCAGTGGATTCCCGCGGCCGGGGTGCTGGTGCTCGCACCCCATCCTGACGACGAGGTATTCGGCTGTGGGGGTGCGTTCGGCTGTGGGGGTGCGCTTGCGGCGCATGTCGCCGCGGGCGTTCCCGTGCGCGTCGTCATCCTCACCAACGGCGCGCTGTTCGGCGACCCGCACACGCGGCTGAACGAAAGCTGTAGCGCGGGCCGTTTGCTGGGCTATGGCAAGCCGGAAAGCTGGAATTTCCCGGATCGCGGCCTCGAGTATGGCGAGCCCCTGGTGGCGCGTTTGCTGGCGGCCATCACCGCCAGCGCTGCCGATCTG
>JEMX01000200.1:1309-1466 GCA_000585055.1 Candidatus Accumulibacter appositus
CCCAGTATGAGGTGGGCGTCCCACTGCGTCCCAATCTGTTGCTCGACATCACCCCGTTCGCGGATCTCAAGCAACAGGCCATGGCGTGTTTCGTTTCCCAACTGCGGCATCAGCGCTACGATGAGCACATCCTGGCACTGAATCGCTACCGTACCTA
>JEMX01000200.1:1708-1962 GCA_000585055.1 Candidatus Accumulibacter appositus
GACCTACCCGAACATCGAGGTGCTCCTCGTGGATGGTGACCCTGGGCTGCCGGCGCTGCCCGGCAATTGCGGTCGTCATCTCCTGCGCCAGATCAGGACGAACCGTTGCCTGTCTGCAGCCGCGGCTAGCAATGCCGGATTCGACGAGGCCAGTGGTACGTACTGCCTGGTTCTCGATGCAGGCAAGTCGATTCCGCCGGAGCACGCCAGCAGCCTGGTGTTCGCGCTGCGCAAGCAATCGTCCTGCCATGTCG
>JEMX01000201.1:0-182 GCA_000585055.1 Candidatus Accumulibacter appositus
GATCTCGATGCCG
This sequence comes from Candidatus Accumulibacter appositus, assembly GCA_000585055.1. Classification (GTDB taxonomy): domain Bacteria; phylum Pseudomonadota; class Gammaproteobacteria; order Burkholderiales; family Rhodocyclaceae; genus Accumulibacter; species Accumulibacter appositus. Next base: position 14 of record JEMX01000201.1, read on the forward strand.
TGACGATGGCCCGGGTTCCGCAATACGCCGAGGTTTCCCGTCAGCCGCCGGTCATACGGGATATGGCGGTAGTCGTTGATCTGGCACTGGAACTTCAGCAACTGATCGCTGGATTGGCTGCCAATCGGCCAGCCATCGTGCGGGAAATCCGTCTGTTCGATGTCTATGT
>JEMX01000201.1:419-573 GCA_000585055.1 Candidatus Accumulibacter appositus
GCCTCAACAAGCGTGAGGCCAAGGACATGGTCGAGGCTTTTTTCGAAGAAATCCGGAATGCCCTGGAGCGTGGTGATGGGGTAAAGCTTTCGGGATTCGGAAACTTTCAGTTACGCGACAAGCCGCAGCGACCAGGCCGCAATCCCAAGACCGG
>JEMX01000201.1:767-913 GCA_000585055.1 Candidatus Accumulibacter appositus
CTGTGCGGCGTCAAACCGCACGTCCTGCGTTACTGGGAACAGGAATTCTCGCAGCTCAAGCCAGTGAAGCGCCGAGGCAACCGCCGTTATTACCAGCATCATGAAGTTCTGCTGGTGCGTCGGATTCGGGAGCTTCTTTACAGCCA
>JEMX01000201.1:1130-1324 GCA_000585055.1 Candidatus Accumulibacter appositus
CACTTGCATGGGGTGCAAGGGGTCCCGAGTTCGAATCCCGGCGCCCCGACCAATCGAATCAAGAGCTTAGAGTAAGAAAGAAACCGGCCAAGTGCCGGTTTCTTGTTTTGCGGTACGGTTGGCGGTACGGTTTGCCAACTGCTACCGTACCGCTTCCCGATTTACCGGCCGATTGATACGCGTGTCTCGAACCG
>JEMX01000202.1:0-170 GCA_000585055.1 Candidatus Accumulibacter appositus
GAGTACACGCCTTTCGGGCATAGCGACTACCAGACGATCATCGCCAAGATCAAGAAGTTCTCGAGTGAAGGCAAGCGCACGGCGGTGATCTCGACGATCAACGGCGACTCGAACGTTCCTTTCTACAAGGAACTCGGCAACGCCGGCATCAAGGCGACCGAGGTGCCGGT
>JEMX01000202.1:340-1053 GCA_000585055.1 Candidatus Accumulibacter appositus
GGCCTGCCGAACGCCGACAAGGCGGTGACCAACGACCCGATGGAAGCCACCTACATCGGCGTCTATATGTGGAAGCAGGCGGTCGAGAAGGCCAAGTCGACCGACGTCGACAAGGTCATCGCGGCGATGGCCGGGCAGACCTTCAAGGCGCCGTCCGGGTTCACCATCAAGATGGACGAGAAGAACCACCACCTGCACAAGCCGGTGTTCATCGGCGAGATCCGTGCCGACGGACAGTTCGACGTCGTCTGGAAGACCCCTGGCCCGGTCAAGGCGGCCCCGTGGAGCCCGTACATNNNNCTCGTACATCCCGGGCAACGACAAGAAGAAGGGCGAGCCCGAGGGTAAGTAGGCAAGTAAGCAAGCGTAGTTCGTTGAACCGATGGCCAAGGGCACGGGCGGCGCGCGTTGTCGCCGTCCGTGCCTGATCCTGGAGAAAGCATGCGTACTATTCGATTAATCGTTGCTGGCTGGCTGTTGGGCATTGCATGCGCGCACGCGGCGATCGACCCGGCGTTGCTCGGCCCGCTGGCGTCCGACGGCAACGACGCCAAGATCGTCGCCATCACGGCGCTGGTCGATGGCGCGCAACGCGAGGCGCTGCCGGTGCTCAAGGCCATGGCCAGGGGCTCGCTGGCGCTGGCCGGCGAACGCGTGGTGATCGTCGATGGCGAGCGGGTGATCGACGCGGCGACCAATGCCGAGATCGTGCC
>JEMX01000203.1:0-313 GCA_000585055.1 Candidatus Accumulibacter appositus
CTGGCAATCGACCATGCCCGACGAACAGGCGCTGGACATCGTACGCCAGCTGCTGCTCACGCCGCACGACCGCCTGGTCGACGCCGACAATGCGGCGATCCGCCGTGACTTCACTCCGCCCGCCGACCGTACCCTGCCGATTCGCAACGTCGTGGTCATCCTGATGGAAAGCTTCGCCGGGCATTTCGTCGGCGCGCTGGGCGGCACGGGCGACATCACCCCGCACTTCGACGCACTGGCCAGGGAGGGCCTGCTCTTCGACCGCTTCTTCTCCAATGGCACGCACACCCACCAGGGCATGTTCGCGACGATG
>JEMX01000203.1:397-564 GCA_000585055.1 Candidatus Accumulibacter appositus
TCCGGCCTGCCGCAGCTGCTCAGTGCGCGCGGCTACGACAACCTCTACGTGTACAACGGCAACTTCCAGTGGGACAACCAGTCGGGCTTCTTCAGCAACCAGGGAATGACCCGCTTCATCGGCCGCGAGGATTTCGTTGACCCGGTGTACATGGATCCGACCTGGGG
>JEMX01000203.1:783-908 GCA_000585055.1 Candidatus Accumulibacter appositus
CTCGGCGAGTTCTTCGCGAAAGCGCGCAAGTCGGCGTATTACAAGCACACCCTGTTCGTCGTGGTCGGCGACCATGGCTTCGGCAGCGACCAGCAACTGACCGAAATGGACCTCTTCCGCTTCAA
>JEMX01000203.1:1082-1327 GCA_000585055.1 Candidatus Accumulibacter appositus
CCCGAGGGCGACCTCGGAATCGGCGTGATCAAGCCCTCGGGCGGCGATCAGACCGTCGCCCTGGTCACCCCCGAACGCATTCTGATCGAGCCCAAGGGCTTCGAGCCGCGCCTTTACAGCTACCAGCTGGGGGCCGATCCGAAAGCCGAACGCATCCCGCTGGATCTGGCCCCGGAGTTGAAGGCAAAGCTGGAAGCCTTTCTGCAAATGGCCACCCGGAGCCTGCTCGACAATACCGCCGGCGT
>JEMX01000204.1:0-1086 GCA_000585055.1 Candidatus Accumulibacter appositus
CGGTCAGCGATTGCCGCCGCGAGTCGTTCGCTTACCGCCTGCAGACCGAGCCAGACCGTGCCGTCGTCGTTGCCGCCCTCAGATCTTCGCTGCCGTCAGGTGCGCCGCACCCCAGGTCGTCCGCCAGCGGTTCTTGACGGCGCTCAGCCCGGCCAGCGCGAGCAGGGCCAGTGCGGCGAAGATCAGGAAGCCGATCTGATAGCTGCCGGTGAGCTGCTTGGCGTAGCCGAGCGACGATGCCAGGTAGAAGCCACCGACGCCGCCGGCCATGCCGACCAGCCCGGTCATCACACCGATCTCCTTGCGGAAGCGCTGCGGCACCAGCTGGAAGACTGCGCCGTTGCCCATGCCCAGTGCCAGCATGGCGCCGACGAAGGCGAGCAGCGCCATCCACGCTTCAGGCAGGCCGATACTGACGATGGCCAGGAAGATCGCGGCAAAGACGTACATCACCGACAGGCTCTTGATGCCGCCGATGCGGTCGGCGACGTTGCCACCGATGGGTCGTACCAGCGAACCGGCGAAGACACAGGCGGCGGTGAAGAAACCGGCGGTCTTGNNCAGCCGGCGGTCTTGGCGTCGAGTCCGTACTGGATGTTGAAGTAGATGGTCAGCGACGAGGCGAGGCCGACGAAACCGCCGAAGGTGACCGAGTAGAAGAACATGAACCACCAGGCGTCGCTGTCCTTGAGGACTTTCAGGTACTCGGCCAGCGACTTCGGCGGCGGGCACTCGGGCGAATCCTTGGCGGCGACCATGTAGAAGACGAAGACCACGAGCAGGGGAATCAGCGCCAGGCCGAAGACGTTGGTCCAGCCGTAGGCGATGGCCAGGCTCGGCGCGATCAGCGCCGCCAGTGCCGTGCCCGAGTTGCCGGCACCGGCGATGCCCAGCGCCGTTCCCTGATGTTCGGGCGGATACCAGCGCGAGGCGAGCGGCAGGGCGACGGCGAACGACGCGCCGGCGACACCGAGGAAGATGCCGAGGATCAGCGTCTGTTCGTAGGTCTGCACGCCCACGTACCAGGCGACGAACAGGGAGACCATCACCACCAGCTGGCCGATGGCGCCGGTGAGTTTCGGCTTC
>JEMX01000204.1:1186-1369 GCA_000585055.1 Candidatus Accumulibacter appositus
TGTGTCAGGCCGAGGTCGCCGGCGATCTGCACGCCGAGCGGGCCGAGCATGACCCAGACCATGAAGGCCAGGTCGAAGTAGAGGAAGGAGGCGATGAGCGTCGGCCGGTGGCCGGCTTTCCAGAACGAGTTGTCCATGGTCGTATTCCGTCGGTGGGGGTGAGAGTTCAGCTTGCAGCTATTT
>JEMX01000205.1:0-376 GCA_000585055.1 Candidatus Accumulibacter appositus
CGGCCAACGGCTCCTTGATGGGGAGCATTGGGCCAGCGCTCCGGCAAAGAATCGTCGTCCGATTCTCCCTGAGGTTAGGGCTGGTGAGCGTAGCCAGTGGAGGACGAGAAAAGCGGGGCCGCCTCTCGCTGGCATGGTGGCGTTGTGCGCATGCGCAGCTATGCGGTGTGCAGTTCTTCGCGCAGCACTTTGCGCAGCGTCGCCACGGTAATGGGCTTGTCCTCGGCGTCTTGGCTCGCCGCATCGGCAACTACCGCGCGCAATGCCGCGTTGATCATGGTCTGGTATCCCGCCCCAAGCGCCTCTGCCCGTGTTCGAAAAAACTCGATGACTTCGTCGTCAAGCATGATCGTGATGCGGGTCTTCCCCGTGGATG
>JEMX01000205.1:406-803 GCA_000585055.1 Candidatus Accumulibacter appositus
CCCCGCTTGCCGTTGCTGAAATCGTATTCCTTACGCATGGTATTGCTCCGCTTCGCCTTTGCTGGCTTTTACGCGCAGAGATCAACCGGATTCGGCTCTCGCGCGGTGAATGGACGATGACCAGGACCCGTCCGAGTGCGTCCATGCCCAGCGTGACGAAGCGCTGTTCTCCCTCTGCATCAGGATCCTCGATGGTGATAGCCATCGGGTCACGGAGGGCTTGTTCGGCGTGGGCGAAACTGACCTGGTGCTTGGCCAGGTTGGACCTGGCCTTGGATGGGTCGAATTCGATGTCCATCGAGGCATTATGCATACATTATACATATCGTCAATCGGCTGGCTCGGAACCTACGGGACAGACGAAACAGGAAACCGCAGGGCGCCGACCCGTGATCCC
>JEMX01000205.1:880-1043 GCA_000585055.1 Candidatus Accumulibacter appositus
TCATGTGCAGCCAGAGCTGACGCGCACGGGTAGAATGGCTTCGTCACAGGAGGCAGAGATGAAGACGTTCGATCATATCACCAGGGATCCGGCGATGTTGGGTGGTCAACCGACGGTGCGCGGCATGCGGCTCACGGTCAGGCGGGTAGTGTACTTAGGAACG
>JEMX01000206.1:0-137 GCA_000585055.1 Candidatus Accumulibacter appositus
TGGCGCAGCAGGAACAGCCAGTCGGCGTTGTTGATCGCCGCCCGGGTCGCCTCGTTCTTGTAGTAGTCGTCCACCGACTGGGTGATGGTGCCGAAGGCGCCGCCGTACTTGCGGGCGCGGCGATAACCGGCTTCGAT
>JEMX01000206.1:201-2031 GCA_000585055.1 Candidatus Accumulibacter appositus
TCGTCGATGATCACCAGCTTGCGCCGGGAGCGGTCGCGGTACATCTCCTGGGTGATGCGATACATGATGAGTTGCATGACCACCGACTGCAGATCCTTCTTGGCCTTCAGCTCTTCCAGTTCGAGGACCACGAGATCCCGGTCAAAGGCGATATTGGCGGCTCCCTCGAAGTAGCTCGCATAGACGCCGTGCCGGGTGTAGGGCTCCAGCGCCGTCGCCAGACGGCTCAGGTCGCGCTCGTACTCGCCCTCGCTCGACAGCCGCCCGCTCTGCAGGAGGGTGTAGATGTCGGTAATCGTCGCGCTTCGGCCCTTGGCATCCCAGACGCGCTTGATCGCCGAGCCGAGCGCGGTGTAGCTGTAGTTGTCCAGCGGTTCGCGGGGACTCGCCATCTGGGCCAGCAGCGGCAGGACCATTTCCATGTCGGCGTTGATATCGATGATCATCGAGAAGGGATTGAGGCACAGCGTGTTTCGCCGCTCGTCCGAGAACTCGATGAACTCGCCGTCAAGCAAGTCACAGAGGTTCTTGTACGATCGCCCGACGTCGATGATCCACACCTTGGCGCCGGCGCCGAGGTAGCGATAGGTCATCTCGTTCACGAAGACCGACTTGCCGGAACCTGAGAGCGCCGCGACCGCAAAATTGAAGTTGCCGCCGGTGTTGTCGAAGAGATCGAAGCCGAGCACCTGGCCGCGCCGGCCAAAGAGCGTCATGACCGGCGTCGGCGTGCCTTTCCACTCGGCGATCAGCGGCGACATCATCACTGCGTTGTCGGCGGTCTTGGTGCTGATCCGCCCGAACTGGCGCACGTCCGCCTGCAGGGCGGGCGTCAGGGTCATCGGCAAGGCCGCTGCCAGCGCCTGGTGCTGCAGATAGAAATCCTTGGTGAGATCGAAACCGCGGGCGCGCCAGACCGCACGCACGGCGTGTTCGCAGCGGGCGGCCTCCGTGGCTTTGGCCAACAGGCAGATCTGGTGATACATCCCGACCACCGTGCGACCGCTGTCGAAGGTCTTGAGCACCATGTCCCAGTCGCGCTTGCGTTCCTGCAGATCGGGCTGAAAGTGGGCCATGTAGGAGCCGGCACTCTGCGTCGCGCGGGTCGCCTTGATCTGCGCCTTGCTCCTGGCTGCCTCGTAGTCAAGCGCCACTGCCCCCATGGTGATCAGGAACGGACACGGCATCGACAGGGCGAGCTGGTAGGGGTCGCCGATCAGGGTGTTCATGCCGGCGAGGCGAAAGTAGCGCGGGTACTGGCGAACCGAGAAGAGCTGCAGCACCGATTCGTCGCCGCCCGCCTGGCGGAAGCGGATGTCGCTATCGCCAAGCCGCGAGGCGATCTCGTGATGCGAGACCTGCTCCCGGAGCGGCTGTGCCTCGTTCCATTCGATCGGGCGCAGGTCGCGACCGGTGAATAGCGACGAATGATCGAAGAACGGCGCGACAAAGTGCAGCAGTTGCTCGGGCCCCCAGTCATGACCCGGCAGGTGCGCCGACTTGAGTGTGGCGTGGACACTTTCCCGAACACGCAGCGCCTCGTCGACATCGGCCGGCACCTCGGGGTCGCGCGGCAGGGTGATCGAGATCACGGCCCGAAAATCGCGCAGCAGATAGGTCTGATGCGTAAAAATTGACTGGCCGGTACCGTGCAAGTAGTGATCGATGCGCCGCCGCGCAAGCAGCCGGAAGATGTTGTTGTGACGGCGATCTTCCCAACCACCCTTCTGGTCGGCGCCGCCGTCGGCAACCGATCGGACATCCGCGCCTGAGCGCGGCAGAAGATTCGCCTGCGCCTGTAGGACCGGGAGAATGTTCGGGCTCCCGTAC
>JEMX01000206.1:2036-2676 GCA_000585055.1 Candidatus Accumulibacter appositus
CTCCCGTACAAGGTGACCTGGATGCCGGTCCCCGGGGGACAGGAGACGAAGAGACTGGCCAGCACCTTCTCCATTTCGTCGTTGGCGCCGGTTTGCGGCAAGGCCTCGATGCAAAAACCGATGGCCTGCGATTCACGTTCTCCGAAGGCCCCCTGGTCCAGCGCAAAGAGTCGCGTCTCCTCCTGCCAGGCGACATAGGGCAGGATGCCGGTGAGTCGCGGCAGGCGAGAAATCTCGCGCAACAGCCGCCGTGGCAGACGATCCGCGTGCGCCGAGCGCTCCGGCAGGAAGGCCTCGCGCAGGGTATCCGACAGGCTCATTCCTTACCCTCCGAAGCACTTGGCGGCTGCAGTAACTCGCGCCCGCGCAGGGGAAGAGACGGCGGACTTGCAGACCCTGAAGCCTCGCGCTCCATCCGGAGAACCGGACGCTCGTCGGGATTCGTGGCCGCGGGGGTAAAGGCCGTTGGCGGCACTACTGGCCGATACGCCTCACTGGCGTTGCGTCGCGTGTGCGCAAGCTGCCAGCGACCGGGATCGACGACGAAGTAGACATACGACTGGTCGTGCAGCACTTCTTCGTCGTCCTCCCAGGGCGCCAGCCATATCCGTCGCACTATCTGCACGCTGCGGATTGGCTC
>JEMX01000206.1:2806-3008 GCA_000585055.1 Candidatus Accumulibacter appositus
GCGTTGGCGTAGACCCCGGCGAGTGAAGCACACGCAATCCCGTCCGGCGCCTTGCACGAGAATTTACCTTGCCCGTCGAGCCCCGACATCGTGCCAGCGCATCCTGCGAGCAATGCCGGAAGAGCGAGCACGAGCATGAACGGACCGAAGGCCCCTGCCCGGCTCATGGCCGGCTCTCCGCCAGCCATTGCTCGATCCGCTC
>JEMX01000207.1:0-1226 GCA_000585055.1 Candidatus Accumulibacter appositus
CGAGGATGATCCCGGCGCTCAGCGCGTTGGCCAGGTACTCGAGCTGCTTGGCGATCATGTTGCCCGATTCGAGGTCGGGGACGACCAGGATGTCGGCGCGCCCGGCGACCGCCGAGACGATGCCCTTGGTCTTGGCGGCGACCAGCGACACGGCGTTGTCGAAAGCCAGCGGTCCGTCGACCAGGCCGCCCTTGATCTGGCCGCGGTCGGCCATCTTGCACAGTGCGGCGGCGTCGAGCGTGGACTGGATCTTGGCGTTGACCGTTTCCACCGCCGAGAGAATCGCCACCTTCGGTTCCGGCGTGCCGATGGTGTGCGCGAGATCGATGGCGTTCTGCACGATATCGACCTTCTCCATTATCGACCTTCTCCATCAGCGTCGGCGCGATGTTGACGGCGGCGTCGGTGATCATGATCGGCCGGGGATAGGTCGGCACGTCCATCAGGAAGACGTGGCTGATGCGGCGGCCGGTGCGCAGACCCGAACTGCTCGAGATCACTTCGGCCATCAGTTCGTCGGTGTGCAGGCTGCCTTTCATCAGCGCTTCGGCGTCGCCGCTGCGAATCAGCGTCACCGCCATCGCCGCCGATTCGTGGCTGTGCTTGCAGTTCACGATGCGGTAGTCCTTGAGGTCCAGGCCGTTCTCTTCGGCGACGGCGCGGATGCGCTGCTCGGGGCCGATCAGGATCGGTTCGATGAGCTTGGCTTCGGCGGCCAGCAGCGCGCCCTTGAGCGACTCGCGGTCGCAGGGGTGAACCACCGCCATGTCGATCGGCGCCAGGCCCGCGGCGCGCGACACCACCCGCGGCGCGCGACACCAGCACCTGCAGGCGCGCGTACTTGTCGGAAATGGTGATCTCCGGCATCGCCTTGCGCTTGGTGATGATTTTCTCACGCGGCGCGAGCACCTCGGCGCTCCCCGAGACGACGAGCAGATGGTCCTGGTTATGGCAGTTGCAGTCGAGCACGATGTGCCGGTTGCGGGCGAACTTCTGCCCGACGGTGACCGTTACGGTGATCGTGTCGCCGATCGCCACCGGTCGCGCGAAATGGAGCGACGACTCGACCATCACCGTCCCCGGGCCGGGGAACTGCGTGCCGAGCATGGTCGACAGCAGCGAGGCGCACCACATGCCGTGCGCGATGAAATCCTGGAAAACGCCGCTGTGGCTGAATTCGGCGTTGGCCAGCGCCGGGTTCATGTCGCCCGACATCAGCGCGAACA
>JEMX01000207.1:1447-1641 GCA_000585055.1 Candidatus Accumulibacter appositus
CCGGTGGCGCTTGTTGACGTGCATCAGTACCTGCCGGCGGCAGAGCGCCTAAGCTTTGCCAGGGTATGGGCAGCTGCTCCGCAGTGGGAGACGACGGTGAGCGAAGAAGGCTTTGACGCAGGACGACTCGACGCGCTGCTGCGGCCGGTCGTCGACCGTCACGGCGGCGAGCCGGGCCAGCTGGTGCAGATCCT
>JEMX01000208.1 GCA_000585055.1 Candidatus Accumulibacter appositus
GATGTTTCGCCATGGCGGACAAGGCAGATGCGGGTGGCTTCCATAGGTATTCGTTCACCAGCGGGGTTGGCGACCAGCGCTCGGTCGACGGGAGAATCTGACCTTGCCGGCCTGAAGCCGCGCCCGGGTCAGGTTCACGAGGAGCAGATTCTAAGCCATTTGCAACGACTGCTCCGCGTCTCGGGCGAAAGTGCCGCCGCGGTTGATAACGGTGCCCCCGCGGTGCCCACCGCTGTCTTCGTGCGGCTCCTCGTGCTGCTCCTCGATGCCGCAAGCCGCGCCGCCCGCGTCTTGCGCGCATCGCTGTGGCAAGATGTCAGCTTCATCGCCGCCGGCCAGCCAAACGCTGCGCCGTGCGCGACGCTGGACGAGAATAAGAACCCGAACCGGGAGGTTGAAGCGATGTTCCTGCCGCCGCGAGCGGTCTTTTACCGTCGCCGCCGCGAGCGCTGCGCGCAGCGTGTGGTTGTCGACCCCGTCGTCCGGACGCTGGGCTAGAAGCCATGCCCACCGCCGAACAACGCGCCCGCGAGCAAATCGACCAGCTCCTGACCGCCGCCGGCTGGTCGGTGCAGAGCATCGCCGCGGCCGACATCCACGCCGCCCGGGGTGTAGCGCTGTGCGAATTCCCGCTCGAAGCCGGGCACGGCTTCGCCGACTACCTGCTCTACATCGACGGCAAGGCCGCCGGCGTCATCGAGGCCAAGAAGCGGGGCGCGACGCTCACCGGCGTCGAGATCCAGTCGGCGCGTTACGCGCAGGGCCTGCCGCGCAGCCTGCCGGCATGGCGGCGGCCGCTGCCCTTCATCTACGAATCGACCGGCGCCGAAACGCACTTCAGCAACGGCCTCGACCCCGAGCCACGCGCCCGCAACGTCTTCGCCTTCCACCAGCCGGGAACGCTGAGCGAATGGCTCAAGGCGCTGCCGCAAACGCCGGTCTTCACCACCGGCAGCGGCAGCACTGCTCTGCACGCCGATTTCGCACCGCTTACCTTCCTCGCTCGCGTCCGCGCCATGCCCGAGCTGCTCAGCGAATGGGGCGACGGCGTCAGCAAGCAGCAACTGTGGCCGGCGCAGATCACCGCCATCCACAACCTCGAGCGCTCGCTGGCCGCCAACAAGCCGCGCGCGCTGAT
>JEMX01000209.1 GCA_000585055.1 Candidatus Accumulibacter appositus
AACGGCCGCCAGCGGCGCTACTCGACTGCCTTCTGCGCGTCCCGGCCCTGCAGCCACTGCTCAAGCATGGTCAGAATCCACACCATCTCGCCGTAATAGCCGGGGTGTGCGGGGAGGTGCTCGCCGAGCAGCGTGGCGATGAAGTCGGCGCGTACGATTCCTCGCTTGGCCAGGCTGTGCAGCGAATCCTCGGCGAGTTGCTTGAGCGCCGGGTTGTGCGTGGCCCACACCCCGAAGGGCAGGCCGAAGCCCTTTTTCGACTTGCTGATTATCTTGTCCGGCAGGTAGCCGCGCAGTGCTTCCTTGAAGAACCAGCGCAGCTTGAAGCGGCGCAGCTTCCAGTTGGCCGGCAGGGCCATCGAGAAATCGGTCAGGCGGTCGGAGAGCAGGGGGTAGCCGACGGCCAGTCCGGCCATCTCGGTCGCCCCGCGCACTTTCGGAAGATCGCTGTCGGCGAGCGTGTAGCGCCAGTCGTAGGCGAGCATGCGATTGATCAGACTGGGCGCCCGGCATTCGCTCCACGTCGCCTGCATGTGCTGCGACGGTTCGCCGAGATCGACCTGGGCGAGAAAATCGGCAGTCAGCACCTGCGCCGGGTCGAGTTGCATGATCAGGTTGAAACTCTGCAGGCGATCGGGCATCGGTATGCGCGAATGACGAACATAGCCGGTCGCCTGCTTGAGACCCGGGATGCGGCGCAGGACGCTGTCGTCGGAGCACAGGGGTTCGATGCGCGCGCGCAGGCCGGCGGGCAGCGATTGATAGAACTCGAACAGGCGCTGCGTCGCGTAGCGCGAATTGCCACCGAAGAGCTCGTCGCCGCCATCGCCGGCGAGCATCTTGCTGCAGCCATCGGCGGCGGCCATCCTGGCGCAATAGTAGGCGGGCAGGGCCGATGAGTTGCCGAAAGGCTGGTCGTGATGCCGGGCGACGGCCGGGATGCTGGCCAGCAGGTCAGCCGGGGTCACGTAGTACTCGTGGTGCTGGCAACCGAAGTGCTTCGCCGCCAGGCGGGCATA
>JEMX01000210.1 GCA_000585055.1 Candidatus Accumulibacter appositus
TCTGGTTCGCAATCAGAAGGTCGGCGGTTCGATCCCGCCTGTCTCCACCAAGACATCAAAGCATCAAAGCATCGAAACATCAAAGCCCGGACTTGCTCCGGGCTTTTTTTTGCCTGCGAAGGCGTCGTTCGGGCGGCGCTACGCGGGTGCTGTAAATTCCGTTTTTGATTGGCGATTGGTGCCCCCCTCTGACTGCCGGAATCTTTCTCGTCTCTCTGTTCGTGCGTTGCCGGCTCGGAGCGCGCACGGTTCAGTGCAGCGGTTTTCACTGCACATCGCTTGCTGACCACGATTCGAAACGCGCTGTCACGGACACCTCGCTCCGGCCCGGAAATCACCCGGCGCGGCTCCTTCCACTCAGCCAGTAATGGTTTCTCGACGGGTACCTAGCGAGCCTGATAAATTGCAGCCTTTGCCAGTGACTGAAACGTCAGGCGCGGCTCGCTCAACCCTCGCCAGGCTACCGGCATGAGTGAGCCTTGGGCGTCCGTTGAATTGTTTTGCCGAGCCGCTGGGCGTCACACGCAAGTCGAGTTGCCAGCGGATCCACAGCAAGAGCCTTCCGGCTAATTGGGTCGGACGACGAAGCAAGTTCAAGGTGTTCACCGTCGACGATTGGGCGCGCGCTTCGGGTGCCGCCGCGAGAAAGAAACAGGGCGGGAAGGAACGACCATGAACAACACATCAACAGCTTGGCGGCAGCGAGAAAGGGCTTGAGGTGGACAAATACCAGCTCAGCGAGCGCGACATCTGCACCAAGTTCATTACCCCTGCCATCCAGCAGTCGGGATGGCAGCAGCATCAGTTTCGCGAAGAGGTAAAGCTCACCGACGGCCGCGTCATGGTGCGTGGCAAACTCGCTGCACGCATCCGCAACCCGGAAGCCAAGGGGGGCCCCAAGCGTGCAGACTTCGTACTCTATGCCCGCCCGACGCTACCGATCGCCGTGGTCGAGGCCAAGCAGGCGCGATTCGCGGTGGGCCACGGCATGCAACAAGCACTGGCCTACGCCGAGATGCTGGATGCGCCTTTCGCCATCAGCAGCAATGGTGACGGCTTCCTGCTGCACGACCGCACCGGCCTGACACAACCCATCGAACGCGAACTTCAGCTCAGCGAATTCCCATCGCTGGATGATCTCTGGCCGCTGTATCAACACTGGAAGGGCCTGGCCGAGTCCGCAGCGGTCAAACTCGTCGAGCAAGCTTTCTACGCCGACGGCAGCGGCAAGGAGCCACGCTACTACCAGCGGGTGGCCATCAACCGCGCCATCGAGGCCGTAGCCAAGGGACAGCAGCGCGTGCTGCTGGTCATGGCCACCGGCACCGGCAAGACTTACACAGCCTTCCAGATCATCTGGCGCCTGTGGAAAGCCAAGGCCAAGAAACGCATCCTGTTTCTGGCGGACCGCAATATCCTGGTTGACCAAACCATGCAGCAAGACTTTGCTCCCTTCGGCGAGGTGATGCACAAGGTCAGCAACCGCGAGATCAAGAAGAACTACGAGGTCTACCTTGCGCTCTACCAGGCCGTGACCGGCAAGGAAGAATGGAAGCAGATCTACCGTCAGTTTCCGGCCGATTTCTTTGATCTGGTCGTCATCGACGAATGCCATCGTGGCAGCGCTGCAGAGGATTCGGCCTGGCGTGAGGTGCTTGATTACTTCAGCAGCGCCACGCACCTGGGCCTGACAGCAGATGATGACCGACTATCGTTTGTGATCCGCTTGCCCGTTCTCCCCCTGGCCCGGCCGCTGCCCCCTGAAGTCGCCCCTGAAGTCACCCCTGAAGTTGGGCGGCTCGTGGTGGCATTAGAGGATGAGTTGTCCCGAACAGGCCTGCAGCAGGCACTGGGTCTGAAGGACGAAAAGCATTTCCGCAAGGCTTATCTCTTGCCCGCGCTCGATTCCGGCCTAGTGGAAATGACCCGACCCGAAACACCGCGCAGCAGCAAGCAGCGCTACCGGCTAACCGCCCTTGGGCAACGCTGGCTGGATGCGCATTCCCATGGTGGCGCTGCTTGAAAGAAAGCTAGAGGCGCTGAACCATGACCATTGAGTCTCTTCCCAACTTCACCCGACCAGCGCGCCACAGTTGGGAATCCATCCCCGCCGATATCCGCCAGCGCCGACTGGCCAACGTTTGGTGCGGGCAATGCCGCGACGGAGTGACGATCACCCATTTCACCGGGACTGTCAAAGGTGGCAACCTGCTGCTGGTTGGCACATATGCCGAGTGCCACGGCGACGTGGCGCGAGTGATCGAGGGCTCGTGAGCGCATTGCCGCAGCACCGACGCTTCCGCAAGCCGGTGAAAGGAATGGCGGTAAGCCGGTGAAAGGAATGGCGGTTGGCTTTGTCGGCCGGCAAATGCCGGTTCTCGGAAGTGCGGGAACTGTATTCGCACTACGACGTAGAACACTTTCGCCCCAGGAAGGAAGCCAAGGTGCTGGATTCACGGTGCGTGATGGCTACTGGTGCGCAACGATTGGCGACTTTCAAGGCTGGTGAGATGATTGACAACGAAAGAAAACTGATCCGCAGCAGCACGGCCGAGTTCCTGATCTTCACGACTCAGTCCGGTGATCAAAGCATTGAGGTAACCGGTAACTGCGCGGCGTCAGGCCCTACGTGCCGAGGCGGTGCAAAGGCGCGCGAT
>JEMX01000211.1 GCA_000585055.1 Candidatus Accumulibacter appositus
GGCGTCACGGTGAAGGCGCTCTCCGAGAAGGTCGGACTCATGCACTCGGCGGCATCGACACCACACTTGAGGCCCGGCAGCGTCACCGTCGTGGATCCGCCATCCCCGACGAACTGCCGGAAGGTGAGCTTGCCGCCGGGCAGATAGGTCCACCGGGCTTTCTCGTCACCGTTCTCGCCGGGTGGTGTGACGATGATCGTGCCGGTCAGGCTCATCAACAGTTCTTTCGTTTCGTCGGGACGCCGGAGACGCGCGAAAGCGACCGCCAGACGACGTTGCCCGGCTCGAAGAGCTCCCGATAGCCCGCTGACGCGTTCCGGGCCGCCGTCCGGATATTCCTCGCGGTGACCCGGCTCTTTTTCCACTCGTCCCAGGACTCGAAGACATCGCCGAACAGGTTCAGACTGGCCCCGGCGGTCTTGCCTTCCTTCTCCTGGGTGCGGTCGGTCAGCAGGCTCCCGGCGGCGGTGACGATTCCTTCGGCGGCCTGGCAGGAATTGATGTGGCCTGGCAGGAATTGATGTTGAGGTTGTTCATCTTCGACACCTGGTCCTGCAGGTATTTCAGCAGATCGCAAAGGTCCGGGGACATCGAGCAGAGCGCCATGTTGAACGCCGCGCCGATGGCGTTGTTACCGATGTTTCGCAGCAATGCGACGAACTGGTCCTTGTTGATGAAAGAGAACGATCCGGCATAAAGGTCGATGCCGCCGCAGCCCGCCCGAAACGATGGCGGCGTGATGCTCGCCAGCGGGTAGTTGCGCACCGGCGTGCGCATGTACAGACTGCCGCCCGTATAGAAATTCATCGTCTGGCCGCGATAGGCGTTGGCTCCGGTCACGTTGCCGTAAGCCCCGATGTCGTTGAACCAGTCCTGCATCGACTGCGAGACATTGGCGCTTGCCTGACCGGTCAGGGCCGCAAGGACGAGTGTGACGACAAGCGTTCGCCGAAAGCCTGGAGTATTCACGGTCACCCTCAATAGAGTTCGCCGGGACGCGTTTGCGTCAGGATGTAGATGCGCTCGACGATCTCCTGCGCCGAGAGCACGCCCGAACCGATCGGAAGCAGCCGGCGATCCTTGACGTTGCCGAGCACCACGAGAGGCACCACGGTTACGCCCAGCGCAGCGGCCATGCCGTTGTCCCGCGAGGGCTGCGGAAACTCAGGCAATCCGCCGCCGTCGAGCGAGATCGGAAACACGGCGATGCCGTACTGCTCGGAGAGCCACTTCAGGGTCGGCGCCAAGCGATGGCAGTACGGGCAATCCGAGCGGAAGAAGAAGAAAATTCCCCACTCGCCGGCGAGCCCTGCCAGCGTCTCGCTTGCCTTGCGCGCGCGCTGGCTGTCACGCACCTGGATGGCGGCGTTGTTGGACGGGTTGCGCAACTGGTAGTTGAGTTCGGGATTGGCCCAGATGACGCGTCGCCAGACGTCCGAGAAGACCGACGCCCGATCCATCAGCGCTTCCTGCGCAACGATGTAGCGCTTCAAGTTCTCCGGGGTCGGATTGATGATGGCCAGCGCCCTCTTCCGCTCGGCGTCTTCTCGCAAGGCCTTCAGGGACGCAACGGCTTCGTTTTCCTCCCTAAGCGCCTTCGCTTCGGGGTTCTCGGCGGCGCTTCCGGTCGGTTCCGCTTCCGGCGGGATGTCGCAATACCAGTTGAACCGATCCGCGTCACAGATCCACATCGACGGGTACTCCAGCCCGCTGTTCGCTGACGCGCTTCCGAAGCAGAAGCAGCACACGGCAATGACCAGGGACCGCATCGATCACTGCGCCGACGGGCTTGCGGGTGCCGTGCCAACGATTTCCGCCACCCTTGCGGAAAGGTCCGGAAGCGCCGCGACTGGTGAAGCCTTGAGCAAGGCCGCTGAATTGATCAGCGCGCATTGGCATTCCTGCGCGACCTGGTCGAGCGCGGCGTCGAGCCGCAGCCCGAAGGCTTTGGCGTCCTCGAAGAGCCTGGCCTGTTCCGTAGCCTCCATGCCCGGCTTGACCCGCTCGACCAGCGATTGCTGCTGCTGAGCAACGAGCGCCCCGATGTTGACGCGCGCAAACCGTGGGATCTCCAGAGGTCGAAAGTGCAGCCAGGACACCGCAATGCCTGCGCCGAGCAGCAGCGTCAGGGCGCCGGTAAGCAACGCTGTTCTGAAAGGACTCATGACCGCTCCGCCTTACCGTGACGCACGTTCAATGACCAGCCGCTCGACCGCCTCCGAGACCGACAGCCCTTGCTCGCGCAAACGCTTGATCGCCTGGAAATCCTCGGCGCGGGTGGAATAGACGAGCATCGAGAAGGGATCGAGCAGGAGTCG
>JEMX01000212.1:0-149 GCA_000585055.1 Candidatus Accumulibacter appositus
CTGACCTGCACAGGATATGGGTCGGCACGACCGACCAGCAACTCATGGCGCTGTCCCGCGAGTTCCCAGGGTTCTACCGCTACGCCTGCATCATGGAAGAGGCGTCCGAAGCCGAACGCAACAAGGCATCGCGGCCCTATGACGGCATG
>JEMX01000212.1:371-496 GCA_000585055.1 Candidatus Accumulibacter appositus
AACCCAAGGTGCTGGAATACGTGAACGAGGTGTTCGGCCGCCTGGTCGAGCACATCAAGCAGCTTGCCGGGTGATCGCCGGAATTTCCGGCGGTTCCGGCTTCGTCGCGCCGTGCATTGGACTTC
>JEMX01000212.1:576-1220 GCA_000585055.1 Candidatus Accumulibacter appositus
AGTCCGCTGCACACACGGCGGCCAGCCCAATGAACTGGTGCAGTCGTCTTCTGAAAATGACACTCACGCTGTCACATAATCGAACGTATACGTGACAGTGGCGCAATGTTGATCGGCTACATGCGGGTATCGAAAGCGGACGGCTCCCAAACCACAGATCTGCAGCGGGATGCGCTCATCGTTGCCGGCGTGAGTCCTGCACATTTCTATGAGGATCTGGCTTCAGGCCGACGCGATGATCGACCGGGGTTGGCGGCTTGCCTGAAGGCGCTCCGTAAAGGTGATGCGCTGGTCGTGTGGAAGCTCGATCGGCTCGGTCGCGATCTGCGCCACCTGATCAATACCGTACACGACCTGACTACTCATGGCGTGGGATTGAAGGTCCTGACCGGTCACGGCGCGGCGATCGACACCACGACCGCCGCCGGCAAGCTTGTGCCCGCCGGCAAGCTTGTGTTCGGCATTTTTGCTGCCCTGGCCGAGTTCGAGCGGGAGTTGATTTCCGAGCGGACCGTGGCCGGGCTTGCCTCGGCACGCGCACGCGGCAGGAACGGCGGGCGGCCGTTCAAGATGACCGCCGCGAAACTGCGATTGGCCATGGCGGCGATGGGGCAGCCGGAAACCGTGGTTGGT
Source organism: Candidatus Accumulibacter appositus (assembly GCA_000585055.1). Taxonomy (GTDB): domain Bacteria; phylum Pseudomonadota; class Gammaproteobacteria; order Burkholderiales; family Rhodocyclaceae; genus Accumulibacter; species Accumulibacter appositus. The sequence continues at coordinate 1,210 of JEMX01000212.1, forward strand.
GATCTGTGTGG
>JEMX01000212.1:1404-1674 GCA_000585055.1 Candidatus Accumulibacter appositus
CCGCGCCAACGTCGGCGAGGCGGTGCTGGCCGGTCTGCACGAGCACTTCTCGCGCATCGAGCGCTCGACCACCAGTAGCATGCAATACGACAAGGCGCTCGCACAATTCCGTCGGCGGCCGGAACCGCCAGGCCAGATNNNATGCTGGGGTGGGTCTGCCGCGGCGACCCGTCCTACCTCGACCTAGCAAACGACCGGATGGACCTGATGCCGCACTGATCGTGGAAAAGCAATGCCCGCGTGCCGGCTGGACCGACAGTGTTTTGAGAG
>JEMX01000212.1:1830-2122 GCA_000585055.1 Candidatus Accumulibacter appositus
CCGCGATGAGGGAAGGTACGCAGGCTCTCGCAGTAGCTCACGATCGCCTCGGTGTAGCGTGCGGCAATGTCGGGAGACGCCGCAGCGGCGATGTAGCCGTACAAGGCCGCAAGCTGTTCCTCTGCCTCGGGGGAGAAGACAACGCGATAGCTCATCGTGCCTTGGCGTGTTCGGCGGCAAGGCGGGCGCGCACCTGGTCAATAGTGACCGCGTGGGAAGGCTCTGCCTTAAGCGCATCGTAGGCCGGGCCTACCTGGTGATGCAGCCAGCTTTCGATGGCTCGATCACGCGC
>JEMX01000213.1:0-126 GCA_000585055.1 Candidatus Accumulibacter appositus
GCCATCGGCGAAGGCAAGGTGCTGCTGACCAGCGAGTCCCTGTTTCGTCGCAAGGTGGCCGGCATTCTCGGCCAACTGCCGGCGCTCGAGCACATCCTGCTGATTGGCGACGATGGTGGCCGGACC
>JEMX01000213.1:389-1513 GCA_000585055.1 Candidatus Accumulibacter appositus
CGGCATCATCGCGCCGCTGCTGCACGGCGTGACGAGCCTGGTCGACGAGGCCGACTTCGACGCCGGGCGCTGGTACCGCTTGCTGCAGGAGCACCGGGTCAGCGTCTGGTACACGGCGCCGACGGCGATCCGCATGCTGATGAAGGGCGGCGAGGAACTCGCCCGGCAGTACCGCTACCCGGAGCTGCGTTTTATCGCCAGCGTCGGCGAGCCGCTCAATCCGGAGGCCGTGTGGTGGGGGCAGCAGGTGCTGGGGCTGCCAATCCACGACAACTGGTGGCAGACCGAGACCGGCGCCATCATGATCGCCAACGTCCTGGCCATGGACATCAAGCCCGGCTCGATGGGCAAACCCTTGCCAGGCATCGATGCCCGCCTGATGCGTAGGCACGCAGGTGGCGGCATCGAAGAGGTCATTGCTGACGACGTCGAGGGAGAGCTAGCGCTTCGGGTCGGCTGGCCGTCGATGTTCCGCGGCTATCTCGGGCAGGAGGAGCGCTACCGCAAGTGCTTTGCCGGCGACTATTACCTGACCGGTGACCTGGTCAGGCGAGACGCGGAGGGCTACTTCTGGTTCGTCGGCCGCGTCGATGACCTGATCAAGTCGGCCGGACACCTGATCGGGCCATTCGAGGTCGAGAGCGTCCTGATGGAGCATCCGGCCGTTGCCGAAGCCGGGGTCATCGGCAAGCCCGATCCCGTGGCCGGCGAGGTGGTCAAGGCCTTCGTCTTGCTCAAACCGGGTTTCGGCGAGAGCGAGTCGCTGCGCATGGAACTGCTCGGCCACGCACGCAAACGCCTGGGCGCCGTCGTGGCGCCGAAGGAGATCGCGTTTGTGTCGACCCTGCCGCGTACGCGCAGCGGCAAGATCCTGCGCCGCCTCCTGAAGACGCGCGAGCTTGGACTGCCCGAGGGCGACACCTCGGTGCTGGACGACTCGGGGTGAGCGCGCTTCGGCGCAGACCCGCTTTCTCGGTCAGCCCGGCAGCGCAGCACGCGAGCGCGATCAGCGAGTCGATCCTCTCCTGCGTGCGAGCCACCCGCGCGGCGAGTTTGGCGTGCTTTCTGGCGTCTTCGGGAAAGCGTTTACGCCGACAGAGCAGGCGTCCCTGCTCCGAATGCGA
>JEMX01000214.1 GCA_000585055.1 Candidatus Accumulibacter appositus
CCTATCTTATTGCTGGAAAGCTCACTCATTTGCCCGCCTCGCCCTTCGCCCCGTTCTTGCCCGTTCCACAGGAAACGACCTAAACCCAATAAAAACCCGGACAACAGCTCGCGGCCGCCGAGCACAAAGGCGCCGTGGGAGAAGGCGGCCCGTGGGAGAAGGCGGCGCGCGACCCAGCCGTGGCGAAAGGCGCGCCAGCCCAGGCTGGCGCTGCCGACAGTGCAGCCGAAACGGCAGAGGGCCCGACGCCGGCACAAGAGACTGTGCCGCCGGTAACCAAGGGCCCATCGTCCGGAAAGGGCTCGGGGAAGCGACCGGGCAAACAAACGGGTAGTCCGGGCCATGGTCGCACGCAAAAACTGGCGGTTACTGACCGTTGCGTGCACCGACCCGAGAACTGCGCGGCTTGTGGTGGCGCCCTGGCGGCGGATGCCGAGTCGCAGGCTTACACGGCCTGGGACGAGATCGACATTGCGCCGCCAGTCGAGGGCAGTATCGGGCTGATGTTCAGCGTCACGCGTCACACGCTGCTTGAAGTGCGCTGCGCTTGCGGGCATGTCAGCCGGGCCATGCCCTGGCGGGCGCCGCCCGACGCCCAGTGGGAGAAGGTTGAGCTGGGCGAATGGCGCTTGGTGGGTCCTCGCCTGGCCGGCGTCATCGTTCTGCTCGCGCTACGAATGCGCCTGTCGCGAGCGAGCATTCGCGAGCTCCTGCGGGAAGTCTTCGACTTGACGCTGAGCACCGGCGTGATTGATGAGACGATCCGGGAAGCGGGCCGTGCCAGCTTCCCGCTGGAGGACGCCCTGGTGGCCGATATCGTGCAGGTGGCGCAGTTGCACGTCGATGAAACGTCGTGGTCGGAATCCGGCGTGCTGCTGTGGTTGTGGGCGCTGGTCAGCACCTCTACGGTGCTCTACCTCATCGGCCCACGCACCCGGGAGATGCTTGAGAACGCCCTGCAAGACGGCTATACCGGCATTCTCATCAGCGATGGTTACGGGGTCTACCGAAACTGGGAAAACCGCCTGCGCTGCTGGCCGCACCTGATGCGCAAGCTGCGGGGGCTGGCCGAATCGAGCGATGGCCGGGTGTCCCGGGTTGGGCAGGAGATGGAAGGTCTCCTGGCAGCGCTGATGGCGGCCATCTACGCGGCGCGGCTCGATCCGCCGCCGCAACCGCTGCCCGAGCGCTACGACGCCGAGGTCAAACGGCTAAGGCACCTGTGCGAGGGGCATCAGATGGATGAGCATCCGGCCCTGCGCAGTGTCGTGCGCGAATTCCTCTATGACTGGAAAGTCATCCTGCGTCCGCTCGCGGAGCCCCTGCTGCCGCTCTCCAATAACGCCGCCGAACAGGCGTTGCGACACTGGGTCATTTCACGCCGCATCAGTCACGGCACCCGTTCCGAAGAGGGATCCCGCGCCTTTGCTCTCCTGGCCAGCGTCATCGAGACCTGTCGCCGCCGCGGTGCCTCCGCCTGGCAGTACCTCGGCACCGTCATC
>JEMX01000215.1 GCA_000585055.1 Candidatus Accumulibacter appositus
GCAGTCCTTGGCCACCCGGCTTCCGTCGCCAAGGCCGGTGGTGCCGGCGTCGCCGGTACGGGTAACGATTTTCGAGAGGCGATTGCCCATGCTGGCTTTCCTGATCAAAATAAGGGCGATTATAGCCGAAGGAGATTTCGTGACCGCCCGATCGCTGCAGTTCAGCGCCAACCTCAGCTTCCTGTTCACCGACAGCCCTTTCGACGAGCGCTTTGCGCGCGCGGCGCGCGCCGGTTTTCGCGGCGTCGAGTACATGTTCCCCTACGCTTTCGACGCGCAGGAGCTGTCGCGACTGCTGCGCGAGTACCGGCTGCAGCAGGTCCTGCACAACCTGCCCGCGGGCGACTGGGACGCTGGCGAACGCGGCATCGCCTGCCTGCCCGGACGCGAGGACGAGTTCCGTGCCGGCGTCGAGCAGGGAATCGCCTACGCGCGCGAGCTCGGCTGCCCGCACAGGTCAACTGCCTGGCCGGCGTACCGCCGGACGATGCGCCGCAGGCGGCAATCCGGGCAACTTTCATGAGCAACCTGCGGCACGCCGCTCGGCGCCTTGCCGGCAACGGCATCCGCCTGCTGGTCGAGCCGATCAGCAGCCGCGTCGACATCCCCGCGTTCTGGCTCGATACACCGACCAAAGCGCTGGCGCTGATCGCCGGGCTGGGCGAAGAAAACCTCTGGCTTCAATACGACATCTACCACGCGCCGGTCATGGAAGGCGACCTGGCGCGGACCATTGAAGCCAACATCGGGCGCATTGCGCATTTCCAGCTGGCCGACAATCCCGGCCGACACGAGCCGGGAAGCGGCGAAATAAACTACCCTTTCCTGTTCGCGCTGCTGCGCCGCCTCGGCTATCGCGGCTGGCTCGGCTGCGAGTACAAGCCATTGCTGGCGGATACCGACCGCGGCCTGGCGTGGGCAAGGGAATGGCTGGCCGCCTAGCGGGACGCCGGCTTGCGTCGCCTCGCGGTCAGGACGCGCACGCCAGATCAATGCTTCGTTGCGCAAGGAGACGTTGGTGAACCCCTGCCCCGAGTTCGACTTTCTCGAATCGCTGTTCGCCGCGGCGACCGCGGCCGCCGCGCCGGCGCGCTGCGTGCCGGCGCAGCTGCC
>JEMX01000216.1:0-203 GCA_000585055.1 Candidatus Accumulibacter appositus
GTCCTGGAGATGGGCAAGACACGATGGCCAATCAGATCAGTCAGGCGCGGATCGGTCTCATCCGCCTTGACCAAGGGCAGATCGGGAAGCTCCACATCGCCGATGTAGATCGCATCCGGACTGATTCCGCCATCAGCGAAAACCCAGCGGTTGAATGCCAAAGGCCAGTTGGCTCGATCCTTGACGATCTGGTGCGTCCATTC
>JEMX01000216.1:455-604 GCA_000585055.1 Candidatus Accumulibacter appositus
ATCGAAGTCATTGAGTTGTGCGGTCAGCAGAAAACGTGCGACCGACGCCTCATCAGCGAAGCGCCAGGCTCTCCCCTCGCTCTGCAAATCCTCCAGCAACACCTCGACCGCACCCTTGATTGGCGCCGGCACCGACGCGAGCAAGCGCG
>JEMX01000216.1:810-1004 GCA_000585055.1 Candidatus Accumulibacter appositus
TGCCGCAGGGCTTCGTCGGCGAGAACCACGACTGTCGCGCCCGGAACCAGGCTGCGCAGGCCCCCACACAGACGCACCATCAAGTCACGGTCGAGGTCCGTCACCCGCATGCAATGCCCCGCCTCCCGTTTGCCGAGCACTGCCGCGAAACGCGGCAGCAGGACAGATTCCAGGGCGACGTTCAGCTCCTGGCT
>JEMX01000217.1 GCA_000585055.1 Candidatus Accumulibacter appositus
GAGAACGATGACTACCAGCAGAGCGCAGAGGAACAGGCCGGTCGGCAGTTCGAAGTAGGCCTCGAACAGCGCCGGCGCCAGCAGGCCGACAAAGCTCCCGCCGAGCGCACCGCCAATCGAGAGCATCAGGTAGAACAGCGTCAGGTGGCGGACCGCTGGCCGGCGTCTGACCAGCTCGCCGTGACAGACCATGCAGAAGACGAACAGCGACAGCGACATCACGGCAATGAGGATCGGTACCGGCAGGCTGCCGCCGTCGAGAACCCGGTCAATGGCCAGCAAGGCGATCGGCAGCGCCACCAATCGGCAGCGCCACCAGGAATCCGGGCCGGTAGTAATAGCGTGGGGCATCGAAGCAGAGGATGAAACTCAGGAGGTAGAGGCTCAGCGGCAATACCCACAGGAAAGGGACTGGCGCGACATCCTGCGTCAGATGGCGGGTCATCGCCAGCAGCAGGATCGAGGCGGTCATCGCCAGGCCAACCCACAACAGACACTCGCTCCATGCCGGGCGCGGCGCCGCCGCAGCGTGGGAGCGTTCGACTTCGCTTGACACTCCATTCCATGACTGCCAGGCGCTGCCCAGACACGCCAGGACGAAGAGGGCATATGCCACCGACCAGGCCCAGGCTTGTTCGAAAACCGGGAAGTACGGTTCGACGAGCAGCGGGTAGCTCAGCAGGGCGAGCATCGATGCCAGGTTCGAGAGCGCGTACAGCCGGTAGGGCATCAGGCTCGTGAACGATCGTGCATACCAGGCCTGCATCAGCGGCCCGGTGGTCGACAGCAGCAAATAGGGCATGCCGACCGCCGAAGCCAGAACGACGAGCACGTTCCAGGAGAACGACGAGTACGTTCCAGGTCGGATGGGCAAACGCCGCTTCCTTCCACGCCGGATCGGCAATCACCGGCAGGGTCGCCAGGCTCAGGAGCAACAGGACGGCATGCACGACATTCTGGCGGCGAGGAGAAAGCCACTCGTGGAGAAGGTGTACGTACAGGTAGCCAAGCAGCAGTTCGGCCTGGAAAAAGACCAGGCAGGTACTCCACACCGACGACGAACCGCCGAACCACGGCAGGATCATCTTGGCGATGATCGGCTGAATCTGGAAAAGCAGGAAGGCCGAGAGGAAAACGGTGGTGGCGAAGCTGATCATCGAGTTTTTCCAGGCTTGCTCGCGGCGGTCAGGACTGCGGTGGCGGGGCTTCCGGCGCTGCCGGCGGCGCGTGCCACCCCTCGGGAGGCACGACGACATTGTTGCGGGGCTGGCTGACGAAGTGCGGCGACATGATCTGCACTCCGTAGGTGTTGAACTGGTCCTGGATGTTGGCATGCAGCGCCGACAATACCGGAACCCGTTCGAGCGGCTT
>JEMX01000218.1 GCA_000585055.1 Candidatus Accumulibacter appositus
CTGTCCGACGAACGTCTCTCGCCGCGCGCCAAACTTGCCACGCTGACGGCCGTCTGGCGACGCCCACGCCCACCCGACGGTGGCTGAGCGGCGGTTCTCGCCAGGTCCATTCTTTGACTAGTTGTCGGCCACAGCAGCGCAGCGGCAGCTGGCCATTGCGGTGCCGGGCACTTGCGCAGCACGTCGGCCTTAGGGAAGGCCTTTCATCATTCACTACTTGGCCTTTCCGGCCATGGCAGGCGACCAACAGGGTAGCTGTTTGCCCGGTTTTGTTGCTGCCCACAGGATTTAGCGTTTATGATGCTGACGAAATGCCGAGGGCAACACGGATCGATCGCGGTAGCGAAACATCGGTTCTCGGCGAGTCCCGCTCTCACCACGCCAAGCTGATGCTCAGGTTTGCCCAATTCGCTTCATCGGCTGGCGCCTTCGAAATCTGCTCGGCCGAGCCCCGAAGGACGCCAAGCGGTGTCACCCGCAGCCTGCCAAGTTCCGAGTCGGGTCATCGCCAACGACCCGATCCAAACGCTACGCCAACAGAAGCGACACTTAGGAGGGAGAAATGAAGCTTGTCTCGATGTTCCGCTTTAGATTACTGACACTTTTCGCCGTGCTGACCCTGGGCGCCGGATCAGCCTTCGCCGCTGCCGCCGCGACGGCGACAGCCGGTGCCACCGCCGGTGCCAAGCCCAACATCGTGTTCATCATGGGCGACGACATTGGCTGGATGCAGCCGAGCATCTATCATCAGGGCCTGATGGTCGGCGAAACGCCGAACATCGATCGCATCGGCAAGGAAGGTGCGAGATTCATGACCTATTACGCCGAGCAGAGTTGTACGGCCGGGCGCAACGCCTTCTTCACCGGCATGCATCCGCTGCGCACGGGCATGATCCCGCCGCAACTGCCGGGTAGCCCGTCCTGGTTGCGTCCGGGCACTCCTTCGCTGGCCAAGTTCCTGCTCGACCTCGGTTACAACACTGGCGAGTTCGGCAAGAATCACCTCGGCGACCATTTCGAGGCGCTGCCGACTTCGCACGGCTTTCAGGAATACTGGGGTTACCTGTATCACCTCGACGCCATGCAGGGCGTGAGCTTCGTCGATATCAACAAGACGCCGCTGGTGCAGGGAATTGCGCCGCCGTGCAAGAACACGCCGATCACCGGCCTGCCCGAAGTGCCCGGCGCCGTGGATCCGAAAACGGCGACCTGTCTTACCCCACCGCGCCCGGTCATCTGGTGCAAGTCCAGTGACGGCACACAGAAGAACACGACGTGCAAGGACGAAGGTCCGCTGACCCTGGAACGTTCGCGGACCGTCGACGAGGAAATCTCGGCCAAGGTCATCGACTTCATGGACCGCAACGATCCGAAGAAGACCGGCAAACCGTTCTTCGTCTGGTACAACCCGGCGCGTATGCACG